>JANQLS010000132.1 GCA_028280485.1 Planctomycetota bacterium
CTAAGGGGCAAGTTCTTTACACCTTGGATGGCACGGATCCTCGTTTACCCGGTGGAGACGTCTCTCCACTCGCCCAAGTTGGAGCAGCGGGTGAAGAAACCGTTCTGGTCTCTGAGAGTGATACCGTAAAAGTTTTTGTGCCTCGCGATGAACGATTCGGCATGGATTGGATCGAAGCCAATTTTGATGATGATATTTGGCCTGAAGGAGTTCAACCTCTGGGATACGAAGAACGTAATGGCTATCAAGAGCTCATCCAGTTCGATCTTCACGAGCAAATGTTTGAAAGGAATACGACGGCCTACTTACGAGTGGAATTTGATGTTACGGATCCGGGAGCATTCGCCTTCTTATTCTTGGAAGCTAAGTACGATGATGCCTTCGCGGCCTTTATCAATGGCAAATTAGTCAAGAGTGTCAATGTGCCTGAAGAGCTCCTTTGGAATTCCGAAGCGATCCGATCTCATTCAGATAGTCAGGCGAGAGTCTTCGAATCTTTTACTATCGACAACCCCAAGGATGTTTTAGTTCCGGGGAAAAATATATTGGCGATTCAAGCACTCAATAGGCGAGCTAACGATTCGGACTTTCTCTTCTCTGCTCAGTTAGTGGGCACGGTGACGACTGGGAGTTCGATCGAATTGAATCGATCTACAAAACTTCTGGGGCGAACTCTCATCGATGGGAAATGGAGTGCACTCGAAGAGCTCGATTACGTAGTTGACACCAACATTCCCCTTCGCGTGACAGAATTGATGTACCATCCGGCAGATCCGAGCATCGGCAGTCCTCACGATGCTGATGAATTCGAATTCATCGAGTTACAAAACATCAGCTCAGAGTTTTTAGATATCTCGGAGATCCAACTCACAGGCGGAGTCGAGTTCGATTTTTCTGAAGCCAGCCTTCAAGAACTCGAACCTGGGCAAGTGGTGTTGCTCGTCGAAAATATCGATGCTTTCGAAACTCGCTACAACACCTCTTCGATGACGATCTTGGGTGAATATTCCGGAAGGTTGAGTAACGGTAGTGAGAAACTAACTTTTACTGGCTTCTTAGGGGAGCCGATCTTAGAGTTTGAATACGACGATGCTTGGCACGACAAGACTGATGGCGATGGCCCTTCGTTAGAGAAAATTGATCTCTTAGCTGGGCGAGAAACTTGGTCGTCAGGCGCTGCCTGGCGAGCGAGTGAGCAAGAATTGGGATCTCCCGGAGTTTCCCACTTTGAAGTGGATTCTGCGGGTGGACGCCAACGACCTGGAGATATCAATCAAGATCAACGATTGAACATCAATGACTCGATCGCCTTGCTTCGTCTCTTGTTCCAAGGTCAAGTCATCTCTTTGCCTTGTGAAGGTGAAACCATCGCCTCGGGTGGGAATCGCTTGCTTGCAGATCTCGATGGCAATGGAAATGTCGAGCCCAACGACGCCTTGCATATTTTGAGGTACTTATTCCTTCAAGGAACTCCTCCCGAGTTGGGAATCGAGTGTACCCCGATTATCAATTGCCCCGATCTGTGTTCACAGTAATCACAGTAAAGTAAAGCTCGATACAAAAAAAGCCGTCGAAGTTCACTCTCGAACTTCGACGGCTTTTTTTTTGTTTTAAAGATCACCTTGTGATGTTGTGAGCTTTAGCAATTCTCATAGACACATTCAGCTAAGGTATCCTCCGTTGGATCTTTGCCACAAACATCAGGCCCCGGAGCCGGCACCGTTCCACTGAGGAATTGATAGGTGAGGGAATTGATCGTATCGGAGATGTCGACCTCACCGTCATCATTTGAATCAGCTGCGTCGGGGCATAAAAATTCACCTTTGCCTAAGAAGAGAACTTCTAAGGTGATGATCGGGTCGGTCAGATCGAATGTTCCATCGACATTCGCGTCGCCTCGCTTAAAAGCCTGAGCGTTAACGGTAAGCATGCACTCGTTCAGAGTGAGTCCATTTTCGGTGGTGACTGAGCTTACGGTAGTGTCACTGTTGAAGCTCACTTTATTGAAGACGGGTTGGCCATCTCCCTGAAGGCCTTCGGTAAAGAAGAGGCGAACGCCTTCGCCTTCTTGTCCCTGAGGAACGGTGACTTCAAATGTGATTTTTAAGACTCGAGTACTTCCCGTAGGCAATGTCCCTGAGGGAGGGTCCAAAAGAAGAGAACCGACCACGCCATCTCCTTGTGGTCCGCCGTTGAGGGGGCCACTGATGGGATCCAATTCTGGGTCGACCGTTTGAGCTGCGTTGATAAAGACGGTCTGACCGATGAGTTCAGAGGCACAGTTTGAATTACAACCGACAAAAGCAGTATCGGTGAAAGTAATGTTAGCGCCCTCACCCGACAGGCCGAAGGACCAGCCGCTCGCCCCTTCGTCTGGAGTTTCGATCGTTACGAAAGCTTCGACTTCAACGATCTCGCCGGGAGCTCCAAAAACCTCACCGCCGCATTCGGAGCCCTCGATTTCAAAACCGAGGATGGCCGATTGAGCTTGAGTTGTTTCACTGATCATTGTGAAACCAGCTAACAGAACGATCCATCCCAATATCTTTAAAGAAGAGCCTGATTTTTGACCGAAGAGTTTCAACGAGCTCAACATTTTTCTTCCCTCTCGTTTTGCATTTATCCTTATTCACTCCTATGAGCCTTAGTGAGGTCGATCACTTGATCTGTGACACGAAAACTAAACAATGAAGAGTGTGGATGAAATTTGGAACTATTCACTTAGTAGACCCAGTGCTCGAGATTGTAATCGACAAACTAGGATGGGCTCAACTGGTGAATTTAAATTCCTTAATATCGTAAGATTTTCGAGCTTTTCTCTCCGTTTGAAGCTCTATTGCTTAGAACTTTTATAGATGTTTTGCTGGTATTTCAAACACATTGGGGGTGTTGACCCATCATCAAAACGGGTTCATTCGTCAAAAGCGCCGGTGAGAAGTAAATACGTATGAACGTTATCCCTCGCACAGAAATAATGGTCGCTTCGCTCCTTCGTGCAAGTAAGCCTTCGACTTACGCACTCCCTCCGTAATAATGGTCGCTTCGCTCCTTCGTGCAAGTAAGCCTTCGGCTTACGCACTCCCTAAAGATTCGGGCTTGGATAGTCGTTTTTACCTGAAAGGCAAGTCGGTGCCTTAAGCGAAGCCCTGAACTCAAAGGGAAACGTACGGGTTTGCTATTTAATATTGAAAGCTGAAAGCGCCTAGGAAGCCCGAAGCTTTAGCGAGGGATCGGCATCAAGAGTTACTGAAAAGCGCTTCGGTCTTTTGGGCCGGGAGCCAGCGGTCAGGTGTTTTATCGTTTTAAAATGGGACACTGCATGAGGCGTAGCGTGAGCGCCTTCTCACATAAAATCAGTGAAAATTGGTATGCGAATTAGCCTGAGGTCAATAGTGCCTTCTTTAGCGCATGGGGCGAGTTCATGATGGGGAAATCTATCAGATTGGGCTTGAGGCAAATTTTGGAGTAGAGCGTGGCTGCTGTTCCGGCTCACGGGGTGAGCCGACTACTATTTATTCCTCAGAACTACTGTCTTGAGATTTTAATTTTGCTAGTCGTTGAGCTGCTCCACCTAAGGCTCGTTTCACTTTGAACTCGCCATCCGTTGAGGAAGTGGGTTCCTCATTTGATGATGGATCTTGGGGGGGATTTTCCGTTGAATCTTCGAGAGGTTCAGGTGAAGAATCCTTGCCTCCTTTTAGAGCAGCTAGTTTAGCTGCAGCACCACCCAGAGCTCTTTTGACTTTGATCTCCCCTCCTGCGGATGCCGCTTCTCCATTCGGTTCGTTCGTTGAAGGTTCAACTGAAGTTGACTCTGAAGCGGGTTGAGAAGGTTTCCCGCCGCCTTTGAGTTGAGCCAATTTTGCGGCTGCGCCACCGAGTGCTTTTTTCTGCAGCTGAATTCCTCCATCACTCGATGAACTCTCCGCGGTGGGAGCTGGTTCTGGAGAGGGCGTCTCTTGTGAAGCAGGGAAGCCTTCACTCGATCCAGAAGATGATTGGGAGAGGGCTTTGAGCTTCGCGCTGGCATTACCTAATGAAACTTTTTTGGTGCGGCCGTCATTCTTGGAGATGATTTGAGTCGATTCATCTTCATCAGCATTAGAGTTGGCTCCTGGATCTGAATCAGGACTAGAAGGATTCTGTAATTTCTTTAAACCTAAGGTGCTCTTACTGACGCCGCCCTTAATCACGTGTTCTCCTGAATTCTCTCTCGGAGAACTCGGTCCTGTTTTTAGAGTTTTTAAGCGAGTTGAGATGTTGGAAACAGCCTTAGCCTGTAAAGCGGGTCGAGCTTGGAACGCTTCTTTGCTTGAAAGCGGTTTTGCTTGGCCTGAAGTTTTGGCTTCTTGGCTTGGAGTCGGTTGAGGAGGATTTAATGCTTCCTCAATTTTAGCTTGTAGCTTCACGATACGAGGATCACCCGGGGCATCGCAAAAGGCTCTTTCAATCGCCTTTTTAGCTGACCCGTAGTTGAGTTGTTGGATTGCTGATTCTGCTGCAGTCAAAAGGAGATCGAGACCTTCTTCTTTGTCTCCAGAGTCTAAGTAACAAATTCCAACTAAAATAGAAATCTCACTCGAGTCTTTGGTAATTTCATCAAGCTGACTGAGAACTTCACGAGCTTTTTTCCGGTGGTATCCCATCAGATCTAAGCGAATGGAGGCCTCTAATCGTAAAGCCGCTCCCTCGAGATCACCGGCGTTTTTCAAGCACTCAGCTAAGCCGAGTAAGCCATTGCGGTGGTAGGGGGCTACTTCCAAGAGACGCGCCCAGGCTTCTCGAGTAGTCTTCGGATCTTCGTGCTTAACGGCTAAGCGGGCGATCTCTTCGATTTCATTGACAGCTTGATCCACTTTTGATTGTCGACGGTAGTGCTCGGCAAGCTCCCAACGGTGGTCGTAAACATCGGGTTCTAAAGCGAGCAACTTTTTCCTGGAGTCGAGTAATAAGAATTCGTTCTCTTCGATTTCAAGCTGTCGAATGTATTCTTTGATTGTGCTGACGGCTTCACGATTTTTTCCCTCTCTGAGGTAGAAGTCGACTAGCCATCGACTTGAAATCATGTTACCGGGGTCGAGTTGCCTTCGGGTTCGATGGAGCCAAGCTAACTTTTCATCATCCCGAACTTCACCTTCGAGGGCGGTTCCTAAAATTCCATTGATGTGATTGAGTGCCGACTCTGTGTCCCGTTGATCGAGGTAGAGCTCGACAAGCTTGATTCGAATCTCAGGACTTTCATTTCCCTCGGCAAACAAGCGTTGGTAGGAAGCTAAAGCTTTTGCAGGATCTTTGAGTTGTTCCAATTGAGAAGGATCTGAGGCGACCTCTTTTGCCACCAATTCTTGGTCGCCCGCACGCTCGGCAAACTGGATGAGTTCCCTTCTAAGTTGGGAGTTATCCAAACCTAAGCTCCTCACCTTGATTAGTACGTTGATCGCTTCAGTGAGGCCTTCCTTCTCGGCTAATAATTCGGCTCCTTCGATAGCCAATTGCAGGGCATCATCTTCTCGTTCACCTTCGATGAGTAGACTGATAAGTTTATACCTCACCGACAGGTTTTCCGGTTGAATATCGATGACACGATGAAATGCACGAATCGCGCTCTTCTGACGGTACTGATGGATACACTTATCAGCAAAGTCGAGAAAGAGTTGAATGGCTTCGTCGTAGTTTTCGATACTGGCATTGCACTCAGCGAGTTTGAACTGAACATCGAAATCGTCGAGACCACGTTGGATGGCGCGCATCAAGATGCGTCGAGCTTTTTCGTGATTTCCTTCTGCACTCGTATCCACTCCCAATTGGTACATTTGAATTGGATTGATCATATCGATCTCACCATTCAATTCTAAGTAACGGAAGACACGTAGGGCTTGGAAGGGAGAGATTTCGGATTGCTCGATAACTTCTTCGAGATCTTTCAAACCATCGATGTTCGTGAGAACTGCCAGTTCCTCTGGATAGGCTTCCGGTTCACTGTAGTAGTGCATGCCCTGGGGAGTGGCATAGTAGATATCTAAAAAGTTGGGGCGATTCGCTTTGACCGTTTCCCAGTCTTCTAGGCGCTCTAAGGCTTCCAAGATGACATCTTCGCCATCAAAGGAGAGTTCGAAGGTCTCAGAAAGTTCGTTGTTGAAGCCTTCGACTCGTTCGTGTGCTTCATGAGGTACGAACTGGTAACCCACCAAAGCTCCCGTAAACAATAGGCAAGTCTGCTCAGTGACGGTAAAGACGATTTGTTCAAGTAGAGTTTCATCTTCGATGAGATTTCGCTCCAAGAGAGCTCTTCCCACGGATTCGCCTGTTTTTTGAGATCGTTTTTGAGCTTTCTTTAATTCTTTATCGCTGACTTGTCCGGTATTTAGAAAGCTCCTCAAAAGAACGGAGTCTTCGTCCTCACAATCTAAATCGATGATGCAACCTTCGATGAACAACACTCGGGTCGTCGCATGTTCATTCAGTTCGACGATGAGGGTGCCCGTAGATTTTTGATCGACCCAGGCGAAGAAGTCTCGCGAGAATTGGGCTTGTACATTTTCTAATTGAGCTTGGGTTTGTACAGTTTCAGTGCTCATGATTTTGGGCGTAAATTAAGCTCTTTAAAAGCGTTTCATTGAAGGCCTGCGCAGTGATCAGGCGTAATCATTCCCCCAGTGATCTTCAAAAAGTCAATTGGAGATCAACACAGGATTTGCTGAAAAAGACTATCATCTCTTCAGGAGTTAGGCCGGCGGGGAGGATTATCAGAATGGGGGAGGGGCTAATTTATTTGTGTGGGATCACACAAATCAGGAAGAAAGACCCTAAGTCTTTCTTCCATCGACACTGCCATAGGCTAAAAGCCAATGTTTATGAAGCGGCGCCGCAGTCCTTTAGGGCTATGCCAAAGGCACAGGCAGAACTGCTTGGAGCGATTGAATAAAGTAACTAAGTCTCGAGAAGTTTCAGTATGTCTAAATATTTCTGTTCTTTTCGTAAGTTTTCTAAATCGGGATCTTTTCGAATGTGGCTGGCATCATCGAAACCAGCTTTAACGGAAGCTTCGAGGGCTTCCAAGGCTTCCGGAATTTTACCGGAAAGAGAATAAGCGCAGGAAAGATTATAAAGTGTCAAAGTATCAGTAGGTCGAAGTCGTCTCGCGGTCTCAAAATGCTCGATCGATTTCTCGTAATCTTTCATCAACAAGTAGGCGAAAGCGATGCGGTAGTTGGCGCGGAAATCGAAAGGGCTCTTATCGAGTACCTTCCTAAATTCTTGGACGGCTAAAGCGTATTTCTTTTCTTGGACGAATTGAATTCCTTTCAAAAGGAAAAAGTCTCTAGAGATCTCAGGGATCTTCATGAGCTCGGGAGTGCTCCTTCGTTGAAGATCTTGAATTGCAGTTACATCGCCTAAGCCCGCTAATGCTTCAGCTGCAGTCACTTGTACTCGGATGCTTTTTTCGGGACCGTTCTCATCGACGATACGATGGAGAGTTGGGATAGCACGTTCTCCCGCGGTACGCCCGTACTCGATAATATGTTGGCGCTTTTGGCGAAATTTAAGTTTGTGGTAATTTGAAAAATCGATTCCCGTAACTTCAGCTAAGCGAGGATGTATTCTCCAAGTCAGTAAATTGAGGTAAACCTGTTGGGGAGGAGAGGGTTTCTCTCGGTTCCAGCGCTCGCGGAGAAATTTTAATCCTAAGTCTCCATAAATAAAGAACGAGTCTTCGGCTAATCGACGAATCCGAAAATCCTTCGAGCCTAAATCTTTAATCATGTCATTAAAGTGTTGGGAGAGTGAGGAAGGTATTGAGAGAGCCTTATCCGAAGGCGTAGCGACTTGATAGAGAAGGATTTTTGCTGGACCTTCTGCGTAATCTTTAAAAGCCTTGGAGCGGCTTGAGGTCGGGTTGAGGCTATTCTTTAGTGACGGCAGAAAATCATTAAATAGGGTGAGGTATTTCTTTTGTAACGAAGGTGCTGCGAATTCTTTTCTTCTTAGAAGATTGCGGGCCCCCAGGGGGAATGATTTCGAATACTGGCGTTGCGTCCGTTGAATTCGAGGCAATCGTTCTGCGAGTGATTCCCTTATTTTTTTCAATCGTGTTCGGATCTCTTCTTTTTGGGCATCCGAGAATTCTCGCCTAGGATCCTTGAGCGCTTCTTCGAGAAGATTGAACTCTTCTTCCTCTGCGAACCTCAGTTTGAGGTCGGCCTCTAAGGATAAAACTCGGGATTCGATGAGTTCTTCAGTAATGTGAAGTAGTTGTGTGAAGAGTTCAGATGAAGCATTTTGAATATGTTGAAGCAAGGGCTCAAGGGCCGCCTCACCTTGCTCTCTGATTCTGACTTCAGCTCGTTGTTGAGTGAAGGGATCTTTGGAGCTTAGCTGTTGGACTAATCGATCCAATTCACCGAGGTCATTGGTCTTTGCGAGTAGAGGAGCACTCAAGCAGAGGAGTCCGCAGAGGATAGCGGTTGAGATCAAGGCTAAGACTGAATGGATTTTCTGAATGGGCATCAGAATGTTGGCACTTTTGTCCTTGTCGAAGAGGCTCTATATCGGAGAAGAACTCCGTGATTTAGCCCTAACGGATTGCAGCTTAAAAAATGTCTCAAAAGACAGCTTTGAATCTGCCTTTTGAGTTCATTCTACATAAAGATCTGAATTGATCGTAAGAGGTAATTCGACTCTCTCTCCTACATCTTCGGCATCCAGCGCAAAAAGTGGCGAAATTTCTACTTTTAGATCGTTGGAATTGGAGTTCATTCCTGGGCTTTGAGTGGCCCCAGCTCGCATCAGCCAATTCGTGTAGAGCTTCGAAAGATCAGATTGAACCAAAGCCTCATGATTATCGCCCCTACTCTTCGAAAGTGGCGAGAATTCTTCACTGCGCTCTACGGGAAAGAGCAGTACTTTTTCAGCCTGTGATAGAACATCACCAACGTAAGTCTTAAAGGAGATGCTATTCGGCTTCTTGGGGGAGATATTTCGCCCTCGTTTATCGATGTAAGGAGTGACCCGATCATGGAAGTGAATCGGGAGTTTGAACTCTTCTTGGCTCAACTCCTTTAGAAATTCGACGGAGAAGAGATGTGTGTGAGTCGTTCCCCGGTTGAAGAGGAGAGAGCCATCTTCCCGTCTTTGATTTTGTTCACTATCGGACAATTCGGTGGATTCAATCAGTGTGGGAAGGCCATTGCAATGACAGAACGTTCCGATGTCTTCATCGGGGGATTCTTTGGTAACGAATTTGGAACTGACTTGATAGTTTCCAACAACGTGGCGACCGATGAACTGGGTGTCACCCAGTTGGACTAGGGGATTTTCGACCACGAAGAAGAGAACGTGCTGAATTCCTCTATTTTTGAGTCGCTTAAGGATTTCGGGATCAAGGAGTTTGGCCAGCGTTGCCCCATGCCCTTGGGAAGCGAGGGCGAGTTCGTGTTTGGACTTCCTGAGGATAAGCCCGCGACGGTTGAGAACAGGGAGGGTGGGCTGTTCAAGGAATTTTAAATCTTGAAGGCTGAGCCCAAAGTGTTCAGATTCTTGGAAGTGAGCCAGAGTTTGCTCGTGAGTTGAGGAGCTGGTCACCAAGAGAATCGGAGGGGCCGAGCGAAACTTCTTCCCCAGTGCAACTAACTTTTCAGCGTGGAGCTGGAAGAGTGATTTACCCGAGATAGGGCCGATGGGGGTCATGCCGAGGGGAATCGTCGACCCTTCGGGAGTTCTTGTGAGTGAAGGGGCCGAGAGGACGATGGCGAGTTTGCCATCGCGAAGGATTTTCTCACCGATCTCAACTTCGGCTTCATCTTCTTCCTGAGTTCGGGGGGGGAGGTCACGAGGAATGGGATTGTCGTGACAGGGTTCGAACACTTTATTGTTCTCGTTTTTCCCCCCTTTTTTACGGTACTGAGTGATCCACTGAAGTAGAGACGGGAGGTCCAGAGCATGAATCTGAGCCAAGAGCTCTTTTTGCTCGTGGGAGTCTAGATCTTCCCAGAAGCTGAACAGGTGATCTTGTCCGGCTTCCTGAAGCTTTGCAGCAAGGATGCGATCGTTGTCTGTACTCAGTTTGATCATGGTGGTATCGAGTCACCGACCCTGTGAAGGAGGACCATCAGAGGAGCGAGAGAAAAGAGTCCCGCTCTGGGGATGAGTTTAGAGGTCTGGGAGAGATCCGCAACGGTTCAAAGGAGGAAAATCGAGTCAGGAGCTAGGGGGAGGAGCCCTTGGGAAGGGGCTAAGTTTTTTTAATTAAATGATTTATCGTAGGTGGATGGGTGCCCTGAAAATTCGAAATATGTTCAGATATCCTTTCCCAAGGGCTCCCTTTTCAACCCCTGAACTCGGATTGGAGACCCACAGAGGCCTTTCCCAAGGGCTCCTCATCAAGTTTTTAGAACGAGGATTTGGGGGCACTTTGAATTCTCAAATGAACCTTCCAAGGGTTCGCCTCTTAACTATGGAATTGAAATTATTTCAGAAATAACATTTCCGGAACTTGCGAGATCTCGGGGGGCGAAGTTAAGATCATCTGCCCAACGCGGGCAACTGAAGTTTTCTCTGGTTCAACTCTAGTTTTAGCAAGGGTTCATGCCTTTGAACTCACTGCTGAAGCAACCCCTGAATCAGCATAGTTTCAGCTTTTTCATCTGCCCCAGGATCTTGTCGATCATACTTTCTGTCCCCTGCGACCTCCTTCGATCCCTGAGCCTGTTTTCAGAGTTCTAAGCTGAATTCGCCGTCTCTCCTCCATTCCATTCAAATGAATTCAGTGATCTTCGATCTCGTTTGATGGGGGAGGCCAAAAAAAGTGCTGTGGATGGGGCTAAAACCTACCGATAAACACAAGTCCTAGAGGGTTTCTATAAATCCTCAGTGGTAAGCCAGTTTGATCGTCGTCATTTCTGGCCAGCCCATCGCGTCGCCTTGCCCTCGATTTCGATGAAGATCTGTTCGTCGCCTGAATTCTGAATTGGGAATTCACTTTAAAAATAGGGGCTACTCAGAGTCGACGCAATTCTTCGTCGTCAAAGTAGAAATGAGTAGAAGCCCATGGTTTCTGAAAATACACCTCCTGCTCTTCAAGATCCCCCAGGAAAAGATGAATCTTCTTGTGATCCCGTTTCTCCTCGATCAAGAGAGGTCGGTATCGGTCTCAATGAAGCGGAGCAGGAAGAGGCGAAAGCCCTCATTCAGCGAGGCTTAAATGAAGACGTGCCCGCTGGAGATGTGACATCGGAATATCTGATCCCTCAAGACATCACCATTCGCGCGAATTTTATTCCTCGGAGCGATGGTATTCTCTGCGGGCTTCCCGTAGCCGCTCAGTTGTTCCGAGAGATCGAACCTGCCATTTTGATGCGCCCCTTAAAGAGTGAAGGGGATCGTATCAAAGCCGGACAGTCATTTCTTGAGATTGAAGGACCCGTTCAAGCTATTCTTAAAGGTGAGCGTCTGGCCCTCAACTTTCTTCAACTCCTCAGTGGAATCGCAAGCTTGACTCGTATTTATGTCGAAGCGATAGAAAAAACCGACTGTAAGCTCTACGACACCCGTAAAACCACTCCTGGCTGGAGATTCTTACAAAAGTATGCAGTACGAGTAGGGGGCGGACAAAACCATCGAAGAAGCCTATCTGAATTTGCGCTTATCAAAGATAACCATCGTCAAGTCTTGAGGTCACTGGGAGAGACTGAGATCTCCTCCTGGATTAAAAAGATCCGAGAAAAGCAAAACCAGGTTTTAGTTGAATTAGAAGTCGACCAACTCGATGAATTGGAAGAAGCACTCAAAAGTGAACTCGATATCGTCTTGCTCGACAATTTTTCAATCGAGGGTTTAAAGAAAGCTGTAGAGCTGGTGCGAGAATTTAAGGGCCATAAACCCTTATTAGAAGCTTCTGGTGGAATTGATCTCACCAATATTCAAGAAGTCGCTGAAACTGGGGTCGATAGGATCGCCGTAGGAGCCATCACCCATTCAGCTAAAGCTCTCGACATCGGTTTAGATTTATTTGAAATCGTGGATGGTTGAATCGACTCCACAATTAGCTTGTGCTCAAATGCATCCAACGATGGCCCCTTAAAATCGTTTACCTCTCACTTTAACTTCTCCACTCAGTTATGAATCCAAAAGTATCGTGGATCCTCTATTCGCTGATCCTGCTCAGTTTGAGTTCACTGGGCTGTCGTCAAAAAGCACAGGTCATACTCACCTCCGGTACGATCATCCCCCTTCACTTTAAGGGAAAAGATGGAAAGGTCGTTTTAAATACTGAACTCGCCCTCACTCGTACGGCTCACAAAGTGGGCTTGATGCAACGCACAAAAGAAAACTTTCCTTATGATCGAGGGATGCTTTTTGTCTTTGAGAAGAAAAAAATGCAATCCTTTTGGATGAAAAATACCATTCTCCCCTTATCAATTGCATTTATCGATGAAAAGGGAGTCATCTTCCAAATTGAACATATGAAGCCTCACGACCTAAACTCGACAAAGTCCGTAAAAGAATCGTACTACGTACTTGAGACCCATAAAGGCTGGTTTCAAGACCACGGAATTAAAGTCGGGGCCAAAATTGAAAATTTTAACCAGCATGTTGGAGCATTGAAGAGAGCGGTGAAAAATCAGAAGTGACAGATTTATTAAGCTCCTCTTGTCTTAACTTTATCGCTTGTGAGATGCCCGATATTAAATTGTAAGAGATGCATACAGTTTGTATTCAACGTTAGAGTGAATTTTACCTAAAGACATTCCGAAAACTTTTTTCCGGTCGTTTCTTCCCACATGGGCTCAAGGCTAAATTGATTTCCTGCCGAATTCTTAATTGAAGCTGGGTAGCTAGTTTCAGTTGAAACAAGCTACTCGGGCAAAGTCTGTTTTGGGAGCTCAGTCTTCCTACGAGAGGGTTGAATCTAAGGTTAAATGGATCGGTCAAAACGTGTCAGGTCGTTCAAATCTAATTATCTTTTTTATCGGTATTGCGGGCTTAGGGTCGATGGGAATTATGGTCAAGCTCGCATTCGACTTTGATCCCAACCTCTCTCGTATTGGGAAAGTCAAAAAGGCTTTTGCTGATGGTTACAACGACCAGGGCTTAAGTGATTTTTCTATCCAAACCTTACCTAAAAAAATGGGGTACAAAGTTAAGGCAGCCGTCGAAGGTGCTGCTGAAGATGACTATCCCACTCTCGCCGAGCAAGTTGCTCAATCCTTCATTATGAACTTTGATGGGGCACCTCGATCCCGCTTGAAAGTCGAGTTCGTTCAATCGGTGTCCGGATTGAGTTGCGAAGGTCCCAAATCACTTTTTGAAGGGGAGTTCAGGGTTTCAGAACTGAAACGTTGGAAGCGATTGAAGGAAGTTTCCAATTTGTTAGTAGATAAAGTTCACCCTCAATTAGGATTACAAATTACTCAAGCTGAACCTCGGGGAGCTACCAGTTTGACACTCGTTTTAATTCCGAACACTGCCGGGGAAGAAGTTCCACCGATGACTTCTGAACAAAGAGAACTACTCAAATCATTTATTTTTAAAACCATGGGAAGAGCACCTGTCCGAACGGTTCATTTGGTGTTACGATCATCGCTTGAAGAGAATGTAAACGTTAAGGAATTCGAGCTTGAGAGATCAAAACCAAAAACCCATACCCGACAAAGGTGGCTCCGTCCTCCACCCCAAAAAAACAAGCCCACCCCTCAATCTTCCTCCAAGTAATCCTCGCCCATCAGAATTTAGTCGACCGGATTGGGCGCTTTTATTTACGGCGCTCATCCTCATCGTCTTGCCTGCATGGTGGGCTGATCTTGAGCCTCAATCCCTCAGTATCAGTGAAGGGATTCAACGCCAAGTCGTACTCGATATCAATTCAGCTCCTCTCTATCAATGGTGTCTGTTAGAAGGTATCGGTGAAGGGCGTGCCACCCGAATTGTGAGAGAACGCGAGCGCCTGGGAGAGTTTAAATCGTTCACTCAGCTCGAAGATGTACCGGGCTTACCCATCAATTGCCTCAAAAAGGCGAAGCATATTCTTTTTCTGGGAAACCAAAGTTACGAGTCCTATTTAGGTTCCCAAGCTGACCCCACTGTTCTCTCGAAAAACACTGTCTCTTCGAAGACCAGCGTCGAAGCTCAGGCAGCTGAGGCCATCACCACCGCGGGAGGGACAAAATGAATCTGAATCGTGCTCATCGTCCCTTTGAAGTTCTCAGCGATCTGATTCCGAAAGGAGATCAACCTCGAGCGATCGATGAATTGGTCGAAGGCTTGAGGCAGCGAAAAAGATATCAAACTCTACTCGGAGTTACGGGATCAGGAAAAACTTTTACCATCGCCAATGTCATCGAACGCTGGGGAAGGCCGACGCTCGTTATCTCTCACAATAAAACCTTGGCAGCTCAGTTGTATTCTGAGTTGCGAGAGTTTTTCCCCAATAACGCTGTCGAGTATTTTGTGAGTTATTATGATTACTACCAACCTGAAGCCTATATCCCTCAGCGTGACATCTATATAGAAAAAGATGCTTCTATCAACAATGACTTAGATCGATTGAGGTTGGCGGCGACGAGCTCCTTAGTCTCAAGGGAAGATGTGATCATCGTCTCCAGTGTTTCATGTCTCTATGGTTTAGGTAGTCCAGAAGAGTATAAAGAGATGTTCGTGCCGATCTCACGGGGAGAGGAGCGAGATCGAGATGCTTTTTTAAGAGACTTGGTGAGCATCCAATATTCAAGAAGCCAAATCGATTTAGAACGAGGAACGTTCAGGGCCCGAGGAGATGTTGTTGAGATTCATCCGGCCTATGAAGAAACAGTGTACCGCATCGAATTTTTTGGCGACGAAGTCGAAGAAATCTTTGAGATCAATACGAAGACCGGAGAGATCGTCGCTGAGCTTGAATTTTTAACCATTTTACCGGCGAAGCATTTCGTGGCTTCTGAAGAACGCATCGAAAGAGCCAGTCACACGATCAAGCAAGAATTGACCGAACAATTGGGAGCGATTCAAGAGGAAGGAAAGCTCTTAGAAGCAGAACGACTCAACACTCGTACTCGCTACGATCTCGAATTGCTCAAAGAGGTGGGGTACTGCCCGGGTATCGAAAACTATTCCCGCCATTTTACGGGGAGGAAGCCGGGTGAGCGTCCTTATAACCTTCTCGATTACTTTCCCGATGATTTTTTGGTCGTGGTCGACGAATCCCACGTCACCAACCCTCAAATTCGAGGGATGTATCACGCTGATCGCTCACGAAAAGAGACTTTAGTTAAACATGGCTTCCGCTTGCCCTCGGCATTAGATAATCGCCCGATGCGCTTTGAAGAATGGGAGAGTCTCGTCGGCCCTGCCATTTTTGTATCAGCTACCCCCGGTCCTTATGAACTGGATCAAACCCAAGGTGAAATCGTCGAACAGATTATTCGCCCTACTGGTTTGTTAGATCCCATTGTTGAAGTACGAACCGCTAAGGGACAAGTTCCAGATCTCATCACCGAAATCAAAAAGAGAATCGAACTCGACGAAAGAGTGCTCGTAACGACTCTCACCAAAAGGATGGCCGAGGATCTCGACGAGTATTTTCAAGAGCAAGGCATTTCGTGTAGCTATTTGCATTCTGAAGTACAAACCTTTGAGAGAGTTGAAATATTAAAAGACCTTCGACAGGGGAAATACAATGTAGTGGTGGGGGTGAATCTTCTTCGAGAAGGTTTAGATCTACCGGAAGTCTCCCTCGTGGCGATTTTGGATGCTGACAAGGAGGGCTTTCTAAGATCTGAAACATCATTAATACAAACCATCGGGCGAGCGGCAAGAAATGTGAATGCCCGAGTTATCCTTTACGCCGATTCAATTACGGATTCGATGGATCGCGCTATGAAGGAAACTTCAAGGCGGCGCAAAATTCAAGAAGCCTATAATAAAGAGCACAACATAGTACCCACAACCGTGGTGAAGTCGATTCGCGCCGGAATCGACGAAGCCGTACGAGCGCAAAAAGTCATCCGCGAAACTGTACATGAAGGGAATGAAGAGTTTTCCTTGAGGGAGCGCATGTCGGAGCTCGAAAGTAAAATGTTAGAGGCCGCTGAGCAATTACAATTTGAGCGAGCGGCTGAATTAAGAGATCAGATCGCTGAATTGAAGACAAAGCTTGGTACCATTAAAAAATAAGGCTTTCTTCTTAGGTGAAGCCTCTTTCCTTCCTTAAGATGGCTTGTGATGGAATAAGATTCTGTACGTGTACATCATTGAATCCAATTGAGTGTGCTTGGGTTAAATTAGGCTAAGGAATATTGAGTTAACTAAATCTCTGATATTCAAATATCGATGTCAAAAGTGAGTTCAAAGTTCCAACAAAGATTTCCTGGTTACCACTTGAAGGAAATTCTTCGACAATCGCAAGTTGGAGTCTGGTTTCGGGCTCGACAAGAGCGAATTGGCCGAGATGTTTTAATCAAGGCCTCGCCTAAAGGAGATGATCGAGCACAAGAACTCTTACGCAAAGAAGTGCGTTACTTTGGGGAGAAACGCCACACGGGTTTTTTAACCCTGTTTGATTTTCATGAAGATGCCAGTGGTTGTTACGCTGTTTTTGAGTATCCCCCTGAAGGGACTTTAGAATCCATTAATAAAGAGAGCCTACCTCCTTCGCTCCTGATTCATTTTCTCGAACAATTGCAAGAGATCTTTGAAACTTTGCATCAGGACGGTTTATTTCTAAACCAAGCCCTACCTCGTAATTTCTTTATCGGAGATCAGAACCAGCTGCGCTTATCAAGTTTAGAAAGTGTCTTTCAGGATTCAAAAGAACCCCAGAAAGAATTGTCTCCGTTGTGGAAGTCACCGGCTGAGAATTCCAAAAAAGGAGATTTGTTCCTTTTAGGATTATTGAGTCTTTACCTCATCACACAGCGAGTGCCGGTGCCTAGGGATATTTTAAAACACCCTCAAAAAGGGATCGATCTTCTTCACAGTAACCTAAAAAGAGGCAACCTAAAGGGGGGCAGTTTTAAAGGCGAGAGTCCGTTTTTTGGGGGGAGTGCTGAAACTCAAAATAGAATCGTCTTGTGGGTTCGCCAGCTTTTGAATGCTCCGAAGGTTTCGGGAGAGCCAGTCTCTGTAGCATCTCTATCTCTTGATCTAAAAAGCGAAACCGAGTTGGTTCAAGGATCGACTTCAAACCATCCCAATCTAACCTTAGTCCTTTCAGCGTTGATCGTCGGGGTTTTGATTGGGATTGGCATCTGGCAAGTTCAGTCGGGTTCGAGTGAGGATCCCCTTTCAAATTCAATTCTTCAGGATGATTCCAAAAAACAAGGTGAAGAGCTTGTTACCAAAGGTGATTTAAATGGATCACCATCAAGCAAGAGAGGTTCAAACACGCCTAGAAGGCGGGCTCCATCCACTCCGATTGGAGTTGAACAGGAATTAGAAGATCCTTCTATTCATGGGAGCGTCGACAAGCTTAACTCTGATGATGATGTTCAGACAGAAAAGTCACCTCACACCCTTGAAGTCGTCCAGGGTGAGCCCGAGCCCACAAAGTCTTCCTCGGAAGAAGAGAAGCTGAATCCGAAAAATCAGAATCCAAAGGATTCTACTGAAACCCAGCCGAGTAAAAGTGGCATTCGGTTGATCAAAGCGCCCGCGCCGCCTCTCCCTCACGAGCAATACTTAATTCGAGTACGAGCCTATTTAGGCCCACTGTCCCTACTCGCATTAACTGAAGGGCAGCGAATCGAACTTCAGCAATTGGAAAAACAGGGGCTCACCTTAATTAACGAATTGATTTCAGTGACAGAGAAACCAAGCTCGTCTGTTCAGGTGGATCAAAAAGTAAAGAATAAAGAGCTCGCTGAGTTATTTTCAGAAGTCGTACGGGTGCGTTCTTATTTGAAATTAGATTCGTATGTCCGTTCTTCCTTTGCCGGAGAAGTCACTCAGTTCAAGAATGGAAGAGTTAAGGTTAGATATGATTTTGATTCCATTCGTCAACGGGAGGACTGGATTCCCCTTGGGAGTCAAAGCCGGCTCATAGTAGTGGGGGGAAATCTGACGACCGTTGGAGATGTCAGGTTTAAGCCCGAGTTAAGCTTCGAAGGGGAGGGGCAGATAAGTTGGAAGATCGCCAAGTCTCTTCACGGTGTTCAAAAACGTAACAACATTCTTTATCTTGTTCAGCCGAGCTCC
Source organism: Planctomycetota bacterium (assembly GCA_028280485.1). Lineage (GTDB taxonomy): Bacteria > Planctomycetota > UBA8108 > UBA8108 > JACQVS01 > JANQLS01. Next base: position 18,184 of record JANQLS010000132.1, read on the forward strand.
AAGCCCAAGGAAAAGAGCCGGTTCTTAACTTTTGCTGAGGGAGCTTTTGTATCGGGAGGGATCACTCGTTGGGCGCCCCAACAATCATTGCTTCTTCCTTCTACTGTTGTTTTCGCTGGAGAATCGACTCGCGCTTTTCCTCAGTTATCTGGGCCTCAATTATCTGGGCCTCAATTATCAGAGCCTTCAGCCGTGAGGGGGGATGCACTTTTTAAGAAGGATAGCTGGCTTCCCCTACTCATTCTCAAAAATAATTCACAAAGTAAAAAACTAAAAAAAGCTCAAAGCTTTCAAATCCTGTGGAATAAATCACAGTTGACGTGGAGCTTTGGGAAGACGAAGCCGACGGACACCGATCTTTTAGTTCGTCCGTTCGGAGAAAGCTTTGCCGCTCTCTTTTCGTCGACAAATCCGGAAACCGTTTTAGCCCAACAAAAAGATCTAGCTCTACCTCAATTTGCTAGCTCGAGTTTTCAATTCGGATTTGAAAGCTTGGGGTCAACGCTTGAGATCGATCAAGTGGAGTTCGATTTAAAACTGTCGACTTTAACATTGAAATCTTTGGCATTACAAAAAGCACAAGAAGAACTGGAGGAGCAATTTCCTCGACTTGCTGAAGCTGAAGAGTGAGCTTAAATCAGAAATGTTGCTTTGAAGGTCGTTTGTGCTCCCAAGCCCGCAGCGTTAGCGAAGGATAAGGGAAGAGCCAATGGGTTTGGAAATTGATGAGTTCTATAAATTGACAGGGTCTCTGTTAAACGTGGGCTCTCCGAGCCTAAACTTGCGGTCAAGTTGATCCCAACTTGACTTGTTTCCTGTTGAAAACAGGCACCTTATTTACTTAAGTTGGAAAAGCCCCTTCGGGACTTATTCCAACCGTTCCGGCTTCGCCTCCACTCCGCTAAGTTCAGGCTCTCCGAGCCTAAACTCGCGGTCAAGTTGATCCCAACTTGACTTGTTTCCTGTTGAAAACAGGAAACAATTTATTCACAAAAGAAGCCTGGGGGCATTCCCGGTGGTATCTACCTCTCATGGGAATGTTATAAATAATAGCTAACAAAGATCTTAAGAATCTAAGAGAAAGCTGATTTTCAAACCTTGTCTCCCTTAGGCTCGGGATCTAAGATGGTATGAGCGCTGTTCTTAGCTTCAGCGCCCGTGTTCAAACTTAGAAGTTATCAAATACAGAATCTATTCCGGCTTTATCGCTGCGGGATCGGTTGCTGGCAATCATTCAATTGCGACCCCTTGGTAGGACCTACTTTTCTTCCATGCTGAAATTTAAAACAAATACCATCTTGGCATTTCTCTTTGTCTGCTTTCTTACAACATCCCTCCTTGCCGCTTCTTATCAAGGGAAGCGAGTTAAGGTGAAGATGAAAGATGGGCGAAATCTTAGTGGGCTCATCATCAAAGAAGAGAGCACTCGATTGCGAATCAAGCTCAGATTTGGCATGACGTGGCTCAAGCGATCAGAGATCGATAACATCGAAATTCTGTTGAGCTTCAAGGAGATGTATGAGAAGCGAAAAGCTTTATGCAAAACCGCGGATGACTGGGTCAAATTAGCTGTGTGGTGTAAGCAAGAAGATGTGAACCTCCTTAAGGAATTTAAGCTTTGTCTCGACGAAGCAATCAAGCTTGAATCTAATCATTCTAAAGCGCGAGAACTGCGTGGTGATGTCTTGGTCAATGGGGAGTGGCTCGATGAAGAAACAGGAAATAAAAAACTCGGCCGAGTGAAATATAAAGGCAAGTGGGTCTCTAAGGAGAAGGCTGAAGAATTAGAGAAGCTCGAGAAACTCAAAAAGAACAAAGCATTAGAGGGATTTTTAGAAGAGCTTGAAGCTCGTGAAGGTCGCCCCTGGGCTTCAGTTGAACCCATCGAAACCGAACACTACTACGTTAAATGTAACTCCACAGAAAAAGTGGCGCGCAAATATAGCCTCGTTATGGAAGACCTCTACGAGGCTTACGATTCCATGTTCCCCGAAATCCAATATCCCCGAAGATTTAATGAAAAAGGGAAAATCTTCATCTTCAGGAATCACGATGAATTTATGGATTTCCACATTCAAATGCAGGACGCGGGAGGTTTTTACGCGTTTGCAGATCGGGGAGTTCGAGCCTATCACGGTAGTTTTGGAGTGACCGGAAGCACCGAGATGGTATTAGCTCACGAAGCAACTCACCAGTTTCAAGGAATGATCATGGCCAACATCGGGATGACCGTGCCGATTTGGTTGATCGAAGGTATGGCCGTCTACTATGGTGACGGAACTAAATTCACCAAGAGTGGTGTGAAGCTTCATGAAATCCCTCGAGACCGCCTGGCTACTTTGAAGGAAGCCATTCGTACAGGGCGCTACCGAAAGCTCCAAGATTTGTTGGTGACACCCCAAAGGATGTTCGGTCCTTTCTATAATCATGGCTGGGGAGTCATCTACTGGTGTCTTCAAGGTGAGAAACACGGGGCCCACGACGGGAGCGGCAAGAAAGTTTGGGATGAGTACTTGAAGCGTGTTTGTAGCGATGCGATGCCCTCGCCTTACAACGTAAATCTGATGGAGCACTACGCTAAAGAGAGAGATTTTTTCATCAAGCTCCTCTTGCAGCACACTAAGTACAATACCGTAGAAGAGTGGGAAAAAGATTACAAAGACTTCATTTTGAATACGCTCAAACTGGAGCCCTTGGGGACCTGGAAGGGCAGGAAATGGACCGGGCCTGGTATTGGGATCAAAGAGGTGATCTTTCCTTCCAAGGGTGGTATGAAGAAAGTCGACGATGACGAACTTCGAGCCCGTTACAACGAAGCAGCCGCCGTGGTCAATAAATCGGGGACTCGAATTTGGCTTTCAGTGGATGCCAACTATTCTGAAATTGTAAATGAAAAGAAGATCGGGCCTATCGGTCAAATGTTCCTCAAGCAATATTTTGAACCCAAGTCAGAACCTAAGCTCAGAATTGGGAAATTCCAAGGAGTCGATGACATTCTTGTCGTTCGAGCCCGGTTCAAAGGGAAATTCCGAAAGAAAGTTGAGTCTGGGGTGGGAGGATCTGCTGGAGGCGGAACCAAGAAGAAATCTTCTGGTTCAAAGAAAAAACAACAGGGATTCAACCCCGATGCTGAACAAGAATTTAAAGTGACCATGATTATCACGACTGACAAAGTCTACATGTTTAACTTGGCTGGAAGTGATGCAAGCTTCTTTAAATTAGAACCTGAGTACGACAAATTTTTGCTCACGGCTAAGCTGATTTTCTAAAGCAAATGCAGAGTCTTTTATGTAGGAACTAGCCCCTTTGGGACTTGTTCCTACCGTTTCGGCTCCGCCTTCACTCCGCTAAGCTCAGACTCTACGAGCCTGACTGGTCCTGATGGAACAAAGACCTATGATCTTTGTTCGCGGCCGAGTTGATCCCAACTCGGCTTTAGTTCCAGTTTTCAACCGGAACTAAAGTCTTTTATGTAGGAACTAGCCCCTTTGGGACTTGTTCCTACCGTTTCGGCTTCGCCTTCACTCCGCTAAGTTCAGACTCTACGAGCCTGACTGGTCCTGATGGAACAAAGACCTATGATCTTTGTTCGCGGCCGAGTTGATTCCAACTCGGCTTTAGTTCTTGTTGAGACATTCCTCTTGGATCTCGGCTTCAAGCATGAAGCAAAACCTTCTATTTTGAGCGGGTTTGTTTTATACCCAAAACGGGTAATACCCATAGCAACGCTTCGAGGGGGGAGAACCTGAAGCTTGTGCTACTGTGAATTTAAAATCTGTATTTTCCTCGAATGTATCGGATTGGTTCAGCAATCTTAAGTCTCGTCGACTGGGCTTAGGAAATGTACCGATCAAAATAATCGCAATTATATTAGTTGCGGTGTTCTTACCTAGCTTGTTGATGACAGGGATTGGGCTTTACGCTGTTTATCGGGCTGAACCCATTATCAAAGAGCAAATCGAATTTCGCTTTCAGAATCTACTCGCAGAATTAGAAGCTCAGGTGGCTCGAGAGTGGGGAATTCAACAACGCTTACTTGACGAGCGAATTCGTATAGATACTGACCTACCGCGCTACCTTAGAAGCCTGCCTCAATATCATTCACATGTCTTGCGGGTTGGAATACTTTCTACTGACGGGGAAGTGATCCAGCCGAAGCTGAAATCTCCCATCATTTTTTTAGAAGTTGCTGAGCCGGGGTCTACCCTAAAACACGCTTGGGAGCTTGAGTACCAGCTCTCCGATCCCGCTAGTGCAGCAGAGCGGTATCGACGCGTACTTCGGCAAGGACCGGCTGAAGAAAAAATTGAAGCCTTATTAGGCTTGTCGCGAGTTTTGCAGCAAAGAAGTGATTGGGAGGGTAGTGTGCGAGCCCTTCTTGAGCTTCACGAACGTTACGGTTTAACCGCCGATGAGACCGGGATTCCAAGAGGGATACCCGCTTTATTACGAGTAGTTGAATTAGCTCGTTCGTATGAAGATCCGATACTGGAGATTCACACATTAAAGAAAGCTTGGGGATTTTTAAATTATTGCAAGCAGTGGTTAAAGACTGAACAGGTTGAGATCTTCGAAGAGCGCTTTGATTTTTTTGGTCGAGAAGAATTAAAAGTTCCGCAAAATTCATCAAAGGGCCTCACCGAGCCAGAGTTGACTTTGGCCACTTCACTAAAAGAGGCCGACCAGTTTGATCAACTTAGGGATCACGCTAAAACTTTTAGAAGAGAAGAACGAATGGGCTACCTCACCTTGGGTCAGGGAAGAGGAATGCGAATCATTTCATACCATCATTTGCCTCTTCAAAATTTTATTATTTATTTAGAATTGAATAAAGATTCTCTCATCTCCCACATCTCGTCTTTGACCTCAGCATTAGAAATTAAAAAGGATCGATTGGAGGTTATCGATCAACCCCAAATAGAATTAGGATCCACTCAGTTTTTCCGTTCGCTCCCTGCTCCGTTAGAGCATCTTCATCTTTCTTACCGCCCTCCAGAAAATCAGATTCCAACTCATATCAGCCGGTTAGAAACTATTCAGTCGGCTGGCTTTGCCTGGGCGATTTTAGTGCTAGTTCTCACCCTCTCTCTCGGTGTCATTATTACGATTCGGGCGGTCTACCAAGAGATGCAATTAGCTCGATTGAAGAGCGACTTTGTGAGTTTTGTAACCCATGAATTGAAAACTCCTCTTACGGCGATTCGAATGTTTACGGAGACTCTGTTGATGGGGAGAGGTGGGGATCCTCAGAGTACTCGTCAGTGTGTTGAGCTGATCGACAAGGAGGCCACTCGCCTCTCTCGATTGATCCAAAGCATTTTAGAGTATTCAAAAATTGAAACAGGACAGCAAGTTTTTAGGTTTTCTAGCGGGGATATGCCGGAGGTTGTCTCGGAGGCCGTTGAAATTTTTAAGCAGCACAATCCGGACACCCAGCTTGAGATCGAAATCAATCAAGCCCAGCATATTTCGAAGATTCGAATGGATCGTTCGGCCCTGGTGGAGTTATTTTTAAACTTACTTTCCAATGCTTACAAGTACTCTAGGGGTGCAAACAAGAAAATTGTGATAAACTTGCGGGAGTCCATCGATCACATTTCGGTAGATGTGGTTGACAACGGGATAGGGATTTCTAAAAGAGATCAAAAAAAGATCTTCGACAAATTTTTTAGGGCAAATGACTATTTGACTCGAGATATCGAGGGTACGGGTCTGGGTTTGAGTTTTGCGAAGTATATCGCTCGTATGCACAATGGTGATATTAAGGTCTCTAGCCAGGTTCACCAGGGAAGCACTTTTACATTAGAGATTCAGAAGAATCAAATTCAGGCGGAGTAGAAGTTATGAGTGAAGCTGGCGGAAATGCAGAGCCAAAGATGAAGGTTTTATTAGTTGAAGACGATCCCTCGTTGTCATTTGGATTAGAAAAGAATTTATCTTTTGAGGGCTATGAGGTTTTAGTGGCCCACGATGGAGAAAAAGGCTTAGATTTAGCCCTTAATAACCGGGTTGATATCATTATTTTAGATATCATGCTGCCTCGATTGAACGGTTATGAAGTCTGTCAAGCTCTTCGAAAAAATGGCTTCCGCACTCCAGTTATCTTCCTTTCAGCCAAGTCTCAAGAAACGGATAAGGTACGAGGTTTGGAATTAGGTGGGGATGATTACATTACGAAACCCTTCGGTGTTCGAGAGCTCCTGGCTCGAATTAAAAGTATTTTACGCCGATCCCAAGGACCTAAAGGACAAGTTTTAGAGTTGGGTCCATTAAAAATTGATTTGAGAGGGCATACGGTCAGCAGCAAGGGGGAACCGGTTGAAATGACCTCTAAAGAGTTTGATTTATTACGATATTTAATTGAGCGTCGTGGACGGGTGCTTTCTCGCGATGAAATTTTGACCCATGTGTGGGGATACGATTATGAAGGAACGACTCGTACTATTGATAACTTCATCAATCGCTTAAGACAAAAGATTGGCGACAATTTAAGAAAGCCCAGATATATCCTGACCGTAAGAGGGGTGGGTTATAAGTTCAAAGTCGATCATCCGAACTGAGTTTAATTGAACTAGTCACGACTTAATCTGACACCTTCATTTATTGCGTTGTTCTTTGTTGGGCGATGATTTGATCCTAATTGAATTTTAGATCTAATCTGGTTTTTATTTTTTAGAACGTTCAGGTGTCAGTCATTAATTCCCGTTTAATCTGATCCCCTGGGACACGGTTTTAATCCTTCCCAAAACTCTTTGATCTTCCCTTGGGGTACCCTAAGTAGTTGCGTTTTAGTTACTCAGGGGAATGATTAGAAAGCATGAGGGACGCTGTGAAAGAGCTCCAGAATCGTTCCCCGTTGTCGAGTGGAATCCTCATATATTAAGGTTTTTAAGCTGTTTTTTGACTTTTTATCAATTGTGACATTGTGATGACATTCGTCGCATATTCTTTAATTCGTGGCCTGGGGCGATCCCGCACAAAATTTGAGCCGTTCCTTGCCACTCGGTTTCCATCTCTTTGTGAATGAATTCACCACACTTCGGTGTGGCATCCGTTGACGATCTTGGTGGTCCCGTTTTCGAAGGAGTTTACTCCTTTGAAGTCGTGTGCTGTCGTATTGTTTGGATTGGATCATGGGCTTATGATTTCTGGCCGGATGGCTAAGATCTAAGCGGAGCGAGTTCAGAAACAAATAGGTTGATTACCTCAGAAGAGTGTATCCTTTTTTTCCGTGCGCTGGTTTCGGGAGACACTTGGAAGAGGGACCAGCCGAGTTGGCTCGGACACGGTTTAAATTGGGGCGGCCAAAGTTTTTTCGAACTTTGGGATTTACATTTTCCTCTGCTTTCAACCGAACGAAGAGGGGAATGACTTTTGAAGGATCGTTCTATTTTCAGGTAGTAAGATCTCTCATTCTCTAAATTCTCTCACCCTAAAAAATCTTGAGCTCTGGGCCACTTTTTTCCCTCCTCCGAATCTTCCTTCCCCAACTGATCCCTTTCCCACCCAGAATTATCTCCAGTTTCTTACACTAATACTTCCCAAGGGCTTAAAATAGGTCATATGGGATTTACAGATACGAATTGTGCTTAGCACAGATCCGATCATTTTCTCTGCTTGATGGGTAACCTGACAAAACTAAAAATGTAGAATTTGATCCCTTGGGAAGGCTTTAAAAGATACAACGCAATAGATTTTATTAGTGGTGATATGAGAAACGTTTTCTGGATCTACTCCCTGAGTCCAAGCAGTAATTTATTAAGTTCAAGCGAAGGGACTCGATACCCCTAAGGGAGCAGTTCATTTTGGATAGATTAAAAAATTTAGTCTTGTTTGATCTGCAAGCTCACTCCAGTTCAAGATTTTGAAATATGCTGAATAAAAATATTCTCCCTTTAGTAGTCATTCTGATCGCTTTCGTAACCGGTACACTGACCGCAAATGAACGAAGCTTTAATGAAGCTTGGTACAAAGAGAATATTTTGGGGGACCTTAGGGCGGCATTAAAACGCTATGAACATCTTTATGATGCCGATCAAACAGAAAAAAGAATTCGAGTGATGGCCGGTATGCGTGCGAGTGAATGTCATTTGAAGTTAGGAAATATTAAAGAGGCAAAAAATTACTTACAATTGGTTAAGCAAGAAGTAGAGGAGGGAAGCGAATCTTACAAAAAGGTTGTTCAAAGGATAAGGCAGCTCAATTCCCCAAAAAGAGTTTCTGATGATAACCCTCCCAAGGGCTACCAAAATCCAGAAATCGAATTATTCATTAAGAAATTAGAAAGCCTTGTAAATAAAAGAAAACAAGTACTAAGAACTCTTCGAGGAAAGCGCCAACATAATGAAATCCAAATCGACAGAAGAAAGAAAATTATTCTAAGATTACGAGCCCTTGGGATAGAAGTTTTACCCGACATCCAGCTGGGAGGCTCTAGCCAAAATGATCTTTCGAATTCCAAAAAAACACTAGGAGGATCCCTTGGGGCTGCTCTCGACCAGTGGAAATTAGAGCCTGGTGATGTCGAACAATTGAAAGCCTGGGCTGGAATGCAAGCTCAAGAAATGGGATTTAGGGCATTATTGCGTTATGACTTAAGAAAATGCATTGAAGCCTTTGAAGTCGAGCAAGAATGGAGTCCGTCTGAAGAAGGCAAAGAGCGAATTCGGGAAATTCGAAATCATATTAGTCAGCTTGAAGGGAGCATTGCTTCTGCTAAGAGTCGACTCAAAGAGATCGAAAATGGAAAGCGCGCTCTTGTTAAATCGAAGGTTGAAGCAGGGCTTAGAAGATTAAGTGAGGCGCTCTTTAAAAGTGAAGTGTCAGTGTTCGAAAGAAATAACTCCACTTTGGGGAAAGACAAAGAGCCTAGATTGAAAGAGCATTCGGAGCTGTTGTGGATTAGACGGATTTTAGATTGGTGGGGGCAACCAGGGATTGATAAAGAGTTACGGGGCTTTTGGAATGATGCCTTAAAGTCTGTAAATGGAGAAGTCTGGGGATCAGATGTACGTCAAAAGGTGATTCGCCTTGAAAAGGATGCTGTCGGAACTACCCGTGAGATTCAAGAGATTCTAAAAGAGCTCTACATTGAGAAAAAGGGTAAGGAATGGGCGCAGGTGCAGCTTGTTGAGGATGTTTGGGCGCAGAACCGATTAGATGGTTGGATTGCAAAGGTTTTTGAATTATTAGAAAGATGCTCCGGCCCAGAGGAAGTATTAGAGTGCTTAGAACTCATTTATGGGGAGGAGTTTTCCCGGCCCGAGGACGGCTATTATGAGCTTCTTCAATTAATAGATTGGTTCCCAAGGACGAAATCGAGCATCAAGCTTCGAACACTATTAGAAAGAAATCTATAGTTCTAACCCTTCCCAGGGGCTCCTTAATTCCGACAAAGTCTTGTGGATTTTGCCGGGGAAGAATATGTCTTATAAGAAATATTTGTATTTTTAGACTTTAGGGTGTAACCTTAAATTCCTGCCTTTTATTAGGCCCCGCCTCTAATTCCCACCTAATTTTAAATTCATTTGGAGGATCTCATGTCACTCCCCTTCCCCTTTGAAAAAGGTATGACTTACCATCTTGTCCAAAAGTGTATCACGGGAAACTTGCTGCTAAATCCTAGCTTAAAAGTGAACAAGGCTGTCGCTTACATCGTCTCGGAGACTTGTGCAAAGTATGGCATAGTCTTAAGTTCTTACTGCGTGCTTTCCAACCACTATCATTTTATTGTGACTGATACCGAACGCCGGCTGCCAGAATTTCTTGCCTCACTTAATTCCCAAATTGCCTTATGTCTTAATTGTTTGTTCGAGCGTCAGGGGCAATTCTGGACAGTTGAACCTATCGGTAAAATTCGTTTGATTGATGAAGAAGCTATACTTGAGGCCATCGTTTATACCATCGTCAATCCCGTTGCTGCTGGCCTCGTTTCAGCCGTTGAGGAATGGCCGGGTTTAGTGAGCTTACCTAAAAATTTGGCGGGAGGAAAACTACAAGCTGCTCGTCCTGATTGGTACTTCGATAAAAAAAGAAAGCCAGAATATTCGGAAATCATTCTGAAGTTACCTCCTCAGCTAATAGGAAAATTCACTGAAGAAGAATTCCGAATAGAGATTTCTCGTAGAGTTAATGAAAGAGTTGAAGAAATAAGGGAGCAAAGGAAAGGTGAGCAGAAACCCTTCTTAGGTGCTAAAAATGTGTTGCGCCGAAATAGAAACAGGAGCGCTAAAAAAAAGCAGCCCAAGAAAAAGTTTAATCCTACATTTTCGTGTAAGGATAAAAATTTAAGACTCAAGGTGATCGAGGAGTTAAAGAGATTCAGAAAAAACTATAGATACGCTTTCGAGAGATTTCGTTCGGGGCAACGAAAGGTCATATTTCCATATGGAACGTTCAAATTAGAAAGAGATGCTGGTGTTCTGTGTTCGGATCCTTGAAGCAAATGATAAAAATTGAATGAACTCCGGAATAATAATCTCCTTTCCGTTGTTGGGCGTAGACTTTGATGCTCAGTAATTTTCCTAACAAAACTGAAAAAATAAGGTGGATCAAGGTCGCCCGAGAATAAAAAAAGGACTCATAACTTAATAGTCATAAGTCCTTATCTATATTTGGTGGCGGCGGGCGGGCTTGAACCGCCGACCTCCGGGTTATGAATGCGTTCGACGCACCTTCCTAAGTCATTGTTAAACAAGTTAAAACCTTATTTTTATTTGTGTTTAATGTTATCAATGTTATACATTGTTTAACATTGATTGTCACCAGATGTGGACCAGATGTGGACCAGATGTGGACCATCGGAGTATCTATGGCTAAGAACCATGTTTTCGTCGGAGGGCGATACAACCTCAGATCTCCAGTGAAGAGGGGGAGTAGTTGGCGCTTTAAATATACCGACACTAGGACCGGTGAAGAGGGTGGATTTACTATCGCTATCTCTTCCAAAGTGAAGGCGAAAAAAGCAGCCATGCAGAAGCTTGAGGAGATGGCCAGCTCTCAGGGGCGGATCGTTCCTGTGAAGTTCTGTGAGGCATTTGAGAAGTTTCTTGAGGTGATTAAGGAAAAGCCTACTCGAGGCCGAAAAATGTCTCTCAGGACCTTTGAGACCTATCAGGATTACTATGATCGAATGTTCAAGCACGCTTTTGGTCATCTTTTTGTCTCCGATCTTACTTACGGAAAAGTAGAAGATTGGATGAATAGGCATATCGCGCAGTCGAAGAAGCGGCGCGAATGCGGACCCACGACCATGTCTAAGTACATCACCGTGTTTAGGCGGTTCTGCAAGTGGGCCAAGCTTAGAAACTACCTTGATCATGATCCAACTGAGGGGATTGAGCTTTCTCAGTCTAATAAAGTAGGGGTTGCGCTCACTGAAGAGGAGGTGGCTAAGCTTCTCAGGGTTGCAATGGAGCCTAATGTTCTCTCGGTCAAAAGCAAGAGTGCTAAGAGGTCGGATTGGAAGCAGGAGTACGTTGGAAGAGATCATGTCTTTAGATACCTTCTCGTTGCTATTTACACTGGGTTGAGACCTGGGAATATTTATGACCTTACCTGGGCGAAGCATGTAAATCTGGAAGAGAAAAAGATCACAATTGAGGCGCCTCATATGAAGAGCCGAAAAAGTAAACATGTTTTACCGATTCATCCGGTTCTTCTGTCTCACATGCATGAATGGATCAGGGTGAAAGGGGTAAGGCCGAACTCTCCTGTGATTGGAAAGAAGGTGAGAACCTCGATCAAAACAAGTTTTGGTTCTGTTCGAAAAGCGGCGGGATTAAAGGTTCGCCCCTATGATTTAAGGCACACTTTTGCGACTCACCTTGCAGGAAAGTGCACTGTTTTTTGCCTTCAAGATCTTTTGCATCACTCTTTGAAAGGAGTGGGGGCAGGTCTTGGGCTGGGTATGAATGCGGTAACTTTTGGCTATGTTCACCCTGAGTGGGAAGAGAAAGTGGACGCAATCCATTCACTGCCAGACTATCTGAGCCTTAGTTGTGAGGAAGATGTGGAGCTCAAGTCTTCTAATAGCTGTTAGTTAGGTTTAGGTAGCAATTGATGTTGAATGCTTATCTATTCGTTGTTATGTTTAACATTGTTGAACATATTTTGACTGGTGTAAGAGTCGATAATGAGGGTGAGAACCTCGTCGACGGTCTTACCTGAGAATTCGGCTAATCCTTCTAATCGTTTAGCGTTTTTCGCTGAGATTGACGGGAGTTTTGAGAAATACAGCTTTAAAGCAGCATGAATGAGCTCGGATTTATTACCATTAAATCTCTGTTCCACTTCCTCGTCGAACTGCTCTTTCATTTTTCCAGGACGGAACCCGTAGACAGGCGGAATATTGCTCATTAATGGCCTCCAATGTTAAACAAAGTAAACAATAAAGCGGAAGTGTAACACACAATGGAAAAAGTTAAAGACTCAATTCCAGATCCTGAAGCTCTCATGACGACTCAGGAGGTTTGTGACATGCTTCAGGTCAGCTATCACAGTGTTTTGAGGTATATCCACAGGAAATATAGACCTTTACCGTTTAAGAAGTTCGGGAAAGGCTTTCGATTCAATCGAAGAGAGGTTCAAAAGTGGATCGACGCTGAGACCGCGATCTTCAACAGTAAGTAATTTTTTTTGCGAGACAATGTTTAACTTTGTTGAACATGTCCGCCGCTCCTCCAGCCTAATTCCCCGAAGGAATAGACCCAAAAATGCCCAATCCCACCTCACCAGCCCAGGGGCGGCGGACTTTAAAAGCTAAGTTGGTGAGGGAAAGTTTTAAAAGTACTCATACTGCCCCACTTCCCTGCGTCACGCGAATTGCCATGTTCACACGTGGCAATAGGGCTTGTGAAATTCATGGAGGAATAGTCAAGCGCATGGCGGGCGTGGGGGAGTTTTTAGCCTGAGCAAGAACGGTAGAAATGAAATCAATATTCAGAGAATTCAAAAGTTTGAACCCTAAAGAGCGCCGATACCATGCCTTAACTGGATTGCTCATGTTGTTCTTTGTCCTCCTCATCGTCTTCGTTTGACGTTTCCTCGCTCGAGCCTTTCGAGCTCCTCTCTCTTCGGGGTCCCACCCCGTTTCTCCCATGGGGGGTGGGGCCTTTTTAAAACTCTGTGCGAAAGGAATCAGAAATGAATTATCCAGAAGATGATCACAACAATCGAAACGTCGTAGGAGCAGCTGTCCTCTGGGGTTTTGCGGTTGTTTTGGTGATTGCAGCCTACGCAACGTTTTTCATTCGATAACTGCCCTTAGGCAGAAGTGAGAAGAGATGGCAAGCGAAGAGCGGCTTTTATCTAAATTAAAAGAACTCTTAGAGCCGGGAATTGAAAACGTAAAGCATGTTTCAGCTCTTGCCAAACAGCATAGCTTAGAAGGTAAGTCACGCGATGCCAAGTTAAGAGACTTGGTGAAAACCCTCGTCGAGGAAAAGAGGGTTCCTGTCTGTTCTTCAAAGGGCGGGTACTACTTGGGTCAATCCGCTGAGGACTTGGAAGCAACGATCAAGAACCTTCAGCAACGCGAAAACAGCATTCGAAAACGTCGATTAGTGCTTGAGAACTTAGCTTTAGGTCTCACTCGTAAAGTCGATCAGAGAGAGTGGAAACAAGCGGAGCTTTTCTAATGAGCAAAATAAAAGCAAGCTACAACCCGGATGTCTTTCGCTTAAAACTTCCTTATCCCCCTTCGCTTAATAGTTATTACGTGTTGGGGAGAGTGAAGAAGAAAAAGAAGAGGGGCGCCTTCCCATGGTTTGACAGGGCTGGAAATCCGGGAGTGATTCTCAAGCGGAAATCTGAATACAGGTGCGCGATTAGAATCAGTGGAGAGGGGAAAAAGTATCACTTGTTGGTGAATCAGGCCGTGAAAAAGAAGGGTGCTCCAAAGTACACAGGACGCATACAGATTGTGATTTGGGTCATTACACCCGACAAGAAGTTGCGAGATCTTGACAACCTTTGCAAAGCCCTTTTGGACGCCTTAGAGAGTGCTGGAGTATTTGAAAACGATTCACAGATTGATGATCTCAACATACGGCGTCACGGCTATTCAAAATCAAATGCGGGCATCTTGGTTCAGGTAAACAATTACCCATATGCCAAAGTGGAAGAGGCCTCGGAGGGGTTCAGTGTCTGAAATCGAATACCGCAAAGATCACATTCCAGAATTCTTCTACGAGGGTTGGAAATCCCAACCTTGGTTTAAGTTTTGGATCAACGATTGGATGGGGAATCCTGATATCAAAAAGCTCACTTATGAGGACAAAGGTTTCTACACCGACCTCCTCAATTTGGATGCTCATCAGGGTTATTTAATTCGACTTGATTCCGACTTCTCAGAGACTTCTACCCCAAAGTCTCCGAGACTTCTTTCAGACTTCTTTGAGACTTCTGCTCAAAGTCTTGAAGAAGTTGTCGATAAGTTGGCGGTGACTTTGGACAAAGATAAGCGCAAAGTTCGGAGACTTTTCAAAAAGATTTCGGACCGGTTTATTGTCACAAGTCAAGGCTACGTAATAAATCGACGTGGAGAAAAGGAGAGGAGTTCCGCGAGGAAAACCCGGGATAAATCCCGGAAGAAAGCCGGGAAGAATCCTGAGGAAATCCTGGACAAGTACCAGCCCCATCAGAGTCAGAGTCAGAGTCAGATAATACTCCCCCCTAACCCCCCGCCCAAAAATCCACCGGGTGATCAGGATCAAGAGGCGGTTGTTCCCCAAGCGGAGCTTGATTGGAAGCTCTTCGAGAAGCTTGCCGGTCAGAACGGATCTAAGACTCCAGGGGGCTTGGTTAGCACTCTTCGAAAGAAATACTCTCACCCGGACGAGACGGATTACGAGTTTTGGAAAACTCGGATCCAAACTCAAGAAAACGCTCACCGCATAAAGCTCATCCAACAAGCCAAGTCATTTGTTGGCCAAACCTTTAGAGGGGTCGAAGTCCAAGAAAATGGATTTGATCACCCCAAGGGGAACGAGCTTGGATTTATTCATTTTTCGAGACTCAGCAACGAAAAGCTTGAAGAGTTTATCAACGAAGTGACTCAGGCAACGACTGGGAAAACCATGAACGGAGCAGTGAAGGCATGAAGAAACACAAGTTTGAATCCCTTGAGAAGTTATCCCCAGAGATTGAGTCGTTTCTGGATAGAGCTGAAATCCTATCTGAGACCCAAGAGCGAGAAGAAATTCGAAAAGCTCAGAATGGGGACAAGCAAGCACTCGATCGACTTTGCTCGAGCATGATGAAGGCAGTGGTCAAGCTTGCTTACAAACACTTTCGAACCAAGAAACACGAACTCATGGATTTAGTTTCGGCTGGCCTTCTCGGCTTAACCGAAGCGATCAACCGATTTGATCTTAGGCAAGACGTGAAGCTTCACACCTACGCCACTTGGTGGATCGAAAAGGAGATCAAAGACGAGAAGTACGCTCTCTCAAGGCTGGTGAGGATCTCTCGAGACACCATGCTTGAGGCTTGGGAACTCATGAAGCAGGAAGTTGATCCAGAATCTCAGAAGGGGGCTGTTAAGGACGCCATGAAATCAATCTCTCAAGGGGTGAGCAGTATCCAATCCGAAAGGTTCGAAAGCCAATTCGATCTTGAAGATTCAAGTCACTCATTCATTCGAGGGATTGAACGATCTGAAGAGGCACAAGAGCTACTCTCCTACGTTGACAATGATCGCGATCGAGAAATCGTTTTTCGTTGCGTGTGTTTGGGGATGAGTCAAAGAGTCGTGGCTAAGAAGTTCAAGCTTAGTCCTCAAGGGATCTCACTAATCGTCCTTAAAAGCCTTGAGAAAATTGAGAGGCAACACCGCTACCGAACTGAAAGTCGGAGACTTCAAGTAGTATGATTGTTCGTAAACTTACTAATAGAGAGCTTCTTAAAAAACTTAATGAGATTTTGGTGTTTAAGGCAGAGCTTAATCTGTGGGAAGAAGAGGTTATTGAATCGCTTGAAGAAAGTATTGATGAACCACTTTCGGATTGGTTTTTTGATGAATGTATGAAAATAGTAAGACGATACAATGAGTATTATTGTGATAATTGAAAAATATTTATAAATGCGAGAATTTTTACTTGGTTGATAATGTCAAGGTAGGTTTGTTTGAGCACTTCTGTCTTGATTTATTGAGTCAATTTATGGGGTTAAGTTATTTACAATTTAGAGGTATTATTAAAAAGTATATAATGTAGTAGTAATAAATTATGGTGTCAGGTTAATTCACTTTAGTTTATTAATTGTGGAGTACTATCTTCCGGTGGTCATTCTTTGAATGGCATTTCTCAAAACAGGGTATGTTTAATAGTATTGGGTAATCTTTATGGCTGATAAAGGTATAATTAGTAGACTTAAAAGCTGTTTCAACGAGGAAGGGTATAATGAGGGACGTTTTAAATGGGACAAGTGGAGAAGCGCGAATGTTGATTTAGAACTCGATTTAACTGGGGCTAACCTAAGTGGTTATAATCTAAGAGAAGTGGATCTTAAGTCTGCGGACCTGCGAAATGCAGATTTGAGAGGGGTTGATTTTACTAATGCAAATCTAAGAGATGCAGATCTGAAAAAATCAAATCTAATTGGTGCGATTCTGGAGAATGCTAATCTGGCGGGAGCCAATTTATCTGAAGCTATTCTAAAAAGAGCGGATTTAAGCAAATCCAAATTGGATGGAGCCTCTTTTATTGAGGCCGATCTGAGCGAAGCAAATATTGGAGATTTGGATTTAAGAAATACAGAACTACAGTACGCGAATTTTAGTGGTGCCGATTTAAGATTTACAGATTTAAGAGAGCTGGATTTAAGGTGCTCAATTTTAAAACTTGCGAATTTGAGAAATGCAAATTTGAGTTTAGCTGACTTAAGAGACGCTGAATTGGAGTCCGCGGATTTAAGTAATGCAAATTTAAGCAATGTAAATTTAAGGGGAGCTAGCATATTCCGGGTGGATCTTGATGGAGCTAAACTTGCAGGAATAAAAGTCGATTATAATGTATTGAAACTTCTTGAAATTGAGGGGATTTCTGTAGAAAGATTGGAGGCGCTGGATTTATCAACTCAAGATTTAAGCGGGAAAGATTTATCAAAATTTAATTTATCTAATGCTAATTTAAGAGAGTCCAATTTAAGAGAGTCCAATTTAAAAGAGGTGGATTTGAGTGGTGCAGATTTATTTGGTGCGGATTTAGAAGGTGCAAAATTAGTTGGTGTGAATTTATCTCTTGCTAAGTTGACCGAGGCAAATTTGAAAGGGGCAAAATTGAGGCGTGCAAATCTTGAAGATGCAAGATTTAAAGATGCCGATTTAAGTGGGGCTGATTTGAGTAAGGCATCTTTAAAAGATGCCTCCTTTCATTCTGCTAACTTGAGTTCTGCTATAATGAGGCATATAGACGCGACCAAGGCCGATTTTCAGTATGCGGATTTAAGCTCTGCAGATTTAGGTTTTTCAATTTTGACTCATGCTGAAATTAGATATGCAGCATTGGATAAGGCACGTTTAAATGATGTTGATTTAAAATCTGCGGTATTGTCAGGTGCGAAATTGAGAGCTGCAGATTTAAGAAGTGCTGATTTGAGTTTGGCAAATTTATATGGTGCAAATTTAAGTAAAGCATTTCTAAGCTCCGCAATTTTAAATGAGGCAAGCTTGAATGAAGTTAACTTAAGAGGGGCAAATCTGAGTGATGTGAGTTTTACTGATGCAGATCTGACTGGTGTGAAGTTGGACTGGAAAACCTTCGATCAATTTTCTTTGCACAAGTTATTGGGGGCTGCTTTAAAAGCGCCAAATTTTTCTGGGATGAATTTAGTTGGTAGTAATTTTAGCGAATTAGACCTGAAGGGTTCAGATTTTAGCTTGGCAAATTTGAACAAAGCACAATTAAGAAAAGCAAAATTAGATGAGGCAAATTTTAGTAAGGTAAATCTAAGTTCTGCGAACCTGACAAAAGCAAGTTTAAAGTCTGTTCAATTAAGCAAGGCTGATTTAAGTAAAGCGAATTTTAGTGAGGCGGATTTAAGTTCTTCAATATTGGTAGGGGTGAATTTAAGTGATGCAGAATTGAATGGGTCTATCTTAGATCAAGCTAAATTACGAGGTGCAAACTTAAATAAGGCTTCTTTGGTCTTAGCCGATTTGACCGGTGCTGACTTGGTTGGTTCAACTTTGACCGATGCCGATTTGACTCAATCTGTTTTGAACGAGGTTAAGTTAGATGCGGAAACTTTTAAAGAGAATAACTTTTCACTATATTTAGGGTCCAACTTAAAAGCGCCAAATTTTTCCAAAGAGGATCTTAGCGATTTAGACTTGAGAAATTTGAATTTGAGTAGATCAAATTTTGAAAACACAAATTTAAGTAACTCAAATCTTGAACATTCAGATTTGTCTGGAGCTAATTTGAGGGGTGCAAATTTTAATAAGGCGAACCTTTCATTTACAAATTTCAGTCAATCACATTTAAGTCATACAAAATTTAATGAGGCATGTTTAATATCTGCGGACTTAAGCGAGATTGATTTGAACGAATCTTTATTGAGTGGTGTGAAGTTGGATTCGAGTACTTTTGAAAGGTTTGAGATGTCAAATCTTCTCGGCTCTAACTTAAAAGAGCCAGATTTTTCCAATTCGGTGGTTAATGGGTCGGTTTTTCGTGGTCTTGATTTAAGTGATGCAAATTTTGAAGCTGCAGATCTGACTAAAGCTAACTTTAAGGGAACTAAACTTGATAATGCTAATTTGACTTCCGCGGATCTGAGGGGTGTGTCCTCAGACCTTGACACTTCTTTAAAAACTAAGAAAGTAATGGGGATGAAATTAGACCGTTATGATTTTGAGTTTTTTAAAGACCAGGCGGAGTGGTCAAAAAGAGAGCAGATGGGAATTATTGTTAATGATCCTGTCGCTACTCTAAAACAGAACTTTAGTGGTTTTTGGCAATGGCTGCATGTCATAGCACTTGTATCATTTATATTTCCTTATCTTTTTACTCTCTGGAGGTTGCTTGCGATATCAAAATTTCAAAAATTGAATACGAACGAAGGAGAAACAATTGCTAAGTTAATTGCAAAGTATATATATAGTGGGCAAACAACTTTAGAGAGTTGGGCATTTGGATATGGATTTATTATTTTTATTTTCGCTTTAGTTTATAACTCAATAAGACTTTTACTATTATACAAAACCAAGCAGTTAGAATTGGAGGAGGCTACTACTGAACTCACACCGAGATTTACACTTTCGGGTAAATGGGGCTATTGGTTGAAGACCTCTAAAATTTTGTTCTGGGTGAACATAGTTGGTGTGCTAATTCACACTTTTTTCTTCTTGCAACGCAGGGTTGATCTATAAGCTTGTTAATCGGTTTAATTAATATTTTTACTATATGCTAATTAGTGAAGAGGTTTGCAGTCACGATTTCTGATTAGTTTGAGTTGAATCTGTTGTTATTCAGCTTTTTCTGAATTGCTGGCCTCGGGTAAGGAAACAAAAACGCGCCCACGGCCTTTTAGGGGGGGGGCTTAACGTGGGCGCTAACCAGAGGATACTGGCTGATAGATATTATAAATCATGAAGATTGAAATCCTATGTATAGATCGGAAAGCCACACAAGTAGTAAAGCTGCTTAACTGTAAGATTTCATTGTGGAAATTGCATAAATTGCCTTAATTTCCCTCGGTAATAACCATCTCTGAGCTCACATCAAGTTCGGAAATACTTTGATAAGTATTAATAAATGTCATGAAGTTTTCATACTCATTTTTGACAGCTTTGATTCGAAGAATATCTGCATTTAGATACTTAAGCGCTGAAGTTGAGTCATATGTAGTCGATCTAGATTGGTATATTGCTTTATTTCGTTCTTGTTCGATTGCTTTTAACTTATTCTGGGAGGTTCGAATTAAGAGTTTAAACTTGTTAAGAGAATCTTTCTCTATGTCAGAGGTTTCTCTTTTTATCCAAGAATCAATTTTCTTTTCGGCGGCTACTAATTCTAATCGTGTTCCATGGTTTAGTTGGAGCACCTCATTACTCCTTGATAAGAATAATTGGTCGGCAGCGTTAAACAATTTAATCCATTTGTTATGTCGCTTTCTCCTGCCACGTGATCCAGCAGTTCCTCTTTTAGCCATTAAAAGTAAGCCCTTAAATTATTTTCAGCAAAATTTTATCCTGATCTGGATCAGGAAATTCCAGGATAGTTTTTCCATTCTCTTTTTTCGAGTGATTGAGCAGCAATTCATAAGTGGAAAGAGCGCGGCGAACAACTTCACTCAAGCTGTCCGCCTCGCTCAAATCCTTAAGTTCTTCAAGCCGTTCGATCACAGTTTCAGGAAGTCGAAGATTCAAGGCTTTCTTTACAACCTTCGAGTTCTGGTTTTTGCTTCGACGTGCCATGAGTTTTCTGCTTTCCAAGCAAAAGAGCAACACCAAAAACCAATACACAGATCGCGATCAAAAGATGCGAGTACCAGGGAGCTCCAAGGCTACCAAGGGCACACAGCGCTATCGTTAGGACACCCAGAAGAACAACCAACGATTTCATCGGAGGCGGTAAATTTGAAGCCCAGAAGCCGTAGCGCTTCTGATCAATTTGAACTCCTGCGTAGAGGTCAGTTTTGGGTGTTATTTCACGATACTTTTCCTTCGTCTTCTCCACGGCTGGCTTCCTTTCTATTGAAGCCAGCCAATGGAAGACAACTAAAAGTAGCATTCATGAAAATGCTCCTCTTTTTGTTGCGTCCACTGGCCAGTCGCCGTCGCGCCACTCAAATGCCATACGGTGGACTGGACATTAAACGTCCAGCTGAATTAGTAAACAAAGACAAACTGTCCACATGGAATGGTGGAGTGGTGCTGGCAACAGCTCATTCCATGGAGAACTCTTTATCCGGTATGGAGCAGTCCACGCCAGATTGTTATTAAGGCTCTCTATCGGCCTTAATCTTCACAAAGCCGGAAAGAAAGGATTTCCTTTCGTTTCCTATATATAAGTTAACATAAAATCTATGAATGTCAAATGCGCATATTATGCGTCATTGATGATTCTGGAAAGGTTCTTAAGCTGTTTTGGGGATTGACTATATGGACTTTCTCTGTTTTTCCTGAGTGGGCTCAGGTTACGCAAGAGAGGATTTACCCATAAGGAAATATAGCTATTAACTTAAGGATTAAAGATGGCACAGCGAAAGCCCAAGATTGAAAAAAAGCAAATGAAGCTCTACTTCGATGAAGAGACTATTAGCCGTATTTTTGAAATTGAAAAGCACATAAGAACGAACTCAAGTTCTGAAGCTCTAAGAAGGGCGATAGATTTCTTTTATGATGAAAAAATTGCTCAAAAGACTAAGAAGTGAACATAAGTAGGACCAAAGTAGGACCTTTCTGGGACTATTGAAAACCTCTGCTTGAATACAAGCCAAAAAAGCCAGATAACCAAAGCTGACAATCACTTAGGATCAACTTTGGATGGCTCAAATGAAATACTTTCCTTTCCTTCTAATCCTTTTCCTTTACGGTTGCAACTCTACTCCAAATCTTAAAGCGCTCTTCACTACAGCGCTGACCGAGTCTCTTCCTCAGTTCGTTGGTAACGTCGCTACACAAGTAGCTACTCAAACCGTGGATAAAACCAGTAAGGGGGAAGTGATGCACACTGAAGACTATACCGGGATTCTCATCGCTTTAGGTGTCACTTTACTCACTGGTCTCTTCGGCCTTGATCGTCACCGAAAGGCGGCAAAAGAGAAGAAGCTTCGTAAAAAACTCACAATGGGGCAGGGATAGCTATGGCAAGTAATTCAAGCCCTTCAACCGGGAGAAAAAGCTTTATGGGCGACCTTAAATATAAGGAGCTGTTTTTATTCGCTTTAGGCATTCTTGTCACGGGATGCACGTTCTACATGGCATTCGCTAAGGACGTGGTTACCGTGGAGATGATTAAAGAGGAGAGAGTTCATCAGGATAAAAGGTTAGAGGAGATCTTATCCAGATCTAAAGAGTATACGGATACCTCAGCGCCCTGGGTCAAAGAGAGGGGTGAGATTCAGCTCGAGATTCAAGCAAACACAGAACACATTAAAAATAACGCTCAGCAGGTCAATGAGCTTCAACAGCTCACCCGTGAGTCGATTAAAGCAATTCAAGAGCTCACATTAAGTCAAAAGCTTCTAACTCAAGAATTTAAGAACTCTAAAGATAAATAATGGCCATTCAGAACCTCAATCCAATTTTCTCTCGTACCACCGGCATTGGTCGGCTTGGAGTTGTTTTGGATTTGAGTATGGTCACGAATACGCTTCTTGCTTACGGATTCCAGCAAATGCGGTTCTTTATCGATTGGCAGGATGGTGAGGGTGAATCTCACCGTTTTGGTTTTCAAAAGAGTCGTAGGTATTCAGATAAGCCTTTAGCCTGGCATGTTTACCGAACACCGGGAAACTTCACTCCAATAATTCGTGTGGAAGCATGGGATGGGAATAATCCTCGTGGTCTTGAAGTAGTTACTTATAACGCCACAACGATCACTCTCTACGACATTAGTGATGCAGCCAATGGCTTCTCCACTATCTTTGTAATTAATAAAACTGGAGAAAACGATTGGGCTGGTGAGCCAGCTGGGGCCATCCGAGTTGAGTGTGATACTCAAGAAGAGATCCAAGCGGTTATCGATGATGTATCTTCTTATCCCGCTGGTGATCGAGCGATCCTTTTAAAGTCAGGTCAGGATTGGGCTCCTGCTGCAGCCTCCCCAACAACTGGGGGTTTAACCTTCACAAATCCTGATGTGTTTTTTGGGATTTATGGGGGGACTGCTCGAGCAATTTTAAATGGCTTCGTCGGTGACCTTCAGCCCATGCGAGGGGGGCAGGTTTCAACCGGTTGGCTGGTTGATCAAACTGATCATGCGATCGATGACACACAATTCCAAATTGATTCAGGCGCTGGAGATCCTGAAGTAGGATTCACCTTTAGGATTAATAACACGGGGACCACTTACACCGTCACCGGCTACAACGCAGGGATTATGGATTACACCCCTGCGGCTACGACTGCGTTTGGCGACAATGACACAATTGATTTTAGAGTTCAGGCAGCAATCGCTCCGACTGCGATCACTTTTGCTGCTAATTCATCTGCACTAACTAATACAGCTAAGAGAGTCAGTGTTTGTGATATTGATGTTCAAGGCTTGGGTGAAATAAATAATGGTGTCGAATGGGATAAGTACAACGAGCCGGGGGATTCTCTCCCCTCTGATCCTAATGCAGATTCAGTTGAGCACATTCTAATTGATAACTGTAATCTGAATGGATTCTTAAAAAGAGGGATCGATGCCCCAACTGGGCAAAGGGGTTGGAATACAGGTTGTGTCGTTTCCGATACCGATTTGACCGCTCATAACAATCCATGGATGCTATCCCCCTTAGGAGTTTACGGGTACCTTGCCGGTGGAAATAACATTGGCTGGGGAGTACGCATGGATAACAACAATATGACCGATCGTCCATTCCGAGGGACGGCCGGTTATATCCATGCGTTTGAGTGTTGCGAATTCCTAAGGCCCGATCCCTCAAGATCAGCTTTTCGATTCTGGGGAGACGAAGGTCTCGATCCAGCCGACGATGCTCAATGGATGACGATGTCGGGATGCATTATCGATGGGAGAACTGATGGAACGGATTCTGGTTCATTTCCAATTGATCTCACCCATGGAGCAGATGAGCTGACCGATGAGATTCGAAGAAATTATGATTTCAGAATTGATGGAAACTTAATTATTAAAGCTCCTGAAGCTCAGCTCGCAATTCGAGCCGGTAGGCAGCAAGGAATATTTAATAACATCATTGTTTCGGCAGCTCACCGGCACGGATCCCCCGTGATTGGTCATGTTACCTTCATCTCTACCATTCAAAATGAAGCTCCAAGTTATGCCGATGATCAAGATGGTATTCTCATTTGGCATAACCTTTGTATCGCTCTAACTGGAAACAATGTCAACGAGGTGAACCTGGTTGCGGATGATGGTCTCGCAACGGTAAGACCTGAGTCTAAAAACAATGTCGTTTGGAAGCTTCAGGGAATTTTCAATGAGACAACCGCTTTAACTTCTCCTGGAGTCCCTGGTCAAGGACCTCCTGATGTAGATTCCCAAAATAACTTTAATTTCACTGGAGCACTGGACGAGCTGATCATGTCAGCGAATCCAGATAAAACTGTTTCAGATTATTACTACAACCGCGCTCACCAAAACTTCCCCAGTGGGAATATCGACGGTGGAGGGGTTGAGTTGGACTTATTCGAGACGTTAATTCAAGAAGTGCAACGTACTGTAGGATCCCCGCCTGGTCTCGGTCCTTATGATCTGGCCGCTGTTGTCCAAAACGTTGTGAACAAGATTCTCTTGGCGATCAAGTAAGGAGCTTGAAATATGCCTATTACCAAACCCGCTCCTGTCGATGTTAATTGGGCTGCTACTCCTGGAGGGAGTGTTCCCGCGGGGGGAGTTCTTACCAGTGATTCTTTCGCATTAAACGCAGCGGCAATCGGAGCGATGATTCAGCTTGAAGCCGATGGCGTAGCCGCTGGTGATCTGGTTGAGTTCTACGCACTCTACTCATTAGATGGAGTTGTCTTCTCCGATGAGAGTGTTGAGACTGCAACTTACCTCGGTGAGATCGACGCCAATGCTAACGATCAAGGTTCGATTCACGTGCCTATAGATCACCGGGCGCACTCCTTGAAGATCTATGCGGTCGAAAAAGGTGGGGTTAATGCTGTATCAATCGCTGCTAAAATCCTTCAGCAACTCGGATAGATCATGGAACGCATCATTCTTCCACGAAGTGGTCAAATGCATTTCGGTGGTGATGGGGGATTCCACTTGGATAAGACCATCCTCCAGCCAGGTGAGCCATTCACCTTATTCGGTTGGGTGGAGCTTGATCCAGGGATCACTACCGGAGATCACACAATCCTGAGCATGGGGGGGACATCGGCGAACCCCGTTTGCTATGTCTACTATCAACATAACAACACTCGGTTAGTGGCGAAGCAAATTGGAGCCACCTCTCAGCACCAAGCTCAAACCCTTAATGGCACCATGTTGTTAGGGGTTAAGTACTTTGTTGCTGCTCGATTCTCGTTGAATTACACCGACTGCATGTTGGATCTGGATATCAGAACTGGCGCCACTACAACGATCGGCCTTCCCAATGTTGAGAGGCTTGCACTCGGTTATAGAGCGGGTCAAAACTCCTCATTTATGGATGGAGCGCTCTCTAACTGTGGAATGGCAAAGGGCCATCTCAAGAATGGTTTGCTCCAAGCTTTGGCTCGGGGAGCCAACATGTTAGAGGTCGTACCTCATAACCAGCTCTTGGGAGCGTGGCTGGATGGTTCCGGGAAGGACTATTCAGGAAGAGGTCACCACCTCTTAACGAAAACAAGCAATCCGGTTCGGGTCATTGGTGGTCCGAAGGTTCGAGCTTATATCCCAACGCCTGAGGAATCAGCTGCTTTAATTGCTGGGGCAACGGGGAACGCGAAGAAGAAGCTTTTACTTCTTTCAGCCTGATAGGAATAGAACATGGCTAAGGAATATTTCAAAGATCCGGACTCGACCGGAAACATTATCTATGTGGAGTTCGTAGATGCTAACGGGGATCCCGTAACGGATATTCTCCACGACGATGCTGATCTCCATATTTATGGAGTGAGACAAGGGGCGGTAGAAAGTGAGATTGCCACAGTCGAACTTGCTACACCTGCTGCTGACGATCCCTACCTTTCTGGTGGGTTTATTCACGTCGGTGGGGAGAAGTACCGCTTAGACGTGCCTAATTCGTTTTACGCTGCTGGAGTCGAGTTCTTCGAGCTTCGTGGAGAAGCGGATGCTGGAGCGACTCAAATGCTCCCCGTGAAGGTCAATCTCAACATGGTCTCTCAGTCTGATATCGGTACTGAGATCGGTGGTTACTTCGATGAGATGACTGAAGACGATGGTGGCACGAAGAGGTTCACTCTCAATGCTCTTGAGCAAGCTCCCTCCGGTGGTGGCTCATCGCCATGGTCTGGAGCTCAGGTCGCTGAAGTACTCGCTGAGCTTGATGGTATTCTTGCTCGACTACCGGCCTCTTTAACGGCAAATGGAAACATTGCTGCTTCACTTCAAGAGATAGTAGATAGTGCCGCTGCTGCTGACAACCTGAAGACCACCATGGATACGGTCATTAGGACCACTGTTGAAGTTGCTCCCGCTCCAACGGATACGAGCTTCAAAGGTCCTGATTCATTGTCTGCAGTAGATAACTTCTATAACGGTCGAATCGTTATCTTTACCACTGGTCCTTTGGCTTTGCAGGTAACGAAGGTTGAAGGTTACGTTGGAGCAACTAATGTCTTTACTGTAACTCAAACCACCGGAGCTCCGGCTGACGGCAACGAGTTCGTGCTTATCTAATGTCAATCACCATACTCTCCCCAACTGGAGGTCCAGGGCATCCTCGAACTATTACCCCAAAGGGTAGTGGTGGAGGGGCAACACCCCCACCGGGGATTCACTTTACCTCGCTCTCAGTTACCGGAGGGCCAGGTGGAACTCGAACAATTACCCCTAAGAACTCTTCAACTAATAAGCTTCCGGTTTATGTCGTAGATACTCCTGAGGTTGGTTTGTATGTGGTTGATTCACCGGAACTCACCAAGATTATCTTTAACGAAGTGGAGATGAGCTAATGCCTACCACGCTGGTAAGAGGTGACCGAACAACTATTCGGGCTCAACTCAAAGCAAAGGACGAGAACGGTACTCTTCAGACCTTAGATCTGACCGGTGCCGTTATTACGTTTAGGTACAAGATCGACCAAGGTGCAGTTCAAGAGAAGGGTTCTGCTGACGGTGTCACTGTGGTTGGTGCTGCTACAAACGGTACGGTTGAGTATGAGATGGCTGTGAACGAGATTACCGGTGACCAGCTTCAGTATGAGTGGAAGGTAGTGGATCAAACCGGTCGACAGTTCACCAACCAGAACATAATTCAAGTGGGAGTGAGAGCGCCGCTCAGTTAGTCGCCATGCCTCGAATGCCCAAGACATTCAAACCCAATGTAGCTAAAGGCCGTTCGGTCAAACGGTTCAAGGATCCTGATCCCAACTTCTATAAGAAGGCGGCTTGGCTTAAGCTTCGACGGGTGTTCTTAGCTCACTATCCATTGTGTGCTGATCCAATGGGTAACCATCCTGATCAAGTGGTGGAAGCTCAAGAAGTTCACCACTTAAAACCAAGAGTTGAGAGACCTGACTTAGCATTGGATTGGAATAATCTTCAAGGATTGTGCAAAAGTTGCCACTCAAAGGAGACTCGGCGCGAGCAACTGGAAGGTCGAACATGAATCATTTGATTACGGCTGAATGTGGCCAAAAATCAGCCAAAAACGCTGAAAATGGCCGTTTTTTATCCATTTTAGGCCATTTTGACCCGGGGGGGCCCAAAATCGCTAAATCTGCGTATTCTGGGAGCGCCCCCTCTACACACGTACAAATGCACGGGTTTTGAACTTTTTTTTCAGGGCCAAAATCGGCTCTTTGGAATTCTTCAAAATCTAAAAATCGATTTCCTAACTTTTGCGAGATTTTAAAGATATGGGGAAAAGAGGACCAAAACCGAAGCCCACCAAAGTGCTCGAGATGAGGGGCTCAAGACGTGCAAAAATTAACAAAAACGAACCGAAGCCAAAACGCAAGCGCCCGACCAAACCCAAGCACTTTTGTAAGCGAGGGGTACAGCTTTGGAATAAAGCTGCCCGCCTTCTCATGGGGATGGGGCTACTTACTGAGGCTGATGGATTTCCACTTGAACGCTATATCGACATGTTGGTCGAGTATGAGAAGGCGCGAGATGACTTAGCGAAGAACGGTCAAATCATTGATGTGAAGATGTGGAATGAGGAGTACCAGATCTTCGAAGTCGTTAGTCGAAAAATGAATCCTGCGTTTCGAGTGTTCTCGAAACTGAATGAGGCGCTCAATAGATTGGAGCAAGAATTCGGACTGACCCCCTCGGCTCGATCGAGGATTACGGTTCCACTAACTGACGAATCACCCTACAGCGGGACGGATGGCGAAGAAGAAAAAGACAAGAAAAAAGTCGGCCTCCAAATTAGTTAAGATCATCAAGAGTGTTCCGGGTTACGACCCATTTGAAGACTCTGATGGTTTTACTTTCGATGAGCAGAAAGCTCAAAACGCGATCGATTTCTTTTCTGACTACGTAACTCACGTAAAAGGGCCTTTAGCTCGAAGGCCATACGCATTAAGAGAGTGGGAACAAGCTATTGTCGCCAACCTATTCGGTTGGGTGGATGAAGAAGGATTGAGAAGGTATCGCGAAGCTTTGATTTTTGTACCCCGAAAAAACTCAAAGACGACTTTGGTCGCTGGTTTGGCTCTACTCGTTCTCTTTATGGATAATGAGATTGGGGCGGAGATTTATGTTGCTGCCAGTGATAAGGGGCAAGCGAGTATTCTGTTTAATATTGCCAAGCAGATGGTGGCTCAAGATCGAGACCTCGATCAAAACTGTGAAGCATATCGAAGCTCGATTTGTATCGAAAGTATGGGGTCTGCCATTCAGCCCGTATCCTCAGATGCATTCTCAAAGCACGGATATAATGCTCACGTCGTAATTGTCGATGAGCTTCACGCACAACCAAATCGAGAATTGGTGGATGTACTTTCAACCAGTCAGGGGGCCCGTTCTCAACCACTATTCATATCCTTGACTACAAGTGATTATGAGCGTGAAGGTTCAATTTGTAATGAGAAGCATAAATACGCATGTGAGGTTAGAGACGGAATTTTAAAGGATTCCCGATTCTTACCCGTCATTTACGAAGCCACGATTGAGGACGATTGGAAAGATCCGAAGGTCTGGAAAAAAGCCAACCCAAACCTGGGACACTCATTTAAGCAAGAATATTTAGAGCGAGAATGTGAAAAGGCGAAGAGTAGTCCAGCCTTTGAAAATTCATTCAAGCGGCTCTATTTAAACATTCGAACTGAGCAAGCGGAGCGAGTGATTCCTATGGATAGCTGGGATAAGTGTGTGATCCCAGTAGAACTTTCTCGGGAAGAATTTGAAAAATCATTAGAGGGTAAACGCTGTTGGGGTGGCCTTGACCTTGCGAGCTCAAGGGATTTCACTGCTTTAGCTTTAATGTTTCATGATGAAGCAACCGGAAGGTTTCCACTAATGATGCGGTTCTGGCTACCAGAGGAAGCAGTCTTAAATCCGCAAAAGGATCGTTCGGATAAAGACAAATCAAAAATCCGTCATTGGATGGAGCGAGGTTGGATTACTACCACTGAAGGAAATATCACTGACGACGACAAAGTTGTTCAAGATATTCTCGAACTCTGGGATCGGTACGATATTCAAAGAATTGGTATTGATCCATGGAGTGCCAGAGCGATCTGTACTCGTTTAGATTCGAATGGATTGGAGATCGTCCATTACCGTCAAAACTACAAATGCCTGAGCCCGCCATTTAAGGAACTCGATAAATTAATTGTTAGAAATCAAATCCTTCATGATCGGAATCCAGTCCTTCGATGGATGGCTACAAATACAGCTGCTGAATACGATCATGCGGAAAATATGCGACCTTCAAAAAAGAAGTCAAAAGAGAAAATCGATGGCATAGTCGCCACGATTATGTCATTAGGTTGCGCGATGGAAGATGTGAACACAGAGCAACCCTTTACGGATCGAGAGGTGATGGTGATCGATGTTTGAGTGGTTTAAAAATGCCATTAATGGATTGAAGACTCGCGCCATTGGAGAAAAGGGTTCTATTGAAGCCGAGATTGGTATGGCTCCGGAATCATGGACTGGAGTTCAAATTAATGATTCCACCGCCTTAATGTATTCAGCGCTTTTTGCCTGTGTTCGCGTTATTGCTGAGAGCGTGGCGGGTCTTCCATTAATTACTTACCACCGAGATTCTGATGGGAGTAAGAGAAGAGCCTCAGGCCACTTAACCAACCTTTTTCACGACCAACCCAATCCGGAAATGAGCGCCTTTTCATTTTTCGAGACGGGCTTGGGGCATCTATGTATGCGCGGAAATTGGTACTGTGAGATTGAGAGAGATTCGATAGGAAGAGTCCAATATCTCTGGCCCTTACACCCAGATCGAACTTGGCCGTTTAGAAAACCAAATGGTGAACTCGTTTACAAGGTCAGTACTGATAATGGAGAAGTTGAGTTACCTCAACGTGATGTACTTCATGTTCCAGGTTTAAGTTTCGATGGACTCTGTGGCTATTCGGTGATTCAGCATGCAGCAAAACAAGCCTTGGGGATCGCAGTAGCTGCCGAGAAATTTGGTGCCAGTTTCTTCAAAAAAGGGGCGCGTCCGAGTGGATATTTAAAGTACCCAGGACAGTTAAATGAAAAGCAAGAATCAAACGTCAAGGAAGGATTGATTAAAGCCTATTCAGGAAAAGATGCTGTTGGGGGGATGCCAATCCTTCAGAACGGTCTTGAATGGGTGCAATTGGGGATACGCCCCGATGAAGCACAATACCTTGAGACCCGAAAATTTCAGGTTGAAGAGATTTGTCGAATTTATCGAGTACCTCCTCACATGGTTGGCCATCTTGAAAAAGCAACGTTTAGTAATATCACTCAACAACAGTTGAGTTTCTACGTTGACACTTTACGACCATGGTTGAAACGGATTGAACAGGAATTTAACCGCAAGATCTTCTTTGGTCGCCCGTTTTACGTGGAGTTTTTGGCAGATGCAATGCTTCGGGGAGATACTAAATCCCGCTTCGCAGCATATAAGATCGCTCGTGAAGGAGGTTGGATGTCAGTGAACGAGATTCGTTCTCGAGAGAACATGAATCTCTTGGGCCCGGAGGGTGATACTTACCTTCAGCCTCTAAATCACAACCTCTTGGGGGAAAATCCCCAGCCTAAGGAATCAGAACCTAAACCAAAACAAGACGACGACAATAAGGAAGATGAAGACCGGGGGATAAGCCTCAACCTGAACGACGTTTTTCGGGAAAGATTCCTCGCTGATTGCCATCGAGCCTCAGAGGTTCAGCTTACTCGAGTAGAACGATCTCGTGAAAGGCATCTCAACAAAGGGAATGATCAAGAGAAGTTTCAAAATGAGGTGGGTAAGTCAGAAGAAAACGCTCGGGATCTCTTAAAGGGGATCCTCGAGGTGACTATTCGTTCCATTCTTACCGCCACTTCAGGGAAGAAGGAAAATGCTTCGGGATTTGCCGAAACCATTGCTCGAAATCAAGCTCAGAAAATCACTCGATCGATCAACGATCCAGAGTCTCATTCATGGGATGCTCACCAATTTGCCAGTCAAGAATTTGAGTCATTAATCGAAATCGTACAAGGAGTACCAGTCTAATGAGTAAAGAGATTCTTAAATCCAAGGAAGCTCAGGATCTCGAAACTCGCGAGATCCGAGTAAGTTCTAAAATTGAACTTCGTGAGCAAGATGAAGAGGGGAAGCTTCCTACTCTAAGCGGCTATGCCGCTGTTTTTGATAAACGCTCTGAAGATCTCGGATGGTTCGTCGAGCAATTCCAGAAGGGAGCCTTCACTGAGACTCTTAAGAAGAATGATGTGAGAGCGTTAGCTTTCCACGATCCTTCTCGAGTGCTGGGGCGTCAAAGTGCGGGGACATTACGGCTTTCAGAGGATAGCCGAGGGCTTAAGGTAGAGATCGATCCTCCTGACACCCAAGAAGGTCGAGATATTGTTAAGCTTGTGAAGCGAGGAGATCTCGATGGAATGTCAATCGGGTTTAAGGCCGTAAAGGATTCATGGGATGAATCGGAGGAGCCCGTTTTGAGGACGGTGATTGAGGCTCAGCTTTTTGAGGTCTCGCTTATTACCTGGCCGGCTTATACAGATACCGAAGTTGCCGTTAGAAGCCTGGATCAGGCTCGGAAGGAAGCTTCAGTGCCACTTGAGGTTAATGAAGCTATTGTTGAAGTTTTGAGTCTTGGTTAAATGTGGTAATTTTGAGGGTTTCTCTTTCTTTCATTCATCCCCTCGAAATTCAAATAATACAACAGGAGGATTAAAGCTATAATTCCCCCAAAAACAGCAGGGGTCATATGGTCTTCATCTGAAGAAAGCTTAGTAAGAGTGGTGAGTATTATCCCCCAGGTTATTCCGAATGTTGGCGGAAGAATTCTGGATGGAAGAAATGCCCATAGAGGATTCAGCTTTCTTGGACAACCATCGATCGGGGGGAAAAATTGGACGTATTTTTTCGGCGTCATATTCACATCTTTATAATCAGAGAAGTATTTTTTTAGTCTTAATTCCCAGTCCTCTTCTGCCATTTTTTGAGCAAACCTTGCTGTTCTAATGCCAATAAACGCCCAAATTGAAACTAATAGGCCCAGTATGGGTAGTAAAAACATTAAAAGGAAAGTTAATTCTATATAGTCGTCGTTGCGACTTCCCAGTCGGGCAAGTATAGCAAATCCAGTAAGGAGGAATCCTTGTATGGTTAAAAACCATTTTACCCTTTCTGCTATTTGCCCCTCTTCGAGCTCATGCCTCTTAACGATTGATTCATAATATTCTCTTAAATTTGGGATTTGTTGTCTTGCGTCCCAAGGTACATCATTTTGAACAAATGAATCTCCATAGTAAAACTTTCTCGGTAATGGGGTGGATTCATTTAATTCTTCAAGTCTGTGTTCTTCATTGCACATGAGAGCCCTCAACAGTTGTGTATAATTTTCAGATTAGAAATATTGGAAATGTATTGAACTATTCTAAATTGCAATTAGATTAGAAATCAACAATTCAGATCGTGTCTACGGCAACGGAACGCCAATGCCCCGTTGATATACGACACGATAGAAGCTGCGCTTCGTCTGCCAGTGCGACGTATCAGCTACGGACGTTTCAGTTTTCATGTTGAAACGCCTCCGCAGATGATGTGTCGCTTATTTTTTGCCACAACCTCTCGGGGGCAAGACTAAATGAGAGGTTGTAACTATGCCCGCCACATTAACTAAGGGTATTGAAGAGCTTAAAGAAGAACGTAATAAGCTTGTAAAGCAGATGCGTGACTTCGTCGAAACGGCTCGCGAAGAAAAGCGTAATCTGACGGCTGAAGAGCAAGAGACCTTCGACAAATACAAAGTCGACATCCATGAGTTGGATTCGGAAATTCGAAATGAAGAAACCCTTCTTCAGATAGAACAGCGCTCGAAGGAACTCGACAACAAATACGATCCCGCCAATACGGACAATCTCGATCCTACCGAAGATCCTGAAAACAGATCTCAACCCGGTCGACAAGTCCCACCTCAAAACCTTCCCAAGAGTGGCAAGGGAGAAAATCGTGCCTCTGAAGAGTACCGATCCGCGATGGAAGACTTCCTTCGTAACGGTGATGGTATGTCGGATGAGAATCGCTCAATTCTTGCTAAAGAGATCCGCTCTCAAAATCTCGGAACCCAAGCCAAGGGTGGCTATCTCTCTCCCACTGACTTCGACAAGGGTTTAATCGAGATCATTCGAGAGGTTGATATTTTCCGTTCACTTTGTACCGTTAGAAGCTACTCCCATGATCGAGAAGTCCCCGTAGAGGACGATTACGGAGAAGCTTTCTGGACGGATGAAGAAGCGAACTACACTGAGTCCGACATGGATTTCAGCCAACTCACCATGACCGCTCACAAGCTCACCACCTTAACCACTCTCACTGAAGAGTTTGTGGCGGATGAGGAGATTGGAATTATTCCGATTCTCATGGAACGATTCGGTTGGCGATTCGGTGACAAGGAAGAGGCTGCGTTTGTCAGCGGTGACGGGGTTGGTAAGCCCACGGGTTGGCTCAATGGAGCTACCGGAAAGAATGGAGCTGTTGCAGCCCTCGTAAATAACACCATCGATTTTGAAGACATCTTCAAACTCAAACATGGTGTTCGCCTGCCTTTCCGTAAAAACGGAACCTACATTTGTAACGATGACACCACTCTCGCTCTCCGTCTCTTGAAAGATGGCAATGGCCGCTTTATGTGGATTGACAGCGTACAAGCGGGAAATCCCGATCGCCTCAACGGAAGTCCGGTACGCATCACCGATCACATGGCTGATATCGGCGCCAACAATACCTCAGTAGCCTTTGGTGATTTCAAGCACTACGAAATCGCCGATCGAGGAAAGACCTTTATCCAGAGATTAGATGAACTCTTTGCTGGAAATGGTCGAATTGGCTACCGCGCATTTAGGCGAGTGGATGGAAAGCTCAAAAGAGCTGAGGCCATCTGCCTCTTAACTCACCCCGCTTAATTCGAACTCTAAAGCTTAGTGGCCTGGTCGAAAGGCTGGGTCACTTTCTCCATTTAATTCGAATCCTAAAAATCTACTGAGGAAAACTCATGGCTATCAGCAAAGGGTCAATTAAAGGCCCAAAAACCAAAATCAAGTACAAGCAGTGGTGGAACGGACTCAATGCTGGCTTTGTTCAGAATGCTCCCAAGCATTTAGCGGACAGCCTGATCGCCCGAGGGATCGCTGAGCTTTATGTGGAGCCTGAAGAAGGTGAAGGTGATTCCGACAAAGTCGAAACCAACGACACCAACCCGGTAGTCGAAACGACGGATGCGAATCCCAACCAAAAGAAAGCAAAGAAAACCGCTAAGAAAAGCTAATGAGCTTTAACCAAATCACTCCTCCAACAAATAAAGCCCTCGATACGGCAACGGTTAAAAAACATCTTCGAGTCGAACACACCGAAGATGACACCTATATCGAAGGCCTTATCGATGCGGTAACTCTCTATCTGGAGAAGCAGGCTCGTCGACAGCTTATTACGGCGACTTTTCAACTTCGTTTGGATTCATTTCCAAATGAGATTCGATTCCCTCGAGCGAAGCTTCAATCAGTGGATTCGGTAGCTTATATCGACCCCAACGGTCAGCCTCAAACCTTGGATCCGAGTTTTTACGAGATTGACGTCAACGCCGAGCCCGGAATTATGCGTTTGGCCCACGATCAGAAGTGGCCCGAGGTTCGAAATCATCCTGGTGTGATCACCATTAACTACAAAGGTGGTTATGGAGATGATCCAGCGGATATTCCGAGCCACGTTCGTTCAGCATTAATGCTTCACATAACGACTCTCTATGACAACAGAGCATCAGTGACAATGGATGAGATTCCGCGAAGGATTCCCAATAGTTATGAAGCTCTGGTGTCAACAATTCGAGTTCACTATGGTGACGAGACCTTTTAATGGTTCGCGTCGTAGAGGTTGAATTCAAAGGCCTCAAAGAGATCCAACGAAACATGCGAAGGTTGGGTCAGCGAGGTTATGAAGTCGGGCGAACGGCTTTAAGGAAATCCACGGTTCCGATTAAGGAAGAGGCTAAGCGTCTCGCACCGGTGGAAACTGGATTGCTTGAAGAAACGATCAGAAGTGGAACATTACGCCAACGTAACCGTGAGGTTATCGCGTATCAGGTAACTACTGGAACTCGGCTGAAGCTTAAGATTCCAGCGGATGCTTCAGGTTATTACCCAGCGGTTCAGGAATATGGATCTAAGAAACTAAATATTCCTGATCTTCGATACATGCTCAATGCTTTAGAACGAAAACGTGACCAGTCGATTTCCATAATCATTCGCGAGCTAAAAAATGGATTGATAAAGAGATGAGTCGTGATCACCCAGTTCAGATACTTGAAAACCAAGGCATTCAAGATTCTTCGGGTGGAAAGGTCGACAACTGGGTATCGGTTCGAAATTGGTGGGTGAGATCAGAACCTATTAGAGGGGATGAGCAATTTGTAGATAACGCGCATTTGTCCGTTACCTACAAGCGATTAACTGGTAGATACATGCCGGACTTTGAGCTTTCAAATGAGCACCAAATTCTTCTCAACAGGAAACAGTTGAGGATTATTGGGATTCGAAACATAGACGATAGAAATGAAAAACTTGAGGTCGTAGCGGCCCAATGAGTTTGCCCTTTAAAAAGTTAAGTGAAGAAATTTACTCCGCATTGAATGCATCAATCGGAGTTCCTGTCTATGACGCGGTTCCTAACGATCCCGTCGGTGATTACGTCGTTATTGGTGAGTATGAAGCTGATAACGATAGTGCCAAGAACCTCGAGGGAATGCTGGTATTCCCACGAATTGAAGTCTGGAGCAAGTACAAAGGATTCGGGCCTGCAAATGATATTGCGAGTTTGATTCACACTCAACTTACTTCAGCCTTGCCTGATCTCACTCCCGATTTTCAAGTGATGTCGGTTGAATGGTCAGATTTAAGTCCTCAACGAAGAGAATTTGAGGGTATCGAGCTTCGAGTGCTTCTCATGAGGTTTCGATACCAGATCTTTGAACAACAGTAAAAGGAATGAGACATGCCAGTAACTGGAATTAGTGTCATTGTTCAGATTTTAGAAAGCGGCACCATGACGCCGATCGCGACCCAAAGAGGCGCGTCGCTAAAGTTAGGTGCCGATACGATCGATGCCTCAAGCAAGGATAACAATGCTTGGGCAGATCACTTCGCCGGTCAAAAGAACTGGAGTATTGATGCAGACGGTCTCATGGAACTGACCGATGCCGCACAGACACACCTTCTCAATGAGTTTGTGGCGGGTAATCCAGTCACCGTAGAGATCTTGTTACCCAGTGGTGATGTTTGGCGTGGAGACGCTGCTATCGTCGATCACAGTTTCGATTTCTCGAAAGACGACATGGCAACCTTCAGCTTATCTCTCCAAGGAAAAGGTGAGCCTCTCTACAAATTTGAGACTCCTGCTCCTTAATCTCAACTGAATCTCGATACAAGGAACGAATAGAAATGGCAAATAAGCAGAAGGGGGAAGCCCCTCTCTTCATCGGTGGTCAAACCAGGTCCCTCAAGTTCACAATGAATTCCATTGCTGAACTTGAGGATGAACTTGGCCTCAGCGTGGATGACTTTGAACATGCTACTGGCTTCAAGGCAATCCGAGGATTTATCTGGGCTGGTCTGTTGCACACCAATCCCAAGCTCAAGATTGAGCAAGTCGGTGTTTGGTTTGATCAAGCTGCTGATGAATCCGACATTGTTGAGTTTAGAGAATCCTGTACTGAAGCAGTAAGGAGAGCATTTCTTCTTTACAGTGGAATCGATCCCGACGCTGAAGAGGTTGAGGCTAAGCCCCCTGAGGGGGAGTTAAAAGAGGTGAGTGGAGCTGGGAAGTAGCACTTAAACAAGCGGCTGAAATTGGGCTCAAGCCAGAAGAGTTCTGGAGTCTCACGCTGGCTGAGTTCAATCGCTTGGCTGAAGGATTCTATTACCGTCAAAAGGAACTCCGCCGCCTCTTTTCCATCCAAATAGCTACAAATCTCAATCTCTGGTCTAAGAAGGCTATTGAGCATGATTTTTTAATCAAAGAACCTGAGAAGAAAAATGAACTAAGCCCTGAAGCTCGAAAAAAAGAGATTCAGAGTATTCAAGCCGAGATAGCAGAAGCCAAAAAGAGACAATTAACGAATGCCCAGAATCGGTAGTCTGTTTGCAGATTTTAAGCTCAATATCGGTGGCTTCGTAAAAGGTCTGAAGACGGTCGATCGTAACTTGAAGGCTGTCTCTAAAAACTTCGCGAATCTGGGTAAA
Organism: Planctomycetota bacterium; assembly: GCA_028280485.1. GTDB lineage: Bacteria > Planctomycetota > UBA8108 > UBA8108 > JACQVS01 > JANQLS01. The sequence goes on from JANQLS010000132.1 coordinate 55,886, forward strand.
AGCCTTTCCACAAAGATCACCCTTCCTCTCGCGGGTCTTGGGGCTGCTGCGCTGAAGGCTTCAGTCGATATCGAGAAAGTTAAAATCTCGATGACGAACCTCACAGGATCTGCCGACAAAGCCAATAAGATCATTGGCGAGCTTCAAACTCTTGCTGCCTCAACTCCATTCCAATTTGCTGGTCTCGCCAAAGGTGCGCGTAACATGCTCGCTTTTGGATTCGAGGCTAAAAAAGTCGCTCCAGCAATGGCTAATATTGTTGACGCTGTCTCGGCTGTAGGTGGTGGGAACTTTGAGATTGAAAGGCTGGTTAGAGCCTTAGGTCAAATTGGAGCCAAAGGAAAGGTAGCTGCACAAGAAATTAATCAAATCGCTGAACTTGGTCTTCCAATTAGGCAGGTATTAGCGGATGGCTTGGGTGTTACCGTTGCAGAGTTAGAGAAAATGCAGCGGTCAGGAATCGAAGCTAAAAAGGCAATCGATTTAATCCTTGAAGGGTTCGGCGAAAGATTCGAGGGGAGTGCTGAAAAGCTATCTCAATCCTTGGGTGGATTATTCTCTACTTTAAGGGATAACGGTCAATTGGCTTTAGCTGAGCTTGGAAACGAGATCGCTAAAACTTTTGATTTAAAAACCGTTACCCGGAAAGCGACTGGGTTTTTAAAGGGGCTGACAAACTCATTTAAATCCATGACGGATGAATCCCGAAAAGGGATCGTTCGACTCGCTGGTACATTGGCTGCAACCGGTCCGCTCTTAGTCGGTATTGGAGCTGCAATAACGGGAATTAAAGCCTTAGGTGCTGCAATGATCGCACTGGCTACGGGAGGTGCAGCGCGCCTGACTTTAGGTTTAAACGTCATCACATTTGGGTTTGCAGCTTTAGCAATTCATGCTAACGGTGCAGATAACGCTGTTAAACAAATTGCGAATAGCTTTGGATTTTTAGGAGTAAAAGCAGGGGAATTTTTTACATCTGGTGGATTTCAACCTATTGTCGATCTATTCACCTTTCAGGGCTTTAGCGATATTGCTAATGAGCAATTTAGGAGAACGGCTAATTTTGCTGAGAGGAGTATGGCAGAAATCCGGATTGAGGCTGAGAACGCCCGTGCTGAGCTGGATAAACTATTTGAAGATGCGCAAAAAGGAGCTCGTGATCTCGAGGAGAGTCTCAAGGACTTAAAAAAAGCTACAAAAGATATAGGTGAAATTGCAACTGGTCCCACGATTCCTGGCTCAATCTTAAATGGTAATAAAGATTTTGTTGGTCCAGAGCTTCCAAAGACAGGTCCCGAAATTCTTCCTGAAGACCTTATAAATGAATTAGAAGAACTTCAAACTTTAGCAACAAAGAACTTTAGTGCCTTTGGCGATCCTCTTGATTTCTTAAATGAGAAATTAATTAATGTCGAAAGTACGATTCTCGATTTTAACGAGAATATAAAAGGTAATTCGGCAGAATCAAGAGCCGCTCTCCAGGGCTTAATTGAGGATCACAAAAATCTCACGATTGCACTTCAAGAAGAGCAACTCACTCAAGAAACCTTAGCCATTACTCAAGAGAATGCTTTTGGGTCAGCTAAGGAAGCCCTTCGAGATTTCGCGGCGGAAGTTGCAACCTTAGGTCAATCAATCGGTAGTATCTTTGGGCAAGTATTCACTGGGTTGGTGGACGGTTTTGCTCGATCGACGGCCCAAGCGATTGTAATGGGACAGAAGTTCGGCGACTCCATGAAGAATGTAGGTAAGCAAGTAGTTGCTGCTCTCATTCAAGATCTCATCAAGCTTGGAATTGAGCGATTAACTCAATCGGTGATTGCTGCCACAGCGGGTCAAGTGGCTCTCACAGCGAGAATGGGGCAACTCGCTGCAGAGACCTATGGAGCGGCTTTCGCGGCAACAGCTGCTATTCCTCTTGTTGGACCGGCTTTAGCGCCCGCGGCTGCTTCGGCTGCGGTCGCTGGAATGATATCAGGTTCTATCGCTTCAAAAGCTACTGGAATCGCTGCTTTTGCTGCACTGGCCGAGGGTGGAATTGTCACCAAGCCAACTCTTTCTCTCATTGGTGAGGGGGGGGAGCCTGAAGTTGTATTCCCTTTGAGTAAGCTTCAGCGATTCTTAGGTGCTGGGTTTAGTGGTGCGGCTTCAATCATTCAAATTCTTCTCGATGGTGAAGTGCTGGCTGAATCAACTGCTCAGCACCTTCCTGGAGTCTTCGAAAGACAAGGTTTAAGAGCGTAATGTCACGAATTTCAAACGGCGCCAAAGCTCAGATCAATAACTTAAGCGCAAGCGCTACGAGCTTGACCTTCACGGCTCCAAACGCAGGAGATGAGTTTCCTACAGAAGTACCCTTCTGGGGGACAATTTACAATTCTGGGGTTTACGGGAATCCTGCCGATGATCCCGATGCTGAGATAGTACGGATCGAGGGCACTGATTACCCGAATGATCAACTCACAAATATCAAGCGATCTCAATTAAGCACATCTGCAATTGATCGATCCACTGGAAATCATGGGATTGTTCATGGGATTTACGCTCACGACAATCCAGGCCTTCTCTCAGTGGCAGCCTTCGGTGCTAAAGGGGATGGAGTTGCTGATGACACTGCCTCGATCCAAGAAGCCTTCGATACTGCATACCTTTTAAATATACCGGAAGTCTTCTTCCCTACGACAAAGCATAAATACTTATTAGGCGATGAAATCATCGTCAAGCATAAGTGTAAGGTCTGGGGCTTGAATCGTCTGGGTGCAGTCTTACACCAAATTACTCCGGGTAAGAAATGCTTTCGAGTCACTCGTGATGACGTGATTGGAAATCTCGGAGGTCAACGATTTGAAAAGCTTGGTCTCAGAGGGCCTCGATTTGGGTCGTCAGCAACCGAAAACCTTGAAGAGGTGGGTATCTTTTTCGATGGTGACGATCGAGGTACTGTAGGCGTAGACCCAATCGAGTATCTCGATCAGGCTAAAGTCTTCGATTGTGACATCGAGGGTTGGGGCGGTTACGGTATCAGAGCAGATTTCCTGGAGAATTTTCAATTCGTTGAAAACCGAGTGGCTAACACTTGGTACGGAGGTATCCAGGGGCGATCCGTTCTCACGGGTAAGATTGTCGAAAACGAAATTTTCGATGTGCTCGGAAACGGTGAATCTAACTATGGAATCTCTATCACCTCATCGGTCGGAGAGGATGGTTGGTATCCTCAGAGTCAAGACGTTGACGTTATAGAGAATTATGTCGACGGAGTTCTAAACTGGGAGCTTTTCGATACTCATGGTGGAATTCGAATTCGCTTCATCGGTAATACGGGGAAGAATGGCCGCATTGGAATTAACGTCACCGCACTCACCATTCATGATCCAACAATCACTGTCCCCGCTCATGGAAACTACAATAAGTACGCTCCCATGGGGTGTGTAATTATCGATAACGACCTGGATTCAGGATTAGCCGACGGCTCGGGAAGAGAAGGGATTATCGTCTCTGGTGCCATTGGTCATGCTGATTTTGGTACGGGAGTAGCGGGAGCGATTTCAGAGTACGCCAAAGCCATTAAAGTCATTGGTAACACCACGAAGGGCTTCGGTGATAAAAATGCACCTGCCGGTGGATCCGGTGGCTTCTATTTCTTAATCACTGAGGGATTGCTGGTCGAAGGTAACGAATCAGAGAATTCGAGTCCCTATGCTTACTGTTTCTATCATGACAATAAGGATGGTTTAGTTGTAGGTAATGTCGGAATCGATCCTTGGGAGGAATCCGGACACAATCCTTCAGTCATCGAAGTGCGCTCCACTCATAACAGCTTGACCCTGATTGGGAATAAAGGTCTTCGAAGTAATATGGATTCTGCGGGTCCACCCCCTCGAAATATCTTTGAGATGGGAGTAGCGGTATTTGATCACTCTACTAATGAAATAGACTATGGACTGAACCACTTTAAGGCAGCTTCTAATTCAGCCCTTTACGATAACGGAGGTCGATCGAGTGCTCGCCAGAGTGCAACACTTCGCCTCGATCGAGGATTCTCTACTGGGGTAACGGTCACCGGCGTCAATCTCACTTTAGACCCAATGCTCCACCATGTGGTGGGGGTTAATACACAATCAGGGGCATTTACGATTACACTTCCTCTGGTCACTGACTTTGAGGAGGGGGATGAATTCATTATCAAAGACGTTCAGGAGAACGCGAGCGCGAACAATATCACCGTAGATCCTAACGGGCAGAATATCGATACCAACCCGGGGAATCGTATCATTAACTCCGATGGAGGCTCTCTTAAACTAAAAGCCGTGGGAAGCCACTGGCATATCATTTAGGAAGAGTAAATGGTTTATGCTTCAGCGGCTTACGGTTCAATTCCTTACTCGGGTGCAGGATCTCAGATCGATCATTCGATCTGTGTACTTATCGATGGAGTTCAGCGGGGTGATTACGTTCCTGGCTCTTTCTCTGCTAACGAAGAGTTAAACGGTCGAAATACCTGTCGATTAAAACTTAAGGACAAGACGCAGAGCTACTTCCCGCAGCCTGGGGAAGAAATTTTAGTCCTTAAATCCGGTCAAATGCTCTTTCGGGGAACGATTGATCGCCCGAAGGTTTCGGCTCCAATCGCCGGGCCCGTAAACGATATTGATATTAATGCGGTCGATTTCAATCAGCTCTGTGATCGATTCCCCGTTGCCAAATCCTATGAGGCTGAAGGGCAAACTCTAAAGGATATCGTCACCGATGTCGTAAATGTTCAGACTCAGCTCCACCTTGAGGGAGTGACCTTGGGGGGAGTCCAGGATGGACCACTGATCACGAAAGCTGTTTTTAACTATTTTACGGTGACTCGTTGCTTTAACGATCTCTCAGATCTCACCGGATACTACTGGTATATCGATTACAACAAGGTACTTCATTTCCTCGATCGGACTCACAGTCGAGCTCCATTCAGTATCGGGGGATCAGGAAAGCAGAATTATCGAATAGCGACAATTGATACCACCCGACAGCGATATCGAAATGTTCAGATTCTTCGAGGAGGGTTCCAAAAGACGGATCCAATCGTGGAGACTCTTCCAACTGACGGAGAGCAGAAGACTTGGACTCTTCGCTATCCATTAGCAAACGACGCAACTGATCCTCCAATTATTAAGGTCGATGGAGTAGAGCAGAGCGTGGGGAATCGAGGGGCTGATGATGAAGACGATTATCAATTCACCTATCAGCATGAAGAAGAAGAGATCTCCCAAAACTTTGACGATGACGCAATCACAGCGGGTCAAGAGCTTGAGATCACCTACACTGGTCTTATTCCCCTCATTGTTAAAGCGGAAGACGATGAAGAAATCAAAGATCGAGCTGACATTGAGGGTGGTACCGGAATTTACACCATCGTCGAAGAAGACGACGATATCGATGATCGTCAACTCGCAGTCGATCGAGCAGAAGCCTTTTTAAGGCGATACGGAACGATTCCTCAAATCATTACGATTGAATCGGATGTGTTTGGTCTAAAAGCCGGTCATATTCTCTCAGTAACGGTTCCTGAGTACTCAATTGAGAAGGAATTCCTCATTGAGAAGATCACCATCAAAGATCTCGGGATCGAAATGGTGAATGGCAAACAGACAAACCGGCTTCGATTTCGGATCACTGCCGTGGACGGTGAACGATTTGGATCTTGGGTGGAGTTCTTCAGCAAGCTATTTGAGAAGAAAGGGTTCTCGGTTCACCAAAATGAGCTGGTGACTCTTTTAAGGAAAAAGCGAGAACAGGTGACCCTCACCGATACGATTGAAACTTCAAACGATATCAATGATTTGGGCTTGGAGGTCGAGGATCCTTACACCAGTTTCCGAATGGGCCAATCTACCGATCTTGAATACAAGAATAGAATGGGATTCGCTCGAATGGGAGAGCACCCCTTACAGCTATGAAAAATGAAGTCCTAAACTCTCAACTCTTAGTACACACCAATGTGAAGATCGAAGTCTTTAAAGACGACGATTTAGTTCACTTGGATGAAGTTCGAAACTTAGTACCTAATTCTGGCAGGAACATTCTTAGGAATTTACTCCTTCGAGGGGCTCCTGGAGCTGGAGCCGGGTATGCTCCAAACTATATTGCCTTGGGTACGGATCCTGCTCCAACTAACGATGGGAGTACAAATCTCGGACTTGAGACCTATCGAGATAAGATCACAGTTCGAAGGGGATATGATTCTCGAGCTGAATTTCAGCTCTACTTAAATACCGATCAAGGGAACGGTACTACCTATTCTGAAGCAGGGTTGTTCGACTCCCCTCAACCAGGATTGGGGAATATGTTAGCGCGAGCAGTTTTCACACCCGTTGTAAAAACCAGTTCAATTCAATTGATCGTCACATGGCAAATTAACATCGCATCGGCTTAATCATGGCAACGAAAATCTTTCCCACTGACTTAGATATTGGCGGCAACGGTGAAGGGGCTACCTATAAGGATGTCAACTGGCACCATCTTTTCGGTATGGTCCCTCAGGGATTATTTCGGTTTGGTGGGATCCCATTTATTAAACAAGGATTCAATCAATCCTCGGTGGGTTTGGATGTCACAATCACCACCGGGCAGGCTGTGATCCAAGGTCTCTACGTCCATATTGATTCTGAGACTATTTTGACGCTCGAGGATGACATTCGGAACTTGGTTTATTTAGAGCTTGAGCGGGATGGGAACAATATAGTTCTGGGCGCATTAATCAAAGTCACGTCCGTGGTCGAGAACCTTCCTGAGAATTCAATGATGCTTTTTGAGATGAATACTCAATCGGGTTCTGTTCTCGCTGTCAAGGATCGGAGAGCCTATTCAGCTCAATGCTCATTCGGTTCATATACTGGAGACGCGCTTGGATCCCTCAATTTCGTCTTGGGTTTCGCGCCTTCGGTGGTGGTGCTGACTGACACTTCAAATAACGGAATCGCTGTATCTATAAGGAGTGGTAACGGGGGAGGGTACGCAACCGCGAATATGGATCCCATTGGGCCATTGGATTATGGATTCTCGGTGGGGGTGAACTCAAACCAGGTAAACGCGCATTACGCGTACGCAGCTTTCGGATAGAGCTTTGAGGTTTTAACCTGCATTTCTATCGTTCTACCCTCGGGACTTAATAGGTCTCGGGGGTTTTATTTTAAAGTTTACTACTGGGTTACGATGGGCTGCTTAAAAAGTGGAATTGTAATCCCTGGGAAACCTGCCCTTGCGGTCATACTTTGTACCCACTCCCTCCAGTAAGGCCATACATGGAGCATTCCAGCTGATTCTAAGAATGTCATGATTTGATCTTTTTCAAACATCTCTTCACCTGCAATCTTGTATTTAGCAGTGAATGTTGCTGAAAACGACATTACATCTTCAATTTCTTCCTTATTGCCTTCAACAGTTTGTTGAATGAAAAAAGTTAAGTTGAAGAATGAGATAAGCTCATTTGTTTTGAAATAATTGAATTTAATATCAATCTTGATATCAATTTTTTCAATTTTAATCTGAGGCGCCTTACTGAGACGTTTAATTTCGCTTTCAAAAAGATAAATGCCTTCGAGAGCTACTCTTGAAAGTATCTCGTTTGAAAGCTCAGTTTCTTTAGGAAGTTTTTTTGTTGAATCGTCTGACATAAGAATTTAATAACCCATTAAAAAGGGCTGCATGCCCATCCAGATTCATCTTCAGAAACTTCAATAGTCACATCGGTTAGATCGAGTTTCAAAGGTTCCAAAGAATTTTGAGGGATCCCTACTTGCCCAGAAACGATTCCCGCAGCCCCTCTAAAATGGTCAAAGGACCATAAACGACTGGTGATAGGTGACGGCAAAACTCTTACTACGGTTGCACCTTGTTGGAATGTAAGATGGGCAGGGCTAAAGGCGATATTTGCGGTAGTTTCTGCTTCCTTATTTATTGGGCGAAAATCTACAGTCATTTCCATATCGAGAGCTTCAAATATAGTCGCTACCGTCTTTAGTGTTAAATTTGAATCTCCGCTTAGATATTGAGAAATTCTACTCGGGTTCACATCTAACTTAGTTGCCAATTCTTTGCTGCTAATGTTTTGCTGCTCCATCGCCTCATAAATTTTCTGAGCGACATCAACAACTAAGGATTCCTGAAGATAGATGACTCTATCTTCAGGATCTTCCCGGAATTGATCAGCAAGAGATTTTTTAGCTGCCATTTAAATATCTCCTGTTAATGTCCTTAAGCCTGACTCAAAGCTTTCCATGAAGTTATTTGCATTTTTAAAGTCTGAACTGCTCCACTCATTTCCTTTTTTCTTAAATCCATAAGAAATTACCCAATCAGAGAAGTGTGCAAAGCATGCGAATCTATCATTGGATTGCATAAGTCGAAATGCGCAGATACGTTGTTGTTCATGCTTGAATAGGTGGGGGGAAACTGCTTTTCCGTCACACAGATCTTGCGCGATTTTAGCAAGCCTCATTTTCAGCGGTTTATCCAAACCGTTGAAGTGTCGAATGGGTCTACCTCGTCCCCAGCTTCCATCGGCTTTAGGTATCTTTACGAAAAGAACCCTATGTTTGGGCCCCTCGGCAAGAATTACATCGATAACTTCGTCAGGTACTCTCATTAAGTTTAGCTTAAACTAAAGTCTGGCGCAATCAACCAAAAGCTGAATTGACTGTGGGTTGTGATAACATATTATTAATAAGGCCTTTATGGCTATTTGGGTGTTCCCGTAAAATTGTCTAATTCGTAGGCTTGTTTGAATCTTGGGGGGCCGTGGAATCACTGCACGAATTTATGGTAGATTGAAAATCGTTCCGCTGTCAAGTTATCTTCACGTAATATGATTTTTGTCTATACCTCCTCAAGTGAATGCGAGCATCCCAAATTATCTATAGTCTGAATGGGTAAATTTTGGTTAATTTATATATAAACGCCTCTTAAGATTAATTTAAAGAGTGCTAAGGAAGTCATTACTGTCGGCTTATTAATTAAAAGGGTGAGATTTGTGGATCTATAAAATTGCTCTACATACAGATCTCTTTTGGTCTTTGACGAAGCTTTTATTATAATAGTTAATATTTTCAATGTGGTTGATGGTAGGTAAAGTAGCTAAAATTTAAAAGGTGCAGGTAAGAATCTTAATGAGCACTTTTATCAAATATTCAAATGGTTTGGGATTCTTTTGATGGTGGAATTTTTAAGTAACGAATATTTCAGAGCGATATTAGTACCCTTATTATTTATTGCTATTGGAATTTGTGCTAAGAAGTTAGTGCGTAGTTCAAACGGCTGGCAAAAAACTGATTGGTTCCTTGGTATGGAATTGATGCTTGGTACAGTCTCAACCTCTTTAGTGCACCTTATTGAGGTTTTTAATAAAAACATTAGATCCGCCTCGAACACACCAGCCACCAAGGCAAAGATAAACACAGCACAAAGTGTATTTCAGGATCTAACTGCAAGTACAACCTTTACTATTTTAGTAATCGCCCTTTTTTTTGTTGTCATGGCTCTTTATAAGGATTTTCATTCCGATTTTAACACTTCCTCTACACCAAATCCGAAGCATGAATATATAGTTGTTGGAATTGTGTGCAATCTTGTCGGCCTGATCTTTATGTATACATTTGTGCTTGGTATTAAAGGGGTCTGAACTATGAGATTGTCAGTGCTGATAGCTTTAATCGTATGCATAATTTCAGCAATAGCATCATTGGTTGGTATTGTTCTGGTAAATCAAGACAGTACATTTCTTATTACCTTCAAAAGTTATAGCCCGATTGTTAGCCTTCTTGTGGGAATATTTGCGGGTTATTATATGTTTGTAACTTTTATTAAGAACCGCAAGGCTTTTATTAAGAGCCGCGAGGAGCTTGATATGTTACAAGCTGAGATGAAAAAGAGGGAACTTGAGATTCAATCGAAAGCTTTAGATGTTGATAGAGCGGATATTGAGGCGAGAGCCAAGCAGCTTGAACTGATTAGGAGATTTATGGAACTTACTAAGCAAAATTCAGAAGTTAGTTCAAAAAATGTTGAGCTTTTTAAGGATTTTATGAAACTTTCTAAGAAAGAATAGGATCAATAGAATTTTAATCGTCTCGCCCTTGGATTGATTTGATTGAAAAGCATTCATACACCCTCCCCGCCTTCGTCTTTTTCACCTCACCCAACTGCTTGAAGAGAATGGGGGCGTTTTGTTCCTGACACTGATCTTTTATCTCTAAGACCCAGCTTTCTTCCATTGACCTGGCTTCGGGGCTGAATTTCCCACCTACAATCACCCTATAGATTCGGTCTAAATTAAGCTTTCCCAGCGGATCCAGTGGATGGGCCAGGTGGATTCCTTCCATTCCATTGAGGATCTAGCCATCTTCAATTCTCTTCTTAAGCTCGCCTTCTAATTTTGGAGGGGGTGGCGGTTCGCGCCCCGCTTCATTTGTTTGTAATGCTTTTAAGACACTCTCAACACCCTGATCAAATTCTTTTGGATTAGTAAAGTCGCACACTACTCGACTTAAAATGTCAGTCTTTTTTCCACTTTGCCAATCATCGGTAAACATGAAACCATCTAAATTGAGAGGAATTAAAGCGCGAACACCGGGGCCGTATTTTTTCCAGAACTCAATTTCTTTATCCAAGATTGCAGTGAGCTCCTTATCAACCCACCAGCTCGTTAATGAGCTTTTAGATCCACAGAATATAGTCTTATCCCAGTTCTTTACTCCATGGGTAATTCGATCGTGAAGTTCATCTCCTGGAAGTAATTGCTTCTCATCAAACCAACAGCGAACGCCTTTATCTTGAAGTGCGTCATAGAGTTTTCGAGCGAAGACTTTGTCTTTACTGCTGTGACTAATGAATACCGAATAGTAATCAATTACTGAGTTTGCTCTCAACTGAAAGATGTTGTTAGTGATTTCTGCGAGATCTCCAAGTCGATCTGAAATGGTGGGGTCGTAGATTTTAGTCAGTTCTATTTCCCAGTCACTTAAGCCACAGCCCTTCAAAAACTCAACTGGAATTGTACCTTTTGACTTTTGCAAAGTGCTTGTAGAGATTAGGCTTGGACCGCTATGATCGACTTCCTCAAGATTCTTAGTCAGGGATAAGTCAAGATCACCCCAAACTGTATTATTAGAGTGGGCGGCATAGAAATCAGAACCTTGCAAATGTGCTCCTTGCAAGTCCGTTGCCCACAAATCCGCTCCTTGCAAGTTCGCTTCCTCTAAGTACACACGCTGCAAGTTCGCACCTCTTAAACTCGCTTCCCGCAAGTCCGCCCAATGTAAATGAGCTCCCCACAAATCTGCTTGTTGTAATTGAGCTCCCCTTAAAATTGCTTTGTGTAAAAGCGTTTCCTGTAAATACACTCGCCTCAAGTTCGCTCCTTGTAAGTCCGCTTGCTGGAAGCTCGCTTCTTGCAAGCTTGCTCCTTGCAAGTTCGCCTCTTGCAAGATCGCTTTCTGTAAATGGCCTCCTTGTAATCTCGCTTTCCTTAAGTCTGCTCGATGCAACCTTGCCTCTTGTAAATTTGTTTCTAGTAATTGCGCACGCTGTAAATTCGCTCCCTGTAAATTCGCTCCAGGTAAATGTGCTTCCTGTAAATTGATATCTACTTCTGGATTCTCTTTCCTCCACTCATTCCAAGTCTTACAGCCATTCTCTTCTTTGCTTGATTTTAATAATCGCTTGAGTTGTTCTTCATTCGCCATTGGCTTGCTCCACAAGCTTAATAATCAACACTATGTAATTAACAAAGTTCTATTGTAGGGCTGAAGGGAAGAGTCGCGCAAATGGACAAATTCAATTATTGATTAATTAATGCCCGCTTGATTGGAGATAGCCCCAAGGTTATTATAGATCTTCATTAATGGGGTTTTCTAAGCTATTTACACCTTGTTGAAGAAGTTGAGTGCCCTCGTCAGGAAGTACTCGATTTATCTGGAGTTTTGAGATTAATTAGGCTCTGTATTTAATGATAGATTTATATCAATATTATTATATTGTGTAAATTGGCGGGTAGCGTTGTATTAATTAAGTGAAGTAAGTATCTAAATGTCGAAAACGAGCAAGAACTGGCAAGAATTGCTATATAACGATGTCGATTTGCCAGGAGCGTATCGCGCATTAAATTCAGAGTCCATTGGGTTTAAAAGAGAATTCTTAAAAGCCAAGATCGCTCATGATCTATTAGATGTGGATTTGAGCAAAGTACACTTAGAGGTGTCTAAGACTCTATTATTTTCAAATATTGAAAATGATGTGGATTTAACGATTCGAAAACTTTTGATCAATCAGCTTGAAATAGAAAACGCAACATTTCTATTTAATGTCGGCGATCCCCATGGGACGGCGAAGGAATTCATTAGAATTGAAACTGAGTTGAAGGCTATAGATGTTGGAATGACACAGGCCGTAGAATTAAAAAAATACGCTCTCGCATTTATTGCGCTATTTTCTGGACGGTATTCTGAAGCTTTGGTTGTTGGAAAGTCATTGGTAGAAGATAGTATTCGTGTTTCAGATTTCAATCAATCTAACTATCTCCTTGGATGCAGCCTTGCCTCTTACAATCTTGGCAGTAAGTCAGATGCCCTCGAATACCTTATGAAGGCTTTCAAAAAATCCGAGTTAATTGAATTAAATTACAGTCGCGCAATGAATTGGCTATTAGTTAAGTATGCGGCTGAGGTTCTCGGATATGGATTAGGCGCCTCACTATGGGAATCAAAAGTTAAATCTCTCAAGATTCACCAAGATTCACTCTCCACAATAAGGCACCTAACCTCAGCATTAAAGACAGCGTTTCAGCTCTCTGCTAAATATAAAATCGGTTAGTGCTGCCCGCCTAACTACTGCAATAACTATCAACACATCCCAAACTATCACTTGAATCATCAGTTCCACAATACGGATATGGAGCTTCTGGGGCTGACCCGCCATTGAAAATGTACTCCAATAGAAAGATTACATCCGAGTTGTCTACTGATGCATCATCGTTTACATCGCATGCATCAAGGCAGGTTGGGGAAAAAGATCCGTGCCAAAGGTAGTTCATCAAAGCCGTTGGATCGGAGTTGTCGACTGTTCCATCGCTGTTGACATCTGCCCTAAGTAATTCGATGTCAATGATTTGAGCAGAGGCTGGCGTAGCTGAGAGAAGAAGAATAGCGGCAAGAAAAAGAAAGAGTCTCATGGGTATTACCTCCATGTAATATAAGTATTGCTTATAGTAACTATAGCTAAAGCTTATTTTATTACGTGGGGGTAAAGGCACAAGGCATAGTATTTCGCCCTTATCCCTTAATGAGAATTAGATGGGATTAGGTAATCTGCAAGTTGGTACGGATTTTGAGCGGAAGTTAGGCGGAAATCTGGGCTATAGGAAGGGGAGGAGTTGAACTTTTGCCCAGTTTTGGTGAGAGAGTATATTAGATATCAGTTATCAATCTGTCGACGGATTGATTCTTCTGGGAGGAGTATCAAGTCTTCGATTTTTTTCTGCGCTTCTTTAAGGAAGCGTACTCTGGCGATTTTTCTAATTGAATCTAACTCTAAAATGTCTTTTGATTTGTGTTTTTCTATTGCTTTTAACTCTACTTCACGAAGTTGAGTTTCAAAGAATAACGCTACAATGTTTGTTGCAATTGAAATGTTTCTTTTTGCGAATGATCCGAGGCCATTTGAGCTTCTCTCTGCTGGATCGATGTAGTCTAAGAGCTGTTCTACCTTTTCGATGCTATTTAAAGCTTCAGGTAGGAACTGAATATGTCTGCTCTCTTTTTTAATCGCCTTTGTTGCTGCGAGTTTCTCTGCTGCAGTCAATTTTTTTTCGCCCTTTTTGCCCGGTTGTTTTTTCGCGGCCATTGGATAATTTCTTTAATTGTACAAATAAATAATACGTATTCAATTCCAAATAATTCAATATGTATTTATGTACAATTGTACAAAAATACATTGACGGTATTCTTGGGCTGTGATACCGTTCCATTCACAACAAGTGAACAATTCATTATTTTACAGGAGGCGGCAATGGGTCAACAATTAGCTTTACCTGGAGTGTTCGTCGATGAGGACAGAACTCTCGTCGATGGATCTACCAGAATTTACCTTGTTGCAATGACCGAATCCCAAGAGGAAGCCTGTGCCCAAGAGATTGGGAAGCAGGGCCCGAAAGCAGTTTCAGAGTTTCTTAAAGTTAAGATTTCTGAAGCAGAAGCAAATCATAACCTAAGCCATAAAAAATGATGTGGACCAAATGTGGACCAAATTAAAAAAGGACTTAAAACTCGAAAGTCATAAGTCCTTGTCTACATTTGGTGGCGGCGGGCGGGCTTGAACCGCCGACCTCCGGGTTATGAATCCGGCGCTCTCGCCAACTGAGCTACGCCGCCACGATTTCAGAATTCTATTATTGGGTGAGCTGACTTAATTCCTAATTCAGCAGCTCTTTCTTTGGTGCTCGTCAGGGCCACTAATTGTGGTCGCTATTTATTGAATCATGAACCTGATCGATAAAATATATTTTTTTCCGGGCACAAGAAAGAAGAATTTTAAGAATTTCAGGAGAATCAATTTCAAGGTGTTAGAATCTTAAATCGGGGAGAGGGATGTGGGTCCCTGCCTTCTTTCTTTTTCTCTCTCCTGCCCCTGAATCTTCAAGCTCTGAATTGTGGGAACTCTGGTCTTCTAAATAGGAAAAAGTAGAGAGGCCTGCCCTCCTTTCGACTTCCCCTTGAGCTGGTGGAGTCTCGAAACGCCCTATTATTTTAGCTTTATCCGAGGTTTTGCGCGGAGATTCAGAATCAGCGAAGCGAATTTATATCCTATTCTAGTACTGACTCCAAACTCTTTTTCAGGATCCATGTTCCAGAATTTCTTCTCTTCAATCTCAAAATTCAGACGATTAGCTATAAACTCCTATTTAGATTTACTTTTTCCTCCTTTTTGCCGTTATTGTCGGTCGGAGCATGAAAGACCTGGAAATCCACTTTGTGCCCATTGCGAGGCCCACGTCGAATGGATTCATTTTCGCTGTCTTTTATGTGGTGCACCTGTATTAAATCCAGGAAAAGGTGAGAAATGTATAGAGTGTCGTGGGAGAAGACTCTATTTCGACTCCAACAATTCCCTCGCTTTATATTCCGGAGTAATCAGGGATTTGATACTTCAATTTAAAAAACCAAATGACCCTGAAATATTGAATTATTTCTCAGAATTAATAAGTGGCTTCATCCATCAAAATTCAGCGGTGAGGCTTCTTAAGAATTCAAATGCTCCAAGGAGAGAAGTCATTTTAGTGCCCATTCCTACCCGTTTTTTTAAACGAGTGTTGAAGGGGGACCCGGCAATGGAAATGCTGACGCAATCGATTGGGAAGAGGCTGGGGTTTCAAGTTAAGAATTTATTAAAACGCTCACGAAATGTTTCAAAACAATCTGAACTTAATCGAGAAAGTAGAATTAAAAATCAATCGAAGGTTTTTGTTGTCCGTAAGGCTGTTCCTAAAAACAGCTCCGTTATATTGATAGATGATGTTGTCACGACCTGTGCGACTATCTCTGATGCTGCTCGAGCTTTAAAGAAAGCTGGAGCTAGTTCAGTGCATGTTTATTCGGTTGCTCGATCTATTTAGTTAAAAGTAGGACGGAGCGAATCGATATCAGCTAGTTTAAACTGTTTAAATGCTCGATATGTGCTTTTCGAATACCGGCAAAGTATTCGTGATATGTTGGTGCTTTGAAATCAGGATAGGTCCAAGGTAGTGCCTGGTATTTTCCCTTTGCAAATTGAAGGGTTATTTCTTCATAAATTCCTGAGTTTCTATAGATTCGGTGCGAATAATCTTTGGTTGAAGCCAGAATAATTCTGCAATCGTTTAATAGGCCTGGGTCAATGTTGATAGGGCGATCCACAGTGGCTTCAGGGGATGACTTTGCCTCTTCTTCGATAGATATAGATTCAATTTTAATTGGAGCTAAGCCATCTTGCGGGAAATGAGATTTTAAAAAAAAGAATTTTCGAAACAGTGGTTCCCCCATCGTTTTCGAGTAAGTATGAGTCTGGGGGAATGGGTAGGTCGGGCTTTCTAACTTTTTGTCCAAAGGACCAAAGTGGGTAGTAAGTTGTTCTTCAATCCATGAAAACCAACCTAAGTCGTTTACAAAAGTTCCAAAGAATAGTCGGGCTTTTGGTGCTTCTCTCAAAGACGGTAATGATTTCACTTTAAGCGATCTCTTCTAATCTCTCCTTAACACCTTGAATTTCATCTATCCAAAGGCCAAATTGTTCACCAATTTTAATTGCTTTGCCCTGGCCAATCTTTCGATCATTTACAAAGAAATCTAGTGGCTCGTTATTGAGCTTTTGAAATGTGATAATTCCGTCTCGCTTTAAGCTGAGCACTTCGGAGAGAGACATTTCTTTCTCAGCTAAGACCGCAATTAATGGAAGCCTCATCTTTAGAACTCTTTCTAATGTCTCATCTTGAGACTCCCCAGGGGCTTGCTGAGAGTTGCTTTCCGCTTCAAAGGCAGCCAGCATCTCAGCCTCCGCATCGTGGAGCGATTCATCGCTCTCCCCGCTGTTCTCAAATGCCGCGAGCATCGCTGCTTCAGCTTCATCTATCTGATCTTGGGATTCTGGTTCAGCCATTTGTTCTAACCAATGGTTGGTGTTCAGTTTTAGTGATTTATTAGAGACTCCTTCCATTATTATCGGACACCCCTCCTACGACCCTTAAACATTTGTAAGTGAAAGCGAAAATTGGTCGATCTATTTATTGTGGCCGGTTTTAAGAGCCCTTGGGAAAGCGATTGTGGGAGGGCTTGATTATTATCGGACAAGATCTAGAATGGTACGCTTCGATTTTTCACTTATTACTCTACTTGCGGGCTTTTTTGGGGCTGCTGTTGAGGATTTAGTACGAGAGAGTGAAAACTTGGCGGGAAGACCCAACTTGTTTATATATCTTAACTTTGGTCAATTTGAAAGGTTGAGCTTTGTCCATCGAAATTACTGAAGCACTGATTTCACATATTGCTACGTTGGCTCGGTTGGGATTGTCGGAATCAGAGATCGCCGAAATCCAAGGTCATTTCGAAAAAGTACTCCACTATGTAGAGGCTCTAGATAAGTTGGATACTGAGTCGGTTGATCCCTCAATTTTCACCAACGATGCGATAAATATGCTCGAACAGGACTCACCCCACGCTCCCTTGGGACAAGAGCTTGCGTTGAAAAATGGACCAGAAGTCGACGAAGATAGCTTTTTAGTTCCCCGAATTATTGCCGAAGCTGGAAATGAGGCCGGCGGTGGAAAGGCTTCCCCATGACTGAAAATACGAGTAAAAGTGCGGTCGAGATTCACAATAAGATCAAGGAAGGGAGCCTGACATCGGTTGGAGTTGTTCAGGAAGTTTTTCAAGCGATTTCGAACACAGATTCCAAGCTTGAGGCATTCACTGAAGTCTACAAAGAGAGTGCATTAGAAGCGGCGAAAAAAATTGACCAGCAAATTGCAGCCGGTGAGGACCCTGGCCCTTTGGCGGGTGTCCCTTTTTCGATTAAGGCAAATATTTGTTCGCAAGAAGGAGAGACTGATGCCGCCAGTCAAATATTAAAAGGATTTAATTCTCCATACCCAGCTACAGTTGTTAACAAACTTATCGAGGCTGGTGGTGTCTTGATTGGCAAGACAAATATGGACGAGTTCGGGATGGGGTCCTCTACTGAGAACTCCTCCAAATCTACAACTAAGAACCCTTGGGATACTGGTTGTGTTCCTGGCGGGTCGTCTGGAGGAGCGGCATCTGCAGCAAGTGCTTACGGTTATATTCATCTCGGTTCAGATACTGGGGGGTCTATACGACAGCCATCTTCTTATTGTGGAGTTACGGGTTTGAAGCCCACCTATGGACGCGTTAGTCGATTCGGATTATTAGCCTTTGCAAGCTCATTAGACCAAATTGGCCCAATTTCTAGAACGGCTGAAGAATGCGCTTTAGCTCTATCGATTATTTCTGGAAAAGACCCTCGGGATTCCACTTCCGCTGAGGTACCACATGAAAATTATTTAGAAAACCTAACTACCGAAATCGAAGGAAGCACCCTCGGGATCCCCAAAGAGTATTTTGAGGAAGGAATCGAGCCAGAAGTTCGTCAGAGAATTGAGGAAACTATAGATCAGTATCGAGCCCTTGGGGTAGGTATTGAAGAAGTTTCATTGCCTCATACTTCTTATGCAAATCCAACCTATGTTTTGATTTCTGCGGCTGAGGCTAGCTCTAATCTCTCTCGCTACGATGGTATTCACTATGGGCATCGAAGCGATCAGTCTGTAGATCTCGAGCAGCTCTATTCCAACTCACGAGGAGAGGGATTCGGTCCCGAGGTGAAGCGGAGAATCTTAGTGGGGACCTTCGTTTTAAGTTCTGGGTATTACGATGCTTTCTATCGGAAGGCGATGAAGGTAAGGCGTCTAATTAGAAAAGACTTTGAGGATGTATTCAAGAAAGTAGACGCAGTCATTTGCCCGACCTCACCCGTTCCTGCGTTTCCCCTGGGTTCTCGATTAGATGACCCACTTAAGCTGTATTTAGTGGATATTTTGACGGTTTCGGCAAACCTTGCTGGAATCCCTGGGATATCTTTTCCCTGTGGATTTACAAGTGCGGGACTTCCAGTAGGAACGCAACTTTTGGGTCGTCCCTTTGAAGAAAGCCGCCTCTTATCGCTTGTCCACGCATTTCAATCTCAGTCTGACCATCATCTTCGTCGCCCACCTGTTTTGGAAGGTTCTTGAAATGGCACAAAAATCAAAAACCCAATCAATTGCGAGTCATCCAAAGTGGGAAGCTGTTCTTGGTCTTGAAGTGCACGTTCAACTGCAAACTCAGACTAAAATATTCTGTCGATGTCCAAATTCGTACGGCCAAAGCCCTAATGCACTGACTTGCCCCACGTGCTTGGGCCTTCCTGGAGCTCTCCCTGTCTTGAATGAAAAGGTAGTAGAGTTGGCAGCGATTGCGGGTTTGGCTCTTGGAAGTAAAGTCGCAGAATTTACCAAGTTCGATCGTAAAAATTATTTCTATCCAGACCTTCCCAAGGGATACCAAATCTCTCAATTTGACCAACCGATTTGTGAAGGAGGTGAGGTTCAAATTCAAGTTGATGGAAAAGAGAAAACCATTCGCCTTGTGCGAATGCACCTCGAAGAGGATGCCGGTAAAAATATTCACATCGAGGGTAAGCCGCAAAGTCGAGTTGACCTCAATCGTGCCGGTGTGCCATTGCTAGAAATCGTCTCAGAACCTGACCTTCGATCTCCCCTTGAAGCTGCGACTTACATGAGAAAGCTTCGAACGACGATGCTGTACCTTGGGGTGAGTGACTGCAATATGGAGGAGGGGTCCCTAAGGTGTGATTGTAATATTTCAATTCGTCCCAGGGGATCTACTGAACTTGGAACGCGGACTGAATTAAAAAACATTAATTCGTTCTCATTCGTTCAAAGTGCGTGTGAATATGAAATCTCGCGCCAAATTCAAATGCGGGAAGCAGGTCGTGAAATCATCCAAGAAACTCGACTTTATGATTCAGTTAAAAATGAAACACGATCTATGCGAGGTAAAGAAGAAGCTCACGATTATCGATACTTCCCAGAACCTGATCTAACTCCAGTAACGATATCTAAAGAAGATTTAAACACTTATAAGAAGGGGCTCCCTGAACTTCCTGACCAAGCTTTTGAGCGACTTACTTCGGATCTCGATTTGCCCCAGTACGATGCTGAAGTTTTAACTCAGGACCCTGAGGTACTTCGTTACTTTGATTCCTGTCGCGAAGAGATTGATGAACCCAAAAAAATCTCAAATTGGATTATCAATGATGTATTTCAGCGCATGAACGAGATGAAGGTGGGGATAGGCTCCCTTGGGTTACCCCCTGAGCGATTAGTGGGTATTATTCGCTCCGTTGAAGAGAAAAAGGTGAGTGTTGCTAATGGTCGAGAAGTTCTGAAAAAAATGTTCGGAAACGATCAGCCAATAGAGAAGATCATAGAAGAAATGGGAGTAGGGATGATCAGCGATGACGGATTGATAGAGTCTGCTTTGGCTGAAGCTATGGAAGAGCATCCTCATGTCGTCGAAGATATTAAGAACGGAAAAGATGCGGCTAAGAACTTTTTAATGGGGCAAGTCATGAAGCGAACTCGCGGTAAGGCTAACCCAGGGCAAGTTATGAAGCTTATTCAAGAACGGATACTTTAATAGTAGCAAAATAGAGGACTACCAAGGGTTCACATCGCCCTGGCACTGTAAGCCCTTGGTGGTCCTCTTTTTTTTACCTCAAATCGATATTTTTCATTTCTCTACGTTTGGGTCTGGTCATTGATTCTGCTCAGAATATTTTCCGGAGAGGGTAAAGTTTTTAGTTATCGATTTTTACTTTTGAGAGTTTAAGAAGGACTTCCTAAGGACTTTTATTCTCGGTAGGGGAGATAGCCCAAGGGCTCGATTGAATTAATTGTGGAATTCCTAAGCAGTGAAGTTTATTGAATTAGTGGCTCCCCAAGGGCTCCATTTGGAGGAGTGGGGAGTTTGAGTTAGGGGAGTTTTGTGTGGGGTATCCGAGCGTTGAGTTTTTTACTTTGGTAAGTCATATCCTGTTAGCACACGATTGCTATCTAACAGGATGAGTTTGCTTTGAAAGAGCCCTCGGGAAATGATTTTGTTGTTTTTGCTGGGTTGGGAAATCCAAGCCGCCTGGAGTTCTTCCCCGTCAAGGAGTTGAAAGTGTCCGTTTTGTTGAATCACGGCAACTTTCTCTCCGTATTCTTTCACAGCTCCCAAGCCACCCAGCTTTAGGTTTTCTCGCGAGCCTAAGCTTTGAATTTCTCGAGAGATTAAATTTGTTAAAATTGCCTGCCCCTGATCATTTACGGACAAAACCCGATGGGATTTTGGAAGAAAGGCCACGAAAGGGGAGCCCTTGGGAAAGTCATCTACCCTTAGGGGGTGTCCGTCTTTGAGGGTGTAGGTGTGGATTTGTCCTTTTTGGTTGAGGAAGGCCAAGATTTCTGGATCAACCCCTCCCAAGGGATAAGGACCACTGCTGATTTTGGATCCCAGATTGACTTTCCAATGAGTTTCTTTCGTTTTCAAATCAACGAGGAACATCTGGTTCTTTTTCGTGACTCCCAAGACCCGGTTTTTCCCACCGTATTGAAGCTGATCTAAGCCCTCGGGAACTAAAAATGAACTTACGATGCGGTGGCTTCGAGGATCGTAGGTCAAGATCTTCCCTGAAGTCGTCTCTAACGCAATTCGTTGGCTGCTTTCTAAATGAGCGACCTGAGAGGTGATCAACGCATTCGTCTTCAGCGGAGCCCCCTTGAGGTGCCCTGATTTATAGCGACGAATTTCACCATTATTCAGTAACAAGATGAGATAAGAATCACAAACGATCGGCTCCGAGATGGGCTGAGTCAAATCTCTCGCCAGGTAGAGGGCTTTTTGATCGCCGGTCATCGGATCCAGTTGATAGACACTCCCCGAGTTTGTGAGAGTATAAACACCCATTTTCGTACTTAGAATTGATTTCGGCGAATCGTCGAGGTCCGGATTCTTTTTCCACAATGGAACCTGAGAAAGAACGATTTTTACCTGCGGTCCTGCATCGAACTTGATTTTGAATCTCTTCGAATGAAACCCAATCTTCTCTGCAAAAACCGTTAAATCTTCACCCGCCGGTACTTCTAATTCACAGGGGGTCGTCAGCAAGCGCCCGTCCCGAGTTTTCAAAGTCACCTGGAGAGGTGCGCTCGAAATATGAATCGGAAAACTCGCCTGGGAGGCCCATCTTGATTTCGGGAATTTTTTAACGAGAAGCTTTAAGGTGTCTGTTGTTTCCCTAAGCTTTCCTTCTTTTCGATATTTTAACGAACGCTCGAACAGGCTTTCGGCATCGGTGTCTTCTTTTGAAGACTCCTCATAGAGTTGGTTCGCTTTTATTTTTACAGCATCATCGGCTGGTAACGAGCTCAATAGCTTGAGCTTTGTTTTCGCCGTCGCTAATTTTCCCTGACTGAGTAATTGAGTGATCTCATCCAAAATAGAATTTTTATGCTGAGATCTTAATTCTTTCAGATGGCTACAAGCATCCGTAAAAGTTTTCCCAAGTGCTTTCGCTTCCAATCGGAAGAAACTCAAGGGATGGGAACGGATGAAAGCCTCAGCTTTCTCACTTAACGAATGGAGTTCTCTTTCACGTGGCCCCGGGATGATTAGATTCTCCTCGCCCAAAGTCTGGGGGAGATTGGAAAGACTCTTTGCATCTAAGGCACGCGATTGTTCTCGCCGAATGTCATCCAACAAGAAGTAAGTGTAGAGCTGATAGCAGAGCGCGGCCACTACCAGAAGCAAACAAGCTCTCAAGGCAAAGCGTTTCTTCTTTACCATTCGTTCTTTTTCGACACCACTGGGAGGCGTCTTCGAATACTTGTAGAGATGAGAGCGACTCGAATCCATCCGCAGGATTTTGTCGACAAGCATCGAGCCCTTATCGATATTTCCATTTTGAATGTAGTGAAGAGCTAAGCTCTCCATTTCATCTAAAGCTTCAGCGTATTGATTAAAATCTAGCAAAAGGTTGATTCGCTTACGGATGAGCGTCGGCTGGCCGGGGAGCGCTTCTAATGCGGTTTGAACAATCTCAAAAGCGAGTTCACTTTCCCCTAAATCCTTTGCGCGTCCACGAACGTAATCGCAGAGTTCCATGATTGCTTTTAAATCTTTAGATTCGACAAGCAAGTCTAAAAGTTGATGGAGAGTCTCTCGGTGATCGGGATCCACCTCTAACGCATTTTTATAGAGCTTGATCGCCTCTTGAGATTGGCCATGGGCGTGACGTTCGTTGGCTTCCGTGTGATAGATCCTTAGGATCTTTTCACCGATCATCGTGTGATTCCCAGAGAGCTTAAGCCCCTCAAAATAGGCTTGAAGTGCTTGACCCCTTTTACCCATTTGAAAAAGGGTATCTCCGATGAAATTGAATTGAATAACCGCTTCTTCAACTTTATCTAAATGTAAAAGCAGTTGAGCGAATTTCTGACGAACTAAAAGCTCGTCGGCCCCGTATTTAATTGCGGTCTTGTAGATCGGTATGTAGCGTTCAGCCTCGTCTAACGAAAGCGTCGTAGGATCGGTATTTCTAATCTCGGGTAATAGCGTTTTCTTAATCCAACCTTCTTGCAGACATTCGATAATTCTAATTTCGATGTAATTTGCAAAAAGGTTTGAGACTTCGATGACCGTGCTTAAATCTCTGAACCCATCTAACAAGGGAAAGATCTGCTTCAGGCCCAGGTCATCGTGTTGAGTCGCCATGCCGCGCTCAGTCAATACGAAAACTTCCTTGCTATCAGGAATGAATTGACTGATTTTCTTATGATCTTGAATACGATTTCGGGTCGCCTTAAGAACATCTTCTAATGCGATAGGGTGATTAGCGACCAGACTCTTTGAGCCGATGAGCTTTTCGGGGATATGATCTCTTTGAAAGAAGATCGAGCCCTGATTATCTTCAGCGACATGCAGAATCTCTTCGATAAGCTGGTTGCAGACTAAGAACTCAAAATCAGACTGGTCGATGAGGCCTTGAGTTTGAAGGGCTTCAGCTAAAACATTCGATTGAAGGTTTGTCGATTGAAGAATCGATTCGAGGTGCGAAGAATCAAACTTTGAGTCCCTTTGTTGAAGAATACTCAATGAATGTAGATCCACCTTACCCAGGAATTTCTCACTGGTGAGATAGATCTTCTGGTTCTCGATATAGATCTCGAAGGTGTCTTCTTTTTGACAGAGAATTAAGGTTCCAACCTCGTTCTTCTGGCTCGATGTTTCGAGCATGCTGAGGAGTTTGGATAAATTAGTTTCCATTCAAACTCCTGTTTCGCTTCGACATCTTCTGGCGGATACGCCAAAGATTGGGAACGCTGTTGTGAACTTCTTTTTTATTCCTCAGATTCAACAAAGCTCTGCGACTCCACTCCGTATTTTGTCGCTTTAACGATCGTAAAGCGGCTCTCTGGATGAGGGGGTTGGGCTTCGTGCTGAGTTGCTCCAGTAAATCTGCGGCTTTTTGTTCTTTAACCCAGCCTAGAATGGGGGCGAGATCGGCCGTCAACTGAGGGTCGTCGAGATTCAAGAGATCAGTCGTCCATTTGAGGGTGTTTGGATGCTGAGCTCGCGCCAGGATCTTTAAAATTCGAACCTTTTGTTGAACGTCCGAGTCTGGGTACATGTTTTCTAATTCTTCGATTGTTTCATCATTCGCTAACTGCGCTAAGGTTTGAGTGGCTTCGTGAGTGATAACCACGTTTTCACCGGTTAGGGCTAGTTTGCAAATATCTTTATTACAGCCCTGAAATCCCTTGTTTCGAATGAGGTCCAAATAAGCTTGGAGTGTGGGATTAGAGGCTTCCTCTGCTTTTTCTATTTCAGTTGCAAAGGCTTCTCGGACTGTCGTTCTCCACGAAGGATCATAGGAAGTGAGATCTCGCTTCAGTAGAATTCGGAGAACTCCTTCACGTATGAAATCCCAGTGGGAATAAAGTTCATCGAGTAATTGGTCAAGCTCTTCCTGGGAAAGAGGTTTGTCCCATTCGTAACCACGTGAGAGAACTAACAAGCTTTGAGATATCTCATCCACTTCTCTCCCCAACTGCGCACTTGGTTGGCCTGAGCTCAACTCTCTTCCCGGATCTGAAATCAGTAGAAAGCTGTCAGGACTTGCGATGCCTTGTGGAAGATTGTTTTTACTCTCTGCCAACAGTTTTTGGTGGAATGACCCCTTCTCAGGTAAGAGCCAATCCCCTCCGAACATATAACTTTCTCCCGGGACGAGGTTCGCCGTCTCTGAGTAGCCCTGTCCGTGAACAAAGATTTCAAATTCTTTTGGCTTCTTCTCACCCCAGATCCAGTTGTTCACTTTGACGCGATGCCAGAGTCCTATCGAAGAAGGGCGAGTATCCACAACCGTTCCTTCTACGATAAATGATCCCTTTTTAAGCAGGCTCCAAATTCGGAGTTCAGTATTTTCGTGCGCATGGGCGCTATCCACGAAGGTACTCATTCCTGCAAAGAGAATGAGTGAGGCAATGAGGAAGCTCTTTAGACGATGAACTGAGGGAATGTGAAATTGAATTTTCATTCTAGTAATAACTGGTGCCTCAGATAAGCCATGTTCATTTCGTTGAAAAAGGGTGCGCTCGATCCCGTTGATATCGCTCCGGAAAAGCTAATCGAAGCAGCCATGATATTGTTACCCGGAGTATCTAAGTGAAAGCTTGTGGTGTAAACCCCTGAAAACGAAGCTCTATTTTCACCTCCAAACAAACCTCCGGTAGGAGCTCCATTGGCGACTAAACCAATCGAATGACCGATCTCGTGAGCTAATACGACGGCGATCACTCGAGCCATCGCGTCGACCGCATCTTCGATATCGTCGTACCTGGCATTTTGAGCGCTGGTGTTCGAACCACTCAAGCGATCAAAAGACACATCGAGGACTGTGACATCTTCAGCATGAAAACCCACACTCGTGCCTCGACCTGGGATCAATGGATCGAATCTATTTTTAAAACTGAAACTTGAATTGATATAAAAGTCGATCAAGTTAGTCGTAAATACTCCGAGGTCGACTTGAGTGTTGATGTTGTTTGAAGAATTTCGGTAATCGTATTCAGCTCTTCCGATCGTATAACCCGGTACGGGGTCGTCCCCACCTACGGCGATCTGGGAGGGTGAACCACTGGGAAGAGTGAGGCTGAATGTGATATTGGGAGAGTCCGATCTCGCCGATCCATCCGCATTCCTGCCGAATAAGGTGTTGAGGTGGCTGATCGTTGAATTTTTAACCCAGTTTGAAACGATCGTGTTCAAGCCAGCCGTGACGGCTGCAGTGGGAGGGTTTTCACTGTTGAGCCCCACAATTCTCAAGTCTTCCACAAAGTCGGCAACTCCGTTTGAAGTTTGGGTGGAAGTTACAGTGACGTTCGATGAACCATCGATCGATGAAGTGATCGTAAAGTTATCACGATCAAAAGATACATACCAATTATCAGCGTTTTCAAAGGGAAGGTTGGTGCTCGAAGGAGCTTTAGAGCTAAAGGTAAAAGTAACCGGATCAGATACATTCCCAGCTACATCTTTTACCGTGGCCGTGATCGTTTGAGAGCCCGCAGTGAATTGGGTCGAAGAACTTACGGCTAAGCTCGCCTTATCATTGGGAGCATCGATTGTTAGAAGGGATCCAAAATCACTGTCGGCATCGTAACCACCGCCGCCTGATCCTCCACCCACTTCGTTTTGACTGGATAGCGTATAGCTGTTGTCGTCGATCGCGGCTCCAAAAAAGTGAGTATCAGCTTCTAAGTGAATCAAGAAATCGGTCTGGGGAAGTAATAAGCTAAAGTTTAAGGGAACGTTATTGGTGTTCGTAAAGGCAACCGAGCCATTCATATTGCCCGGAATGTTATTTACTGTCAGAAGATCGATCGATGGTTTGTAGGTTTGAATCGTGAAGGTCAGGCTAGTTTCGTAGGTACCCGCTTGAGTATCTGTAGCTCGCAAGCGAAATTTCACATCGTTTTGTAGGTCTTCAGGGACATCCGATTGAGCGTGCCAGAAAATCTCGTAGTTGCTACCCCCGGAAGGAGCAGAGAGTGAGCTAACTCCATCTCCATTACCGATAGTGGAATCTACATAAGTGATTCCATTGTCGACGGAGTGCTGAGCACTGAGGCTAACATGATCCCCTTGAGCGTCACTTACACGATAAGTGAACCGCACCCAGCCGCCGACGTTACCAGTGGGAGTAGAAAGATTGCTCACCACGGGCGCCGAGCTCGCTCCAATTCCGAATACGTTGGAGTTGGCCGTGGTACCATCGGTAGAGGTGTTTAAGTTGTAAGGGCGAATGCGTACGACTAAATCATGCTGTTGATAGCTGCTCAAGTCCGTTCCAGCATCCCAGGTGACTTGATGGTTTTCACCAGAAGGAGTTCCCGCGTACTCATCACTTGAAGGTTGGGCGATTAAAGTGGCAGCACTAAAGGTCGAGCCTAAATCTTCGGAATACTCTACGGTCGCGCCAATTTGTTTGGAGACGTCGGTCTGGAGAGTGAAGCTCACTTGGAATCGATTCCCTCCGAGGGAACTGGTCGTGACATTTGAAGCCACACCATCGAGAGCCCAGGGTTGGGTTTGGGGGGTCGTGACCCCTCCGCCACCTCCGCCTCCTCCTCCACAAGAAGTAAGGAATAACGTGACTAGTCCACAGAGAATAAAGAAGCCCCAGCATTCAAATCGATTTGAATACATAAAGGTTCTCTTCTGTTTTGAGGGACTCCTCAAACCAGTTTTCTGATCCTGACTCATCTTCTATTCCTGTACCTAAATAATTGTGTATGTCTGTAAAAGTAGGTATCTAAGAATAGCCCATTCTCGGAGATCGGCCATTTGGAGAGGGATAGTCAGGAGAGCCTATAACTCTGCCCAGCTCGTATTCGAATTCAAATTTGGATTCCCAATCCACTTTTGAGCTTAGAGCGACCGGGGCCAATTTTTGTACCCTGTATTGGAAATAGGCAGTAAATCGCGCCTTTCTAGCTAAAAAGCGCGAGGTGCTTGATATCTAACATTGGAGGATGGGTGAGATGAGGTTAAAATGTTGAGTTAAGTAGAAATAGAATCGTGAGCCCAATATGATTATGGATTTGTAATCCCCCAATCTAATTTTCTACCGTTCTTTAACCGTGTTCATAAAACCGTTGAGTGAACGTCTCCTCAGGGAGTCTGATTCACCTTAACTCAAAGATCGAAGATTGAATAATGAAGCAAGTGTTTTCAATCCTTAATCCCATCAAAGATTCGTTCGAGAGACCGATAACCCAACTTCAGCTTATAAGAGCCCTTTCGTTGGGTCTTGTCGTCTGTTGGGCGCTCTCAGCTTCAACCACTTTCGCTCAAACCGATAAAGAGCAAGTCTCTACGGTTATCAGAGAGCTGCGTGAAGGGAAAGTGACGAAAAACCCTGCCGTCATCATCGGGGCATTAGAAAAAGCCCGAGGCTTAGATGATCCTAAGTTAGCGGAAGAAATTATTAAGAGTTGTCTGACGGGTTCAGATTACACCGTTGAACGATCCGCAGGCGCGATCTTGATGCGAATGAAAAGCCCAAAATCAACCAAGATGATTTTTAGTCACTTGAGTAAAAATCCTCAGTATAAGACTCGAATTGTTTTAACTGCGGTCGCCTTTCAAATGGTGCGCCTTTCCGACTTTAATAACCAAGCTGCGATCGATGGTTTAACCGGGCGTCTTTACGACCATGAACCTCGAGTGGTCTTCACTGCATTGAGTTGGATGCGTACATTAAACAATGTCAAGTTGGTTGAAGCGGTCGTCAAGCGATTTAAAAAAGAGCAAAAGCGTCCAGGGACTCGCCTCTATAACGATCTCAACCGTACCTTGCAAGATTTAACCGGTGAGTATGACATTGAGCATCCCCTCGATTGGGAGAACTATTGGGATGCCCGGAAGCAAGGCTTAGCTAAGCCAAAGAAGAAAAAAGGAAATAGTGCGAAGGCCACCCGAAGGGTTTCTAAAAAATTCTTTACCCTTTCATTAGATTCCGACAAACTCGTCTTCATCATCGATATCTCGGGAAGTATGGAAAAGAAAGACCCTCCAATGGAAAAGCCAAAAGAGGGACCAAAGAAAGGTTCGACTTCAGTTAAAAAACGAGAACCGAAGCCGAAGAAAGTCGACCCTTCAAAACTCCCGATTACTCGCCAACGTCTGTTCCGAGTGAAGAAAGAACTCAAAAGTACAATCCAAAATCTTCCATCGAACGTCTTCTTTACGATCATCTCCTACAACCACAATGTCGTGTTCCTCGATGATCGCGCGCCGGCTTTGGTTCAAGCCAGTTCAGCTAATAAAACCCGAGCCACTCAATGGGTGGATCGACTCAAAGCTGAAGGGGAAACTTGGACGGATACCGCGTTTGAACGCCTCTTCAAAGAGATCGACAATTTCGATACCGTTATCTTTCTTTCCGATGGCATGCCATATCGTGCGAAAACTCTCGATAAGGAGGTCGTCAGAAAATCGATCCGAACGATCAACCGCTATCAAAAAGCGAGAATTCATACGATCGGATTTTTGCAAGCAGGAAGGAACTTAAGCAACTTCTTGCAGTTAGTTGCTAAGGATAACGATGGGACGTTTACTCAATTGGAGTAGCAAACTGAAGATCGTGTTCAACTAAGAAAAAAGCCCTCACTGGCAACGCCAGTGAGGGCTTTTTTTATGCTGATTTGTAGCCAAAATCGACAGAATTTAGGGGGAGAAAACTTTAAGTACAATCCCTCCATTCGGGTGGAGGCCGGGGACAAGCCCAGGTGTTACAGGAGTAATCGTGCTTCAAATCTTAACATGGATTGGTAGGGGCGTCCCTTGTGGGCGCCTCTTCCATGTGCAGCATAAATAAACTTTTTAAAATCGCATGGCGCTTCCAGGAATCGGGCTGGTGCAAGACCAGCCCCTACAGGGAAAGAGGAGTCACTCAACTACAGGGAAAGAGGAGTCACTCAACTCCCGTTCTTTGCGAGTTCCTGAAGAATATAATTCGTTAGAAACCTTGCCCCAAAGAATAATCCTGTCCACACCCCGAGCCACACGGGAAGGAAAAGCCAACCTGGTGTGCTTTCTGCTGCCACTAAAGGTTCGTTATTCGATGAAGCTGGGGCTGTACGACCGTTGGAAGGCCGGGGAGATCGGGGTCGCCGGTTTTCTGATTCTGTTTTCGCTTGTGGTGCTTGAGCATCACTTGAGTATTCCGCTTCTTGATTCGAGAAGGTCTCGAGAGCATCTTCTAAACTGAGCCTTTCACCTGGCTTCTTTTGAAGAAGTCCTTCAATCGCCGAAGCCAAGCTATCGGAAATCTCTGGTACTTCAAGGTGCAGGCTTTTCGGTTTCAATTGAAGATGGTTTTTAAGGATCTTGTCACCTCGACCCTCTCCCATCACTTTTTTCCCCGTCAACAATTCATAGGCGATACAGCCGAAATTGTAGGCGATGCTCGCTGGAGGTAAGGCGCTAGGAGCTGTACCTCCCTTAGCCATCACCGAGATGATTTCGGGTGGAAGATACGCTAAACGGTTTGGCTCATGGAGAAGGGCTCCGGTTCTCAAGGAGGTCCAAGCCGCCAGATCAAATGCCGGAATTACCGGGAGGCCCCTGGAGTCGACACCGATCGAGTCTAACGACAAGGGAAGATTTAAGGCTTTAACCGTTCCTCGTTCCAGTATGGCTTCCGCTAAGCGGGAAAGAAACGAGAGGCGATGGCCGAGCGAGCTTTCTAAGAGATTTCCCAGCCGACTTGAGAGCAAGTTTTCCCCCCGTAGTTTGTGTATCGTCAAGCCGCTCCCTTTGGGATCAGGGCATTGATGGCTCAAGAGAGCTGCGATTTGGGGATGGGCGAGATCTTGGGCTGCTTTAAGAGCTTCATCTAATCCATCAGATAAGGCAGAAGCATGTTTCTCTTCTTCAAAGGGATGCCATTGGGGAGAGTAGAGGTCGACCTGTACCTCTCGATCCATAGCGAGTTGCTTCCCTCTGTAGCTCAAGACTTGGCCCTGCTGTCCGAGCATAGAATCGATATGGCAGCCAGAAACTTCGCGCTCTTTGAAGGCGTCGTAGGCTTGAGTGCTGACGAGGTGTAGGAGGGTGGAGCCTATTTGGAATACGTCTTCAGTTAGGAGAGGGGTTTTTTCGATTCGTTCTCCCTTGTAGATCGTTCCGTTTCTAGAGTCCAAATCTTCTAAGATCCAATTTCCGAATCTCAGATACAATTTGGCGTGGCGGCGGGAGGAAAGACCATCCTGAATGCCGATAGAAGTGCCTTCATCTCGCCCGATGAAATTGGGCTCGCCATTTTCCAAGAGGGGGAAGACTTTGTTTTGAAGTTCCGGTATTTGTGTTTTTTCTATGATGAGTATAGCCATGGTCCTATGATACCGTCCTCAGCGCCTGGAAACGACCTCTGGGGCCCTCCGGATCCATAAATTTTCCTGCGAAATTCCATTTTTGGGGTAGGATAGAAAGTAGGATTATCAAGTCTATGATCTTTTGCGCTCACCCAAATTTCTTGCGGTAATCTTTGTTGTTTTCGGCGTTCTTTTTTAGGGTGGATTTTTCCCCTTATAATTAGTTTCTGTTGAATAAAGGTCGTTCCGACCTTTATTCAAACGCTCCAAGCAGTTCTGCGAACTGCGTCGCTCCACTAAACATAGGCTTTTAGCCTATGTTTGTGATTTGCGTGGGATCACGCAAATATAATTAATTCCTGTTATTCAACAGGAATTAATTAGGAGCGTAAACCAAAGATTTAGTTCTCGAATTATGATTTTCCTGGCATAATCTTTAACCTTTTAAAACTGCCAATAGTGTCCTGTTTTACCTTATTTTTGCGTTTCGTTTTCAACCTCAAACTCAAGGAGATAGTGCCCTGATTTCTGATCCTTACAAGCTCTCTGTTCAACCTGGCTCATCAGCCCAAGACTTATCTACTCGTCCCGCCCCTTCCGAGATCCTCGACGATCCCCTTGCTCTGGCAAAATATTGTGCTCAGCTTCTCGATGAGAAGAAGATGTCGGATATTGCCATCTTTGATGTGCGCGATAGTCTTCAGATCACGGATTACTTCGTATTGGGATCCGGTCGAAATAGCCGCCAACTCACATCCGTTTGTGACCTCCTCGACAAGAAGCTCACAGATGCTGGTTTGAAGCGTTACGGCATGGAAGGTTACCACGAAGGTATCTGGGTTCTTCTAGACTTCGATGTCGTCGTGATGCATTTCTTCTTAGAAGGGCAACGAAGACTGTATGATTTAGATCTTCACTGGGGAGATTCTCCTCAGGTCGAGTGGAGTCCTACGCCGCCATCAAGGTCGTAGCTAACGAATCAGTAGTGATCGAGTCAGATGTTCAAATTGATATTTAAGTCGGAGTCTCCCGAGCAAACTTTTCAGCTCGCCCGCCGATTGGGAGAACTCGTACCCGCGGGGACCGTTCTCGGATTGAGTGGGGACCTCGGCTCGGGAAAAACTCTATTCACAAAAGGATTGGCGCGTGGTTTAGGTGTCGAAGCTTACCAAAGAGTCAATTCACCCACTTTCGTCATCAAGCAAGAATATCAAGGAAGGTTACGCCTTCACCACTACGATACCTATCGACTCGGTGGAGTAGAGGAACTTGAAATGCTGGGATTCTCGGAACATTTCGGTTCTGAGAGTGTCGTCATTGTGGAATGGGCTGAGCGAGTTGAAGAGCTCTTGCCCCCAAACACCCTTAAAATCGTTTTTAACAATGAGTCTTCCTATAATCTTTCCGACTCTAATTCTTTTGCCATCTCTTTAGAGCCTGTCTCTTCCGAACTTGCCCAAGAACTTGAACTTGAGCCCTCGATGGGATCGAACGTCCGATATCTTTCCTTCGAAGCTCAAGGAGAGGGCTGGGAAAATTTATTTAATGAATTCTCTGGGGGCTTCGCCGAGCAGTGTTAGTTTCCCCTTCAAGACCACCTGTCAAAAACCTTTCCTAAACGCTTTAAAGCTCATCTGGCTCCATCCCGACTATAGATAGAGAAGCATCATTTTCTCGTTTCAAGATTATCTCCACCCCGAAGATGGTCGTGGTGGATTCGTTGTCTTTATTGGTGAGTGACTAAAAAAACTTCCCTGCTCATTGAGGAAAGACAGGCTCAGTTCAACTTTTGATTTGATGATCCATGGCTAACACTCTCGAAATTCGACTCGGTCAACTTTTGATTAAGAAGCGTCATTGTACGCTTCAAGAGATCAATCAGGCGATCGATCTTCAGGCTTCCATGAAAGAAAAGGGAGAGAAGCTACCTTTGGAAGCTCTGTTGATTCAAGAGTCCATCGTCGAAGAGGATAAAATCTTTCAAGCCCTCGCCGAGATGGGGATCTTGCATCTGATCTGCGAGCCGTGTCGACAAGAGATTGAAGTTAAAGATTACGATTCATCGAAAGAATACGTTTGCCCCAAATGTCAATCTCCTCTGATGTTCAGCACGAACTCGTCGGGGACTCGGAGGGATCCCTCTGCTTCCTTCCGTGTGAAGGGGGCTTTCCCCAATGGATTAGATCAACTCGCACAAGCCGACCTGTCAGAATTTGATCCCGCGAACGCAGCAAAAAATGAAACCAATGAGCCCAATGATGATCCCATTATCGATAAGATGATCAATGGTTGTCAGGTCATCAAACTGTTGGCTCAGGGCGGGATGGGAAAAGTATATCTCGCTAATCAGTTCAAGTTAGGGCGTCGAGTTGCCGTCAAGATTTTGTCGGAGGAGCTTGCTCGCGATCCGAGTTTTGTTCACCGCTTTCTTCAAGAAGCTCGCGCGGCGGCTGAGTTGAGTCACGGAAACATCGTGCAGATTTTTGATGTTGGAGAGATCACTGGATATTTCTTCATCATTATGGAGTTTGTCGATGGACCTAACTTAAAAGAGATTTTGAAGAAACACACGACGATCTCTCCCTTGAAAGCCCTCGAGGTTGTCCTTCAAGCCTGTCATGCCTTGAAGCATGCCCATCAAAGAGGAGTCATTCACCGCGATATCAAGCCAGAAAACATTATGATGACGCAGGAAGCGGTTGTTAAAATCGCTGACTTGGGTTTGGCTAAGAAGATCGCGTCGAGTGAGCAAGACGGGGGGATCACCAACTCCGGTGCCATTTTAGGAACGCCTTATTACATGGCCCCCGAGCAGATTAAAGATTTTAGTCGGGTTGACGGTCGTTCTGATATCTACAGCCTTGGGGTCACTTTATTCAAAGCCCTGACCGGAAAAATTCCTTTTAATGGGAGATCTCCGGTCGAAATTATGATCAAAGTGGTCGACGGAAAACGGCCTTCCCTGAGGTCGATTTGTCCTGAGATCCCTGAGGATGTCGAGCTCTTGGTCGACAAGATGATGCACTGTAATCCAGACCGTCGCTACCAGGATTTGAGTCAAGTCATCAAAGACATGGAACAAGTTCTTTTTCGCTTGCGAGGAATGGCCGAGCAAAAGAAGAAGGATACAGATTTTCAGGGAGATATCGTTGCTCAAGCTTAAATCTTAGGCTTGAGCTTGAGAATTCGGGAGTGCATCCCGGCTTGTTTTGGAGTTTAATGAGTTGTACACGAAATCCAGCTCAGCCGCGGCCTGTACAGAGTTATAAATCCAGGCAACAAAAACAGGCTGTGAACACAAACCTCCACAATCCGCCAGTACGCAAATCTGGCTCGATTCTGAGAAAAATACAAACTTAAGATTCAAATTATCATGAGTTCTGACAATTCATCTTCAGATTCCAAAAGTTATTTGTTTTCCGATGTGAAATTTAATTCGCCCTTGGAAGAGCTCCGTCTTGTCAGTATGAAGAAAATTAAAACTCATGAAGAGCTCGGAGAGACGGAACGAGTGGAAGAACTTCGTCTAGCCTATGAAATTGCTCGCCAACGATTAGCTCTCCATTTGGGTGAACAGGAGTGATTACGTGCTGATACGATCGATACGCGCAATCAACTTTATGCGCTTTTCCAAACTCGAAATTTCTAATTTGCCCGCTGAAGGCATCATCGGTATCGAAGGACCGAATGAGTCTGGAAAAACATCGTTGGGTGAAGCACTGCTCTTTGCGTTTTTTGGACGAACTCGACTCAGCCTAGAAATGGGAGTGGATCGATTGATCCGCTGGGAAGCGGATCAATTATCCGTTGAGGTCGAATTTGAACTTGGAGATGGGCAAGCTCTCACTATTTATCGAGAGTTAGATCGATCGGGAACGAATTACGTTAAATTGATCGAATCCAAGACTAAAAATGAAGTTGCGACGGGGAATCTAAAAGTTACTGAGTACCTTCAAAAAAGCATTAAATATTCTTACGAAGAAGCCCTGGATTCCTTCTATCTTCATCAGCTCGATCATGTCGGTGGGATTAAGCCCCGAGGAGGTTTCCTTCACCGAATGACCGGAGTTGAACAGATCGAGGCTTCTAAATTAGAGTGTGAAGAAGAGATCACCGCCTTGGAGAGAGAGTTCGCTCAATTTCATAAGGACCTCGGGCGGAATCAAAGTCAGATTTCTCATATCGAAGAGAACCAATCTCGGCTTCCTCAATTGAATGAATCCTTAGAAGAAGCTCAAAGTAAAATCGATTCGAGCCATTCAGAGCAAGGGACTCTTAAATCTACGATTACCCGTTTTAAAGCTCTTCAGAAATCGCTCGACGAAGACGCTAAGAGCCTCAAAGGAATGACCAAAGTTTCGCTCAAAGAGTTGGAAGCACAGGTCACTCCCATCTTTGAAAAGTATGAGGATTTGGAAAAGTCTGATGGTGAGGTTGGCGCATTCACAAAAAAATACCAAAAGGAAATCACTCAGCAAAAAAATCGCTTGGGAGAGTTCAAAGAGTTCTCTCGCGAAGTAAACACCATTCAGAGTGATTTAGAGAACCTGCAAGATGACTACAAGAAGCAGGTTGACCGTGAAGCTGATGGTAAAGGGGCCTTGCTCGATGAACTGAACAACGCCAAAGAGCGCTTAAATCGAAATAAGAGTTCTTGCCGCGTGGCCTCTTTCTTCGCCACTTGTTCCCTCTTACTTTCGACCGTCTTCGGAGCGCTCGTAGCGGTCTTGCTCTTAGATTTGCCAGGCAATGAATCGGTTAAAGAGCAACTTCGAAGTATCGAAATCGATATGGGGAAAGGTACCGGGATCATCGGATTGATCGCAGGGATCTGCTTAGTTTTCTTTCTCACCTTTTTGGCTCGTCGTATTTCTCTCGGTGGGAAGGGGAGCCCGATTCGAAAGGAAATAAAAGACATCGATGCTCAAATCGAAGTCGTCATCGTCGACCGAGAAAGAGTACGAGAACTCCTCACTAAACTGAATGACTCGAAACTGGATGACTTTTTAGAGCAAGCTTCTCAACTTCAAGCCGCTCACTGGGGGAGTCGAATCGAAGAGTTTCAACAACGCCATCAGCGCTTCTCCTCTTCCAAGCCGAAAAAAGGCTACAAGAAGTGTCTGGAGAATCTCTCTCAAGGCGAGCGGGGATTGAAGTCTAAAGTTCAAGAAGCGATTCAAAGCCTCGAGACTCAAGTTAAAGATCTGGGTCAAGCTGAAAAGAAAGGGCGTTCCGATCGAGATCGCGTTCAAAATGAAATTCGGGAAATTGAAGCTCAACAACAAAAGTTAGAAGAGCTCAATCAAATCGCCGCTGAGTATCGAGCAAATGCCGAAGCTATCGAAAAGAAAATTGAAGCTCAACGTCTCGCGATTTCCTTGCTGACGGAAACGGCTCGATCCACATTAAGTGTCGTGGGGCCAGCGTTGACCAAGTACGTACGAAACACCCTCCCCAAACTTACGAATGAGCGTTATCGCGACGTGAAACTCGATGAAGATTTAGCGGTGACGCTCTTCACCAGTGAAAAGTGCGATTTCTTGCAAATGAATGAGTTGAGCGGTGGTACTCTCGAGGGGCTTGAATTGGCGATTCGACTCGCCTCTTCTCAGGCATTTATCCAGTTGAGAGCTCCCCAGGCTCAGTTTGTGTTCCTGGATGAACCATTTAAGATGATGGATTCAACGCGTTCGATCGATGCGATGAAAGCCTTAAAATCTTTGAGCCCCGATTTAAAACAGTACTTTTTAACTCGGCCCGATTTCACTTCTGAACAACGGGATTTCTTTGATGTCTCGGTGAGATTAAAAGCCAACACTTCTGAGATTGTCGTCGACTGCTCTCGGAATTCG
>JANQLS010000151.1 GCA_028280485.1 Planctomycetota bacterium
TCAACAGGAACTAATTAGTTTCTGTTGAATCTTGCTCCTGCGGAGCCTGATTCAACCGTTTCAGCAAATCACAGATTTGCTTTCACTCCGCTAAACATAGGCTCTACGAGCCAATGTCCGCGGCCGAGTTGATCCCCACTCGGCTTAGTTCCTGTTGAAACAACAGGAACTAATTAGCTCCTAATAGAGATTTACATAAGAGAGATATCAGCTTCATGTCGGAACTCAGCACTTTACCAGCACGAATTCAAGAGATCTTGGGTCAGGAACCAGATATCGAACAGGCAATCGATCGTTCCCTGAGTGAAATCGCAGGTATTTTTCAAGCGGTTACTGCAACCGTGCATTTTTTGAATCCCGGATCGGGCATGCTTCATTTGGTGGCTTCCCGTGGCATCCCAGAGAAAATACTTCCCATAACTCAACGCATTCCAGTGGGGAAGGGGATGGCCGGGCTTTGTGCTGAAAGAAAAGAACCCGTAGAAGTGTGTAACCTTCAAACCGATGACTCTGGGCAAGCCAAGCCAGGAGCTAAGCTCACGCGGGTTGAGGGCGGAATCGTTTTTCCTGTCTTTAAATCTGGATCCGATGAAATTGTGGGTACTTTAGGTGTGGGTAAAAAAGAAATTCATGAGTACTCAACCGAAGAGAAAACTTGCTTAGAGAAGTGTGCTATAAATTTGGAGCAAGCATTAATCACTCACCGAGACAACTCACTCTAAGTCGCACTTATTTGGATACCATCTCCTGATGCCAATTCGCTTCGTCTACTTTGATTGCATGGAAACCTTGATCCAAATGGATATTCCTTCGATGGATATCTATCCTTTGTGGGCTTACGAAGTAGCAGAGCAATCGGGTCATTGGGAAAGCTTGGCCGACTTCCATGCCGCATGGGTACAGCATCGCCATGTGATGCTCGATGAACGAGGGAGCTTAAAAGAGTTTACTCTGTTCGAGAGGCTTCATTATTTAGTGAACGAAGTGAGCTCAATTGAAAATTCAAATCCTTCCCTCATCGAGCAAGAAGTTCAACGCATTAAAGCTGGTTATTGGCAAAGGTATCTCGCAGCTTCTTATCCAACAGAGGGTCTCTCTGAAGTTTTAATTCATTTGAAGCAAGAGTTAAATCTCCCTCTAGGAATTGTATCTAACTTCATCGTTCCGGGTGGAGTAGGGGACCTTTTACGATTACATAATCTTCAAGATCATTTTCAAGTCGTCGTCAATTCCAGCGATATCGGTTGGAAAAAACCATCCGAGCAAATTTATCAATTCGCCATTCAAGCCTGTGGTTTCAAGCCCGATGAAATTCTCTTCGTAGGTGACAACCCGATGGCCGATTACGACGGGCCACGTTTGGTGGGGATTCAGCCCGTTTTATTCGATCCGAATGATGAGCATACGAGTTATGAACGGCGGATTCGTGATATGGGTGAGTTGAAGAAGTTTTTATAACGTAATCCTATTCGTCGTTTCGCTCCGCTGTAGTCCGCTCGTTCTACGAGCGGTACTCCTTAAAAGTCATTTCAGCTTTCGATTTTAAATCCAACCCAAACAGTCATAACCAGAGTCGTCCAAATGCATCGATGTTGTGATTTTTCATGAAATCCGTTAACCAACCCGAATCTTTAGGAGTGTGTAAGCCGAAGGCTTATTCGCACGAAGGAGCGAAGTGACTCTCATTACCGAGCGAGAGGACGAAACGTTAAGTTGATCTTAAATAACTTGAACCTGCACAGTGTGGAAATGATTACATCCCTCTAATAACCAACTTTAATGCCGAACTATTATCTCACCCTCGCTAGCGCTTTGGGTTTGAAGCGGTGGATATTTGCTATTTTGGTAGGATGATTCGATCCCCAATTTGAAGAGGAATGTTTTTACTGCCTTTCAAATGAACTCCTCCGATCCATTCGTCGCGTTCGTTGTAATCCAAATTGTTTGCTGAGCCGTTGAGTACTTCAACGCCTAATTCGGTCAGATACATTCGAAAGGGTCTCATATCTTTAGTCTGGAAGAGATTTTCACCAGTCTTATTTTCTAAGATTATTAGTGGGTATTCTGTTGCGGGTTGAGCGAGAGAAGAAAGTTTGATGATTAAATAGTCTAAGTCGATCTGCTCTTGGTCAAATCTCGAAGCCATTGTTAAGGCAACATTTTTGGCAACAACCGATGATGTTAGAGCGTGAGTAAGTAGTTCCTTTTCCCAATAATTTAGCCCAGTGTTTTTATTGGGATATCGATAAACGAGCTGCGCAACAGCTTCTAATAAAACTTTATTTGATATGTCAGAATTTAGAAACTGCACTAAGTCTTTAGGATTGGAGCTAGCATAAATTTTCCATGCCCACTCATACTCTTCGATCTCGTTTTGGTCGAGGGAGCGGTAGAGGTGTTGACATTCTTTGATTTCGTCATAATCAAGTTCCCCGATTGAGAAAAGAGCCTTTTGAGGATCAGAAGGATGATGAAGTATCTGTAGCACCTGAATTTGATTCGGATCAACCTCCAGAGGTTGAATCATGTAGTAAAGCCAGGCAAGGAGCACTTGATCAGTCAGATTTGCGCTAACCCATACGGTTAAAGAATGGCCTTCTTTTAACTTTTCGATAACGACGCCTAAATCTAAGCATAACTCTTTATCTATAGAAGAACGTGAATATTTTTCAGGGTAGTAAAGTGAATCTAAATAGGAGTTTCTATGTCGTGCCCAGGTTTCATAATTTTGAATTAGAATAGTGGGTCCGAAAGTTATCGGGGGCCAAGTTGCAAATACACGTTCCCTAGTTAATTCAAGCGCAACTCGAACTGTGCCTTGAGGTGAAGGACTCTCTGTGAGGTGAAATGCAGAAGTCATTTTTAAAATGTTTTCTTAAGTAGAATCGATCAATTTCTTAAACTGAGATAGTGTGATCTTGGGGATTTGGGGAAATGAAGTAACTTCCTCAATGAGTAGCGCGTAAAAGACGGGCCTACTACCTAAATGCTGTAGTATGTTAAGCTTCGAGTTAAGAATTTGATAAAAAATAAAAACCAATTTATTCTGCGGTGAACTCTTCTGGGTGGACTCATCCTGATAGGTAATCGAATTTCATGTTTCTCTGGGCTGTATTGATAGATGGGTATTCATTTTGAGTGACATTAAGAATTTTCAAAACAAACCAACTCGAAAACGATTCTCGGCTTTAGTTCAAAAATACCAAACTGAAGTTTATCAAGTAGCGTGGAGAGTGATCGGTGA
>JANQLS010000153.1 GCA_028280485.1 Planctomycetota bacterium
CAATATTAATAAGCCCGGAGCGTAAGCGACGGGACAATGCTAAAGTATTTCGTGGGTGGGAATTAATTGCCTGAGTTATCCCTAAGAACGTACCGATACGGATTCATCGCGATGACGTATCCCGTCGCTTACGCTCCGGGCTTAATAACGCATATCGAATAAATTCACAGCCTCGGAGTGTGCGGACTACATTGGCCTACTACTCACCCGCCCTTTGAATGACGCGGTAGAACTCGCTGTGATCGCCGACACGATTGATCATATCTTTAATCGTGCCTCCCGTTTGGTAATTTCGGATGGAGCGAGCGATGTAAGGTGAAATATCTAAGATCGTGACTTTGGATCGATAGCCAGGGCTTTCCATCATCGCTTGAACGTGATCAGGGCGAGTGTTGGTGACAATCAATTCATCCACATCGGATTCAACCAACTTCTCTTCGAAAGATTTTCCACTGCTACCGAAACCATAAAAGTGAGCGACGGCGGCGATGACTTTTTTTGCCCCGTGTTTCTTGGCTGCTTTAGCTGATTGAAACAGAGTGGATCCTGATCGCAAGAGATCGTCGAAGATCACTCCGACTTGACCGTCGACCTCCCCGACAAAGTCGATGAGTTCTTTTTTATCTGTCTCTCCTCGAACTCGAAGCTGATGCACAGCCGCTTGCCCCGCGACACATTCATTAGGAAGATTCTTATAGAGATCTTCCCTCATGCGCACTCCACCATCATCGGGAGAAATCAAACAAAAAGGTTCCCCGTTCTTTTGGTAATACTTCGAGAGATAGTCACCGATCAGGGGTGTCACTTTGAGGTGATCAAAACTATCGAATGCAATTTCAATTTGCTCGGAGTGAAGCTCGACCACCATGATGTGGTGCATACCCCGACGGCGGGCATCGTCAGCGATATCTCGCACACTGATGGGTTCACGGCGAGCGTGGGTTTTGTCTTGAGCTTGGTACCAGAGGCAAGGAGCGACAACCGTCACATGGCCGACTTTACATGTACGGCTGAGGGTCGAGAGGTACTTACAAGTATTCGCGAAAGAAACATCGGGGTCTTCACCTTGCCCCACGGTAGCGATCACATAAACGTGTTTTCCCGAGAGGTTCTCTTTGATGACGGTCTTTTTCTCTCCGTCACCGAAGACTAAAAGCTCGCTATCTACCAAGGGCTTTCCCAAAAATTCGGCGATACCTTCAGCCAAGGCATCATTTTCTCGAACCGATATGAGGGCAAAGGAACCACGAAGTCGACGTTCTCGCTCTTTTGAAAGAGCATCTTGAACCCTCTCATCGATCATCTGTTCAAACCAGATTCGAAATTGAGGGTTATCTTTAAGCTCAGAGAAATCCATGAGATGGCTCGTGAGTATCAAAGTGAAGTGGAGTTAGTTTGAGATGCGCGGATTGTAACGACCCTCAAGCGAACTCTCAACGCTCGAATGCTCCAGGATCGAGATATTTTTAAATACCTTATTCAGACGGGTAGGCTTTTTTTTGCCCCTCAGCGATGCGAGATCGATTTTCGTCGATCGTGTGATCGCCATCCTCCATTTTTGCAGTCTCCACTCGCCCTTGAGGATAGAAGGATTCCCGGTAGACGGGATAGATCTCTGAACG
This sequence comes from Planctomycetota bacterium, assembly GCA_028280485.1. GTDB lineage: Bacteria > Planctomycetota > UBA8108 > UBA8108 > JACQVS01 > JANQLS01. The sequence goes on from JANQLS010000153.1 coordinate 1,623, forward strand.
CAGATGAGCCAAAGGATTGTGCCCCACGCGTTTTTTTCGGGCCTCGCGAAGCCCTCCGAGATCGACCTCGGCGACCACGATCTTCTCACCGGGCCCGGGGTCGGCTTGAGTGAGAATCCGCCCGTCATAATCGACGATCATACTGCCCCCAGGCCACGAGAATGGCGGATAATTTTCTAACTTCGCCCCCTGATTGGAAGCCGCGACATACGCCAAGTTCTCTAAGGCCCGACAGCGGTTCACCACCGTCCACCAATCCATTGGTTCAGTGGCTCCCCACGGATCCATATAGGCGGACACGCGAAGGAGAACTTCGGCTCCGTTGGCCGCAATTTGACGGATAGCTTCGGGGAAAACCCAATCGTAACAAATCGCGACCCCTAATTTCCCGATGGGCGTATCAGCAACCGGGAAGGGCTCCTCCTGATAATCAGGAAGGTCGTGCGGACTGGCGTGAACTTCCCAGGGAATCCAGGTATTGACCTTGCGATATTTGGTGAGGATGCCTTCAGGACCGATAAGACAGGTGGTATTAAAAACAGCACCCGGCCACTGAGGATCTACTTCTAGGAAAGTACCCGTCTGAATATAGACGCCCAGCTCTTTGGCTTTTTTAACGTAACGATCCGTGTGCTCGTTGGGAATGGGAACAGCCAGATGCTCTCTCAATTCCTTAGAAGTGAAGTAGACGGGCGCGGCGTGAGCAAACTCTGGAAAGACGATCAGCTTAACGGGAAAGAAAGGTTCGTAACCCCCCACTGCTAGATCTACCATCTCCAGCATGCGTGTCACTCGAGATGCGATCTCTGACCGATTCTTCGGACAAGGAAAATCCGTCTGGCAACAAGCGATCGCGTAACGAGAGTGCTCAAGACTCATGGCGAATTGGATTCCTCTTCCGATTCGAGCTTAAAACTTGCGGGCACGGGTTTGGCATTCGGTATTTCTGGTGCCAACACGGAAGCCCCCCCTTCGACCTTCCAAGTCATGTCAGAACTAAAATGCAATCGTTCGTCAGCTTTGAGGGCAATGTGTCGATTCGCAATCTTCGCTCCCTTCGAATCAGCGGTAATTTCAATTCCATTGACTCGAACGGCACCATGGGAACTACGAATAAAAAAATCGCCCTGATCGTAAACAAATTCTTGGAAAGGCTCGCCGACGGGTCGAAGGCTTTCGACTTCTCTAAAGAAGAATTCTTTCCCATTCACGACCACGCGTTGCTCAGGGAGGATGTTGATCGTGTCACAACCCACTGAACAAGCACCAAGGAGGAGAATTAAAGGTAAATATATATTGAGTCGATCTTGGTTCATATTTCTTCCTCTTCTCTTCAGCAATTGTAGCCAAATTCGCCAGAATTTGGATCAGGGAATTTTATAGCTCTTTTCGACATTTAGGGAAAGCCTGGGCCCCTTCGGCGGAAGCCAATCTCTGGCCCAGGCGCTACAGGTTTAGCCGTTGTTTTAATATCAAATAGAAGCCAGTAGCGCCACCCCAGATACGTTTCTAAACGGACAATCTGATACGTTTCTAAACGGACAATCAGATACGTTTCTAAACGGACTATCTTGTGGGTGGCCATCCTTAAAAACCAAATAGCCCTCAGGCGACCTTCAACAAATCAGGGTTTCTCCCAACTAAAGACATAAGCCGGGGGAATATTTCTTACTTCTACTTTTTTTGCCCGCAATGGTCCGAAGACCTTTTCCATCTTCGATCGAAAAGTCTTAGCTGAACTCATCGAATAGGCGTGGAGGTACTGGAAGGTCGTAAACGTCCCTCCCGGCCTTAAGACTTCGCCCATCGCAGCTAAAACATCTTGAGTCACTTCTTCAGGAAGACTCGCGAATGGGAGCCCCGACAAAATATGATCGACATGAGGAAGCTGGTTTTCCTCAGTGATCTCCCGCAGCCGGGCCACGGAGTCATGAGCAAACTTCGCTTGAGGAAAGCGAGTCTTTAAAGTGTTGACGAAACTAGAATCGAGTTCGATCCCTAAGTACTCACTTCTCTGTGGAAGGCGATTTAATATTTCACCCGTAAAAGCTCCCGTTCCGGGGCCGAATTCGACAATCTGCTCTCCCTCACTCCAAGGAACCACATCGACCATCTTGCGGGCCAAAAATCGAGAGCTTGGCGCAATCGCACCCACCGATCGGGGACTCCTGATAAATCTATACAAAAACAAGAGGGGGTTTCCCGATCCTGTAGACACTTTTTGAGATGACATGAACGTTGAATCCGAGGGACTGTTGTTGATGAGCGATGACGAGTGTTATCGATTGAAGCTGACTCAGCTTAATACTGTAGCTCTCGATCTAGGGTGGGATCAACCTTTGAACAAGGTTTTATCTTGTCCAAAGTAGTCGGCTCAGCCCCTGAGCCGGAAATGAAAGCCGCAATGATTCAAAATACCGGTGTAATTGTAACTACATAACGTAGCCCAAAACGTTAGCGAGTGAACCCCCTCGCTAGCGCTTCGGGCTAGTTAAGGCGGTTTTTCTATCAGATTGGAATCCAAATCTTTTAGAACTTAATAATCTCAGGAGATTGTGGGAAGGGACACGGAGGGGTACATAGGAGGAGATTTGTGCCGAGCGATCTTTAGGAGCGCATCGTGGACTTCATCGATGGAAGTATCCAACGTGGAAGTTCCCGCAGATAAGCCGACGAATTGGGAATTCTTAAACCACTCAACCCTCAAATCTTTGGCAGATTGAATATGGTAGGAAGGAATCCCTCTTTCGAGACCTAAGCGGGTAAGCTGGTGAGTATTGTTAGAATGTGCCCCACCGACGACGACGAGGGTGTCGATTTGAGTCAATAAATCTTCGATGGCATGCTGCCGATCTTTGGTGGGCTGACAGATCGTATCGACCACCTTGACCTCGATTCCGAGATTGACTTGCTTGATGGCATCGACAATCGGTTCGGCGTCTTTAGGTCGAGTTGTGGTTTGAAAGATGATTCCTAACTTTGAGGCTGAAATTTTCTGAGCTTCCTCAGGGCAAGAAACCACGGTAAAACGAGATAAATCTCCGGTCAGCCCTTTGACTTCAACGTGGTCGTGACGGCCGACCACCACCACATGGTAGCCTTCCCGATCGAGCCTCACCGCAGCTTGGTGAGCTCGCTCGACGAGGGGACAGGTACTGTCGATCAGATCTTTTCCTCGCGCTCTGATGGAATGTTTCTCCTTTTGACTCATTCCGTGAGCAGTGACCAAAACCTCTGGGCTCCCAACCCCTTCTGCCCCATGACCTTCGGAAATACTCAAGAAGCCACGGCCGTCCAATTCCTCCAAAACGAGTTCGTTGTGGACGAGTTCCCCCAAAATCGTCACCTCGTTAGGAGCAGGAAGACGACGAGCCAGATCCAATGCGTCTCGCACTCCAAAGCAAAGCCCCATAGCTTCAGCTCGAATGACCTTCATGGAATGCTCCTTTTTAGGGTTTTGAGGTAAATAACCCGTGGTAAAGGGTCGTGAACACGGGTATGGGCACAAATAACTCGAAAGAGTAGAGAACTCGACAAGAAAGAGTGCTCTCCATTACAAAGTTAAGTATTTTGACTGTTCAGTCAATCAAAAATTCAATTTCAGTGAAGTTTTATCCATTACCGGCCCCCATTTAGCGCCAAAGCTTCCGGTAAGCCTCCGTGGCCGACAGATCGACCCTAGCGGGGTATATTTCGTTAACTGCTCCCTTACTTCGGGCAGATTGGGCTCCGCAGGAGCTAACAAAACCACATTCGTCTGAAATATTACCTACGAGAGTATCAATGTCCTCAAGAGACAAAGATGGGGATGCTCTGTACTTTTGGCGCATTATGCTCCAGATTGTGTTGATAATTGGCGCAATCGCGTGCTGGCATTTACCTTTCTTAATTCCTATTAAGTTGATGGTGGTTCTCCTCCACGAATTATCCCACGGGTTGATGGCCCTGGCGACGGGAGGGGAAGTCCACAACCTCTACATCACCACCCACGAGACGGGTGCCTGCCAAACCAGCGGGGGAAACGATTTCCTAATCATCAGCGCGGGTTATTTAGGCTCGATGTTTTTCGGCGGCCTTATTTTGACCTGTAGCCGGTCTCGACCTCAGATTGCAGTGACCTGCTTCACCATGGCGTGTGTTCTGTTTTGGGCGGCGTTCAAGATCATTCCCGATCCCTACAGCAAAAAGTTCACGATGGGAGTCGGAGCCGTGGCCATCGGCCTGGGAATTTTCTCTCCCCCCATAATTGCGCCCTTATTCTTAAGGACAGTGGGGACGATTAGCTGCCTCTACGCCTTGATCGACATTTACAGTGATACCCTTTCCCACGCAGCCCATTTGTCCGGGCTCAGAAGTGACGCGACCGCCTTCAGCGAACTGACTGGGGTCTCCGCATCGACAGTAGGAATGTGTTGGTTAGCGATCTCTGCTGCTTACTTCTTTATTACTATCAAGACCTCCCTCCTGGTGCCGAGCAGATCGGGTCAGGCTCAGCCAGCTAATGGCTGAGGCTTATACCTAAAGCCTTTCCCCCAAGAAATCTTTCAGTCGCGTGACTCTCGCTTACGCTTCGGGCTTGAAATGATCCACGCCTCCCGGTTGGTGCCGAATAATTCGGGGCAGGCTCAGCCGGCTAATGGCTGAGGCTACCGTGAAAGCTTAATCAACATTCAAGCAAGGTCACATTAACTAGCCCGGAGCGTCAGCGACGGGATCAAGTTAAACGGGTGGCCCTAAATCCCGTCGCTGACGCTCCGGGCTTACTAAGAGAATTGAAAATTCAAATTTACCGCTAAGCCTAAAACCGAAGGGATGACCGAGAATTCACGAAAAAAGTGTGAATTCGAGCATTTTCACTTATTTCACCCACGGGAGACTCCGGCGGAAGGAATTTCCCCGCCATCTTTTTTGATCAGAATAGAAATATCTATTTGTGCTCCCTCCTCCCCCCTGGCATAACTTCACCTTAAATCATGAATAAATGCTGCTTCCAAGCTCTCACCTCGGTGAGTTTTGGACAGCAATTTAAATCCTTTTCAGTATCACAGTACTCACTCGACAAAGAGGTTGACCTATGAGAGTGGACTCCTACCGAACTTCCCTTTGGGTCTTGGTGATCGGATTGATGGTCACTACGACATCTTGTGTTTTCAATGAGAAGCAGCAGATCACATTTGAAGCCTACGAGCTAGAAAACGGCTTGAAGGTGATCCTTCATGAAGACCATCGACTCCCCTTGGTAACGACCAACATCTGGTATTATGTGGGAGCCAAGGATGAAGAAGAAGGGCTCTCGGGCTTTGCCCATTTGTTTGAGCACTTGATGTTTCGGGGAACCAAAGATGTTCCTCACGGAACTTTCGACCGACTCATTGAAGGCTCTGGTGGCTCCAACAATGCGACGACCTCCCCTGACCGAACTAACTATTTTGAAATTGGCCCCTCCAACCTCTTAGAATCTTTCTTATTCCTCGAAGCTGATCGAATGGCGAATGTCGGAGCTGACATGAACCAAGAGAAACTCGACGCCGAGCGAGAAGTCGTAAGGAACGAAAGACGTCAGCGATCGGAAATGACCCCCTACGGAGATGCCTTCACCAAGATTTGGCCGAACATGTATCCCAAAGGCCATCCCTACCATCACCCCGTAATTGGTTCTCACGAAGACTTAGAAAGGGCGACTGTCGACGATGTTAAAGCCTTCTTTAACAAGTTTTATCTTCCCAACAACGCCTGCTTAGTCGTCGCGGGTGATTTTGATCCCGGGCAGGCTAAGGGATGGATTCAAAAATACTTTGGCCACCTCAAGCCCGGGCCTCTTCCCAATCGCATCCCCATACCTGAACTTCAGACCCTGGGAGACAAGATTGTCACTCTCGAAGACAAGGTCAACTTGGCACAAACTCAAATCATTTATCACTCACCTAAGTTTTATACCGAAGGCGATGCTGATCTCGATATCGCTTCGTTCCTTTTAAGCAATGGAAAGTCGAGCCATCTCTACAAGAGTTTAGTTTACGAAAAGAAGATCGCTCAAAGTGTCAGCGCGACTCAATGGTCTTCCTACCTCGGATCGATCTACGTGATCCAAGCTCGTGCAGTGCCCGGAGTTTCTTTAGAAACATTAGAAGCCGAGATTGACAAGGTCGTCCAAGATTTCAAATCAAAGATTCCAGATCAAGAATCGATCGAAAGAGCGCGTAATCAGATCGAAGTGATGTTTTGGCATGAATTGGAATCCCTTTCAGGCCGTGCGGATCTTTTAAATCGTTACCAATTTCATTTGGGAAATCCCAATGGCATCGTCGAAGACCGCGAACGCTACATGCAAGTCACTCCAATGAGTGTTAAGGAATACGTCAACAAATACCTGACTCAAGACAATCGCTTAATCATCCGAGTCTTGCCGAAAGCAAAAACCCCACCGCCAATTCCATCGAGTTAATGAACTCTGGCACCTCAATCGGTTTTGCTCTTTGAATAGACTTAGAATTAGAAAGTGATTTTCACCATGAAAAAATATTCAATCCTTGCGATCTACCGCACGACCACATTTGCCCTCCTCGCTTCAGCCATCGGGATTTTTGCGAATCCACATTCGGCATTAGGAGAGTCTCCTGCGGATTCAACTTCCAAACTGCCCACCCCCGGCCCTCAGCCAGCAATTAAAGCTCCTGTGCCGGATGTCGTGAAGCTATCTAACGGAATTGAACTTTGGCATCTGGAACTCAGTCACGTTCCTTTGATTTCACTGAATATCTCGCTTCCTTCAGGATCGATGGATGATCCCAAAGGAAAATCAGGATTAGCTGCATTGACCGCTGCGATGCTAGATGAAGGAACGGAAGGCTACGACGCTCTTAAAATCTCGGATACCTTTGATTTACTCGGAGCGACCTTTAGCGTTTCAGCTGACAAAGAAACCAGTGGTGCGAACCTTCAGGTTTTGACGAGAAATCTCAACAAGGCCTTAAAACTGATGTCGAGCATCATCTTGAAACCATCGTTAAAAGAAGATGATTGGGCAAGATTAAAGCCTCTTTGGATCAACAGCCTAAAGAACAGCCAAGTCAATCCCAACCTGATCGCCCGTCAAATCAACTACCGCATCGTCTACGGCGATGATCATCCTTATGCCCATCCGACATCGGGTTATATCTCAACGGTCAACTCCTTAACGCTCGACGACGTGCGCGGCTTTTATAGCACTCACTGGGCTTCCAACGGAGTGAAGATCATCAGCTCTGGGGCGATTTCAACGAGTGAGCTTCAAACAAAATTAGAAGCCAACTTCGGCAAATGGAGGTCTAATCCACAGTTGAAGAGAGCGGATGCGCCTGCTTATCCAAGTAACACTCAAGCTCCTAAAATCGTCGTTCACAATATTCCCGGCTCCGTGCAAACGGTCGTTCGCATCTCGGCTCCAGGGATCGCCCGTAAACATGAGGATTATGAAGGACTTAATTTAGCCAATGTTATTTTTGGAGGCTCGTTCACCAGTCGCTTACAACAAAATCTACGGGTTAAGCATGGATACACTTACGGCGCAGGTAGCAATTTTACTCGAATGAGAGGCGTCGGAGTCTTTCTCTCTGCTGCTCAAGTGGAAACCAAATATACAGCGAAATCTATCATCGAATTTCGTCGCGAATTTCAAACGATAGCGAATGGAAAAGTAACTGAAGCCGAATCCGGAAAAGCCATCGCCAGCATTCGAAGCTCCATGATGAAAAGCCTTCAGTCCTTAGGCGGTACGAGTTCTTTGATCGCCAGCTTGGCCGAAGCCGACCTCCCCCCGACCCATCTTCAAGCAGAGCTCGATAAATATTCTCAAATTGAAAAAGATACGAGCATCATCGGGAAAGCAGCGAGCGCGTGGATCAATTGGGATAAAGCCTCGATCTTCCTCGTCGGTGACTTAGAGGCCATCAAGAAAACGATTGCAGCCGAAGACGATCTAAAGCTCGGAGAGATTGTGGAAGTTGACAATGAGGGCAACGTTATTAACTGACTCAAAGGAGTCGGCTCAGACCCTGAGCCGGAATCGAAGCTCCATCACGATTCAAAAAAATTAAGAAACTTTTTAACTAGCCCGAAGCGCTAGCGAGGGTATCTTCCCGTCGCTAGCGCTTCGGGCTAGTTAACGCGAACTTTTAAATATATATTTAAATTCTTAGAATCTCTTAGTAAGCCCGGAGCGTCAGCGACGGGATCAAGTTGAACGGGTGCCCTAGTCCCGTCGCTGACGCTCCGGGCTTACTAAGGGGTTTTATAGCTATTATGAATATTAGAGCCGGATTTTAGGAACCTTCGGCTTATGACGTGGATTGTACTGATGCTGGGGTTGCCGTTGGCGGGGATCGGGCTGCTTGATGGGGCGTCGCATCCCCTTCTGCATAACTCGCACTTTAAGTGGAGCCGATACAAATCGATTGAGTATGGTCACCCGAACGTCGTAATCCCCTGGGGGTTGAGATCCTAATGGAAACTCTTTCTGCTCGGGAACGATGGGAAATTGAAACCATTTCCCAGGCTCGATGACAATCCCCTTTTCATCGATACCATGATAAGACCAAGTTGCTGAAAATAACTTATTGGGAGGGGTGTGATCAGAGATCGCTTCGACCTCTGCTGCGAGTTGATCCACGAAAACTGCTTGTTGCCCACGATTATGAAGAGAGATTGTAAACCGGGTTGGATCTCCAGGCCCCACCTGGCGTGAGGAACTGAGTTGAAGTATTTTAACTTCAACCGCAGTGGGACTGGTGACGGATGATATTGCTAGCGTATTACAGCCCGATAAAAAAAACACTCCACCTAGAAGAAGAATCAGGAATGAATAAGCTCTCTTTTTCGATAGATCCTGAGAATCTGTTTGATGAGGAATTCGTATTGAATGCGAATTGATCATCAGTGGAAAAAAGAAAGTCGCCTTAAAAAGGCTCTTCCTAGATACATTCGTAGTGGATTGGATCTTATAGCTTCTTTTCATGCCCGAAAGTTTCCCATGGAAAGGGAAATGCGGCAAGAGTAAACCTAAAAGACCTCATCGGTGTATCGATTTAGAAAAACGATCACCCTCGCGATTTAACGGTGTTAATCAACTGTTCCATTTGATTGACATACCCCAAAAGCGCCGACTTACCCTGGTCACTCAACCAACATTCGGTAAAGGCTTTCCCATTTTTAGTGCGCTTCTTTTTTTCGAGGTATCCTGAACGCTCAAGCGTTCGAACATGAATACATAGATTTCCATCCGTCATGCTAAGGAGCTCCCGAAGTTGAATAAAAGTTAACTTCTCATGCTCACTTAGGGCCGTAGCTATCGCCAAGCGGCTCTTCTCATGAAGGGTACGGTCTAAATCGTGGACAATCCGTGCGACCATCCTGACTGACCTCATTGTTTAAATGAACTGAATCCAACAGTTCAAACCTTGTCATCGTTTTCGACTCTGAATAAAGAACTCAAAAGAACGTAAACGAGAACTATTTATAGCCTGATGTGACCCTACATCAGATAACTGAGTGATCCCCATTCAATCGACACTCGGTTCTCATACGTATTGAGAGAGAGAGTCTGATCGATCACTCGACACTAGCAAACCAGAACAATGGAAATTCAATAACCACACACTTATCGAATTCCAGACAGGCGAATCCTCCTCCTTGAAGTTTTCGCCTCTCACTTTGAATCGAAAAATACTAACAAGTTCCCAATCTTTAAACTCAGTTAAAAAAGGGACTCTGAAGCCTCTTGTTTATTGATGCTAAATTACGTCTTGAAGAGCTGAGGCTATCTACAAATAAACCAACCGTAGAATCAAGGTAGCGAAAGGGCTCGAAAATCATTCGAAGCTTCATGGAGCATCTCAATATCCCCCCAGGGTGAATTCATCGATTGTGAATTCATGTTAGAGATGAACATTCAATTCTTCAAACTCAAGCCAAGGGATATCCTGAGAGAATCCTTTCTAACTCCGAATTCCCTAAATTGCTTTTAATTCAATCGAGTTCACATTTAATCGATTTAAAAATCGAGAAATGAGCGTGAACTTCTAATTTCGAATTAAAGCCTTGATATTTAATTTGTGTGCTTGAAATAACAGGATAGGTGAGGAAGTATGATCTAACAAGCAATAGTCAAAAATTTCGTGAGCTCCCCCACTCCCTTCATCCCATCAAGAACTTCTGCAATACACGTCAACCTGATCTTGCCGTAAAGCCTGTTTTACAGCTAAACTGGTGCTGTAAAACAAAATCATTATCGGTTGATGCAAGATTTTCTGCGATTCCCACCGTGCGAATCCCCTGAGAATGCAGACCTAACCTTATAAACACAAACACCTTGGAGACAGACATGAAACGCAGAGATTTCATCAGCAAAAGCCTACTGGTAGGTGGATCAACATTATCGGGAATTACCTTAGCAAACTCTGCATCGGCTCGAGCTCCAGCGAATTCTCTCGTCGAGCCATCCGAAATCAAACGGATCCCAGGATCTGATTTTAAACTGAGCTTAGCGGCTTACTCCTTTAGAGCTTCACTTCCTCGCGGGGCTAAAAATAAAGACACAAAGATGACTCTTGGGAATGTGATCGATTTTTGCGCTCAACAAAACCTGGATGGAGTGGAACTCACTTCTTACTTTTTCCATCGCACCGATAATGAGTACCTGGCTCAACTCAAAAGAAAAGCCTTTCTCAACGGTTTAGCCATCACGGGAACTCCGGTGGGAAATAACTTTTGTTTCCCGAAAGGTAAAAAACGATCGGAGCAAATCCAACACGTCAAAAAATGGGTCGACTACGCAGCCTTTTTAGGCGCACCCTGCATTCGAATCTTTGCGGGCAACACACCGAAAGGAGCGACAGAAGCTCAAGCCGTCGCTTGGTGTATCGAAGGATTAAAAGAAGCCTGTAACTACGCAGGAGAAAAAGGAATCGTTCTCGCCTTAGAAAATCATGGAGGAATTACTTCGACAGCTAAACAACTTCGACACTTGGTTGAGTCTACCGATTCACCTTGGATCGGCATCAATTTAGATACCGGTAACTTCAGGAAGAACGCTTACCGTGAGATTGAAGCCGTCGCCGACTTAGCCGTTGTGGTTCAACACAAGGTTGAGATTCACGATGACGAAGGTAAGAAAGTTCCATCAAATGCTCACCGCATTGTGAAGATACTTGATAAGGCTCAATACCGTGGAGTGATCGCACTTGAGTACGAAGCCAAGGGAGATCCTTTTGTAGAAATTCCCAAACATTTAGATGATTTGCGCTCAGCAATCACGCTGGTGAAGACATTGTAGTACTAGTAGTAGGCTCGACCTTCGAGCCGTAGTAGTAGGCGCACTCCGTGCGTTGTATTTCCTTGAAATCAAAACTAAACATAAAAAAGAAGAGGCGTTACTTTGAAAGTATAGCCTCTTCTTTTTTACATTTTACCAAATCTGGATTATGTTTTCGCTTCGGTACGACTCTTGAAGCGAACCTACCACTAAGAGTTTCAAAGACCGATTTTCAGATACTGAGGGAGTGCGTGAGCCAAAGGCGAGCTTGCACGATAAAGCGTAGCGACCATTATTAAAGGATACGACTCGCAGAGCGAGCCTACCACTACGGCACACAGCGTGTGCCTACTACCTTACACCCTCTCAGCGAGCAATCGACTGAGCTTGACGCCCCATAGTCGATCGCGGGGTGGGTAGAGATAGTTCATGCTCGGCAAGGAGCAATCTACTTCCTTACGCTTTTCCTCATTTTTGAGGATGTTGAAAGCTTCTTTAATCTCTTGAATGTTTTTCTCAGCTTGCTTGCGGTCAGCTTTAGGGAAACTGTCTTCCTTAAACGCTTTCAATAAATACTTTCCTGCTTCTAAGATTTCATCCTGAGTACTGTCCCGAGACACTCCCAACAAAGCGTAGTAATTCGGCATGGGATCTTTAGAGGGTACACGGGGAACGGTGAGAGGAAGAGGGTCTCTCAAGTATTCCCGGTAGTAATAGAGGATAAAAAATTCGATGTAGGCTTTCTTCTTAAACTTTAAGACCTGTAAAAACATCTGACGAACGGATTGAGGCTTCACTGTCAATAAGAGATTGACCAGCTCGGAAGGATAACTTTTATCAAAAAGATCAATCGTCTCTTTGGATTCGATCGATTCGAATCGAGCCTCACGCTCGACGGGAGCCAACTTTTTCAATGCGGTTACTTTTCGTGAACTCCGCATTTTAACTTTAACGGTAACTTTCTTCGAATCCGGTGGAGTTGAAGTTTTCTTGGTTGCCGTCTTGCTCGCCGGAGATTTTTTGGCAGTCGTTTTCTTCGTTTTTTTAGCTGAGCTCTTTTTAACCGTCTTCTTTACGGCCTTCTTTTTCGAGGCAAAAGCTTTAGATAGATCTCGAGCTAAAGGACTAGAAGAGTCACTCGAAGAAAGTGATAATAAGTTAAAATTAGAATGTCCCTTCATAAACCCAATCATGAATGAAGGCTGGAATTAAATTCTGTTGAATAAAGATCGTTCCGAACTTTATTCAAGCGCTCCAAGCAGTTCTACGCTGTGCCTTTGGCATAGCCCTAAGAGGCTGCGGCGTCGCTCCACTCAGCATAGGCTTTTTAGCGCCTATACAGTACTGATGGTAAAAAGACCATGGGTCTTTCTATGTGATTTGCGTAATCACATACGCAAATATAATTAGTCCCTGTTATTCAACAGGAACGAATCAGTTTTCGACCAAAAATGTGTGAAGTCCCTTCACTATAGCACGATTGACTCCCCAATTGAAATCTCAAGCCCTCGACCCCCTGAGACGAAACAACCTAGGTCTTATACCTACAAAGAGTTGTGACAGAACCTCATAGTCTGGTAATGTTCCTTCGATATAAAATCACCTAATTTTTTAGGGTCATTCTTTTGCGTTACGGGTTAGCGAAGACGAGATAACTTGAAATCAGTTTTTCTTCCGGCTCACAACAGACTTTGATTGATGCACTGATAGGGTACAATCGCTCGCCTTATTTCCCACTTTGATTCTGGATTGAAGCTTATTCAGATCCCAAGTATTAGGGTGTGGATCTCTTGAAGATAAAAACCACAGATTTGAGAACCTTAACTTTAGACATCTCGACAATGCGTAAGTACCTCCTCCTCTTATCCCTCATCGGACTTTCCAGTTGTGCCAATGATCCCGGCTTGTTTGTAGATATGGCAGTACGGGACGGCTTAGAACACATCTCTTATAGCGGTGATAACAACTGGTACCTGATCGATACTTTAGGAACCGGCATCGCCGCGGGAGACCTCAACCAAGATGGTAAGCCCGATCTTCTCCATCTCACCGGCTCCGCGATCACCGATCGACATAAAGCGACCGCTGATCAACACTCCAATGCATTCTGGGTGAATACTGGAACCAGTTTTGAAGACCGAACAGCCTCCAGTGCCTTGGGTCAAATCGGTTGGTCCAATGGAGCCACGATTGCCGACTACGATGGAGATGGAGATCTCGACATTTTCATCGCTCGACATGGCCCCAATCAACTTTGGAGAAACGATGGAAATTTAAAGTTCGTAGAAGTCGGCAAAGAAGCGGGAGTGGATAACGGAGATTGGAGTTTGGCAAGTTCATTCGCCGATTTTGATGGGGACGGGGATTTAGATCTCTACGTGACCAATTACGGAGAGTTCGACATCGAGGAACAGAAAGATACCGTCAACTGGTTTACCGTTAAGCAATTCCCCCACTATTTCCCTCCAACCGACAATGTGCTGTACCGAAATGAAGGAAACGGAAAGTTCACCAACATCACTAAAACGGCAGGGCCAAAGGGCGTAGCCGGAACGGGCAGGAGCATGACCTCCTTAGCCGCTGATTTCGATGATGATGGTGACATCGACCTCTTCGTCGCGAACGATATCGGATTCAACGATATGTACGTCAACGACGGAAAGATGTCCTTCACGAATATCGCCGTTGAATGTGGAGTGGCTTGCGATGCGGAAGGTAATTTTCAAGCATCGATGGGAGCTGCCTGTGGTGATTTTGATAACGACGGAGACTTAGATATTACCGTAACGAATTACGGAGGCGAATATCACACGTTTTACAGAAATGACTCAACCGATCAAGACATGCTCTTCACCGACATCACCATCCGTGCAGGCTTAGTGACTAAAACCACCCTGGATACTGTTGGCTGGGGAGTTGGGCTTCACGATCTCAATCTCGATGGAAACTTAGATCTCCTCTCCGTCAATGGTCACGTGGTTGAAGGGATAGCTCATTCAAGTCTCCAACGTCCTTGGTGGCTCCCCGACTGGTTGGTAGGTATCGAAGAAGATTTAGAAACCCTATCTGAATACCCTCAGATGATGCCCCAAGCCTTCAACCTTCCCGCTCACCAACCTAAGCACTTGTTCCTCGGAGATGGGAAGGGCAAATTCACCGATTACGCCGAGGAAGTCGGCGATCCAATGTTGGATACCAAAATGAGTCGAGGCGCAGCTTTCGCTGATTTTGATGATGACGGAAGGATGGATGTTGCGGTTTCGAATAAAAATCAGAATACTCAGATCCTTCTAAACCGTCTGCCTCCAAAAGGTGCCTGGATGAAGGTTTTTTTGGCCCAAACGGGTAAAAATCCTTTTGCCGTAGGAGCAAAAGTACAAGTCAAGGTCGGTGATCGGTGGTTTACTCGGGCTCTTTTAGCCGGCACGAGTTACTGTTCTTCTGATGCTTACCCTCTTCATTTTGGGCTGGGAATGGTCGATAAAGTTCAAGAGGTCAAAATTCGCTGGCCGGATGGAAATACGGAGATTCATAGAGAATTAAAAGCCAATCGAAGTTATAAGATTGAAAAAGGAAAAGAACCCGTCCCCATTGAAGAAACCGTTCCAGAAGTCCAAGAGAACTGAAATTCCCTTCTGCCTTTAATATCCCTAGATTCTAAATCTTCAAATAAAGAATCGCCGGTGAGCAGAAAACCTGGCGGAGAGCGTCAACCAAGATGAAGTTTAATCAGTGCTACCAAACTTACAAAGATAAGAAACCGGTAATCTCTTTCGAGATGTTTCCTCCAAAGACAGAGGCTGCTCTCGAGAAATTTAACAAGGTCGTTCCCGAATTAGTCAGCCTCAAGCCTGATTTTATGACCGTGACTTACGGCGCCTTGGGTTCCACTCAAGACAGTACATTAGAAATTGCCGCGAGAATTAAAAGAGAACACCAAATAGAAACGGCGAGCCATCTGACTTGCGTGGGATCGACGCGAGAAGAAATCGAAGAAATTCTGAATTCTCTCTCTGAAAGTGGAATCGAAAATATTGTCGCCCTTAGAGGAGATCCCCCCCAAGGAGAAACGGAATTCAAACCGGTAGAAGGGGGTTACCGTCAGGCGATAGATTTAGTTCAACACATCAAAAATCGAGGCGACTTCGGCATCGCCGTCGCTGGTTATCCCGAAAAACATATCGAAGCCGAAAGCCTGGCCACCGATCTCGATTTTCTCGCAGAAAAAGTCAAAGCAGGTTCCGACATCGTCGTAACTCAACTGTTTTACGATAACCGATACTACTTTGAGTTTGTCGATGAGTGTAGAAAACGCGGCGTGGAGTGCCCCATCGTCCCAGGGATCTTACCGATCGTCAGCAAGAAGCAAATCCTCAGAATTACCCAACTGTGTGGAACAAATATCCCGGAAGACCTAAATTCCAAACTTGAAGCTGCCGGCGATGATGATGAAGCAGCCTTCCAAATTGGGGTAGATCAAGCTATCGCCCAGGTGACCGAGCTGTTAGAAAAAGGCGCCCCTGGCATTCATTTTTATGTGCTCAATCGTGCGAATCACATGAAACAAATCTTCGAGCGACTTCCGGCTGAACTACTCAGTTCCCCTTGAAAGAAGATCGTTCCTACCTTGATTTGAGAATAAAGCCTTAGAGCAAATTCTTCATAAAGACATCTCCCCCTCCCACGCTTCGGTAATGGAGAGTAGAAATCTTAAAGTGCTTAAAGAACTCTTCCAGGAGTTGAAGGGCAGGATAGAAATGCTGGCGCCTGAAAGGGCTCAAGCCGCTTGGGGGACCTAATCGGCGAGTGCGCTCGGAAAGCAGTTGAATTTGGGCGAGAGTTAAATCTTGGGAACACGCCATCTGGGCCACAGCGCGCACCGTCCCTCCCGTAGCGTAGGCCTTATCGATGGGCAAGACTCGTGCACCTGCGAGATGGGCCTGTAGGAACTTTTTCATCTTCGCTTCATCCCAATCTTCACCCTCTAAGGTTTCCAACTGCTGTAGCTTAATTGCTCCGATGTCGAAACCTTCATGAAGAAAATGATCCGATGAACAAAGATAAACAACCTCTAACCTGCCTGCACCAAAATCGCAAAGCATGGCGGGGTATTCTTGAACAATCGGACGAAATCCCTCCACCAATAACGAAGCTTCTTCACGGCTATCGAGAAGCTGAATCTTGATATTGAACTCTTCATAAAGAAGTTGAAAGAGTTCTTCAGCATTATCGGCGTGAGCAAAAGCTCCAGTTGCGATCCCAGTTAAAGGAAGATGAGCCGAATTACCCTCTTCATGCTTTTGGCGATGGGCTTGAAGAAGATCAAAGTCTTCAATCAGTTTCCTCACATAGGAGAGGATTCTGGTTTGAATGGGCACAGAGATAGATTTGGCGAGAAAGATTTCAAAGCCAATCTCCCACTCCACTCGAGCAGTCTCGACTTGACGATCACCGGGCGATTGGAAGTGGAACTTCAGCGAGTTCGTTCCAAGCTCGATAACCCCAAGCTGATTTGGAATTTTTAAAGTTCTTGTGTGCATACTTAATACAGGTCCGCGAGAGTGCTTGAACCCATGCCCTGCTTCAATAAGAGTGGATGTTCTTATTGACCTCCTGACTGCAATCCTATCAAAAGCGTCTACGAAAACACTTCTGAGAAACCTCAATCCCCTGATGGTTCCCGCCATATTTAGCTGAACTGAAACAGAAGAACTGTTTTAGAGCAACTTTATAACAGGTTAGAGTGGTGAGGTTCACCCCTTCTACTTAACTTCTTTTACGATGATAAGGGCCTATTTTTCATCCCACCATCATTGTTTCATGAAGATACTTTAAATTTTCAGGCAACTCCCTATAACGTTATAAGCCCAATGACATAAAGCATTCTAAGCGCATATAAAATAAGACATTAAAAAGGCTGTGAGAAAACTGTTAGAACTTGCCAACCGATGAGTTTTTCAAAACTTTCCTCCTCATTTACCAAATTTCAACAAATCGACAGATCTGAGACAGCTGGTGTCGATCCAGCTTGATGAATTCGAACTGAAAAAATCTTCTCTCTTCTTCGAACGGTTCCTCAATTCTCAAGATAAACTGTACGATAATAAATTTAGAGAGTACTCCTTTGATGACCTCAGGTGAGGAATCGGAGTGAAATCTAATTAGTTTCTGATGAATCTTGCTCCTGCGGAGCCTGATTCAACCGTTTCAGCAAATCACAGATTTGCTTTCACTCCGCTGAACATAGGCTCTGCGAGCCAATGTCCGCGGCCGAGT
>JANQLS010000160.1 GCA_028280485.1 Planctomycetota bacterium
GTTCCGAAACAGGAACGAACTCGAGTTGTTTTCAACTCGAGCGCAAGCAAATCTGCGATTTGTGAAGCGGTTGGGGCAGATTCGTAGGGGTGCTCCAATCTAAAAAACACAGTTCCTGTTATCACAGAAACAAATAAGCCCGAAGCGTCAGCGAGGGTGAAAGAATAAATCTGCTTTAAAAATCTCGATTGGTGGTACTGAATCTTCTCCACAAAACGTAGATTCAAAGCGATGAATTCTCAATTCAAAATTTCGTCCCCTCGCTCACGCTTCGGGCTAGTTAAAGTAAAGATTAAAGGCTATTACCATTCCTGCTCACGTCCCTATTGGGAGTGCGTAAGCCGACGGCTTAGTTGCACGAAGATCATAGCGACCATAGTTCTAGAGCCGACTACTTTGAGCCGAGGTCGACTATAAAGATAGCTCTTTACAAGTCGGTTGCTTGCATGAAAGTTCCTCAGGAGTGCCTTCAAGTTTCGGCTCACATGCGGGCCATGAACCTTGAGGAGGTTCCCCTCCTAAGAACATCCAGGTGAGCAAGTGAATCGAATCCGAAGCATCCACATTGGAATCTAAATTCACGTCGCAGGCTTCCTGACAACAGGTTTGAGCCCCTAAATAAAGTTGGCTCAATATCTGCAATGGATCTCCAATCGTAATCGATTGGCTGCAATCGGCGTCGCCACGTAAGATTCCATGGGTTTCTTGAGGATCATGGTCGGTGAGGCCGATGACTTCAATTTCAGAGAGGGCAACAACCTTCTGATTCATATACTTCCCACTTACGTTCTTTGTTTGGAATTTGAATTGAACTTCGTCGATCGGCTGGTCGGTAGTTACAGACACTCTCGTTCCTGTGGGTGAAATGGGCTCTGTTAGGACGGTTGACCATATCTTCAGAGGCCCACGGTGCGCGATGATGTAAGTTTTTTCTACTGACAGATCTTGTTGAATTTCACCCTCACTGAAGGGGGTTGCGCCGTATAAAACAATCTCTTCTGCTTTAAAGGTGTTCTTCCACTTCAGTGTGAGTTCAGGGTCATCGTCGCTGGCTTCTGCGGCCCAATCACTGATTCGGGGTTCACGACTCCGATCGATAAGTTTCTCTGGGAGCAAGTTGTCTTCTCCTAGGGCATTGAGCTGGCTAGAAGCGGTAATTCGAGCTGCTGGGGCTAGGTTGGTGCGAGCAACTTCTTCAGGTACATCCATTCGACTGTGACCGGCATGACAGCCCACACAACGACTTGTATTGCCAGCCACACCGAAGTTCATTCCCCCGACGTGGAAGACTTGGTTGTCTCTACCTCTGACAACTTGGCCATTGGGAAGCCGAAGTACTTCAAACAAGGGTACTCCGGCGGGAAGAGTTGTCATGACCCTTCCACTTTTTGGCACTTCTTGTTTGGAGATCAGGATGGGGTCATGAACTCCAGGTCGTGTATCCCGCTGGGGATTCATATAAAACTCGATGATCATCGGTTCTCCAAAGGGAGGCGCGGTGGCCATAGGGCTATCCACTTCACCGTTCGTAAAAATGTTTTCAACGAGAAAAGTGAACGAGCCGTTCATTCGAATCGCTTCTTCTGGGGTTTGAGGTGCGAGAGTTTCAGTTAACCTTGGGGCACTATCTGCGATCACTGGCGGTTTAACTCGAGCGATTAGGGGCACTGCATCGACTTCGGCCGTTCCATTGAGCCGTAAGTACAATCTCGGTTTTTCTGAGGGTGAGTTCTGAATAAAGATACCGTACTTTTCGGGGTCGGTCTTGATCCCTTCAGCTTCCTCAGCAGGAACTCCAGTTACAAGGAATGTCTTATCTGAGATAGGTTCTGCGCTTTGGTAAAAGAACTCCACTTCTACGGGCGCTTCCTCGGGCTCAGTCATCGATGAGCGAGCCATATTGGCCGAGCCTGAAAAAGTTTGGGGACCACCTAAGGCTTGTGGTTTAGCTTCACCTTCAGAATAAAGCCTGAGTCCGTGTTGACCCGGACGACCTAACCAGGGGCTTTCAACGAGAAAGAGTGCGAGTACTTTTCCCTCAGGAGTAAAGCTAGGTCGGTATGCCATGGTGAGTTCTCGGTCGAGCCCACGTCCAGCAAACATCTTTAAGCCATCTCCATCAGGGCGGATAGAGGCTAACGACCACGAATTTATTCCAAAAAATGGATTAGAGTCCCGAGCTTCTCGAGGGATGTTCGGCGATGCGGGGATAGGTAAGCCAGGGTAGTACCGATTTGGAGGAGGAGGTGGGGGAGTGGGGAGCAGCGTGGGCGGTGTTTCTTTCGTCGGCTCAACCGTTCCGGCCTCACTCAGCCACCAACGCGAGTAGATAACTTCTCCTGTTTCAGGATGAACCGTCGGCGAATCTGCTCCGAATCTTTCCGTTGTGATGCGATGGAGATCTGTACCGTCAGGATTGACGACGTAGAGATTTGTTCCTCGTTGTCTTCCGGAGGGTGCGGTGAATGGATACCGAGTAGAAACAAAGCAAATCCTTCCATCGGGTAAGTAGCAGGGATCGGCATCATCGTAACGGTAAAATCTTGCTTCTCGTAAATTCGCAATGGAGCCTAAGGGCGAAAGATCCATCTCTCGATCGCTGCGAGTAATCTGCCTGAATCCTGTCCCATCAGCGTGGATTTCGTAAATACGCCACGAGCGATCTTCTTGGTCGTAGCCCGAAAAAAGGATTCTTTTTCCATCGTAGGATACATTGGGGTCGGCCACGTCTGTGGGTAAGTCGGGGGAACTTCCAGGCTTACTCGCATTGACGAGCTCGATGATTTTACGTTGGGGGGTATAGATTAAGAGCTTTCCTTGAGGGGCATGGTCGACTGGCGAGGTACGAGCCGTTGCGTGTTCCTGGGGGTCTAGTTTCCGGGAAACAAAAACGATGGGGGGAATGGCATCGGTATTCGTGACGGGTGAAATTTGTGCGAATGCCTTGTCCGAATGCGTAACGATTAAAAGTGAAGAAAGAGCGAAATAGCTAAGAAGAGAATGCTTTAGGGTCTTATGAAAAGCCCTAATGAGAAATAACAATGAACCTCTACCGTAAGACATATAGTTTTCCTCCGTAAATCAGAAGGGCTTACGAGATGAATTCAATAATATCGAATGCATCACTCGACCTTCATCAATTTTGAGTTCAGCAATTGACTGTAGACTTCTTTCCCCGTCTTCAGCGATAAGTTTTTAAACTATTAACTGAAGACTCCGTGCGCCTGGGGATGGGCGAGGAAAATCTTGTATAGAATTAATGACGGTGTGATTCCTCCAATCTTGCTCGCTGAATAAAATTTTTCACGGCAAATCTAAGCCTCGGTAACTATTGATTCAGATAAGATTTTAATTAGTTTCTGAACCATCGAAGTGATAAGGAGTAAGTGAGAGTGAGAAAAATATTAAATCCAGGCTTAAAACAGCTAGGCATAAAACGATGCAAGAATATTGCTCGTTCGCCGATGTTCTTTAGCTTAGAAATAAGATCGTGGAATGAAAATTCCGCCCTTAAAAAACTCGATCATTTATGGAGTTTGCAAGACCCAGTTCAATTGATCAGAGCTATTGATAGGCGAATAGAATGATTACTCCATTATCGACTTTGGATAATGTCTGCCGAGAAAAACGTGATAAAGATGGAAGGATCGCGAGTCGTCGTTTAACGACTCACCCCCATATGTTGCAATAGGATTTGTAGCTCAGCAAGAAATAAAATATATAAAATGAAATCAGTTAATGAATTTGTACTCTAAGAAAAAAAGTAGGAAAAATGTGCAAGAAAAGTGTCCGTTTATGGACGCCTCTAAGCCTTATTTTTAATGCTTTACGGTGAAAGATAGAAAGCTTGGTATCAATTTTATTTATTAATAGAATCGAGATTATAAGTTTATAAAAGTAGATGAATTAAAAATTCTCTAACTGCTTTTGAATTACGTCAAAGATTACAAATCTCTTCAATTAATTGAGCGACTTGCGTCATTTCAAAGGAATCGTTCTGTACCTTTTTATTTGAGCTGATGATGATCGGTCCGTCATCAGAGTGATCAGCAATTCTCCCGTGTGATCCTCGAATGTCATTACCATGGAGAGGGATGACATCAAGAAGAGTTCTGAAGCCTAACTTTTTCTTTAATAATGTGAAAAGGATCTTAGCTTTAATCGCGGGCTGAGAGCTATCGAGCACTAATTCAGCGGGGTCGTAACCCGGTTTTTTATGAATGTCTACAGTTCTGGCAAAATCTGGGGCTTGAGCATCGTCGGTCCAATAATAGTAGTCGAACCAACGATTAGCTTCTGAAATAGCGATGAGTTCCCCGCTGCGCTCATGATCTAAACCCTGCTCGCGTTTTCCGTCCTCATCTAAAACTCGTTCGATCCCATCGATACTTTCTAGCAAATTTTTTACGGAGGAGACGGCTTGTTTGTCTTGAACGTAGACGTGCGCCACTTGGTGGTCACTCAGGGCAAAGGCTTTTGATGCTCCCGCATCTAAGAGTTCTCCGGCGATGGTGGATTGAGTTCTCAAATAGCCTTCTTCTCTTAACACGCGATTGATGGAAACTGATTGGGTGACCTCAGTAATCCCGTATTCGGAAACTACCAGTACTTCCATATCGAACTTCTGTGCGTGTAGGATTAAATCTCCGCAAAGGGCATCGACTTCTCTCACCGCTTTTTTAGAGAGCTCTGAATGAGGACCGAAACGCTGAAAATCGTAATCGAGGTGGGGAAGGTAGACGAGGGTGAGATCAGCTTGGTGATCACTGATCATCTTTTTTGAACAAGCTTGAATCCAAGCGCTTGAGGGCAAGCCTGCGCGGGGTCCCCAAAAATCGAAGAGAGGGAACGGGCCGAGGTCTCTTTCAAGTTCATCTTTAATGGAAGCGGGCTCAGTATAGATAGAGGGGCTTTTTTTTCCATCGGCGTGATAGACCGGGCGAGGAGTGACAGACCAATCGGCCGACGAGTACATGTTGTACCACCAAAAAAGCTTCGCACAGGTAAACTTCGGATTTTTTTGTCTCAGTTTCTCCCAAACTTTAGGAGCCTGAACGAGTCGATTACTCTGCCTCCAAAGCCAGATTTCACTAAGATCGCGGAAATACCATCCGTTGGCGACGATACCGTGAGTTCGGGGCAGTTGGCCGGTGAGCATCGTTGCTTGTGCCGAACAAGTTACTGCAGGCAAGATGCTCTTCATCGGAGATTGGAATCCCGATTGAGCTAATCGCGATAGATGGGGGGTATCTTCACCCATCAAGCCCGGGGTGAGTCCGACCACATTGATGACTAAGAGCTTGCTCGGCATATTCAGCAGGAGCCGATGGGCTTTAATTCAGGGGGAAAAATAAAGTTACTCACCGCTTAAGATCGAATGGATCGTGGAGGCCACGGCGGTGATCGATTGATCGGAGTTGACCATGCGTACTTTTCCCTGCTTAGTGTAATAGTCGAGCAAGGGAGCTGTTTTTTCACGGTAAGTTTTGAGGCGTGCGCGGTGAACATCGGGTGAATCATCATGGCGGCGAACAACGATGCCTTGGCAGAGATCACAAACTCCTCGAATTTTGGGGCGATTGAAGAGTTTGTGGTAAGTGGCCCCACAACTGGAACAAATTCGACGACCCTCAAGCCGTGCTAATACTACCTCTTCAGGAGCGTCAAAGAATAAGGCGCAATCGATTGACTTGTTTCTATCCCGCATCATTTCATCGAGCTTTTCGGCCTGATTGATATTACGCGGAAATCCATCCATCACGAAACCATTTTGGTATTCGGGCAGATCGAGGCGTTGTTGTATGATCCCTAGGACGGTTTCATCATCAGCGAATTTTCCACCCTCCACGGCTTCTTTGACTCGTAAGCCTAATTCGGATTCTTTCTTAATTTCTTCTCGGATCACTTCTCCCGTGGAGACGTGAACAAGTTCATATCTACTAGAGATAATTTGAGCCTGGGCTCCCTTTCCAACGCCGGGAGGGCCGAATAAGACGATGTTTTTATACTTTGGAGTTGGCATTTTAAATTCTGAATCTTGAGTGAAAATCTGATTGCAGGCTAGTGTCGATTCGTCTTTCTCGATGGCGCAATCTTCAACAGGTTGAATTGTTGTTGTCGCCACTTGAGTTGCTGAAACCAATTCAGAACTGAGCTCGGCATGACCGGGAGCATCGTTAGAATTTGATCCATCAACGGATTGAGAAGTGGATTTCGAGTCCTTCTTGGAAATCTGCTTTTGGTGAGAGTCCATGAGACGTCCTTGAAGCTTTGCCAGTGTAGCTGATCACTCAAACTAGAACTACCCTGAAGACCAACAAGAATTTGGTCACCAGAACTGGCGATACCGATGCTCCACTGACCAAGACTTTAAAGAAAGTTATCGGAAGCCGAGTTCTAGGGGATATTCCAGCCATCGGCAGCATCGGGGTCTTTTATTGACTCAAAACTCAATTCTGTCTCTTCGAAGCTAAACTTGTCTGGGATTGGTTCGTCGAGGTCATTTTCCGCAACACTTTTTGAATTTTTTACCACTCCCACAGATACACGGGTCATTCCTCCCTACCTTGGGTTCTTCGCGATAAAACGTGTCTTTTTCGGGATAATAGAAATCTGGGGTAATAATTTTCCCTGAACCGGCTTCCTCAGGTTCATTCAATTGTTGGATTTCGTGATCAGGTTCTTCTTCTTGAGTCCAATTCGGAGGGGGCGCCGAATGCTCGTACATTCTCGCGTAGTGCTCCAGCTGGGCTTGAAGCTGAGGATTTTGGGGCATGTTCTTTTGAGCTTCTTCCATGAAGTCCCTAAAGAGTTTCAGAGCCTGTTCTAAAACTTCCTCAGCAGAGTCGGGATGGTCAACGATCTCGACGATCGTCGACAACAACATCAAGGCTGCTTCTCGATCGGGCTCGGATTGATCTTCACGGGCGAGGTTGTGGTGCGTAGTGGTGAGTTGCTCCAGCGCTTCTCGCATCATATCGGAATCACCGATAATGAGAACTTTCCATAAAAGGTCTGCGGGCATCATGCCGCCCACTTCTTCGAAGATATGAACCGATTTGTGTTCTTTTAGGTATTGGGTTGCTCGCTGGGTGCCAAGAAAGCTGAGGACTCGGGTGGCGGCATCGATCAACTTGAGATTTTCGGGATCGATTCCAGAAGCCCAGTCGATGATGGCCTCAAGAGCGGAGTCGCCTTGGACATCCGCGACAGTTAGTAAAACGTTATGATGAAATCCTTCATCCTCAACGTACTTTTCTAAGGTCGATTTTAAATTGGCGTCGGGATCTCGAAGCGCTTCTAAGGCATCCTTAAAGACTTCGATGAAGTGACTCTCTTCAATATCGAAAGGGAGTTGATCCTGTTCGTAAAAATCGCTTGGAAGATGATCCAATGCCACTTGAAGACGCTTGGGGCTGAGGAGAGGGAAGTCGGTGGCATAAAAGGCTTCCAATTCTTTTTGGACTTTTGTTTCGACGAGGCGATCCCAAGTCTTTTTCAGGTGTTGACCTCGAGTTGCCCAGGCGAGGATCGTAGCGGTGAAGAAGAGGGCGCTCTTTTCGATTCCACCGTCGTGATCATGGGAAAACCAGGGCGCGGTTTGGATCGTTTCTAAAACGGTGCTCAGATTTTTGGGGAGGCTTCCTAATGTTGCGTCTTCCTCAAGTTCTTTGAGAGCATCTCGAGTGACTTGGTTGAGCAGATCAAAGGCTTCAGTCACTTTGTCTTGATTGAGAGAGACGAAGAACTCTTTGGCCTTCTCATCGGGAAACATTTTTTTTGCCCGTTCATTAAGAGCTTCAGGATAGGGCGGCCTGAACAAGCTGAGTCGCTCTTCAAACGAATCTTTATGAGTTTGAGTGTGATCATGGTTTTCACCGAACAAGCAAAAGTAGATCTTTGCTTGAAAGTTTTCTTCCATGCCTAATCGATGAGTCAGTTGGGGAAGGATTTCAAAGCAAGCTTGGACCTGACTGAGGCTGAAATACTCTCTTAGAGTTCTGGAGAACTCGACAGGGTCTCCCTCTTCAAGAAGTAATCGCAGGGGGACATAAGTCGCTGGGCTGATGTCATTCGGTGTAGGGCTGAACTTCTTAATGTAAGAATCCCGTTCGGGGCCTTTACAGTTTTCAAGGCTCAGTAGGGCAATCGTTTTTCTTTGAAATGAAGGATGGTCAAGTGCAGCTTTGAGCTGATCGATAAATTCGTCGCACCATTGCGGGATTCCAAAAAATCCCAGGGCGTTCCACGAAACATCGTCTTCATGGTCGAGGAGATAATCCCATCGAGAGGCTAGGGCCTTGGCGAACTCCTTATAAAGGGGTTGATCGGTCCACGAAACTTCAAAATGGGTTAACCAGTTCGTCACCAACTTTAATGCTGAATGGGGTGGGTCCTGCTCGATCAAGGTCTTCAGAGTGTTGATGATCAAATCACTTCCGACTTCAGATTGCTGACGATGCAGGAGTGCGTATCCCGCCGCCCAGGCCGCTGCCCAGGGTTTCTGTTCGACATTTTGTAAATGGGATTGGAGTGAACCCGCATCAACCGAAGAACAGTTCATGTCTAAGTTACCGGGAACGGGGTGGCTTTGAGGTTTTGGCGATGAAGTCATTGGAGTTCAGAGCTTGTAGGGAGTTTTAACTGTTGAGCAGAGTAATTGTCGGGAAGAGGTTCAACCTCATTCCTCTTTGGAGGAACTTAGATAGACGGTAGAACCTATTTCATCCGAGTTATCCAATACCGGATTTGAAGATCGTCTTGAAGACAGAAGAAGTAAGATTAATCCCAATACGGCGATAGCGATGGGGAATATCACAATGAGCTTGAATCCGTAACCGACTAATATGTAAGACGGAATCGTGATGGCACCTACCGTGATCGCGTAAGGCATTTGGGTTCGTACATGATCGATATGATCTGATCCGGCGGCCATCGAGCTTAAGACAGTGGTATCTGAAATCGGAGAGCAATGGTCGCCGAAGACCGCTCCTCCTAAAATTGCGGCTAAGGTTGCCGATCCTAAAGCAGAAACGTGACCGGGATCAAGGTTGGCTCTTCGACCGAGCTCATAACAAAGTGGTAGTAAGATAGGAACTAAGATTCCCATTGTTCCGTACGAAGTTCCGGTTGAGAAGGCGATTAAACCTGCTGTCACAAAGGTGATCGCAGGAATCCATTTTGCTGAGATTGCATCCGGAACCAAAGACGCGATCGCTTGTCCAGTTCCCAGGTCTTTACAGAGCGCTGAAATCGACCAAGCCAATAAAAGAATAATCACTGCTAAACGAAGTGAGTTGGCACCGTCTAGCCAACTGTTGAGGACTTGAGTCGGTTTGTGACCTTTAGCCACGCTCAGCACCATAGCGAGAAGAGAAGCCCCTACCGCCGACCAAAGCAAAGCTTTATAAGAATCAGAAGCCCCGATGATCTCACGAATCGAGCTGGCTTCGCCTCCCGTACTTTGGAATCCCGTTATAAATAGACCAGCTAAAGTACCAAAAATGAGAACCGCGATGGGCAAGGCCGCCATCCACCAGTGGGCTTGAATTCCCTTAGCCGTGGGATTCATGTGGGCATGACCTTGCGTATCCGTCAAGGGTTCGGCGCCATCACGAAGAACTTGGCCGGTCATGATCGTTCGTTCTTCAGCTTTTCGCATCGATCCAAAATCCCTTAATGAAAAGGAGACCATGTAGACGAACATCAGCATCAAAAGACTGTAGAAGGCGTAGGGGATCGATCCTAAGAAGTAAAGGTAAGCTTGTTTCCCCGGTTCTAAACTGGGGAGGACATCTTCTAAGAGACCGGTTTGGTAGGCCGTCCAGGTGGAGATCACTCCGATCGTCGCTACGGGAGCCGCGGTAGAATCTACCAGGAAGGCTAATTTCTCGCGGCTGATTCGAAGGCGATCCGTGAAGGATCTCATCGTGTTCCCTACGATCAAGCTATTGGCGTAGTCGTCAAAGAAAATCAAACAACCGAGGAAGCAGGTTGAGGCTTGCCCGCTCCGAGCCGTTCTCGCGAAGCGAGAAATCATCTGTACGATGCCATGAATACCGCCATTGAAATGAATGACTCCAACCATCCCCGCCAAACTTAAGCTGAAAAATAAAATGTGAGCGTGGTCAGCGTTGGCGAGAGCTCCGATGAGGTAGGTGTCTACGGAGGTGAAAAAACTGGTGAAGGGATTCCAGCCTTGAATCATCATCACGCCAACCCACAGGCCGCAAAACAATGAAATCAAAACTTGGCGAGTCCATAGTGATAGCAAGATGGCGAGGATCGCTGGAAGTAGAGTGAGTATCGCCGGAATTTGGTTCCGTGAAAACGTTCCCTTCGCTTCAGAACCCTCAAGGCTGACTTGAGCTTGACCTGAGGGAAGGGTTACGTTTTCTAAAGTCAGTTTTCCATTTTCGAAAGGGCCGACGACAGAGAGTGCGTTACCGTTTTGATTCACTCCAGCAATTTCGACTTGACCATCAAATGTCGATACGACTTCTTCTTTGTCATTTTGAGCCTGAAGGATCAGGGTAATAGGGTGACCCTTAATCAAGATCTTTTGGCTCTTTTGGGTGGTGATCGAAAAGCTCGATACCGCTTCAGCCGTTGGCGTCGAGGTTGTATTCGATTCTTGAGCTTGCCCAAGAGGGAGGAACGCAAGCTGGAGCCAACCGATGGCGAAGATGAGGAGTGAGGCGTTCTTCATTAGGAATATTCTGATGAGTCCCATTTTGATTGTGGTTAAAGTTCGCTCTTCATGAGCGCGCCACATTATAGCTCTTGGGTTCTAAAGCGACAATCTGTAGCCGAATTTGTGAAAATTTGGCAATTCGGCGTATTCGGCCAAACTTTTACAAGTTCGGCTATGGGCACTCCTATTTCAGTCTCGCCACTATTTTCCTCGTTCCGATTCACCTATAAGTGATAGGATGAATCCCGTCTGATCAACGACGGCTTATTGATCATTTCAAATTTAAAATTGAATTCAAGACCTTGCTCGAAATCGGTCATCTTCTTCCGGTTTACAACTTGAGCAGAATTGGAATTAATTATGTTGGATTTACTATCATTACGCGAACAGGGTGGTGCTCCAGAGGGATGGTCGCGGCGAGATTTTCTAAACACCTTAGGTGCGGCGACTGCGGCGGGATTCCTCAGCGGGTTGCCGGGCTCAAAAGCTGAAGCCCAAAGTTCACCTCCAAAAGTTCAACGAAAGTATCGCGGGAAGATCGCTCTTCTCGCCACTGAAGTTCGAAAATTTTCTCACGCTCAACATTTCATCGATCGATTTTTAGAGGGTTACGGTTGGCACGGGAAGCATCATTACCCTGAGCTTGAGTTGGTTTCACTCTATGTCGATCAATTTCCTAATAATGACCTCACACACGATCGAGTGCATCGTCATAGCGTGAAGTTATTTTCGAGCATTGAGGACGCATTAACTCTAGGAAGTGGGCATTTAGCGGTCGATGGAGTTGTGATCATCGTCGAGCATGGAAAATATCCTCGAAACCGTAAGGGGCAAAAGCTCTACCCCCGATACGAGTTTTTTAAAGAGATTGTCAAGGTCTTCGAAAAGACGGGGCGGTCTGTCCCCGTCTTCAATGATAAGCATCTCTCAACCGATTGGGATGAATGCAAAGAGATCATGGATGACTGCGAGCGACTTAATATTCCATTCTTCGCAGGTTCATCTCTTCCCGTAACTTGGCGAGTTCCATCGGTAGATATGCCCTTGAACGCACCTCTTAAAGAAAGCCTCTGTGCTTGTTACGGTGGGATTGATTCCTACGACATTCATGGCTTAGAAACGGCTCAATGTATGTCTGAGCGTAGAGAAGGCGGGGAGATCGGGGTCAAAAGCGTTCACGCCTTAAAAGGGGATGCTGCCTGGAAAGAATTTAGGAAGCGAGACGGCTTGGATGAATTGCTGAAAGCAGCGGTCTCAAGGAGCTTTACCGCTCGCGCGCCCAAAGGATTAACCTATGCCCCTTTGGATATCGATTGGTTTCAGGAGGCGAGTCCGAATAGTGTCATGTACTTCATCGAACACATCGATGGATTTAAAACGACATTACTTCTTATGAATGGTTTGCTTTTAGATTTTAACTACGCCGGCCGGATGCAAAATTCTGATGACCTTTTTTCGTGTCAAATGCATCTTCCTATGCCCCCGCGTTACACCACATTGGCTGATTTCTTCAATCCCTTGGTCAATAACATCGAACGATTGATCCACGAGAAGAAGCCACCCATTCCTGGCAAGAGAACACTGTTAACCAGTGGAATGACCTTGTTTGGGGTTGAATCTTTATATCGAGGGCAGGTTAAGCTCGAAACTCCTGAATTGAGAGTTCCCTATCAACCCAATCCAGAATCCACTTATTGGAGGGCGTGATCATGGCGAGAAAGATTGCGTTTATTACGGATCAATTTGAAATAGGTCGTCCTTCACAACAATTGTTAGACCGATTCCTGTTGGGTTATCCTTGGGATGGAAAACATCACCAGATGGATCTCGATCAAGTTTTGATTGTTGAAACTTCTAAGGAGATAGATTCGAAGGATTGGCAGGAATGGAGATCCTCAAATCCACTCTATAAAAAAGTTGATCTGAGGGATGAAGCAATTAAATCAGCTGATGGCATAATTATTTTAGGATCATTTGATGAAGCAAATTTTGTTTCTTCAATAATTGGAAACTTGAAAGCTCGCCATCATGTGTTTGTTGTAGGTGATTTAAATAGGTCCTTTAGCGAGGCTAAAAAATTAGCAGATAAAATACGTGAGATTGGCTGCGCGTTTTCCATCGGCAGCATCTGGTCCGCTCTCAATTCGTTTCCTGAGCAAGCCCTTCCAGTTTTAGATTCTCAGGGGAATGAACTGATTACTCACAATGATGATTTCCCTCCTACCCTTACCATTGGAACTGCACTGGATGGTCTCTCGCGGGTGAGTAGCTCTCCCTGGAGCGAGATTGAAAAAGTTAATCTTTTTAAAAATGTAGATGTCGTTAAATTGGTCGACGACAGAAACTCCCCAGTGAGGAAGCTTGCTGATGCTGCGTTCTCCCGTTCTCATTCACCTCTAGGCCACGGACTTGTCGACTCCCGATCGGAAAATCTCTTAGAATTAAAAAGGTATTCATTTTTATGTGATAGCCCTTATCTCGTCCAACTTAAGCATCAAGGTAAAGCTGGAAAGAGCCGATATATTTTGGGAACAAAAGGTGTCATGAGAGACATCAACTTCGCGGTGACTTCCAGTAAAGGGGAAGTACACTCAGGTCAGCTCTTTTTACCCCCAAAACCCGCTGAACATGGATACAGCTTGCTGGCAAAAAGGATAGAGGATTTCATTGAGGGTAAAGATGATTTTGTTTCCCTCGATGATGTGCTAAAGCGTAGTTGGATCGTTGGGGAGATAAGGAAAAAGTGGAAGAATAGAGGTGGCTTTCGCTAACGATTGGATGGAGGCGCTTTAAAATTAAATCACCCAAATTCTGGCGAATTTGGCTACGTCTGGAGAAATAGATTAGAGAAGTGAACTAAAACTAAATGGCCGAAAAGAAAACTCGTAAACAATTCGGTTTGTGGAGCAGCCCCGTATCTGCAGGGACTTTAGCCGCTGGAAAACGCTTGAGCGATGTACAGTGGGGAGGTCGCAACGGTAAAGATCTCATTTGGCTGGAAGGGCGCTCGGGTCAGGGCGTTTTAGTCGCTTTGGCCGAGGGAGATGTCGCTCCTAGAGACATCTCTGAAGATCTCAACGTCCGAGCCGAAGTGGGTTATGGGGGTGGAGATTTTACCGCTCACGGTGAAGATGTATTCTTCGTCGTCCATCGAACCGGAAAGATATATAGGCGTACATTGGGGACTGGGGGATCACGTCCCATCACTCCGGGCGCAGGGCAAGCTTCATCTTGTGCTGTTTCTCCTGATGGAAATTGGGTGGTCTACGTACACCATGATGCTTCAGCTATTGATCGACTAGGTATAGTGGATGCTCAAGGAAAGCACTGGCCCAGCATCTTAACTTCGGGGCATGATTTTTACATGCAACCTACCTGGAGCCCCGATGGCAAGTATCTCGCTTGGGTGGCATGGGACCATCCTCAAATGCCTTGGGACGGTACTCGTCTGTTGATGGCAGAGGTGATTGAAGTCGAAGGGCAACTCCCTCGTTTAGGTGAAGTGAAGTTTATCGCCGGGGGAAAAGATGTGGCAATCTTCCAACCAGAGTTTTCTTCCTCAGGTCATGAACTTTATTACTTGAGCGACAAATCGGGTTGGGGGCATCTTTGGAAGTTTGATATCAAAGACGAAAGTAAGAACCAAATCACCGACGGTGAAGCTGAGCACGCTACACCCGCGTGGGCTCAAGGAATGCGCACCTACGCTTTGTCTCACGATGGAAAGTTTGCCACCTGTTGCCGCAATGTGAAGGGGTTCATCGAACTCCATCGAGTGAACTTAGAAACCCATGAAACTAAATTAGTTGAAGGCCTTGATCGATACGGTGATCTCAGTCAAATCACCGCTTCTCCCAAAGCCGATGCCGTTGCCTTTATCGCAAGTGGGCCCGAGACATCTCCTCGAGTGGTGACTTACGATTTTGAAAGTGAAACGACTCGAGTCATTTCTCGATCCTTAGGCGAAACCTTGGACCCGAGAGATCTCTCTCGCCCCGAAGCCTTGAGTTGGGACACTGGAGATGGCGAAACGGCTCATGGACTGTTTTATCCTCCGAGCAGTAGAAAGTTTGAAGGAATAGGAAAGCCACCCCTCATCGTGTTTGTTCACGGGGGGCCCACGGGTCAGTCGACAGCAGGCTGGAGTTCTCAAGCCCAATACTTCGCGACTCGAGGATTCGCCGCACTCTATGTGAACTATCGAGGATCTACCGGTTACGGGCGAGATTACATGTTGAGGCTTCGAGGGGAGTGGGGGAATTGTGATGTCGAAGATGCCGTCAGTGGAATGCAGTACCTTGCTGACTCAGGCCGCATCGATGCCTCAAAAACCGTGATCTATGGGGGAAGTGCAGGAGGTTTCACAGTGCTTCACTCACTCGTTACACACCCCGAGGCTTTCACTGCGGGAGTTTGTCTTTATGGTGTGTCGAATCAATTTACCCTCGCTAGTGATACTCACAAGTTTGAAGCGCATTACCTCGATTCTTTACTGGGCTATTTACCAGAAGCAGCAGATATTTACCGTGAACGCTCTCCCGTTTTTCATGCGGAAAAAATCAAAAGTCCGTTAGCTATTTTTCAGGGTGAGATCGATCAGGTTGTTCCTCAAGACCAATCGGACACGATCGTTGATAGTTTAAAACAATCGGGAATTCCCCATTATTACAAGATCTATAAAGGGGAGGGTCATGGTTGGAGAAAAAAAGAAACGATCGATCATTTTTATCGTGCAGTAGAAAAATTCCTTAAAGAACACGTTATTTTTAGGTGATCAGAATTGTCTGACAAACTTCAGCCGTTTCGAGCTCAACGGTCGGATCTTTTCATCTTAATTCTAGCTTGCGTTTTTCCCAGTATTGCAACGTACGTTTACTTTGTCGTTTTCAGTGGGAAGGACGGGATGCTCCCAGCTTATTCCGTGAGTAAGATTCTGCAATTCTCGTTACCGATTCTGTGGATCGTATTCGCTCAAAAACATCCTTTCGATTTGGTTAAGAAAACTTCTGAGGGCCTTTTCCTTGGGCTTCTCTCTGGCTTAGCCATCGTTGGGGGGCACTTAGTTCTCTATTTTTACTTTTTAAAAGGTACAGCAGTCTTAGCTGGGGCGCCCGAAGTTCTCTCTGAAAAATTAGACGGCTTGGGCATGAACTCTCCGCTTAAGTTTTGTTTTCTGGCTATTTTCCTTTCGGTGATCCATTCCCTATTAGAAGAGTATTTCTGGCGTTGGTATGTCTTTCGTCAATTGCGAGGATGGATGGGATTCAACAAAGCAATGTTGATTTCAAGCCTAGGATTCATGGCTCACCATGTCATCGTTTTAAATGCTTACTTACCTCAGGAATATTTTTTAACGGCTACAATTCCTCTTTCGATTTGTGTAGCCATCGGAGGAGCTTGGTGGTGCTGGCTCTACGAACGAACGGGCTCTCTCTGGGGTCCTTGGCTTTGCCACTTTTGGGCTGATGTGGGGATTGTGATCACCGGCTATGATTTTATGTGGGGAGTGTAGTCCGCGCGCTCCGCGCGCGGCCTTCCTAGGCAACGGCTATAATTCTTTTATAATCCATTTATGTCTAGTCGAGTTATTCGCCTTGGGTGTATGGTAGTAGTCCCGCCCTTACAGGGCTCAACCCCCTCTGGTCATCATCCCAGGGCGACGCTTCGCTCTGCCCTGGGCTATAAAGTTACGGGCTTTCAGCCCTGAATGTTTAAGTATAAATCACCCCGCGGAGCGGGACGACTACTAGAGAACAAATACCGGAAAGCGTTCGTATAGCTCTTCACGCTTAAACAATTCAATGGGCTCGAATTTTAACGGGGGGAGATTCGGCAGGGCGAGTTCGCGCTCAAAGGCGTAATACTTATTATATTTGGTTTGGGCTTCGTGAATTTTTTCTAAAGAGACACTATTAATGTAAGTTTCCCAGCGCGAATTGAAGGTCTGCAATCGTTCGTTGAGTAATTTTTGCAGCTTTTGAAGTGAGCGAGGATTTTGAGGTTGGGGATAAGAATCAAAATTAGGATGGCCCTGGAGCTCAGTTAAAAACGAATTGATCTCATCGGGTAGGTCTTTTTGTTGATCCTTAAGCACTTCTATTTCTCTGGCTAAAGAGACCAAGGCCCGCAGTCGTTCCTGACGTTCAGTCAGAACCCTTTCGATTAGAACTTCTTCCGCTTTCTCTACCGCGATAGCTCGCTTCATAAACGATGGTTGACCCAACATGAGCGCGCGAACGAGGCGCTCGTCTTCAACCATATTCCCGAAGAAATTAAAAGATGATGGAGCCATTAGGAATTCTATTAAAGGTAAGTTTAGATGTTTCCAGGTCTACTTCATTTTTAGCATGAGAACAGGGGCTCACCAAATAGAAAGCTGTAGCCAAAGCCGTCAGACGTTGGGTGATGTCAATTTTATGTCAAGTAGCACGTAGCCAAAACCGCCAGGCTTTGGGCGTCGAACGTCCTAAAGATGCAGAGAATGAAAACTTTAAAGCGGAATCGGTCCAAATTCTGTTGAATTTGGCTACAGGCAATTCATCTGTAGGGGCGTCCCTTGTGGGCGCCCGCTCCCGGACCCATACAAATAGATTTTTAGTGAAAACGCCGATCAGGGAATCGGGCAGGGGCAAGCCCTGCACCTACGGGCGTCTGCGTCCCAAGCACGGGTGAATAGATTTAAATGATGAAGCTTAAAAAGCCTTCATATCCAAAGTCTTCTTCTTAGGAACCGTCGTTCGATCTTTGAAGAGTCGGTATAGCTTAGTGTGACGCGTTTCCAAGCTTTGAGGTTTACCTTGAATGAAGAGATGTTCGATGTGATTGATCACCTCCAATGGATCGCCCTGAGAGATAAAGAAGTCAGCCCATTTCCCAACTTCTAAACTTCCCGTCTGATCTCCAATTCCCAGAATGTCAGCAGCGCCTTGAGTCAATGCGTGAATCGCTGCTTTGTAGGGAAGGCCATACGCGACGGCTGTTCCCACTTGGTAGGGCAAATTCCGAGCATTCATTTCATCGTTACTTTGAAATGCGAAGGGGATGCCCGCCGCGTGAAGTCGAGAGGCGTTTACGAAGGGAGCGTCGTAAGGATCATGCCTCTGACCAGGAGAAGAATGTACTGGCCCGATGATCACGGGGATTTTCTTTTCTTTCAAAAGCTTGATGACCTTCCAGGCATCGCGGCCTCCGCGGATGATACTTTTAATTTTCATTTCATCCGTCAGGTTGATCGCAAGGCGAATGGCGGCTTCTCCATTGGCCGAGAAGATGACGGGGCGGGTACCATCGATATAAGGCTTGAGCGCTTCTAAGCGTTCGTCGCGAGTGCTGACTTGACCTTTCGCTTTGGCTTCGTGATATAGCTTTCCGCGTTGCCACCAATCTTTGAGATCTTTAACCCAACCGGGAGGAGCTCCACTCCTTTGGGCACCTCGAATGTTAACTTGGAGTCCTAAGCGATCCTTGATAGTGGCTTCGGGATTGGATCTACCTGCGAGATAAATCACTCCAGCTTGGCCACCGATCATTCCCGAAAAATCGTTGAAGATGGCGGTGGTCGTGATACCCGCTGCTCGGGCGACGGGAATCAATTCAGAGTGAACATTTACGGCTGAAGCCATGAGTAAATCGGGTTGGGCGGATCCCGTTTCTCCTAAATCCACCGAGCCGCGTACTGAGTTCACTTCGACGAGCCCTAAGCGCGTTCCGGCATCGATCAAGCCGGGATAAATGTGGGATCCTTTAGCGTCGATGACCGTTGCGCCATCTGGAATTTTTACTTCATTCTTACCGCCGACCGCTCGAATGATTCCGTTTTCAACCACCAGTGTTCCTTTTTCCATAACGTTCCCGCCGGGCACGTGAAGAGTTCCATTCGTGATGGCGTAGAGTCCCTGAGGATTAATAGGAGTGGGATCGGGAAGGAAATTTTGGGGTTTTCCTAACTCTGGGGTCGTGTGATGGCTTTTACGCTGAGTGTCTTTTCGTTCGAAGTAAACTTCCCCTTCGATGATGGTGTAGCGGCATCGAGCGTAAACACTCAAGGGATGAGAATCGTAGATGGCAAGGTCCGCATCTTTACCAACCTCAATCGTTCCCGCACGATCTTGCATAACCATTTGAATGGCGGAATTTAAGGTGACGAATTTCAAGGCTTCTTCGTAGGAAATGCCACCATATTTCGTCGCTTTTGCTGCTTCCGTGTTTAAACGACGAACGAGTTCGTTGTCGTCTGAATTAAAGGTCACTACGACTTTGGAGTCATACATGATCTTCCCGTTGTAAGGAATAGCATCGATGACTTCAAACTTATAGGCCCACCAATCACTGAAGGTTGATGCCGTCGCACCGTGAGCCGCCATTTCGGGAGCCACCTTATAACCTTCGAGGACGTGTTGGAAATTTTGTATTTTAAATTTGAATTCAGATGCTACTCGCATCAGCATCAAAATTTCATCAGCACGGTAACTGTGACAGTGTACGAGTATCTCTCCTTTGAGAACCTTCAAAAGCGCCTCGAGCCTTAGGTCTCTTCGTGGTTCTAAAGCCGGTTTTCCTCGAGCGAGCGCTTTTGAATATTCGTTCCAACGATCTTGATAATCGAGAGCCGCGGCGAAAGCTCTTCTGAAAGTGGCTTCAACTCCCATTCTAGTAATTGGGAAACGTTCTCCTCTTCGAGTATGGAAGTTAGAGTGTTTCACGTTTTCGCCTAGAGCAAACTTAACCGTTTGGGGGATATCACGTACTTTTAATTCTGAAGCGGGTCTTCCGTATTTGAGTTTGATGAGCCGGCATTGACCTCCGATGGGATTCGCACTTCCATGAAGGAGATGCGCGGCAGTGACTCCACCCGCAAGGGCACGGTAAATGGTGATGTCGTGGGGATCCACCACGTCATCGAGACGAACCTCACAAGTGATGGCATCCGACCATTCATTCACTCCTCGCTCCGTCGCCATATGACTGTGGCAGTCGATGATTCCAGGTTGAACAAACCAACCATTGGCTTCGATAACATTTTTGATGCCATCAGCTTTGACGTCGTGACCCACAGCTTCGATCTTGCCATTTCGAATCCGTATCGAGGCTCGTTGTAGAGTTGGCCCGGCTAAGGTGATCACGGTAGCGTCGTGAATATAGAGATCTCCATTTGTTTTTATTGATGGAACTCGATCTGAATCAAGTTCACACTCTTCCACTTGATCTTCGTGTGCCTTTGGGGCTTGGGGAG
Organism: Planctomycetota bacterium; assembly: GCA_028280485.1. Classification (GTDB taxonomy): domain Bacteria; phylum Planctomycetota; class UBA8108; order UBA8108; family JACQVS01; genus JANQLS01. Next base: position 19,926 of record JANQLS010000160.1, read on the forward strand.
GTTCGGATTTCTTTTTTTCTTCCGCCTTTTTCTCTTCGTCCTTTTTGGGCTCTTCTTTTTTCCGCTGGGGAATGTTGAACTCAAAAAGTTCACCGTCGGTGATTAAGTATTTGATCCGAGTGTCCTTTTGCTCGAATGGAGCGTCGATAAAGGCTAAGCTCGCGATCTTCCCTTCCTCAATCGATCCTAGTACTTCTTCCACGCCTAAGAGCTCTGCCGCCGATAAGGTTAAAGCTCGCAACGCAACTTTCGATGGAAGACCTGCTTCAATCCAGTCATGTACGTACTGCATCAAACGATTGGGATTGCGATGCCCACTTGTGGCGAAAGTAAATCGAATATTGTTTTCGTGAAACTTGAGAGGGGTGTCTTTTTGAGCCTGCCAATTATTCAACCGTTCCAGCTGAACTCGAGGCGGATGAGCACCTGCTTTGGATTCAAAGTTGGGTTTGGCCTGAAAATCGGGTGAGTAGATAACGGTAATATTTTCTCTTCCCAATCGCTCGATCACTCTACCAGAATCACGGGCGCCCGTGAGAACCATCTTGAGTTGAAATTCTTTAGAGAAATCTAAGGCTCGATGAATGTCGTTATCACTATCGGCTTTGAAGTAGAGAGGAATCTCCCCATCGAACAAGGGCTTAAGCGCTTGAAGAGACGTGTCTCTCGGGGGGCGTTGAAATCCTTTGGGATTCTTTTTATGAAACTCAACCCAACGACTGTGGTGGGAAGCATCCAAAACGAATTGGCGCATATGAGCGAGAATACCCATGAGAGCTTTAGGATAAGGGCCTCCGGCATTGCTGGAGAAGGCAGTGGTGACCCCAGTGTTTTCTTTAAGAGCAACTTCACGAATGTTTCTCTTGGCGAGGGTGACCACTGCGCCTTGACCAGAAAAATATCCTCCCTCAGGAAGCAGGTGAAGTGTTCCGAAGCCTTCTTGTCGGTAGCTTTGTAGGCTGTTGTCGTTGGGATCGAATAAATCGATGGCGCTCACTTCAGGGCTCAAGCCGTTGCGGGCCGCTTTTCTCATATGAGGATTGGGGCCCAATTTCAAATTTGGTTGTGGAAGTTCGTTTTTACTATTTGGGCTTTGTTGGGAAAGCCCGGCGCGTGTTCCTGAGTCGATGAAAGCTGGGATGGCAATGAGTCCTTGGGCATCGATTTTCTTGACGCCAGCTGGAGCGATGAGAGCATCTCGTTTCCCCGTTTTTTCGGCAGAACCGATTTTTACAATGATGCCATCGCGAATCAGAATGGATCCGTTCTCGATCATGAGGGGTTTAGCTGGATCGCCTTGAATGATGGTGGCATTCTCAATAAAGAGGGATTCAGCTAAAAGAGAATTGACACTCAAGTAGCAAGTTAATAAGCAAGTTAGAACGCAAAGTTTGAGCGTAGCAGGAGCGCGTGATTCCTGGTTCATGGAGGCCTCGTTTAGGGGATTGGAATAAAGCTGTATAGATAGATTTTAAGTTCAGTGAGTTGCTTGACACGACTGGACCCAGTCAACGTGTTCACAGTGTTTAACCTATGGGGAAGTGTAGCATTTTTCACTGTTCATCGAGCGAAAATATCGCGGCTCATCCTATCAATATCATCGCGATATCCCAAGGTTTTGGTGGGGATTTTCGGCCCTTCTTATCTACATTTTAGTTTAACGGTCGTTCAAGGGTTGAAGTGCGGAAGCGAGGTATTAAAAAGCGGGACTGAAGTAGCGGTAAAACTATCTTGGGCTGTGCTTCAATAGAATTCTTGTCGATAACCGATGTAACCCTAACAAGAAACGAAAAGCTAAGACTAATTGATTTGGTGAGGTTATCGGATATGAAAATTGAAGACATCATGACGACTCGAGTCGTATCGGCTGATATCGATGATACCCTCGATAAAATTCGTGACGTGTTCAAGCACGTCAAATTTCATCATATATTGATTCTTGAAAATCAAAAACTTGTGGGTGTGATTTCTGATCGAGATTTATTGAAAGAGTTTAGTCCTTATCTTGATACCGATTACGCTACCAAACGAGAGCTGAGCGCATTAAGCAAAAGAGCCCACCAGGTGATGACTCGCAAGCTGGTGACCATCACTCCTGAAAAACGCATCCAGGTAGCGGCCCGTATATTTGTTAAAGAAGGCATTTCTTGTTTGCCCGTGGTGGATAAAGAAGGCCAAGTGGTGGGGATTGTAACTTGGCGAGATATTATGCAGACGGTTTATAAGCCGGAGTTGGTGAATAAGCTTTGTGGTCAGGAGTAAATGGTAATCCTTCTTAACTAGCCCGAAGCGTGAGTGGGGAGAAGGAACGTTGAGTGGGATTCAAATAGTAGTGTCGCCCTTACAGGGCTCAATCCACTCTCGAATTCACCCCAGGGCGACGCTTCGCTCTGCCCTGGGCTATAAAGTTACGGGCTTTCAGCCCTAAGATTGAATTTTAAGCGATCTCCAATTAACTCGCCCGAATCATTAGGAGTGCGTAAGCCGAAGAGTTAGTTGTACGAAAAGGCGAAATTTATTACGAGGACTAAATATTTGTAAGGTCAATTAACTAGCCCGAAGCGCTAGCGAGGGGACGGGTCGTTGAATTAAGAATTTATCGCCTTGAATCTACGTTACGTGGAGACGACTCAGTACCGCCAATAGTGAATTTTAAAGCTGAATTATTCTTTTACCCTCGCTAACGCGTCGGGCTTACTAAGGGATTGTTGAGTTTTATTTTCGTCCCTTTATTTCTAATTCCCAGGATAACATTTCACTCGCAAGCAAAAAGGCCATCGCTCCGCCTCGAGCATCTTTTCCTAAGATAGCTTTTCGATCGAGATAAGCCCTTAAGCTTTTTTGTTTTCCCGTCCCTGTACACACATCGACAAGTTCCCCGTTCTTTCCGATACGGCGTTTAACTGCTTTCCAAGCTTTCTCAATGATGGGCTTGTATTTTTTCTCGTTCAGTATTCCGTGGCGAATTCCCCTGATCATCGCATATGTGATCATACAAGTTGAGGTGAGCTCACGGTAGCTTTCTTGATGGTCGATGACTTGATGCCAAGGGCCCATCGGGTCTTGGTGCTTGGCTAAAGCTTCGAGGTGGGAGGTTAAACTTTTAGAGACCCATTTAAATTCTTCACTCCCTTTTGGTAATCGATCTAAGCACCAGGCCAAACCTAAAGCCGGAAATCCATTTCCCCTTCCCCATGCAGATTTATCAAGGGGGGAGTGTCGATAGAGTCCATCCTTTCTAAGGAGCATCTTTTGAATGGATTGAATATGGCTCAAGCTGAGTTTGAGATACTTATTTTCTTTTATAAGTGTTCCGGCTTCACTGAGCAGGGGAGCAGCCATAAAAATAGCATCACTCATTTCAGAATGGAAAGGGAAGATGGTGGGGGCGGCATTCGTGTTTTTCCAAGCCTGGTCAGCAGCTTCTTTGATGAGTTTTAGTGCAACGGGATTCTCTCTTAGTCGATAGTATTCTGCTAGGGCTAAATGACCAGCGATCTGGCTTCCGTTAGGCCTATTACTTAGTGCGCTTTTTTTCTTGGTAAGAAATGGCCTGAGAATTGATTCCGCGTACTGAAGGGCAGCTTCTTTTGATTTGGTTATCTCTAAGAATCTTAATTTTGCTATTACACTAACGGAGGGAATGTAATGAATCGATTTCAGCTCATTTCCATATACTTTAGCGAGCTCTTCAAGGATTTTTAATGATGATTGGTTTTCACGACGTTCGATTTCAATTCTTGCTGGAGATTTAGGTAAATCTATTGCTTCATTGAGGTATTTAAGAGCGAGCTCAAGATCATAGTTTTTACTACCAATTTTAATAGCAGGAATGCGCCCTGTGTTACATGGGGCTTGAAGACCTAAGGCATCTTCAAGGGCGATCATTTTTTCTTTGACAATAACAGGTTTTTCTTTGAGCCTTTTTATACTTCCTTGAATGAGTGTCGCCATGGGCTTAGTGGATCGCTTAGTTTTCGAATCGATCACGATTACAAGATCTGGCGCGTACATCCCTATCCATCTCCATAGGTAATGAGCCTCTGGATTTTTTTCGTCGGAATAAAATGACCCTTGTGGGGGAAATTCATGGGTTGTCAGGGAGTGTGATTTTTTTGTGTTTGTTTCAGTTCTTGAGTAAAGCCAGGGGACATAGGAGACAGTGATCTTTTGCAGATTCTTGTTGTGTATGTATTTTCTATATTTTCGAAATATATCAGCTTGAGCAGATACCTTATTTAATATTTGTGGCCAGTCACCACTAAGAGCTTCCATACCCACAATGAGAACATTGTAACGGGAAGATGATTGAGTGAAGTATTTTGGATCTATCCAGGTAAGGAGATTGTGGTTATCTCTATTGACTCCAATTTTTATCGTTGGGGGAAGATCTGAAAACACTGAGTCGGGGGGACTCGCATAAGTCTGAAAGCTTGAAATGAAAAAGGTAGTAACTAACAGACCTCGGGCTAGGAATTTCATAAATTAGTTCTCTTTAGAAAGCACATCTTCCACCCAAGCCCGCGCTCGCATCATTTTAGGGAAACCGAGAGTGGTGACTCCCAATAAAACCACGTGCATGATTTCATCTTTACTGCAACCCGCAGCGAGAGCTTTTCGCGCTCCCGAATGGGTGGCCCCTTCTAAGCCACTTCCGATGCTCAAAGCTAATTTAGTTAAGGCGATGGTTTTTTCATCGAGGGGACCCGCTTCTCTGGCGGCTTTGGAGAGTGCCTCGTAACTTGAGAATAGATCGGGCTGCTCTTTTTTGGCTTGGAGATAAAATTCGGGTGGTTTTGACATGAAACTTTCAACTCCTTATAGGCCGACCTTGTTGGCGTGTTGACGTGCGAGTAAGGCAGATCCTTGGCAACCCGCATGATCTTGGGCGCCGGCGATTTCAATTTGAATATTTTTTGCTGACTGTTCGAATGCTTCTTCCTCGAAGGTCGATTTGACGATACCGATGAAGCGATCGATGAACTTCTTCGAGTTCTCATCTTTTCCTTCTGTAAGGCCACCACCGACGATGAAGATATGAGGATCAAAACAATTGGCCAGTTGAACGAACAGGAGTCCTAAAGCTTTGGCTTGGAAATCGAAAAGCCCTTGAGCAAAGGCATCACCATTTTGTGCACTTTTAAGAAGTGACTTCGCACGACTGTTTTCGACATCTTCCATTTGGTGCAATGGGTGGTCTTGATTCTCAGGAAGTTGAAGGCCCTGCTCCATGTGATACTTTAAAGCGGTGAGACTCACGTAAGCTTCTGCGCATCCTTCCTTACCACAGCCACAGACCGGAACGGGTTGACCCGCCGGAACGAGCTTATGAGTGGGAAGACGGATGTGGCCGAACTCGGCTCCAAATCCACGCGCCCCGGTGACGACTTCACCCTTATGAATCAAGGCTCCGCCGAGGCCCGTTCCTAAGATGGCAGCGGCGAGAATTTTCTCTTTACCGTCTTTGTAGAGTCTAAAGTACTCCCAGTAAGCAGCAGCGTTTCCATCGTTGTTATAGATGACGGGGCGACCGAGAACTTTCTCAAGTTCTTCACGGACGCCAAAATCATTCCATTCAGGATGGTTGAGGTTGGGGGATTGGCTCAGCTCTCCATCGAGAGAAGCCGGTCCTGGGGTATCGAGGCCGACGCAAACCACATCTTCCCACTGAGCCCCGATCAAATCCAAAGCTTGTTGCCCAGCCTTTTTTAATTGTTGAAGAGTAATCTGGGGGCCTTGACTAGCAAAGCTCTCAATTTTTGTCCAGTCATCATCCGCAATAAGAATATCTCCCGCATCATTGGTTGCGGTTCCTTTGATATCAGTGCCTCCCATATCGAGGCCGAGGAAGATGCGCTTACTCATTCAAAACTCTCTTTCACTGAATTTACACCGCAGTGTAATCACTCCTCTCGATCACCGGCGACGCTTGTTGGAGACGCGTTTCAAGAATCTGTGAGGGTGTTTATGCTCTACGCTTAAATGTTTATTGATCGAGACACTTTACTCGAAGAGAGCAAATTTTTCAATTGATGCCGTGAGCGCTACACATTGTGGGCATCTTTATCAAAGATTAATTTTGAGATCGGAATGAGAAATTGAGAGGGAGGGTGCTTAGCTTGTTTGCTGTAAGAAGCTTCGGGTTAAACCAGAAACACGGGGAGAGAGCCCCGCTACTAAGCTGAAAAATTCTTTGTAATCGATGATGTCCCAAAGGCACTCGGGAACTTCTAAGCGTTCTAAAATCGTCCAAAGTTCGTCGAAGAGTTTTGCCCCACGTTGAAAATCTCCATTGAGTGAATTGATTCGCTTCTGAAGTTTCGTAAATGGATGATACTTTGTTTGAACGGGGTAGGAACCGACCATGTTCGCCGCTAAGTCAGCGAGGGCGACAAGTTTGATGATGTCAGGAGAGCTCTCTTTGACATCGTGATGAGCATGGATCGTTTTACACACATTCTCGTGCATATTCCATGACTTCGCGAGGGTGAATCCCACTCTTTGATGGTCTAAGTCGCCTAATAGAAATCTTTCTAAAGATTTTGCCGAAGTCGCCCAGACCTTTCCTTCAGATCGAAGATCTTTTCTTTCGCTTTCGACTAATGCATCTAGAAGTTCCATCAACTCTTCAAAGCAGAGAGTCAGAGTGATTTTTCCAATATCGTGGATCAAGCCGACGGTAAATGGATCTTCTTCCTCGGTTAAGGTGAATTTCTCCCATAACCTCGCTTCTTGTAAGCGTTCGGTTTGTTTGGCGTCGAGTTGATATTTTTCAAGCTCGCTTTTTTGACGGACGCTTTGTAGTTCGGGCAGTGCGGGAATTAAGAATAGTTTTGCGAAGAAAGCACAAGCGGTAGAGTGTGTCCAAAACTTATCGATTCTTCCCTTGGAGACTTTTGTGAATAAACTTCGGATACTACATGCTAAAACAATTTCACGAATTGGATTGGCGCCGGCGAGGCTGACGGCTTGATCGATGCTTTCAACTTTACTTCTAAAGCTGTAGTAACTGCTGTTGAGAAGTTTGAGGATGACCTTGGTTAGGGGGACATCCGGTTCGATAGCTTCAGCCCACTTTGAAGCTGGATCCGTATCACTGAGCCCCTGAACTCTTCTTTGAGTGTCGGGCAGCGAGGGGAACTTATCTTCGGCTTCAAGCCGTTTTTCAATGATCTTTCGCCGTTCTTCGGGAGAGAGATCTTTGCTCTTATCTTGTTCTTTGGGATCGACCAAGAGGTGATTGTCGATGAAGGGAGCGTAATACGTTTCATCTACTTTATCAGCTTTGACAATCGCGACTCCGATATCCTCAAGCTCTCTTTCTCGAACTCTTGCCTGAATTGGATCTTTATGGAGCGGATTGATTTCAGGATCAATGACGAGGATGACTTGAGTGAGAGATGAGAGTTGGCGGGCTAAGGATCCGTGATTGCCTTGGAGTTTAGGCCCAATAAGGACCACTCGGATCCGATCAGTGTATTCTCTCCTGGCGAGCATGACGTCGACAGAATTTTCACACACGACATACTGAATCTGCTTTTCTTGAGGTAGAAAGTTGTTTCTGTCTTTGAGTAAAAAGACCAAGAAAGTGATATGAGGCTTCAAATCAATCTCATCGCCTAAAAGGAGGATGGGATTTTTTTGTTCCTCAGATTCTTGGGTCGTTGGATTTTCTTCGACAGATTGTGTCATGTACTTGCACTGATTGCGTGACGTCTAAAGGGGTGATCTCGTTTTAATTACAAGATCTATTGCCGGCAAATGATGTTAGAGGTGAGGCCCAACTGCAAGTTCCGAGAAAGAGGAAAGAGACTCTAACATTCAATTAACTTCTTCGGCTAGATGATGGAATAACTTTGTTTTAGATAAAGATCTACGGTTATCGGGCTCCCTCTTTGGAGAACTACTTAAGGTCTGGACACTTATTTCAAAAAAAAGCCTCAGGCACTTTGAGGTGCCTGGGGCTTAGATTAAAAGTATCAATTAGGCTTTTGTGGATTATCAGAGGCTACTGTTTTTTAGCCTTCTCCTTCTTGTTGTCTTTCTTCTTCTGTATGTATGTTTTCGGAATACTTCCGTCTTCACCCAGTTTTTTACAGGACCAAAGCAAGCCTTTGGTGAGGAGATCTAAATACTCCGGTTGAGCCATTGTCTCTGTGTGATGCCCAATCGTTGTTCCAAAGGTTCGACCCTTGCCGTGAGTGTTGACCCAAACGACAGGATGGTATTTTTTGGTGTCTTTTCCATAAGCTTTGGCTAAGACGACTGCTTTCGGCCAAACTTTTTCGATCATGTAGAGTTCTCCATTTGGAGGTAACCAACCATCGACAAAGTTCAAGGTGATCGGGTGATCTTTTTTAACGAGTTCCACTTTGAACGCTCTCTTACCTTCGTGTCTTTTTGAAGTGACTCCAACGATCTTTCTCCAAGCATCGGTTTTCGCGTTTCTGTAACTATGCATGGAACAATGAAGCATCACAGCGCCCACCCCTTTTTCATGAGCTTTGGCAATGTTTTCGATGTAAGGAACATCGGTAACACCCCCGTAACACTCGTTATGAATCACGACGTCATATCCCTTAGCCCAATCTTTTTTCGTATAGACCTCAAGCTTGGCATTGCGTTTTGCCTTGGGATTCCATTTAGCTACGTCGACTTTAATTTTGATTCTTTTAGAAAGGCCTTCCGTGATGACTTTTGTTTGGCCTTTGTAATCATGGCAGCAACCTCCGGTGACGAGGAGTGCTTTAATCGGCTTAACTTTTTCTTCTGCGTTAACCGTTGTATTCATGAGTGAAACAGCAATTAAAAGAATCGATAGAATTATTTTGACTGATTTCATGGTGCTTTGGGACCCGTTGAAGGTATTTGAGAAATAGCTTTTAACCTTCGATGTAGTTGAAGATTTCACGATAAAACTCGGGATGAGATTCCCAGGTTTGAGCTGAAATGATGTGGCCGTCTCGAACTGCTTGGCGGGTGTCGAAAGTGCCTCCACTCGATTCCACTTCAAACTTGATGTGTTCATAACAGGTCAAGCATCGACCTTCGGTGACTCCTGCGGCCACGAGAAGTTGAATCCCATGGCAGATCGATCCGATCATCTTTTCTTGATCGTTAAATGCTCTGATGATCCGAATGACATCAGGGTCGTTACGTAGATACTCGGGAGCTCTTCCACCGATGAGAATCGTCCCCATATAATCATCGGGATTGACTTCACTGAAAGTTAGTTGTGATTCCCAGCCGTAGCCTCGAGTTTCGACGTAGGTGTCCCAGCCGGGTTCAAAATCGTGAAGCACTAAGTTAAGGCGCTTCTTGGAAGGAGCGGCTACGATGGCTTCATAACCTGCTTCCTGAAAGCGATGCACGGCATAGAGGGTTTCGTAACCCTCTCCGCCATCTCCCGTGATAATGAGTACTTTTTTGCTCATAGTTTTTCCTTGGTCTTAAAACCAATATGTTAGTTTGATAGTCGGCGACTGAGCGCTCCCAAAAGACGGGGGACATAATTTCCCATACGGCCGGGGGTGTCTTTGGCTTTTTGGGGCAGTTTTTTAATTTGTTCAGCTAAGGGTTTGGCTTTATCCCCAAGAATATCGATCGCATTGAGAGCTAACATCGAAACATAAACGCCATGTTTTTGAATAGAGGCATTTTGAATTAATGTTTCCAATGCAGCTTCGAGATCTTTCTTATTACCGTATCTACCAAGGGCCTCAGCGGCGATGATTTTCACACTGGGATCTTTGTCTCGCAGGGCCCCGAGTAAATCTCGGCGTGAAGCTTTCACTTCATCTTCACCTCGCATCAGTATTCCTAATACAGCCCAATAACGGATCGCAGGATCACTGGATCCTAATCGATTTTTAAGTTCAGTGCTGAACTTTGAATCCATCGACGAAGCCATTTCGGCCGTTTCCAAAATTTTAGGTAGATCGTAAGTTTTATTATCTCTTCCTACTTCGTAAGCCGTTCTTCCCTTTGAACGAGTTTGAATTTGAGCTTCGGGAAGAAAGCCGATATCTCTAATTTTAAAAACATGATCTCGATGGGCTTTTCGAAGTTCCTCTAACTTGCTTTTGTATTTGGGATTTTTCGCCAAATTTTTGACTTCATCGGGATCGTTTTTGAGATCGTAGAGTTCTTCTGCAGGTTTTGTTTCCCAGAAGTAAGTTTGGGGAGGACTTAACTTTCCTTCGTCATAGAGCTGTTTCCAAACTCGAGTCGTGGGGGTCTTGAACATGTAATCGATGTACTGCCCGTAGATTTTGTGCGGCATGTAATTCCGAATATAGATGAACTGTTGATCCCGGACGACTCGAACAAGGTCGTAACGTTCATCCATCCGACCTCGGAATCCGTGCTGATAACTTACTGGTTGAGCCTGGTACTTGCCCAAAAAAGCATTACCGTGAAAATGCTTTGGAGGTTTGATGCCGGCTAAGCTGAGCACGGTAGGAGCGAGATCGATAAACCCAACCAAACGATCTGTCTTTTCTCCTTTTTTATAATCAGGAGAAGCGAGGTGTTTAAATTTCTCAGGGATATAAACTACGAGAGGAACTCGAAGGCCCGAATTGTAGGGCCAGCGTTTGCTCCTCGGCATACCAGGGCCGTGGTCACCGTAGTAAAAAACGATGGTGTCTTCGGAGAGTCCTGCTTCTTCCAATTCTTGAAGAGCCCCTCCAACCAGTTTGTCCATCGCCGTGAGTTGGTCGTAATACTGAGCCCAACCTTTGCGCACTTCGGGAGTATCGGGGTGGTAAGCCGGAATGCGCACTTTCTTGGGATCGTGGATCAGTTTCTTATTCTTATTCCAATTTCTAATTTTGCTTTCGTGACTGATCGTAAAGTTAAAGATTGCGAAGAAGGGTTGGTCTTTTTCTCTCTGTTTCCAGTGGGTGGCTTTTTCCCAAACTTGCCCGGGCTTCACTAAGTTGTAATCTTCTTTTTTACGATTGGTGCAAAAGTATCCTGCTTCTTTTAAGTACTGTGGGTACATCTTAAAAGGTTCAGGGAGATGGAGTTGACTTCTCATATGCTCCGCACCGGTTGCAGGCGGAAAGATACCTGAAATGATTGTGGTTCGAGCGGGAGCGCAAACGGGAGCCGTCGACCAAGCGTTGAGGTAAGTAGAGCCCTTTTTAGCTAAGGCATCGATGTGAGGGGTATCCGCATAAGTGTCGCCATAACAACCGAGGTGAGGGCCGTTATCTTCGCTGGTCAGCCATAGTATATTAGGGCGTTTGTTTTCTGCTGAGCTGAGAGTAGTGCTACCGAAGATGAATACAGACAAGAGCAACCACGTCAAATGAAGTGGAGCTAAATTGTGGTAGAATGATAGAGCTTTCATGTTTTTCCTCGATGGAGTTTTCATTATTCCGCAATTTTTTTTAGGATTTGATTGAGATTGCTATACCCTAAAGTCTAGTCTCCTAAAGTTTAGCGATAAGGCAGTGGGATGAAGTCTTATAGTGTACCCTAGCTGGATCCAAGAAAGCACGTCTGGGTGGTATACTTTTTAGGAGTTCTCTTCAATTTGTTCCTGGTAAAAGAAACTAGCGCGTTGATTTTGAAGCAAATTGCGGCGGTGGTTGGGACCATAAAAAATGAAGCACAAATTTACTCTTCTCATATTGATCTTTTTTGCTCTGAGCGCGTTCAATCCGTTGGAGGCTCGGCTCAAGTGGCGTATTGTCAAAAAAGAGATTCAAGCTGCGATCAATGCTTGTAAAAGACACCGACCTGAACTCTCGGATACGGAGTTAGATTTCGCGTTTTTGATCAGGTACGAAAACACATTAAAGAATGCTTTTTCACCTGAGATTAAAGACGCTAGTCTGATGAGAAGGGTTAAAGAATTGTTCGTCTTGTTAGATGACATCGATCCCGGCGAATATCCCCAAATCTACAGTGTCACTAGTATCGGGCTTTCCAAGGCTTTGACCTCTCTTCAGAGCGAGCACATCGAAGACTTCGTAAAGATGTCGAAGAACTATTGGGGATCTAAGTCTAAACGCTCAGTCGACAAGAATGTTTTGCAGCGCATTTTGATTTCCGAGCAATTGAGTAAGCTCATGCGGAGTCAAGAGACGCGCCAACACGAGTTAGCTGACCTCATCCAACATCTCCTTCAGCGTGAAGTGGATTGGATGGGTCGGTTAGCTCCAAAACCCGTTTACTCAACTAAGGCGATCGAACTTTTAAAGGCTTCACATAAATCTCAATCCATATACGGATTGTTAGATTCTGTGGATGAGGTTTACACTTTCGCGATTAAGCAGAAGAAGCCAGATCTCTGGCTCACTCCGATCGTGAGTACGTTGGTCGAGTTACTGGGTAAAACCGAAGTGCGCGTAAAAACGATTCGCGGTGAAATTTTACCCCTTAGTGATGAGCGAACTGTTTCCCAGAGTCAAATTTGGATACGAACGGCTGAGCTGTTAGTAAGATTGACGGCCAAGGATGATTTAGTTTGGTATCCCGAATGGAAAGAGTTTTGGGCTCTCTACGCGGGAGAAAATAAAGTCAATACGGCAGGCTATGATTTTGTTTCAGCTTGGCAACGTGCCCAGGGCCTCTTCGGACAAGGAACCATCGTGGGATCGGTGGGGAAAGGGAAATCCAATCGCTTCTTTGGAATCGAACAGAGGAGCTCAAAGTTTTTAATCATCCTGGATACTTCTGGAAGTATGGTTGAAAACTCCAGGAAGATCGATCGCCTGAAAATATTGAAAAAGGAAGCTATCCGGTTTTTACGCTATTTAAAGCCGGGATCCTATTTCAATATTCTTCCCTACAACTCGGAATGTTCTATCGGCGGTAGTCTGTCGGGTGGGCATAAGCTGATTGCCAAAACATTACCTCGAGGTAAATTAAATCCAAGTGTGATCAAGTGGATCAATTCATTAAAGGCGGGAGGCAAAACTCGGACTGATTTAGCATTTCAAGAAGCCTTCGGGGTGGTAAATAAGAAAATTTCTAGGAAGTTCAAACCATTATTCCAAGAGATTTATTTCATCACGGACGGTACACCTACTTATCAAAGTGGGAAAGCATTAAAGGGTAAGCACATCACATTGCTTTTAAAAATGATTAAGGGGTTGAACGCTCGACATAGAGTGATTATTCATAGCATCGGATTTCCCGGCATGGCCAGTATTTTTATTCAAGACCTGGCTCGTCAAAATAACGGAACTCTTAAAATCATCCGATCACAGCTTATCCAACAGCCACAGCAGAATTAAATCGCAACAGAACAATTTCGCTACAGGGTTCGATCGATTCTGGGCGACTACGAGGAGGCTGAGGTTGGGATTTTATAGATTAGTTTCGTCTATATTTTAACTCTTCATAGCGATGAATTAAATTGAGGGTGGGTTGTGGAGATTCTCCTTCTTGATCGAATTGGTGCATGAACTTTTTAAGTTCGATAACCATTTCATCCAGAAGGCCAGTGTACTCACTAAATTCCCCAGAAGCTGGACTCAGATTGATCCAATCTTCCTTGGTGATGTGTTCCATCTCTTCACCTTATTGCGATCCAAAAACTTAATTTAAAAGCGTTGGAAAGCTCTCAAACATTGCGTTTGAGCACAGGAACATTTCCGTGAAAACTTTGTGTAAAAACTCAGTCTCTACCTCTGAGTTTACAGCACAAATCTTTTCTCTCTTATCTATAACTAATCGAACCTTAATTTGTGATTGTCTTGTCGTTACAAAGCAAGGCTCTCTCTCCTAATTAGTTATTAACTCTAATAACCTGCCCTAGGATCTCTTGCAAGCAATATTAGAATTATATTCTGCAGTTGAAAATAAATAAGGCAATTCTTTAATCAGTCTATTTCACTGAGTTTTATTAAGCTTGTTAAGTAATCGTTGTTAATAATTTGGGTTGTCGTTTATCGGCGATTCTAATGCTCCCTTTTCATCGGACATTGACTTGAACATCGCCCGGGCGATGTGGCTGGATTGGTAATTTCAGCTCTATGAATTTACGTCTTCAATAAAATGGCCTCTATCCTAATGGAAAAACAACCCTAACTAGCCCGAAGCGCTAGCGAGGGGAACTTTCCTCTCGCTAGCGCTTCGGGCTAGTTAATAGAATTCACTGAACAATTCCGAACACCAATTAGATTTCAAATTTTACACTTTCGAATTTATGTAAGTTGACCCTTCCCTTCTCCCTTACCAGGTAAGGGTTAAAAGAGGGTGGAACGAACGAATTCGGACACAATTCCCCTCATTCCGTTACCTGGTAAGGGGAGAGGGGCGGAATTGTCCGATTGTGAACTTTGGATTGTTGATTTATTTTACAGATTTAGAGTTTTGTAAAATCAAATGCTTACCTGGTAGGGGACATGAATATAGGTAGGGGAGTCGCTGGTTTTGGGAGGGGTAGAAAAAGCTGAAACAGATTTAGCTAGTTAAAAAAATCTTTGTCGAAGAACGCAACCCAAATCATGAACCCGTAGTAAGCCATAGAAAGTAAAAGCAAAATCACCGCGGCGATTTTGTTCTTCAAATCGACTAGGTATTTTTCGAAAGCTTCTTTGCGCCACTCTTTTGAGAAAAGACACCGAATTGCGAGCATGACTGGGAATGAAAGGAAAAACATCACATCCCGTCCTCCTCCGGTACCAGCGAGTACGCTATGGTAGTACAACGCAAAAGTTCCGCCGAAGAGGAAGGTGAACCAAAGTGTTTCGATTAGCCATGTAGGTAGTTTCTTTTGTGGCATAAATTTTTCTGCACACTCCCGTTACGAGGTAACCATCTAAGCAAAAGCGATGAGGCCACATTTATTGTTTATTAAAGGCGATTGGGGTTCATTTATTTTCTTGGCTTTGAGGAGATTGAAAATCATCACGAATCACACCCTCTACATCGGGTGATAGTACTGCCATTTTAGATTCTTTTGAATTTATTAAAGTGATGGAACCTGAATCAAAACCTGAATCGATTTCAAAGTGTTTAAAGGATTCGGTTGTGTTTTCACCTGTGTAAGAACGCCTAAGAAGTTCAATTTTGGAACCAGTGATCCCTAATTCTTCAACACTTACACTTGACATTTTTATCGATGAAGTATGTTTACGATTAGATTCATCAGCATCGATTAAGGACGGAGCGTTGAGCTTAAGCTGCGGTCCACGTTTTAATAGACTGAGATTGAATAAAATTTCTTTATTTTCCCCAATGAGAATTAAGGAATAGTCATCTACGCCGTGCTTGCCTTTGCCTAAAAACGCCTTCACATTGCCCCATTCATCTACGATCGTTAATGATTTTGCACTTAAATGCTGGGAGGTTTGTAAATTGTATGTATGAAAAGAAAGAGAAATGGTTGCTATTAAAACAAGAATATTTGCAATGGCTAGTTTTTTCATTTTTTTGCCCTAACTGTTAATACGCAGTGGTTTGTAGTCGTTCACTTGATAAGAGTAAAAAAGTTTTGCTGGGTAGAGATTACTGAGAACTACTCAGCGCCCTCAGCAACGGCTCTCGATAATCCGAATCCTTCTCATTCCAAAAGACGAGCTTATTTGCTAGGTCGACATTGAAAAAGGATTCGTAGTAATCGTCCTCTTCGAAGGGTTCATCATCTCTTCCGAAGAGTTTTAGTTTTATACATTCGGTTTCAAAATCTAATTCACCTTGATGGAGAGCGATGGCGGTAAAGGACTCTTCCTTCACCATCTCTTTAGGTGGGGTGTCGCTTCCATAGGCTCGGGCAAGAAAGTTAATTAACCGGTCACTTTCTTCTCCCGAGTGAAAGAAGATGGTTCCATTCCTATGTACTTGATCTTGGATTAATTCCACCTCGTTGTCGAAGCCACCCTGAATGCCCTTAACCAGCCTGACTTTAAAACCGAACGTCTCGTTCTCTTTAAAAGCCTTCAATCGGAAGGAATAGCTATTATCATCCTCAATGAGATCCACGATTCGAAATGTGAGATCAACGAAACCCTCCTCACTCAATTGATCGATAACAGGCAGGCCCTCATCATTCACTTCTAATGACATTTGATTATTTTTTGATCTTCAGCGACTTAAAAGATTCAATCTGCTCCCGAATCGCAATTTCGGTAGGGAGCCTTTCCATGGAGCTCGCACCGTAGAAACCATCGATCCCTTGAACGCGGTCCATAATATATTGCGCGTCGTCGGGCATGGCGATGGGACCTCCGTGGCAGAGGATGATAACTTCATCGCGAATGTTTTTGACGGTGTCGACGATCTCTTGGATCTTCGATACGCACTCATCGAGCGGAGTAGCCGTTGCAACCCCGATGGAGCCACCCGTGGTACATCCCATATGAGCGACGATGATGTCGGCACCGGCTTCCGTCATCCATTTGGCTTCTTCAGTATTGAAGACGTAAGGAGTGGTTAGAAGATCCATCTCCCGAGCCAACGCTACAATTTCCACTTCTAGCTTGTAGCTCATTCCGGTCTCTTCGAGAGTGAGTCGAAAGTTTCCGTCGATGAGCCCAACGGTAGGGAAGTTTTGAATGCCGCTGAAACCTAACTCTCGAAGCTCCTTCAAGAAGTTCTTCGGCATCATGAAGGGATCCGTGCCGCACACTCCAGCTAAAACTGGAGTGTGTTTTACGACTGGGATCACTTCATAAGCCATCTCTTTAACGATTTCATTCGCGTTGCCGTAAGCCATCAGGCCGGCCGTGGATCCACGCCCCGCCATACGATAGCGACCGGAGTTGTAGATGATAATGAGATCCACTCCGCCAGCTTCTTCGCACTTAGCAGAAATTCCCGTTCCCGCCCCGGCACCGATGATGGCTTGACCTTGAGCGATCTGCTCCCGAAAGCGTTTAAGAATGCCTTCTCTTGAATTGTCGAGAGTGGAACTCATTTCTTCTTCTTTCCAGGATTCTTTTCAGGCAACTTGATGTGTTTCATCTTCCGCTTCTTATCGAGGTTCTCGTTGAGTTCTTTTTCAGTCACGGGTTCACTGACGATCCCTTTTTCAGGAACCTTACCACCGACGAGCCAAACCATTCCATTCAGGATGACCTTACGTTGAGTTTCATCCGCCCAATTACGGTGCCAGTGACCTCCAGTAAAGCCGATACCTCGCCCGCCGTCTTTTCTCTCAACCGCCCACATCAAGGTTTCGCTACGGCCCTTCATCGCAATGATGTGAGGATAAGATTTACGGGGCCAGTTGTTGATTGAACGAGTCTTTTCATTCGGCTTGGCTTCGAGGATCGTCGTCACACCTTTCATCTCGGGACGGAAGCGCATGCAGAAGTACCATTCATCATGAATAGTTTTGGGTTCGACTCCGCGAGCGATGGCATGCTTCTCATTGACTTTGAGTGCAGCATTCCAGTGGGGATTGGAAGACCAATCGGTTTCGTAAAAACCACCGATCCATTTTTGGAAGTAAGTTCCTTCTTTTCCCGGAGCCACGTGAACGGCGTAGTGCATGCACATGATCCCCACTCCCTTTGAAGTCAACTTGTCAACTTCTTCGAAGTGCCTCATGACGGGATGTCGACCTTGCCCATCCGCATAGAAAACGATGCCGTTAGTATTATCAAAAGCGCTGGGGTCTTTGGGCCAACCATTTTGGTGGTAGCTTTGAGCGACGATGCCCGGGACTTTCACAAGTCGTTTTTGAAGAATTTTAATTCCTGCATTAAATTCATGTTCACCCGAAGCGTGGGAAGGAGCACCGGCGACTAAGACAATTTTTTTGTAGTCTTTGGTCATCGGCAATCGTTTGAGCTTAATGTTTCGGAATTGAACTTGGCAGGGAGGACCTGAATGTAGTTGAAGGGCTAACTTGCCTTGTAAATCACGGTGACCGATTTCGTAATCGGTGACTTCAGAGGTGATGATGCCATCGACCTTCAACGTGATTTTATGACCGACCGCAGTGATTTGGTAAGACGTCCACTCTCCGTTTTTTGGAGCAGGAGCTTTTTGAGCTAATGCCTTTTTGGTGCGATTACCGTCACGGCTGATAACTGTACTTTGGTTTCGAGCAGCGAGCATTCTCCTACCCGTATGCTCATCGTAAAGTGCCCCCAGATAATTTCCGGCAAGGTCAATATCTGCCTGATAACCTACCGCGTGTCCGTCGGGTTTAATTTGTGAGCGAATTTGAATTCCCGAATTCGCGCTGGGATGCCCTTGAATTTTAAATTCTAAGTCGAGTTGGAAGTTGTCGAGTTCACCCAACTGCCAAACGAGGAACTGATTTTTCTTACAGGGTTTTTCGGGCGTTGATCGAGCGGTGATGGCTCCATCTTCGACACTCCAAAAGCTCATGTTAGGGGCTTTCCATCCCTTGAGAGTTTTCCCGTCGAAAAGACTGTGTGTGGGAGTGTCGGCATGAGCGCCTGACACTAAAATCAAAAGACTTAATACTGTGAATGCTTGAAGTTTGTTGAGCATTGGGGACTCCATTCGATTCGAATGCTGAAGGTGTTTCAGTTCTAAAGTAGTAGTTTTGAATACTTAAGTTTAATTTGCGCGTTCCCTTCGTACAAGGCTAGCTCTGGGAAACTCTTCTCAGATTGGAACGAATTTTTTTAATCCAACCTCTTTTCTGTACGGTTGGAGGCAAAAAATGATAAAAAATGGCTTAGAATTGTAAGGATTAGCCGTTCAGTTCGATGCGCTTCTATTTGGCTGAAGTTCAACGAAGTGACATTTCCCTAAATGAGTTCCCTCAAAAATTAAGGCTCAGTTACGTGAATTCGGTCGCATTCCGTATTTCATTTTTATTGTCGCTCACGACGATACTCTTCGGTTCGTCATCAGTGTTGGGTGACGACAAAATCGATTTCGCCTCTCAGATCCGTCCTCTGCTTTCGGATCGTTGTTTAATGTGTCATGGTCCCGATGCGAATACGCGAGAAGCCGACCTCCGTTTAGATGTTCCTGAGGTTTTAACGAGAGTCGTCAAAAATAAACCGATCATTCTTCCCGGGAAGCCCGAACAGAGTGAATTGTTTAGGCGTATTACCACAGCAGATCCTTCGGATCAGATGCCCCCAAAAGAATCAGGGCTCAGTCTCAGTCCAAAAGAAAAGGAACTCATTCGGCGCTGGATCGCACAAGGCGCTCCGTGGTCGAAGCACTGGTCTCTCATTCCTCCGAAAGCTCCAACTCTTCCTTCACAACTCAATAACTCTTGGATCAAAGACCCTCTCGATGCTTACGTGTTGAGGCGGTTACAAAAAGAACGCCTTTCGCCTTCCCCTGAAGCTCTCAAAGAAGAGTTATTGCGAAGGGTCACCTTAGATCTAATCGGTTTGCCTCCTTCTATCGATGATCTCGAAGCTTTTCATTCGGATGATCAACCGGGCGCCTACGAAAGAGTCGTCGAGCGCTTATTAGCCTCACCCGCATTCGGAGAACGTTGGGGGCGAGTTTGGTTGGATCTCGCGCGTTACGCCGACTCGGCGGGTTACGCTCAGGACCCCGCTCGAACGATTTGGCGTTACCGTGATTGGGTGATCGAAGCCTTCAACAAGAATCAATCCTTCGATGAGTTTACGATCGATCAACTTGCCGGTGATTTACGGAAAGATCCCACTGAAGATCAATTGATCGCCACGGCCTTCCATCGCAACACTATGACCAATAGTGAAGGTGGGACAAACGATGAAGAGTTTAGAACTGCGGCCATCGTTGATCGTGTGAACACCACTCTTCAAGTTTGGATGGGTTTAACCATGGGTTGTGCTCAATGTCACACTCACAAGTATGATCCGATTACCCAAGAAGATTACTTTCGCTTCTACGCCATCTTTAATAACACCGAAGATGCGGATCATGGTGATGAACGTCCCTTGCTCTCCACTTATTCTGAAGATCAGAAAATGCGTCGAGCATATTTAATGGAGCAAGAGAAGGAAACGCTTAGCAAAATTACCAAGGCGGAAAGCGAACTTTCGGTCGAGCTGCCGATTTCCAAAGGGGAGCTCAAAACGCGTTATATTCGAATCGATTTAAAAGGCCAAAAGCGCATCTTGTCCTTAGCCGAGGTTCAAGCGTTTGTGGGAACTAAAAATGTTGCCGTGAAAGCTAAAGCTCGTCAGGGTTCAACAGGCTTTGGTGGCCCCGCGCATTTTGCCGTCGATGGCAATACGAACGGCCACTACACCAATGCGATGTCGACGACTCATACTAATATTGAAGATGACCCTTGGTGGGAAGTTGATTTAGGTCAAGACGTGGTGCTCGATGAAGTAAAGGTTTGGAATCGAACCGATACCCCAGGAATTGGGGATCGAATCCGTCCTTTCATTTTGAGTCTGTTAAATAAAGATCGAAAGCAGCTTCTCGTTATCGAAGAAAATCGTGTACCTAATCCTTCACTGGGATTCAAGCTCCCCAAGCGAGGGGAAGATCGTACTCAAAAACAGATCGCTACTTTAAAAGGGTATCTGAAGCCGGATTCTCCCGAGTTAGCGAACCTCAGAAAGAGGCTAACTTCGATTCAAAACGAATTGAAAGGGATCAAACCCACGACCACGCCCATCCTAAGAGAGCTTCCTGAAAATCGTCGTCGGACAACTCAGGTTTTGATTCGGGGGAACTTTTTAGATCGAGGCAAAAAGGTCGGCCCGGGAGTTCTCGATCAATACTTACCCTTAACGGAAAAGGCTAAGCCCAATCGACTGATGGCTGCTCGTTGGTTGGTAGATTCTAAAAACCCACTCACCGCTCGCGTCACAGTAAATCGATTCTGGGAACAGCTCTTTGGCATCGGTCTGGTTGAAACGAGTGAAGATTTTGGGAACCAAGGAACATTACCCTCGCATCCCGAGCTTTTAGATTACCTCGCAACTTGGTTTGTCGATAACGATTGGAATGTGAAAGGCTTCTTGAAGAAGGTCGTTACATCAGCGACTTATCGCCAATCTTCAAAGTTGAATTACGACTTAAGGACAAAAGATCCTTACAATCGATTTTTGGCTCGCGGCCCTCGATTTCGTTTGTCAGCTGAAAAAATTCGCGATCAAGCCTTAGCATTGGGAGGTCTGCTGAGCACTAAAATGTACGGCCCATCCGTTCGACCCGTTCGTCCCAATTTGGGATTGAGGGCAGCTTTTGGTGGATCGACCGATTGGAGAACGAGTCCCGGTGAAGACAGTGTTCGACGGGGATTGTACACCAGCTGGCGTCGTACCACTCCTTATCCTTCGATGACAACGTTTGATGCTCCCAGTCGAGAGTTTTGTACCTTAAGACGTATTCGAACGAATACTCCGCTTCAAGCCTTAGTACTTCTCAATGATCCTGTCTATTTAGGGGCTGCGCGGGGAGTAGCCTATCGAGTGATCACCGAAGGTGGTGAAGATCTTTCTCAGAGATTGAAATACCTTTTTAAGCTTTGCCTTTCTCGAATGATCAAGCAAGTTGAACTCCAACGTTTAAAAGAATTATTTCAAGAGATTCAAAACGATTTTAAAACGGATTCCGCTTCTGCGATGGCCTTGATTCAAGGCGGACCGCCGATACCTCCAAAGTCTTCAGCTTTAGAATTAGCGACTTGGACGATCATCGGAAATGTCATTTTAAACCTAGACGAATTGATATTGAGGAAGTGAGAGCAGGGACGATTCAAACGATGCACAATTCCTACGAAAATCTTCAAAGACTCACTCGGCGACACTTCTTGCGAGATTGTCAATCCGGCCTTGGAAAGGCTGCGCTCCTAAGTCTCTTAGCTCAAGGTGGCGGTCAAGTTCTCTCTGGTGATGAACCAGATTCGGAACAACAAAACCCACTGGCGGTACGCCCTCCTCATTTTGCTCCTAAAGCAAAAAGAGTGATCTACCTTCACATGGCGGGTTCTCCTCCTCAGCATGATCTTTTCGATTACAAACCCGAGTTGGTGAAGCGTACCGGGCAATCGTGCCCAAAAGAGTTCTTAAAGGGCGAACGCTTTGCTTTCATCAAGGGCACGCCGAAGCTTTTAGGGACTCCCCATAAGTTTGAAAGAAAAGGTCACAGTGGGCAGTGGATCTCTGAAATCTTGCCTCATTTAGGTGGTGTCATCGATGATCTCACGTTTGTGAAATCGATGTACACCGAGCAATTTAATCACGCTCCCGCTCAATTGTTGCTCTATACCGGTTCTTCCATCGTGGGACGTCCTTCGATGGGTTCTTGGATCACTTACGGCTTGGGAAGCGAAAATCAAAACCTTCCTGGTTTCGTTGTTTTGATTTCAGGAGGAACGAATCCTTCGGCTGGAAAAACGGCCTGGGGGAGTGGCTTCCTACCTTCGGTTTATCAGGGAGTTCAATGCCGATCGAAGGGGGATCCCGTTTTATACGTGAGTGACCCTAAAGGGATCGATCGCAAGATGCGACGGAAGACTTTAGACGCTCTCAAGGATCTGAATGATCTTCAAGCAAAAGAATTCGGCAATCCCGAAACTCTTACGCGAATTTCGCAGTATGAGTTGGCGTTCCGCATGCAAATGTCAGTTCCAGAAGCGATGGATATTTCTCGCGAGGATGCCAAAACCTTAGAGCTCTACGGCGCCCAACCAGGAGGGGCCAGCTTTAGTAACAACTGTTTGTTAGCACGAAGACTCATCGAGCGTGGGGTGCGCTATGTTCAACTCTTCGATTGGGGTTGGGACTTCCACGGAAATTCACGCCCGAATGACATCAAGGTATCACTTCCCGGGCGTTGTAAGTCGATGGATAAACCCATCGCGGCGCTGATCAAGGATCTCAAGCGAAGAGGATTACTCGAAGAGACCTTGATCGTTTGGAGTGGTGAGTTTGGTCGAACTCCTCTCAATGAAGAACGGGGAGGATCAAAATTCTTGGGTCGCGACCACCATCCCCACTGTTACACGGTGTTCATGGCTGGGGGAGGTATTCAGCCCGGAGTCACTCACGGTGAGACCGATGAGCTGG
Source organism: Planctomycetota bacterium (assembly GCA_028280485.1). Classification (GTDB taxonomy): domain Bacteria; phylum Planctomycetota; class UBA8108; order UBA8108; family JACQVS01; genus JANQLS01. The sequence goes on from JANQLS010000160.1 coordinate 42,845, forward strand.
GATATCACGTCGCAGAAAACAAAGTTCACGTTCATGATTTACAGGCGACGATCTTGCATCAGTTAGGTTTTGATCATGAGAAACTCACATTTAGGTTCCAGGGTCGAGACTTCCGGCTGACCGATGTTCATGGCAAGGTCGTTCACGATATTTTGTCCTAAATCTAAGTCAGATTATAGATTACCGCTTTAGTTTAAGCTCTTACCAAAAGCCAATTTTCCCCTGAAATGGCATGGGGAAGTCACTCTTTTGTAAAAAAACAAAATTTTACTTAAACAAAGCCACTCTCTAGCGTCCTTTATATGTGGCATTTAACCACTTAAAATACGTTTGTGGTTCAATTCACTACAATATTTAGCGGATGCGTAAGGAGTCCTTGTTCTTCAATACAATTTCAGCAAGGACAAATTTAGCATGGGTTGGGCCTTCTCGGTTTGGATCGGAAATCATGGGTCGAGAAGAGCTTCCTAAACAAAATTCTTTAGTCAAGGATGCGGTTATGACTCAGCAATCGAAGGGGCTTTTTCAAGCCCGCTCCTTGAACTATCTGATGGCTTTTCTTTTCGTTGCGGCTCTGGTGGCACCCCAGGCGATCACCGCTTCCCCCGCGAAATCAAAAACGAAAATTCCGAAAGCTTCAAGTCAGTTCAAGGCAGCAATGAAATCACTCGCCAAACAGAAGAATTACAAGGTTAAAGCTTCTGTTCTTGGGGGACTTTCAACGACAAAAGATCACAAAGTCTCTTCCACCACCACCCGTGAAAATTACTTGGGTAAATGTGCTGGAAGCTACAAGAAGCCTCTCATGGAAATTCCTTCCATCAAGGCTTACAAAACTCCTAAAGCTGGAAAGGGAGTTATCCTCAATCAAGGTCTTTGGAAAGGTATTTTGACTTCTCAAAAGGGAGTCAAAATGGATCGTTTGATCGACTTTCCCTACTTGATCATGGCGGAAGCAGCGCGTTATTCAAAGAACGCACGCTGGCTTGAAAAAGATGAAGTCCCCGATGGTTTTACTCACAGTAAAAAGGGAGACAAAGAGAGCCCGAAGAAGAAAACCAAATCGAGCTCTAAGAAGGACAAAAAAGGATCGACTTCAGTCAAGAAGACAGATTCTGATGCAGACGAAGAGGAAGTTGAGATTCCTCGAGTCTTAAGAATCGAAGCCAGTCCTAAAAGTGCATTGACCACGTGGATCAAGCGAGTCGAAAACTCTGGCTGCATGAGCGAAGGCTGAGGTGTCTCAGTATTCTTGTCCCGTGCGGACAAATCAGCCGTCAACGTTACCTACGACTTCGAAATCGATCCCAAAACCAATTTGCCCGTTAAGATGAAGGTCCTTCTTCTCACGGGTCAAAAAGGCGCAACTATCTTAAAGAAAAACCGCATCGTCGGTGGTGAACACGTCGCCTTCCACTTTACCTACGATCTTTCTGATTTCGGGAAGACCAAAGTGGAAATGCCTAGAGAAGCTAGAAAAGTTTTTGCTAAGCTTCGATAAATTCTCCACTATCGATTCACTTTAAAGTGAATGGAGATGGACTCCGATCCCCATCTCAAAACCCGTAAGCACTCTGAGAGTGTTTACGGGTTTTTTTATGGTTTTGTAGTTTATCAATTTTGATCCTTAAGAGTTCCAACTTGGATTCTTTAGGCTTAGAGATTACGATCATGAGCGTTTATTTTTACTAAGTAGAACCAGTTGAGTTTCTCATGAATGATCCAGCCCTTAACGATTCTCAAGAAATAGAGAACTCGGAGCCCGAGTTAGAAAGTTCTTCTTCCCCTCTGGTCCCAAAAGCTCCTCAGCGCTTGCTCTCTTTAGATGCGATGCGTGGATTGACGATGCTCTTGATGGCTTCGTCAGCCTTCGGGCTCTATCGCGTGGCGGATCAATTCCCCGAGAGCAATACTTGGCAGGAAGTGAAATACCAATTCAGTCATGTCGCTTGGTCTTGGGGAGGGCTATGGGACATGATTCAACCATCGTTCACGTTTTTAGTGGGTGTGTCGATGGCTTATTCCTACGCCAAGCGAAAAGAGCGAGGCGACTCTTGGTCGAGAATGGCGCTTCACGCTTTTTATCGAGCCTTCTTATTGATTGCCCTGGGTGTGTTACTTCGATCGTGGTGGACGTTTGAGGATGTGCTCGCTCAAATTGGCTTAGGCTACTTCTTCTTATTTTTATTTTGGGGTAGATCCTTTCGAACGATTGCTATCGGCATAGGGGCTATCTTAGTGGGCTATTGGGCCCTCTTCGCCTTTTGGCCCCTTCCGAATGCTAATTATGATTACCAAGCCGTGGGGGTTTCCGCTGCTTGGTTAGAAGCTAATGGATTTCAGGGATTCGCGGCTCATTGGAATATGAACGCCAATCCCGCTCACTACTTTGATCAGTGGTGGTTGAATCTCTTCCCTCAAAGTGATGGTGAGTGGACTCATAATGGGGGCGGTTATCAAACATTAAGTTTCATTCCTTCTTTAGCAACTATGTTACTTGGGCTCATTGCGGGGGAATGGATCCGAAGTGATCGAAGCGCGCGAAAGAAAATTTTATACCTGCTTTTATTAGGGATCGTAGGGGTTGCCCTTTCTTGGATTTTACATACCACTGGGATTTGCCCCGTTGTTAAGAAGATCTGGACTCCCTCTTGGGTTTTATATTCGGGTGGGATTGTAGGGATGACCTTAGCCGTGTTTTATGGGCTTATCGATGGCATAAAGTTTTCTCCGTTTCGGTGGATCGCTTATCCCGCGGTCGTTGTGGGTGTGAACTCCATCGCGATCTATGTGATGACCAAACTCTTGCCGGGATATCTTTCGCGAACCATCAAAGGGCTTGCCGGACCGGATATATTTAAGAAGTTCGATGGCATGGCTCAAGTGATGGTGGAGGGGAATCTGATTGAAAAAGCGGTGAGTTACGAACCGATTGTCGAACGAGCGGCGATTCTTTTAATCTTGTGGTTTATCTGTTGGCGAATGTATCGGAATCGAGTTTTCATTCGAATTTAATGGGGGCATCAAAGTGTTTAAGGCAATTTGTTGTCTCTCCCCCTCGCTAGCGCTTCGGGCTAGTTAAAATTAACTAGCCCGAAGCGCTAGCGAGGGGAGTTAGATCACATTAAATTTTTTCTAATAGCAAACTGAACATTGAATATTTAGAGAGAGCGGGATGTCCCAAAAGCAAAAGATCAGCCCTGAAGATCGCCGATTTTTCACTCTTTTAGCTGAAGCTACTTTCAGCAATCCGTTTGGGGACCGCAGAGTTCAAATCGATCTTGAAATTATTGGGAATGTCGAAGGATCACTGACCAAGCGTGAACGCTTCGATCGATTGCGCGCCATCGTTGCTAAACGATTGGGTCATCTCGAAGAGCAAGGCCTTCTCAACTTACAAAACTGTCCCGCTGAAGATCATGAAGCGCTGCTCGCCTCTGTTCTCTTCGATGTTTACCATCGACATTGCGATGAAATTGATCAGTTGATCGCTGATCAACAACTTGCAGGTGAGAAACCCTGTTCAGTACCCTTCGCTAAAGAAGCGATCCAAACCCTCATGCGAAGAGGAATGAACTCTGAGCAAGCTAAGCGCTTCTTTGCGATCCTCTTCCAAGTGCGTCGAGCTTATTATTTCACCGAGAGAGCCCTCATCGGTCGAAGTGCTTGTATGAAAGAGTTACGGCGCCATCTTTGGAACTGTGTCTTCACCCATGACCTTCGCTGGTACGAAAGTTATTTGCTCGGGCGAATGGAAGATTTCTCGACTTTGTTCCTAGGCGAAACCGGAACTGGAAAAGGAACGGCAGCCGTCGCTATCGGTCGATCGGGATTTATACCGTTCAATGAACGGAAACAACAATTCGAAGAGAGTTTCACTCACGCGTTTATCTCTTCGAATCTTTCGATGTTTAGCGAGCTTCTCATCGAGTCAGAGCTCTTTGGGCATAAAAAAGGGGCCTTTACCGGTGCCGTTGAAGATCACGAAGGTTTACTTGAGCAGTGTAGTCCCTACGGTGCGATCTTTTTGGATGAGATTGGGGATGTGTCCGTCCCCATTCAAATTAAACTTCTACAAGTCCTACAAGATCGCGTTTTCACTCCGGTAGGGGGACGAGAGCCCAAGGCTTTTAGAGGAAGAGTGATCGCCGCTACGAATCAGCCCTTGGATCAATTGAGAAAAGAAGGAACCTTTCGGGATGACTTCTTTTATCGCCTCAGCTCCCACGTGATCACTGTTCCTCCATTGAGGCAGCGCATACAGGAAGACCCCCAAGAACTTCCTGATTTAGTTGGGCATCTTTTAGAGCGGATGATTGGAGATCAAAATCCTGAGTTGGTCGACATGGTGATTCAAGCGATCCAGAATTCTCTTCCTGAAGATTACCCCTGGTACGGAAACGTCAGAGAACTTGAACAATGTGTGCGTAGAATTCTCCTCACTCGTAAGTACTCACCCGACAAGAACGCCCATTTAATCTCTAAGGGAGACGTCTTGCTCGACCAGATGAGTCAAGGTGGACTCACCGCTCAAGAGATGCTTTCAGAGTATTGCCAACTCCTTTACACCAAGTTTGGAACTCTCGCCGAGGTCGCCCGCCGAACTCAGTTAGATCGACGAACCGTGAAAAAACACGTGGGGGAATTGGCTAATGGAGTGAATGAAGAATCAAACAACTGAAAATTCGGTTTTGAATTTCTTCTATCTCCTTTAAAATTAAGGGATTCCGAAAATGGCGGCGAGGCGCGCAAACCTTCCACTCTTTTTGGTGTTTCATCGAGAGGTCGATTCTCGCTCAGTTAGTTGAGAGAAGGCCATAAAATCGACATTGGAACCTCAATTATGTATGAAGTTCCATTGGGATAGCCGGGGAATCCCAACAAAATTCAAACGCCTCTTCAAATACGCTGGTAGGCTCAATTTTTGACCAGTTTTCCCGAAGAAGTGAATTCCAATCGTAGTGGAGGTCTCTTTGAAGAGTTCTCAAGGCTCCCCAAAATCTGAATCCGTTTTTAAAGCTCTGATGAGTTTCAATCTGAATTCCCTCAAACTTCAAATGGGTTTGGGGCTGGGCTTAGTGATGGGGATATTGGGTCTTTCACTTCTGGCCTACGCCGATGATGGGGATAAGAAAAAGCCACCAACTCAAAATAAAGAACCTCCCTCTCCCCAAAAGTATTTCGAAGATGAAATTCTGCCCCTTCTCGATGACTACTGCCTAGGTTGTCACTCGACCCGCCGAAAAAAAGCCGGGCTCGATTTAGAGCGATTTAAAAAAGCCAGTGACATCGTTCGGAATCGAAAGGAATGGTCGAAGGTCGTTCACGCCCTTCGCATTCGGGAAATGCCTCCTGAGAACAAAGATCAACCCACTGAAGATGAACGTATTCAGTTAGCGGATTGGATCGAAAGCCAACTCGATACACTCGACTGTAAAGGGAAGCCTAAACCTGGGAGAGTCACCGCTAGACGGCTCAATCGAAATGAGTACGACAACACAGTGCGGGATCTCTTAGGAGTGAAGCTCAAACCTTCAAAGAACTTCCCCAGTGATAACGTCGGTTACGGTTTTGATAATATCGGGGACGTTTTATCTCTCCCTCCACTCTTGTTAGAAAAGTATTTAGATGCGGCTGAGGCCGTTCTCTCTGAAGCCTTGAAACAGCAGGAGAAGTTTTTCTTCAGAACTCGTCTTCAAGCCGAAAAGATGAAAGTTGAGAAGAAAACGGGATCGGATTTTCTCGAAAATCAATTTCTGTCGATCAATCGAGAGGGACGGGCCTATCAGCAATTAGAATTCCCTGAATCCGGAACGTATATTTTTAGAGCGCGAGCCTTTGGGCAACAAGCAGGCCCCGAAAAAACGAAGCTCGGTTTTTTACTGAATCAAAAAGAGTTCCATCGAGTGGTCGTCCCCGTTGATGATCGCAATCCCACCGTCTACGAAACAAAACTAAAAGTTAAAAAGGGAAAGCACGAAGTTGCTGTTGCTTACCTCAATAACTACGTTGTCTCTAATAGTCCCGATCCCGAATTGAATGGCGATCGTAATTTGATTGTCGACTGGTTGGAAGTTGAGCTCATTCGGGATAACTCTAACAGTACTCAACAAGAGCGTGATCTCCGATTGATTCACACGTTCCCGGCAGCTCAAAAAGATGAGAAGTCGGCGTTAAAGAAGAACCTTGCTCCTTTTTTAAGACGCGCTTTTCGTCGAGAGATCTCAAACTACGAACTTGATCGCCACCTCGAACTCACCCTACAAGCCTTGGAATCGGGGGAAACTTTTGAAACCTCCCTTTCGATGGGCTTTCAAGCAGCACTGATCAGCCCTCACTTTTTATTCCGCTTAGAAGAGAGTGATCGGGAAGTGCCCGAGGGGAAATCGGAAATAGTGTCGGTTGAGCCTTACGACCTTGCCTCCCGACTTTCTTACTTCTTGTGGAGCTCGATGCCCGACAAGGAACTGCTCGATTTAGCGAAGTCAGGGAAGTTGCTCGAAGAAAAGATTCTTCGGAAGCAAGTTCAACGGATGTTGGCCGATCGCCGTTCTTCGTCCTTCGTTCAGCAATTTGCGGGGCAGTGGCTTCAGATGCGAAACTTGGAGGTGGTCTCTCCCGATCCTGAGATGTTCCCCGATTTTAACGACCAACTGAAAGGGGCAATGGAGCAGGAAACTCTGAGGTACTTCGAGGCGATCCTCAGAGAAAACCGTAGTATTTTGGATCTCTTGAGTTCCAACTTCACCTATCTCAATGAGCGATTGGCTCAGCACTACGGGATCGAAGGGGTCGAAGGGGAAAATTTCCGCAAAGTCGACCTCACTGGGCAAGCTCGAGGCGGGGGGATTTTAACCCAAGCCAGCGTTTTAACCATTACCTCGAATCCACGGCGCACATCCCCCGTGAAGCGTGGTAAGTGGATATTGGAACAGGTTTTAGGTACTCCGCCGCCACCACCTCCGCCCAATGTTGAGGAGTTGAGTGAAGAGCCCGAGGCTATCCTCTCAGGCTCTCTTCGGGAGCGCATGGAGAAACACCGTGAAGACCCCACCTGTGCCAGTTGCCACCAGGAAATGGATACGATCGGTTTCGCCTTCGAGAATTACGACCCAGTCGGAAAATGGCGCGATTTTGACGGGGAGTTCTTGATTGATCCGTCAGGAACGATGCCCGACGGAAAGAACTTCGACGGGGCGGAGACTCTTAAGAAATTGCTCCTCTCTCGTCGTGAACAATTTTCTCGGAATTTCTCTGAACAGCTCTTAACCTATGCTCTTGGGAGGGGTTTAGAGTATTATGACAAGTGTGCCATCGATCGTTTGATCGAGGTTCTGAACACTGAAGACCATAAGATCGGATCACTCATCGAGGCAGTGGTCCTGTCGGATCCTTTCAGATTGAAAGTATTAGGAAAAATAGACTGATGCATTCTGAAAATCAACGCACGCGCGAATCCAAGAACACCCACACGATTTCTCGTCGTAATGTCTTAAGAGGAATGGGGGCTGCCTTGGCCTTACCTTGGCTAGAGAGTGCCGCAACTGCTGCAAACACCGTTGCTAATGCGACTCAAGCCGTCGACGGTCCGCCCGTTCGAATGTCCTTTCTCTTCGTGCCCAATGGAGCCCATATGGATCAATGGACTCCCCGAACCACTGGGTCGAATTACGAGTTGCCTCGAATTCTCAAGCCGCTAAAGAACCTAAGAAAAGACTTTTCGGTTCTCACTGGTTTAACCCACGACAAAGGACGAGCGAATGGGGACGGCGCTGGTGATCACGCCCGATCGGCTTCCGTTTTCTTAACCGGTTCACAACCGGTTAAAACCAATGGTGCCGACATTCGCGTAGGAGCTTCAGTCGATCAAATCGCCGCTAGAGCGATCGGTAAAAATACAAAGTTACCTTCTTTAGAGCTCGCGATTGACCAAGGTCGTAACTCCGGTAACTGCGACTCTGGGTACAGCTGTGCCTATTCGTTTAATATCTCTTGGGCGGGTCCTTCAACTCCGATGAGTAAAGAAGTGAACCCTCGTCAGGTCTTTGAACGACTCTTTCAAGCCGGTAGCAAAAAGGAAATTGCTTCTCAACTCGAAAAGAGAAATCGTCGCCGAAAAAGCATTTTAGATTTTGTTCTTCAAGATTCTCGACGCCTCAACGGAAAATTGAGCAAGCGAGATCAAGTGAAAGTCGATGAGTATTTTCAGAGCGTTCGAGAGATCGAACGTCGTATTGCCCAAGCTTCTGATCCTCGCAATCAAACTGAAATTGTTGAGCCTGAAGGATTGAAGCGCACGCAGCGCGGGCGATTACCCTTCGAAGATCACGTTCGGCTGATGTGTGATCTTCAGGTCTTAGCGTTCCAAGCCGATGTGACTCGAATCTCATCCTTCATGTTGGCTAACGCTGGTAGTAACCGAAACTATCGCAATATCGGTGTTTCGGATGGGCACCACGAGCTTTCTCATCACGGTCGAAATCCACAGAAACTTGAAAAGATCGCTAAGATCAACACCTATCACATCGAGCAATTGGCTTACTTCCTGAATCGTCTGAAGTCGATTCCGGAAGGAGATGGCACTCTGTTGGATCATTCGATGATTCTCTACGGTAGCGGAATCAGTGATGGTAATGCTCACAATAATGAAAATCTCCCGGTCATCCTTGCTGGTGGGGGTGGCGGAACGATCGACACCGGTCGTCATATCAAAGTGACCAATGAAACTCCGATGTGTAACCTCTTCCTTTCGATGTTGGAACGCATGGGAGTCGATGAACCTGCCTTCGGAGATAGCACCAGTCGCCTCGACCAGCTTGTGCTCTAAGTCTAAAAAAATGATCTTTAGGCCCCTACCTTCTTTAGTCGCTTGCTTCTTCTTATGCTTCCCAGTTATCGGACTAAGTATTGAAGATGGCATCGATCGTTGGATCAGCGATCTCAAAAGCTCAGACGTCAAAGTGCGTCGTGAAGCTGCTTACCAATTAAATCAGCTCGGAAAGAAAGCCAAGCCTGCGGTTGAAGCTCTCACGAACGCGCTCAAAGATCGAGATATACAAGTTTGGTTTCATGCCGTTCATGCCTTAACGAACTTAGGCCCCGATGCTCAACCGGCAACCAAAACTCTCATTCAAAGTTTGCGCAACTACAATCGTCAAGTCCGCTATCGCTCAGCGATCGCTTTAGCTCGTATCGGCGAACCTGCTGTCGCACCTTTGCTGGAGGTGATCAGCGAAACGAGATCCGATCGCACCTCTCGCAATATGCGCTTGGCCGCTTGCCTTGCGTTGAGGGAACTAGGCCCCACCGCTAAAGAAGCCTTACCCCGTTTGTTAAAAATGGCTTCTCGAGTTACGGAAGAAGAGCGATCAGCCGCCTTTGAGGCTATAGGACGATTCGGTGAAGTTGCCATCGATCCCCTGCAAAAATTGATCGCAAATTCTGAAGCCGAAAATAGAGTTCTAGCGGCAAAAGCTCTGTATTCCATTTCAAAGCGTAAAGCGCAAGCTGCTGATCACCTGGTTCAGTTTGTTAAAGATCCTGAACCTGGGGTGAGAACTCAAGCCATTCTCTCTTTTCGTTATTCAAAATCGTCTTCAGAGAAACGAGTTCAAGCTCTCATCCAAGCTTTAAACGATGATGAAGCTGAAGTAAGAAAAGCTTCTATGTTCGTTTTTACGAAACTCAAAGCAAAAGATGTCGTTCCCCAATTGGTTAAGGTCTTAAACCAAGCAAAAGACGCCGATGCGAAGTTTTTAGGCTCTGTTTCAGAGATCTTAGGCTCATTTCAAGCGGATGCTCAAAGCGCCATTCGGCCCTTAGTTCATCTCATTCATTTGGATGCACGCGATTATCGAGGGACTCATTTGCCAAAGGCCCTCGGAGACCTGGGCACGAGCAGTATCTCTACAATTTTTTCCAAAGTTCATTCCGGAGTCGGTTCTGATCGCGCAGAAGGAGCTTTCGTCGAAGCCTTGATTGCAGTGGGGCCGAATGGGATTTTAGATTTGTCGAAAGGCTTAGAATCGAAATCCGAAGCGGTAAAACGCATCTCAGCTTTAGCTCTCGCCGGATTAGGTAAAGAAGCTAGTTCTTCTCTCTCGCTATTGGTTGAGGTCACTGGTGATAAAGAAAGTCGGGTTCGAAGTGCTAGTGTCTACGCGCTCGGTGAGATTGGATTAGACAAAGCCGGGGTGACTGAAGCTGTTGTGAAGTGTCTCGAAGATTCTTCGGATGCTGTTCGAGGGGAAGCCATTCTCGCTCTTTCCAAACTCGGCATCGAACCTGATCGTTTGCTGAAGGCCCTTCTAAAGGCGGTTGATGACCCTTCCATCGATGTCAAATTACCGGCGATCGAGGCACTCTTAAGCTTAGGCCCGAAAGCGGTTGAAGCCTTAAAGTCATTGAACCAAGCCTTAGGTCACAATGATGATCGAGTTAAGATTGCTGCATTGAAGGTCATCGCCGAGATCGGAGACGAGGCTAAAGCTCAGTCTAAAGCGGTCTTTACTCTTTCCAAAAGTAAGAATGCGGAGGTTCAACTGAACTCTCTTTTAGCTCTGGATAAGATCGAAGGGGCTTCTCCCGATCATCTCAGCGCTTACATCAAATTCTGTGAACACCCGAATCCTGAAATTCAAATCGCTACGCTTTCCCTCTTGTCTCAACTGGGCGAGAAGGCTCAACCGGCTCTTTCGAAGTTAGAAAAACTCTATAAGGAATCGAAGGGCCCATTGAAGGTGAAGCAAACTCAAGCGATGGCAAAATTGATAACTGGTAATGAAAACAAAGTTCAATTTTTGATTCGCGCCCTCAAAGACAAAGATTCTTATGTTCGTAAAGCTTCGATGGATGCCTTGGGGAATATAGGAAGAACTGCCCAAGCCGCAGTTCCATTACTGTTTGAAAAGATGGGGGATGAGTACGAACGAAGAACAGCTTATGAAGCTCTTCGACGAATTAAGCCGCAAGATGTGGAAGTCTTAAGAAAGGCCTGCAAAAGCCGGTCGCGATTCACCCGAGGAGTTGCCGTTCGATTTTTGGGGGATTTGGGCTGGAAGGCTGAGAGCGCCTTAGATGATGTTCGCCGGCTCACCAAAGATTCGGATGGCCGAGTCAAATACCGCGCCCGTGAAGCTCTTGAACAGATATTGAAAAGTATAAAAAAAGAACGAGTGAAGAAGTTTTAAGAAGAAAGCTGAGGTGGATTCATCTCCAATGGATTTATCTCATTCAAGTGAAGAGACATGAACCGCCCATCGATGAAAGGGCGAGGTACGAGTCAAAATCCAGCAAACCGATTTGAACGCCTTCATTACTCCTTTGCGGATGATGACCCTGACGCCCCCCTTCCCAAAACTCAGTTTTTTGAGGATCACTCAAAATCGATCATCGCCACCAATGACAGTCCTGATGTTCCCTTCGATGCGAGCATCAATGTTTACCGAGGCTGTGAACATGGTTGTGTCTACTGCTATGCCCGGCCCACTCATGAGTACCTCGGATTTTCGTCGGGCTTAGATTTTGAATCAAAAATCCTCGTTAAAAAAAATGCGAAGAGTTTACTTCACCAGGAACTCTCATCTTCAAAATGGACTCCTCAAGTTTTAGGGATCAGTGGAGTCACCGACGCCTATCAACCGATTGAAAAGAAGTTAGAACTCACTCGGTCTTGTTTAGATGTTTTAGCTAAATTTCGAAATCCCGTCGGGATCATTACTAAGAATGCATTGGTGACTCGGGATATCGATCATTTAAAAACCCTCGCTCAGTTTAACTCAGCGGTTGTTTATATTTCGGTAACGACTCTCAAGAATGATCTGAGTCGAGTCTTAGAGCCGCGGGCTTCTGCTCCAAAACGAAGACTTGAAACCATTCGAACTCTTCACGAAGCAGGGATTCCCGTCGGGGTGTTGGTTGCCCCCATCATTCCGGGTTTAACCGACACTGAAATTCCTGAAATTCTCAGCCAAGCTCAAGAGGCTGGGACGCAATCGGCGGGTTACGTGATCTTAAGATTACCTCATGGATTGAAAGATTTATTTGAAAGCTGGTTGGAGGAGCATTTTCCTCAAAGGAAGTCTAAAGTACTCAATCGAATCCGTTCTCTAAGATCGGGTGATCTTAACAATTCTCAGTTTGGATCCCGGATGGCAGGGCAGGGGGAATTCGCTAAGCAGATTCAATCGATTTTCCAAATCTCTTGTTTAAATCATGGCTTATCGAGGAAGGGGCCGGAGCTTTCTACCGAGCATTTTCGGCGTTTAGGAGGGCCAGATGATTTTTTGACGGAGCTTTTTGGCTTTGAATAACACGAATGAGTGATTTGGGGATATGATGGAGGGATTGTAAACGAAGCGCGCTTTTGGCATCTTTATTAGTTTCAGTTGAATAATGGTCGTTCCGACCTTTATTCAAACGCTTCAAGCAGTTCTACCTATGCCTCTGGCATAGTCCTAAAGGGCTGCGGCGTTTCTCCACTCAACATAGGCATTTCGCCTATGACAGTGTTGATGGAAGACAGTGTTGATTGAAGAAAGGCCAAAGGTCTTTCTTTGTGAATTGCGTGATCCCACGCAAATATAATTTGTCCCTGTTGCTCGACAGGAACTAATTTAGATTCTCTACCCAATTCACAGTGAGCTTTCTGAGCTCACTGAAACTTGCGGAGCAAAGTGAGTTCTCATTTGCTGCGAAATTATTTTTAGTGTCACTTCGATATGCCCGAATCTAATTCAACACAAATCAATTTGGAGGGCCGGTTTGCTCTGCTAGAATTAGGTTCAAATTCATTAAAAGTTCACGAAGTTTTTTTTAAATCAAAGCAAACCCCTCAAGTGGAAACCCATCGGCTTCCCTGGCGAGTAGCTCATTTATATTTTGGGGATACCGATGATGCTGATTCTGCTTTTCTACACGAAGTTGCGATGACCTTATGTCGAGCCCAACATTTTTTAGGTGATCTCGATCCCTCAACCGTTCTTTGTTTAGCTACTGGGGTTTTTCGTGACCTCCCTGATTTCGATTCGTTTGCTTTGAAGATTCGGGAACAGACTGGTTTTTTCCCCCGATTGTTTTCAGGCGATGAAGAAGCGAGCTTGCTTGCAGGAACTCTTCGTAAGCAAACCTTTGAAGGTCCTCTTGCGTTTTTTGACATAGGAGGGGCGAGTCTTAATTGGGTTTGGCTTAAGGAAGAAGGCCGTGGGTTGTGGGGGAGCCTACCGATTGGATCGATCCGAAACGAATATCACCTGAGAGAGCACCGGGAATTTTTAGCGGACTATTTGAAACAAGGTACAGCCCTTTGTGATGCCCATTTGAAAGAACTGCCATTTCATCGCTCAGTTCGAGTTGTGGTTACGGGGGGGAATGCGAGAGTTCTAAAAGAACATTTCTCGAGTCACATTATTTCTTTAAATGCATTGAGGCATTTAACGGTTCATTCGTTAGAGCAGGGGCCTCCTCCTGAACTTCCCCCTGAAAGAAGTGAGGTTTTTCTTTCGGGACTCGTCATCGCCTGGAGAATCATGGTTCGTGCTAAGGCCCAAGAGATTTATGTTGAGCCTCGAATGGTTCACGATGGTTTAGTCTACCGTTTACTTCGATTGCTCCATTTGGGCTCTTCCCAATCCGATTTTTCAGAAAAACTAAAGGCTTACACCTTAAAGCTTAAAAGCGAAATGGAAGTTGAAGCCGATGCTCCCCCAGAGCCTGCAGCTTTAGATTAACATTTTCGGTCGATCCCCAACATTATCGATTCATAGAGCCGAAAAGAAGCTTTCTCCTAATTGGAATCCATTATTAACGAAAGAACAGATTCAAGAATTTTTAGCTATTTGTTCGATGAATACCACAGGGGATACGGAGATTATTATCAGTAAGGGTATTCATGAGTTGGCTCAGTCAAAAAATTTCAAAACATCTATTTAAAAGTTGTCGTTCTGACAAGGATCCGGCGACGGAATCTAGCTTGCCTCAAAGTGTCGGTAAAGCACTGGGTCATTTATTGGAAAGTTTGGGAGCACTTTCGCTTCCCGTCGAATCTGAAGATCCCGAGAGTGTTCAGGAAAAATATGATGCTTGGGCAGAGCACGTACGAGATGGGAACACTTCCCCTGGATCGGGTTTTAAAATTCCCCTTCCCTTTAAAGATCGAATCGACTGGAACGGATTAAAGAAATTTGTCATTCGACAGCGAACGGGTGAAAAGAAATTTTATATTGGAAATCTGAAAGATCTTCGAAAAGCTTTGTGGGGTTTTGTTTCCAAATTGAGTAGAGATATTAATTTGGAAAATGATTTCGATAAAGAGATGGGAAATCAACTTCATCGTATTCGTGAAGCTACTCGTACAGAAGATGTGAATGAGTTACGTGAAGAAGTCTTGGGAGCCGTCGAGTCATTGAGTATCGTCATCGATAAACGGCAGGATCTTCAACGCGATCGACTCAAGCATTTGGGCGCTCAAATGAGACTCATGCGAAAAGAGTTAGCCGATGCGAGGCACCAACTTAATTTGGATCCGATGACAAGATTGTTTAATCGTAGTTCCTTCGATGAAACTTTAAGTAAGGTGGTATCACTGAGTTCCGTTATGGGAGATCCGGCGACTCTCGTTATGATCGACTTGGATTATTTTAAATCCATCAATGATCAGTTCGGGCACCAAGCTGGAGATGAAGTATTGTTACGAGTGGCGGATCTGTTGGTAAAAACGTTTCCTAGAAAGACGGATTTTGTTGCGAGGTATGGGGGCGAAGAACTCGCAGTGATCTTGCAACAAGACAGTGAGGATGTTGCCAAGAAGCTTTGTGATCGGTTTGTAAAAAAACTGAGAGAAGAGAAAATTCAGTTTAAAGGAAAACAGATTCAGGTGACGGCATCCTTAGGAGTCGCCGAGCTTCGCTTTCGTGAATCGGAAGACGAGTGGTTGTCTCGAGCAGATCAAGCCCTCTATGTCGCGAAGGAAGAGGGCAGGGATCGGATAATTTATGCCGACCACGAACCCGTTTCAGCTTGAGTTGACATGGAGAACTGAATTCAAGGAGCGATGCCCGAAGAATTGTGTGGGTGTTTCTCCCAGATCAAAGGACTGTGTTTCTATGGGGATAAGTCCTTTAAATATTTTATATTAGCTGCTTGGGGCCAGAGGTCGAATTGAAGATGGCTGGAAACTGGTGGGGGGGCTCTGTATAATCCTGGATTCTTTTTCGGCCGGTTCGAAGCTCAGATTCGCAATTCAGTTTTGACCGTTTGGGGCCGATAAATGAAAGTCGGCAATTTGAGCCGGCCAAGCAATTGTAAATGAGTCTTTTTGGTTGCTGATGGAAAGTGGGCATCCTCGCTTTGAGGGATGAAGATCTTTTCATTCAAGAAGACATTGTGAAAAAAACATTTGGGTTAATAACCCCACGCGAAGGACCCGTCATGTTTGATCCTCAAAGAGTAGAAGCTCTATATAACCAATACCCTGAACGAGTAGCCATCGCTAGAAAGCGATTGGGTCGCCCTTTAACTTTGGCGGAAAAGGTTTTATTCGCCCACTTGGATGATCCAGAGAATCAAGAGTGGGAACGAGGGGAGAGTTACTTAGATCTACGGCCTGATTGGGTTGCGATGCAAGATGCAACAGCTCAAATGGCTATCTTGCAGTTCATGTTAGCTGGAAGAAAAAGTACTGCTGTACCTACAACCGTTCACTGCGATCACTTGATTCAAGCTCATCAAGGTGCCGCTTCTGACTTGACGACAGCGAATACTACCAACCAAGAAGTCTACCAGTTCTTAGAATCAGCAGCCCAAAAATATGGGATGGGATTCTGGAAGCCAGGAGCGGGAATCATTCATCAGGTTGTGCTTGAAAATTATGCTTTCCCTGGTGGGTTGATGATTGGAACAGATTCCCATACTCCAAATGCTGGAGGATTAGGAATGGTTGCTGTCGGAGTTGGTGGAGCAGATGCTGTCGATGTGATGGTTGGCCTTCCCTGGGAAGTCAAATGCCCAAAACTTATTGGAGTTAAGTTAACCGGAAAGCTTTCAGGCTGGACTTCACCTAAAGATGTAATCTTGAAGCTTTGCGGGATTTTGACGGTTAAAGGGGGAACTGGAGCGATCGTTGAATACTTCGGTGACGGTGTTTCTTCTATCTCTTGTACGGGTAAAGCTACGACTACGAATATGGGCGCTGAAATCGGAGCGACGACTTCGATTTATCCTTATGACGAACGAATGGCGACTTACTTGAGAGCAACGGGAAGAGAAGAAGTGGCTAAATTGGCCGACGGAGTTAAGGAGCACTTAACCGCAGACCCAGAAGTCTTAGCTGATCCAGAAAAATATTATGACCAAGTGATTCATATCGACTTGGATACCTTAGAGCCTCATGTAGTAGGTCCACACACTCCCGACCTTGCTAGGCCCGTGAGTCAATTAGGTGCGGATGCGGAAGAGAATAATTATCCAGTAAATCTATCAGCGGCATTGATTGGATCTTGTACTAACTCTTCCTATGAAGATGTTGGAAGAGCAGCTCACATTGCGCAACAAGCCAAAGAAAAGGGGATTGAAGCTCAAGTACCTTTCTTGGTAACTCCCGGTTCGGATCAGATTTTTGATACCATCAAGCGTGATGGTCAAATGGAGATTTTGGAATCGATCGGAGCGACAGTTCTCGCAAATGCTTGTGGTCCTTGTATCGGGCAGTGGAAACGCGACGATATTCAAAAGGGCGAAGCGAATTCGATTATCACTTCATTTAACCGAAACTTTGCCGGTCGAAACGATGCGAATTTGCAAACGATGGCCTTCATCGGTAGCCCCGAGGTGGTAACGGCATATGCATTGTCGGGGAATTTAAGCTTTAATCCTGCCACTGACTCATTAACAAATGATGCAGGTGAGGAAGTGAAATTGGAACCACCGGAGGCGCCTGAACTTCCAGCCGAGGGATTCGTAAATAGGGGAGCGGGCTTTTTAGCTCCTTCAGAAGATTCTCAGGAAATCGAAGTTGTCATTGATCCTAATAGTGAACGCTTGGAGAAGCTCACCCCATTCGATGCTTGGGGCGGAAGTGACTTCGACGATTTAGTTGTACTTCTTAAAGCTAAAGGAAAGTGTACAACGGATCATATTTCCGCAGCGGGCCCTTGGCTTCGTTATAGAGGTCACCTCACGAACATTTCTGGCAACTTGTTTTACACAGCAGTTAATGCCTTTAATGATCAAGTTGGTACTGCGAAAAATGTTTTAACGGGTGAAGAGGGGATTAGGTACCCCGATTTGGCTAAGCAGTACAAAGAAGCCGGTCAAGGCTGGGTAGCCATCGGTGATGTGAATTACGGTGAAGGATCCAGTCGTGAGCACGCCGCGATGGAGCCACGGTACATGGGAGCTAAGGCGATTATTGTTCGCTCATTTGCTCGAATTCACGAGACCAACTTGAAGAAACAAGGCGTGCTTCCTTTGACTTTTGCTGACCCTGCAGATTACGACAAAGTTCAAGAAGAAGATCGGATTGCGATTGAAGGCTTGAGTGGAATTGGGGACGGCAAGCAAGTGACTTTGGTTCTGAAGCACAAGGATGGTTCAGAGGATCGCTGTCAGTTGAACCATACTCTAAGTGAAGAACAGTTCGAATGGTTTAAAGCCGGCTCAGCATTAAATTGCTTGCGCCAAAGCCAAAGTTAATTAAATCGATACAGATTCGTGATAAAAAATTTAAAAAGAAGCAGGGAGCATTCGCTCCCTGCTTCTTTTTTTACCACGACCGCTACCTGGTAGCTCATATTTCTCCCCCCCCCCCCCTCTACCAGGTAACGGATTCACCGCTACCTGGTAAGGGGTAGACGGAGCAATAAATATTTTTTAAACCTCACCTGGCAGATCGCGACCCTAGAGTTAAAATCTTCTTAACGCTCAGATGAACTGTTCCACCGCTTTCCTCTGAATTCC
>JANQLS010000043.1 GCA_028280485.1 Planctomycetota bacterium
GCTCCCAAAAAAATGATCGTGTAATTAAAGATAAATTACACGACCATTTTTTTTTAATTTGGGCTGCCAGAAATGATTAAAAATTCACAGCCTCGGAGCGAGCGGCCATCGTTAAAACTTAATATCCATTAACGCCCCATCCCATATGCGGTGTTAATGGCTGTTTTTTAGCAATCGTCATCACCATTTCAAGCCCGAAGCGTAAGCGAGGGTTAGTAACACGAATCGTAAATAGCACGCTTACGTATTTGCAACAAAGTTCGCATCGAGCTGAAATCCATAA
Source organism: Planctomycetota bacterium (assembly GCA_028280485.1). GTDB lineage: Bacteria > Planctomycetota > UBA8108 > UBA8108 > JACQVS01 > JANQLS01. The sequence goes on from JANQLS010000043.1 coordinate 284, forward strand.
CGCTCCGAAATTTTAAATCAAACATTGGCACTCGCTAACGCTTCGCGCTTGGAATGGTTAGCCGAAAGTCGTCGGCTTCGCAACAATGATCGCTTCGCTCCATCGTGCGAGTAAACCTGCGGTTTACGCACTCCTTGTTGTGTTCATATCCAAAGAGTTCTATCAAGCGTCCTTCTCATTTCAAGCCCGTAGCGTAAGCGAGGGTTAGCAACGCGAATCGTAAATCGCAACGCTTACGTATTTGCAACAAAGTTCGCATCGAGCTGAAATCCATAACGCCCCGAAATTTTAAATCAAACATCGGCACTCGATAACGCTTCGCGCTTGGAATGACAAACCTCAAGTCGTCGGCTCATTGCTCCAACAGTAAAAATCATGTATCCGGAACCTGTGGCTTAGGTGACTGTACTTCTCACGAAGATTCTCCCGATCCACGGGAGGTTGGGATTTCAACTCCACCAATATCTGTTCCAAAGAGAGGGCGGATTTGAGGCCTGTGAAGGGGAGTAGGATCTCAGCGGGAATGGCTCCTTAGGGGGCGAAGATGCGATCCTTTTCATCCTTGAATCGTGGATGATCAAGTTCAGTGCCATTTTTGAAGGTCAACTAGCTAAAATGGGAGGATTGTCGGTTGAAAGATGGGTTTGTAAGTTAAGCTTTTTGAGTTACTTACAAACTTCTTTTCCCGGGTCTTGACAAGGGCCTGACCAGAGGGTAACTTTCGTGGCTCACTCATTCGAAAAGAGGAGTGGTTCGGAGCCCGTAAAGTTCGAATATTCAAAGAGATAATCGAATTGAAGGGATCCAAGAAAATGACACAGAGAAGGGCACAGCTGAATGATTTTATAGGCCTCTTCTACGGGGTAGCTCTCAATGAGTTTTCAGTGTATTCTTCTCCAGCGCGAAACAACCTCCGCGTAGGTTCTAATCATAAATATCAGAATTGCGCGGGGCGGTAGCTCAACTTGGTTAGAGTACCGGACTGTCGATCCGGTGGTTGCGGGTTCGAGTCCCGTCCGCCTCGCCAGATAAACCCGCTTGTAGCAATAAGTTACGAGCGGGTTCTTTTTGTTTGACCCGAAAATGTGACGTTTGGTGTAATTTTGGTGCGTTCTTGAGGTTGGTAAGTTACTTATCTTTATTTTTATTTGTTGAAAGTCGATAACATAAGAATCCGTCTTGATTAACATTGTGTCTTAGAAATTAATATTGAGCTTCAAGACCTATAGACTATTAGTCTCGTTTCGTTGAAAATCTTACCCTACATTCAAATTATCACTAAGCTGCGCATAGCCAAGGGCTTGTGAAACATGATAGGTTTTTTAGAGAATAAACTCATGTCCGAAAATGATAATACGAAAGAAAAGCAAACAGTTACTTTCAACTACCTGAAAAGTTCGTTTCATCGGGGTGTTCATGTTGATGGTTGCTTTGGAGGAATTACGCCAAAGGGATTTATCCATATGGCTCTTTTTACTGAACGACGGCCAATTCCTCAGGTGACGGTCAATGAGATGGAAGAAGCTGGAGATGGTATTATTAAGTTAGGTCCTGAGATCCGTGAGAAAAGAGAGCAGCAAAAAGGAATCATTAGGGAATGTGAGGTCAGTTTGTATATTGACCCTGAAACTGCAAAGTTAATCCGTGATTGGTTAACCACCAAAATTAATGATTATGATTCTCTCGATGCGCTTGGTGAGGAGAGCTAAATGGCTGGAGTAGCATTAAAGAAATCTTATACAGATATGGGAACTATTGGAGAGAAAAAATTTCATCTCTCTAAGTTTAGGGCTCGTCAATTAGAGAAGAGTAATCTTTATTTTCGGGTCACTGAATCAGATTCACCGGGTCTAAATGTAAAGTTTGTAGATAGTGAATTTGCAAGTATTCAAAACTTAGCTGAATATTCTGATGTATTTAGAAAGCTTGAAGTTCTTGAGGATGATTGGGATGCCTATGGATCAGAGGCTCCGGCAAGATCTGCAATTACCAATGCCCGAAAGTTTATTCTGTTTCTGGGCGAAACAAATTTTAAGCCAGATAGGATCGCTGCTTCCCCCGAAGGAGGGGTTTCAATCTCTTATTTTCGGGAGAAAAAAACCTTCATGATTGAAATTTTAAATAGTGGGGATGTTTCTGGGGTGAAATCTGACGGCGAGGGATCAATTTCTGCAGAGCACTTCATTATTGAACATTATGACTCTGTAAGTTTGGAACCAATTTATCAAAATATAGATAGACATCTTTGGGATTAATGTGTGCGAGCATCTTTTACGTAATAATCGGCCGGTAGTTCAAGAGTTTCAATCTGAAGAGCGATTATATTATGCTTTCAATGCTGAAATTGTTGAGGAAGAAGGTAGAAGAATAGTTCCAGCCGATGCAATTAAGGTTAGTTATTGTTCGATCTCAGTTAATAGAAGCCAATTTAGTAAGCCTGAAGATCTCTATTGCATTAAAAAGTTTGTTGGTTTTGGAATATTAGCTTGGAAAAAATGTGAATTACCAATTGGAGAATTGAAATCAGATAATCCAAAGGCTGCAAAATATGAATTTGTATTGAGTCATGAACCATTAGACGATAATTACGCTCATTCAGAATTCCAATTTTATAAAAATGGAACTTTCAAACGAAGCACACGCTTACCTGATTTATTAGAAAGACTAAAAATTCGAATGGCATTAAGTGAAATAGCTGTCATTCATAAAGAACCTACACTCTAAGGTTTTATTTAAGAACCCCCAAGGGTAACATTCCTTGGGGGTGAGGATTTTATAGAAGTTAAGTTTATTCAGTCCAGCGAGCTGCTGAACCTTGTCCACTGAAGCTTCTCTTCAAGTGATTCAAAATCATCGATCAAATCTTGTGAAGGCTCGCTTCTATCAATCTGTTTTTCGATAAAATAATTACTACCACCTGAGCTTGATAGCTGAATAGTTTTAACTTCAGTTGATTCGTACTTCATTATTAATCAAGCCTCGACGTTTTCCATGATACAGACTGATTCAGCTCGACGTACAACGGGCGAAGACACACGAGCCACCCATCTCAATGCCATCTTGTCTTCTTGAAACAAGTGAATCTGTGAAGAATCTGATTTCACAAGAGTTGCTTGATCGCCGAGCCTCACCGACCCTCGCATCCGGCCAACCCAAATATCATTCCAGCGAGCAAGAACAACCGGCGAAATGTATTTTTCGTCAGTGTTCGGTGTAGCGGGAATATTGTTCGTTACAGTGATGCCAATCCCCCAAATGCTTGGAGTTGGTCCGAAAGTCGATGGATACTTCGGCAAGCCATCAGTTGTTTCAATTCCTTGAAGAGAGTCAAGGACAGTGCTGTGCAAAGCAAACTGAGTCGGTTCGCGATTATTAATTCGCATCTTCCGAATCATCGCTTTGAGATCAAGACCAAGATCCGCTTCAGTGCCGAAAGTATGCGAGAGAAAGCCACTTTGTTGTAGAAGACCGGTTGGATAATCAGGTAAATCGGTTGAAGGCAATCCATCCCATAAGCCGGCATCCACTCGAACACGACCTTCATCAGCAATCGCTTCTTGGATCACACTTCTCATACTGACGAAGCTTTCAATATCAAGCTGCTCAGTCCAAGGAGTAATCACCGCAATTTTTTTCACGCTTAAGCTCTGACGCGAAAAACTAAGATCACTCACAGGTTTTCTATCACCCTCACCAAGCCAATTCATGTCGGTCGGGCCGGTTAAAACTTGAGGCTGAAGATTCACATCGGTTCGAGTGACAGGGATGCTTCGAGCTAAGGTTAAAAAGCTCGTTACAGGCTGAACTAACTGCTCAATGCCTTGAAGAAACTGAGGATCACTCAGATAACCTCCGAGCGAATCGGAGGCAAGTTGTAATGTGTTTTCTGACATCGTTTAACTCTTATTTAATTTTTAGACGGGAGCTATCGGATAGATCCAAGCTCAGACCGCCACATATCATATCGAGAATTGTTGCGGAGGCCGTTTGCTTTAGGCCTCCGTGAACTACTAAAAATCTGTGGGAACTCCGACTTTAGACGACCGATTAAAAGCTCAGGCGTGACCGTCGATCCACTTTCTTTTGATACCAATTTTCCCTTGTCATTAAGCTCAAAAGTATTTCGTCCCTTTAGGATCAAAGATGCCTCTTGAGGTTTTATACAGCCAGCTATTGTCAAAAGCCGATGCAAGGAATCATCGACTTGAGCAAGTTCCAGAGACTCGTTTACCTGGCGCGTTTCTTTTTTCGCGCGATCTAATTGATCTTTAGTCTCAGAAATTAAAGCTCTAAGTTGTTCAGCATCAGATATGGCACTTATATCTTCAGTGCTAAGTTCCTCCGAAGCTTCAAGCTGATTTTGACTCAAATTCTCTAAGTTTTCGTTCATGATTTTCAATGAGGCTTAAATATTGCTGACGTATGGTCTCAGGTGCCGATCCGATGTCTTCGCTTCGTACTCCAACTCGATACAAGAACCGCTGGCGCTCTTGCTCAAGCCCGATTAAATCTTCTAAGTCCGGAGGGACATTCTCAGCAGCATGAAGCACAGCTTTTTCTCCAGCCGACTTAATAGCCTGAATAGAAGCTTCTCGCTCTTGTTCTAAAAACTGGACTCGCTCGAAGAAGCCTTTTTCTTCTAATAGCAGCTCAAACTTATTTTCTTCTTTTAGCAACTCAACATCTTCAAGCGTGATGTCATCCCAAGGTCCGGACTGACCACGCTCTCTCATAAACCGCTCGTGCTCTCGTCGGTTTTCTACTTTCTCGGTTTCAAGTTCGAAGGCCTTATTCTCAGCCGATTCTCGAACTTGACCTAACCAACTTTCTAACAGACTCATTAAATCGCACCTCAAGTTGTCTAATTTTGTTTTGCTCGACCTTCGACTTCTGAGCTACCTCAAGGTCTGGTCGATTAAATTCTATGGATAGTGAGCTTTTAAAATCACTCTCGGGTACTGGGCTAAATCCAACCTCTCGATTGAATTTATAGTTTCCTTTTGAAGCTTCGAAAACGGCAAGTGCCAGAGACCAACTCAGATCGCGATGGAATTTACGATCACCGTCAACCACCTTTAAATGTCCAGATTGTGATTCTTGATAACTCAGGCTGTGAAGCTCTTGTTCAAGCCGAGCCTGCATTTTCCATTGAAGACGATGTTCATGGACAAGCTCAGATAGAGTTCCGAAGGCTTCAGTATTAAGTGCTGCGGTCACAGGGACAGCCCGAATTTTTATTCCTTTTCTTCGAAGCTGATCGACCATCAACGCGGCTTGCCACTTATCGATGTAAACTCGCGCCCTAAACTTTCTCGCCATCAGCTCGATTCGTCTCGACACCAACTCCAGCGGAATGCCTTCAGCTCCGAAAGACTTGGGATCTAAAACCTCGACCTCGATCACTCGTAACGATCCAGCTCCTCGTTTAGCGGCAACTGCCACCAAACTTGTTAAATCTTTTTTGAGCGATAGGTCACACCCAATGGTCACGGTGTCTGTAGTCGGATCGTAAGGCTCAACCTTAGGTCGCGAGCACTTTCGGATGTCTTCCGGATTTAAAAATGGATTTTCTGAAAGCTCAACAAAAACACTCTGCCATTCCCTCGAAAAAATCAAGTCTCCTATCGTGCCTCGTTTAGTGAGGCGGGCTTTCTCTTGATCTCTAAATTTTACTGAAAACTCTGGGTTTTGAATTTCTTCGGCCGACCGATAGATTTTTACGAAATCATTATCATTCGGCTGCATAACAGAGTCGAACAGCCATCCGGAGGGCCTTCCCGCAGAAGAAATAATGAAAACTTTTCCGCCCATCGCGCTTGGCATCAAGGTCTCTACCACCCCTACCGGAATGTGGCGAGCTTCGTCGAGAACCAGCAAATCGATGGTTCGCCCTGGCACTCCTGACTCACTCGGAGCGAGAATTTCAACTACCGAACCAATCTCTTTATTCTCAATCCGGTTTCGAGCGATGTTTAAGTCGAGCTGACTGAATCGTTTTCTTAAAGGAATGGAAAGCTTTTGCTGGACGATGGATTCGGCCGAGCCACCAGTTCCAGCGATCCAGCAAGTAAAACTTTGTTCTCTAAACAATAAATTCCAGCTCGCAAGCAAAGCGGTAGCGCTACTTTTTCCACTCCGCCTCGGGCAAATGAAAATTCGCTGATGAAGATCCTGATTCTCGAAAGCACCGACGACATCATCAATCAGCCGCGTCCTTTGGATCGGTCGACCGCGATCATTTAACAGAATCCCTGAATCAGCCCATTGGCGGAGTGTGGTCATGACTTGGCTTCAACCTGGCCAGTGCTAATCAATTCCGCAGCGCGTCGCAGCGCCACTACAGATTCTATTCCGCCTTTCACAAACTCCTTCGCGATCTGCATCGAAAGTTCTTCAATTCGAGACCACGATTCTTCTGAGGCTTGAATCCGCTCAATCGTCGAGCCCTGAATCGTGCCGCGTCTTCGTTTCGTTGTGCTCATAGTCGCCTCACCTTTTTTACCTCGATGCCGAAGCATTGACACTTCGCGCGAGCCAACAGCTCGATTTCGTAAAGCCCTCGATGTCGGAGCCGAGTAGGATATGAAGCGCCGAGTCTAATAGAGAGACCATCGACCATAGGGACAAGCTCCTCACCCTGAAGTATCCGAGCTGAGATGTTGATCCATGGCGTCTTGTTGCGCTCTGAAAGTTCGTGGTTATGCGATGAGTAAAGCTCGATGGTTGCCATCTCTATGAGGCCTCCTGTGCTTTCGCTTTCTTGGCGGACTGAACTGCGGCTTCGATGATCGTCATATTAGAAGCGTTTGCAGCCTTCTGTGTTGCATCGAGCCTTCTCTCTCGTTGGTCAAGGTCGATGCGGGCGCGTTGATCACGCAGCAGGATGTCTATGAGCTTCAGTCTTGCTTCGCGAACACCTTGAGTTTCACCAGTTCGTTCGCTTCGAAGAAGATCTAAGAGGGCTGTGCTGATTAATCCCGAGACTGCAACGCCGAAGCCCTGCGATTCCTTCTGAAGAGATTTGATGAGCTGTCGCTCAAACCTGCAAGGAGTCCCAGTCGGGCACTTGCAGTCATGCTCCTCCGAGTGCCAGACGCAGGTTCCCGGACCGTTTGATGTCAATGGGCCCAGCCCACTAAAGGCTTCTCTAAGCAAGCGCTTGCGGTACCGACGCATTCGGGCCGCCGTATTTGCTCTATCTCGCTTTGCGCGCTCTTCCTGAGTTACGGAGTTATTAGTATTCATTACACCAAAATAATACACCTAAATATGTAAGTGTATATTTATTAATGCCTTGATTGTTATAAGCACCGGATAGTATATCCGGTGGTTGGTGTGTGGTGCTGGGTCGCTTGGTGGGGATCTTGGGTTGTGTGAGGTTGTTGCTTTTGGCCCAGATTCAAGACGCCGGGGGGGAATCCGAAGGGACCGAAGTGACCGAAGGGTGTTTTAGGAACTCTCTCACGCGTACGCGCACATGGACAGAAACATAGACGCCCTTCGGTGCCTTCGGTGGCTTCGGTTAAGCCAACTCAAGTCCTCGATAGATCATTCTCCCAGGCGTATTCCGACCCTTTTCAACTCCATTTCTGGCGAGGATCTTGCCATCGAATTCCTTCCGTGAGGCTGTCCTTACTCCCTGCTCGGTGCACCACGATTTGAAAGTTTCAAACAGCCTCGTCGTTTCAACCTCGGACTCGGGTGAGAAAATCACACAAGCCTCAAAAAACCTTTCGACGGAGTCTTCCCCCTTGCGATACTTCAAGGCCTCTTCATCAACAACTTGACAGTGAGGTAATCCTTGCTGGTTCCAGCCAACAGCACCTTGAACAATCCAATTTAGGATTCCTTGGCGTTCTTCCCAGAGTTCACTAAGCAGGTTCTTATTCTCGTTCTTGCCTATAAATCGCTGGTTAAATGGAATTACCCTCAATCGATCCCACATCGCTTCGTCCGAGGAATCGACACGTGGAAGATGATTGGTGCCCAGAAATAAAACAAAACGTGGTGTGAATTCGAAAAATTCTTTATAGAGGTGCCGGGCGGTTAGAGTTTCTCGACCAGAAAGCTCCTTAACAAGAGCGGCGTTAAAAGCGCGCTCGCGAGGGGCTTCACCTGCGTAAACAAGCCGCTTGGCTCGGAGCCGAGCAATATCCGCAGGAATTTGTGTTCCTTGCCTGACAAGCAAAGTCTCAAAAGGCGTCTTACATGCGAGAGTCCCAAGGACTTTTGAGATGATCTCCAGGAAAACTGATTTTCCATTTCTGCCTGGACCGAGAATTAAGAAGATGGCTCGTTCTTTCGGGTTCCCTACAGCAGCGTAGCCGCAAGCAATTTTCAAGTAATTAGCCAGTTCTTGATTCCCTCCGGCCACCTCGTTTATAAACTTTTCCCATCGAGGGCACTGCGCATAAGGATCAAACTCAACATCGGAACCGAGAGTCAGGATCACCTCTTTCCGGGGTTCTTCAAGCTTCCCTGTTCGAAGGTTGACCCAGCCATTCTTAACGGGAAGCAAGTAACTTTCCTGGTCAAGCTCATTAGTGGCGATAGGTATGCCATGCTCACTTCGAGCAAGATCGATCATGGCTTGGAACCGAGGTCTGTTCTGACTTTGCCTCATCCACTTATATGCTTCTTTTACAGCTTCTTCGGGAAGAGACGAAAGTTCATCATACATGGCTTTGGTCGTTTCTCGGCCGAGTTGTTCAACTTTTCGAAGGTTGTCGGGTTGCCATAAGATACCGTTCCAGATCAGCCAACCTACACTTGGGCAAAATCTAATTTTGTCCCGATGTTGATCGGTAAAACGTGCCGAATTTCCAAGATCCGTTCGTGGATAAACGGTGGGTACAGCTTCACCTTCACCGCGTGGATTATCTCGTTTGACGAGACTAACATCTTTAAGCTTATGATTTTCGATGTTTACCTTGCGCCCTGGTTGCCATTCCCCGGCGCTTTTCGCAATCTTTTCAATCGCCTCGACTTCCTTTGGCGGATCACATCGCTTCTCATTTATCGCCAGTAGCGCTTCGAAAATCTCCTCTTCATCGAGTCCGGTTTGTCGGAGTCGTCCTGCTTGACTTACAAGCCAGTCGTGCTGTTCCCCTGCTTTGATTCTCATGGGAAGAGGGCCCTTGCCCTTCTTTTTTGACTTCTTTGACCACAGAAGATCGATGATCCATTTCGGACAAGAGGCAGGGGATTTGTCGCAGACCACTTTGTAAACATGGCCGTTGGGATGGATTGATGGTGCTGTCATGACATACGAACCTTCAGCTTTTACCTCAACTCCATCAGCGAGGTCTGCGCTTGAAACCGAGGTTTCATCATCTTTGAAGTTCGGGAATTTAAAGTAGAAGTGGCGACCTCCGTCGCTTGTCGAAACGGTGTAGGTTTCGGGCAAGTCATCGTGTTCAAGCTGGAGCTTAAACAGGCTGTCATTGCCGCCATGCCTCGGATCGATGTCGAGGA
>JANQLS010000008.1 GCA_028280485.1 Planctomycetota bacterium
CAAGAAAATAGCCGAGCAATTACTCAGTAAATTGCTCGGCTATTTTTTATTCAAACTATCTGAAAGCCTTAAAAATTCACACCCTCAGAGCGTGCGGACAACATTAATCTTACTTCTGGTGCACCACCACGTGATCAACAGCTTCAGCGGGGTCGATTTCAGCCGTGGGGTTGGAGTCGATATTGATTTTGAAGAGATCCCAACAGGGTGATTCCGCGTAAGGAGTTCCGGCTACCCAGTTGAGCACGAGGTGACGCATGGCTCGACCTCCACCTTTGCTGATGCATTCAACTGCGAAGGCGTAGAGAGCTTTGATCGTGTCGATTTCACTGAGGTTTTTCCAACCTTCTCGATTCCTGAGGGCATCCTTGAGCTGAACTTCGGTCCAGAAGCTTTCAAGTTTTTGCCCGCTGGAGGAGGAAACTGAAAAAAGGAATTCGTAAGTGAGGTCCTCATGAGTGACTCCACTTCTTCCTTTCCATTGCTTGCGATAGTTATGAAGTTTTAAAACCAGTTTCCCACCGGTGGCGGCTTCGGCGCTTGCCATGAGAGGCTCCTGTTGGACTTGTTAGAATTTAAAGAAAAGCTTCTTTAGATGTTTTCGGAATTTCGTCGATCACTCTGACTTCCATTACCTAACGGAATTCAATTAGGTCGGGTGCGTGGAGTGATCGAAAGGGCTTCAACTCAGGGTCTGCCCACATTCGAGTCGAACCTGAGAAGCTCAGGATTATACGAGATCAGTTTCAAGATGGCTACTCGCTGTTTGAAGTGGATTTTGGGAACTTTCTTCCATTTTTTCCCTCTGAATTGCGGAACTCTTGCTTCCTGGGGAGGATAGCCCAGAAATCTTAAAAGAGGCTGCGAGGTTAGGTCGATATTTAGGTCGCTGGGGGACGGTTTTTTCAAAAATTACCGGCCCATCCAGGTATCGATCTCATTCGCATAAAGTGACCTAGACCCGAGAGAGAGGGACCAACGTGAAGCCTCATCACCCACCATCCTACGGTTTTATCAAACCGTTTTTAGCCTCGAAGAAGGCGCTTAGGGTGATGGTATGGCTATTCCTCTCAAACGGGATCTTCTCGGTGGGCTGGGCCCAAGATCAGGCTGAACCCGTAGAGCCGGCCAAGCGAATTCCCAGTAAATCTGTAAATCAGGACACGGAATCCAAAAAACTCACCCCGAATCTTATCGATGGACCTAAGTACCAGGTGGAGTTCTTCTCCTTAGACTACGCCCAAGCCCATTCTGATCATCCACCCCTCGATTCGGTAAGAGACTTGTCGATCACTTTAGGAGACTTAAGCGGTCGTTTCGTGGCTCCGAGGGAAGAATTAGAATCGGTTTCCCTTCAACCCTTCCAATCTAAGCTCAATAAAGAATTTCATGCGAGTGCCTTGGATCTCATCGCTCGCGCGAGTGTAAAGGGGCTCAAAAAATTGGGTTTAGTGGGCGTCTTTGTGGCTCCCCATCCTCAAGACATCAATCCTCGTACCGGAAAGGATTTGAGGAAAGATGGAAAGGGAAGACTTCGATTTTTGATATGGACGGCTCGAGTCAAGCAAATTCGAACCCTCGCCCAGGGAGATCGCATCCCCGAAGAAGAGCGAGTTAATCACCCCGGGCATGCTTTTGTTTTGGAAAACTCCCCCTTGAGTGTCTCTGAGGGAGATGATGATCAGGCCGATGATTTGATCCAAAGAGACCTACTCGACAACTACGTTTTTTGGTTGAGTCGACACCCGGGAAGAAGGGTGGATGTTGCTCTTTCTCGGTACGGGCAAAGCGGGGAAGTTTCCTTAGACTACATCATGAACGAAGCTAAACCTTGGCTCGCTTATTTGTCTGTATCGAATACAGGTACAGAGCAAACGGATGAGTGGAGAGAACACTTAGGTTACGTTCACCATCAACTCACCGGTCGAGATGATATCTTCAACCTAGACTACGTCACCGCTGGATTCGATTCTGTTCACGCTGTTTTGGGGTCTTACAGTTTCCCCTTAGATAGGCTGGGTCACTACCGGCTTCGTTTAGGAGGGAATTGGAGTGAATTCACGGCATCCGATGTAGGCATCGTCAATGAAGACTTTAAGGGTGAAGGTTATGAAGCTTTCGGTGAGTTCTCGATGAACCTTTATCAACATCGACAATTGTTCATCGACGCGTATAGCAATCTTCGCTGGAAGCACATCGAGATCGATAATGAAGTCGTCAATGTTCAGGGTGAAGATGATTTACTCTTACCCAAGATGGGTGTGAGGTTGGAGCGTTTGACCGATCTCTCCAGTCTGCGAGGTGACCTTGCCTTGGAATGGAACCTTGCCGACCTCGCGGATACAGAGCAGTTTGATTTAGATCGATTAGGCCGTTTGAATCCCGATGTCAGTTACCAAATTTTGAGTTGGAACTTTGGCTGGAGTTTCTTCCTGGAGCCCATTTTTAATCGCGATGCTTGGGAAGATGTGAGCGATCCTTCGTGGTCGAGTTTAGCCCATGAACTGGTTTTAAGCTTTAGAGGGCAGTACGCCTTCAACAAGCGACTGATTCCACAAGCTCAGGGAGTCAGTGGAGGTTTACACTCGGTTCGAGGTTACCCCGAGTCAATTGTTGCGGGAGACACTCTTTTTATTGCGAATATGGAATACCGATTCCATTTACCGCGATCGTTCGAAGTGCAGACCGACCCCCAACAGACCTTACTGTTTGGTAAGCCCTTCAGGTTCTCCCCTCAACAACATTACGGAAGAGCCGATTGGGATCTCATCTTAGTTGCCTTTCTCGACGCAGCCCGATTGATCCAAAGTGAGCGACTTCCAACCTTCGAGAAGCATTCCACTCTTTTTGGAGGAGGACTCGGAGTCGAATTTCAGTTTAAGCACTACCTGACTCTGCGTGCAGATTGGGGCTTCGCGCTCAAAGATCTCGACAACCAGGATGTCGACGATGGAGATAGCGAGTTCCATTTTGTGGGGACGTTTTTGTTCTGACGCGAAAGCTCGATTGAGAGCCCCCTTGTAGGTGCCCTTTCCCTAAAATTTCTCATTCCAAAGGATTTGTTTCCCTCCAAGGAAGAGGGCAGGGACAAGCCCAGCCCCTACAGGGCGATACCGAGCTTCGTGGAATCCTCGATGGAATTCACCTAGGGGCTTGCATCCCAATTTCGCCTGGGTAAAATAGCGCCTCCACTTGCGGAGGAGTCTCTGGGAATTTCGCCTCCAACCTTTTTGGATCAACAGTTTGAATCGCCATTCATCTGAAGATCTGAAATCGGAGACGATTCGAAGGTGCTGGGTTGGATCAGCAGTTTCGGCTTTCCTTGGACCTCCACCCTAAGTGGTTACTATAAATGAAATTATGGGCGATTAGCTCAGTTGGCTAGAGCACTAGCTCGACAAGCTAGGGGTCACTGGTTCAAGTCCAGTATCGCCCACCATACAAAACCCCCTTAGAGCCGTCAGGCTCTAAGGGGGTTTCTCTTTGTCTGATGGTCGCGGCACAGTAATGATGGTCGCAAGCTGTTTGCTCGCTCCATGCCGCTCCATCGTGCAAGTTCGGCTGCGCCTCACGCACTCCCTGAAGCAAGATAGTGGTAGGCTCGACCTTCGAGCCGTACGAAGCGATTTCGTTTAAATCTGCGGGTTAAACTTGAATAACCGAGTCGTAGTGATTTGTTCATTTCCCTGCTCGCGCCACGCCTAAGATGGTCATGTGCTTCTCAACTCAATTGATTTTTATCCCTCGCTTACGCTTCGGGCTTGAAATGTTCCTTTCCCCGCTCGCGTGATTTCTAAGGATGGTGCGCGCTGTTAAGTTGTATCGACTCCCATCCCTCGCTAAAGCTTCGGGCTTCCCTGGTGGTAGAGGCAGTTGAAGTTGGTTAGTTGAATTCCACCGAGGGCTGTAAGCCCGCAACTTCATAGCCCAGGGCAGAGCGAAGCGTCGCCCTGGGTCAACTTCAATAACGAACCAAGCCCTGTAAGGGCGTCACTATTCCTGGTTCGAATACAATGTAAAACGTGCTTTAATAATTAAGTTAAAAATTGAACTGATCTTGAAACTATTCTGCCAAGATTTCTCCATTCTATAATTGCGATTTCCATATTAAAGGACCTCCCTCCATGCACTCCCAAATAAAATACTCCGTCTACGACCTCCAACAACTCAAGGGAAAGCGTTGCTTGACGCAGATCCATGTGAAGTCCGCTGATGAAGCGCGGGCAGCAGAAGCGGCTGATATCGATATCATCTGTACAAGTTACGATACGCCAGAAGCGCAGGCGAGATTACCTTCCGTCGTTCAAGCTGCACCTAAGAGTTTTATTTCGGGTTCTACCCCGCATGGCTTAGCCACTCAAGAAGAAGCCATCCGAGTGGGTTTTCAAGCTTTAGAACAAGGTGCAAGCTCAGTTTATTGTTCAGCGAGTAATTTCATCATCGAAGCGATGGCTCGTGAAGGTATTCCCGTGGTGGGGCATATCGGTTTAGTCCCTCGTCATGCTGCTTGGACGAATTACCGGGCGATCGGAAAGACGGTCGACGAAGCGAAAAAGCTTTATCAAGATATGAAGAGCTTGGAAAGTGCTGGAGCTTACGCCGCAGAAATCGAAGTTGTACCTGAAAATCTGGCCACTGAACTTTGTAAACGAACTTCGATGCTTTTGATGTCACTGGGGGCGGGAGCAGGTTGTGATACTCAGTACTTATTTTCAGATGATATTTTAATGGATTACGGTGACTGGATTCCTCGTCACTCCAAAGCCTATCGAAACTTTACTCAAGAGTACGCGCGCTTACAGCAAGAACGGATTCAAGCCTTTAGCGAATACGCAAGCGAAGTTAAGGATGGATCGTTCCCCGAGAAGAAACATCTGATTACAATGGATGACGCGTTGTTGAAAGAGGTTTTGGGGGATATTGATTAAAGCGGCGGCAGAACCCTCTCCTTGATTCTCGTCGACCACATATCCCACCGCGGTTTTTGTTTTTCATTTAGGAGTTTCGAAATCTCTAATCGCATCGATTCAAATTCTTTATGAATCTCGTCTGCCTTGTTTTTGTGAATGTTTAAAATGTTTCGGTGGGTGGTTCGGAATAAGCTATCGACTTTTTCAGTTTGTGAATCAGTTAAGCCCAGTTGAAGGCTTAAGCGAGGAACGATTTGGTCTGGGAGAGCTGAAGGATTGCTTCTGAAGGTGTGGATACGAGAGACGATGGCCCTCGCCGTAAGAATCGAGCCGATCACCCCACCACTAGCAAAAATGACCAAGAGTAAGAGAATCTGAACCCATCGAGGCTTTGTTTTCTTCATGCTTGAAGGTTGACCTAGAGCTGAGGTTTGAAGGGGCTCGTTCATAGATTTTCCTTAGAGGAAGGGAGAGGGGAATCTTTCATTCGCCTTCAAAGTAGTAAGTAACTGATCCAGGGGTCAAACGACTCCAACCATTGAGAAAATCCAAGCAAAGCGATGAATCCGGCTGCGACGCACGTTCCTAATGCAAACCACCAAGTACTCGTGAAGTCAAAGCGGGAAGAGGGAGCCGTCGACATTTCTTGATGTCGAATCGTATTTAAAACTCGATCCCGGACATCGATGTGTTCCAAGTCAGGGGCCTGACTCTTCTGAGCTAGCTTTTTTAGGAAATCTTCCATCACGAATCCCTTTGATTTTCTTCTTGAGCCTTCAACAGGTGGCTCAATTTTTTCCGTGCTCTCGATGCCTGGACCCGTACCAGAATTTGAGACCAACCCGTCAATTCGGCGGCTTCTTTTATATTGCAATTTTCCCAGTAGATCAGGGTTAACACGAGTCGATCTTTCGGGGGCAATAAAGCCAGACATTTCTTGAGCAGATCAGAAGCTTCAACGTCATCCACACGATCAGAATTGAAGGGCTTGTTTTTAAAATGCTCGGTGAGCTTTTCTTTTTGAACTTGATTGCGGTTGAGGCTCTTCAAATGCTTATACCCTACCCGCACCGCAATTTTTCGTAGCCAGTGGAGAAACGGAGACTGGGATCGAAAATTTTTAAGGCTGAGATACGCTTCTACAAAGACATCGTGAACGAGTTCTTCAGTTTCTAGAGAGTTTTTCGAAAACTTCCACATCTGAAACGCGATGGTGGATTGATACTTTTGAACGATGAGAGAAAACGCATCTCGATTCCCGACTTGAATCTCTTGGATGAGTCTAAGATCGTCTGAGTCATCTGAAACTTGAGACTCGGTTGAACAGTTGAGGATGTTCAGCTTGAGATATAGTCTTTCAAAGATTGGAAGTGGGAATCTCTCCGAATAGGTTTTCATTCGTTGGGTAGTTTCAACTCCAATAAAGAAATAGGCTCAGGGGTTCATAGTTTCTCAGTTAATCAACTTAACTAGCCCGAAGCGCTAGCGAGGGGTTCTTCCCTTCGGAGAAGCAAGTTCCTTTAATTAAGTTTATACGACTTAGAACTACGGTTTTGCTTCGCACGGCTCGAAGGTCGAGCCTGCCACTTACGCTCTGGGCTAGTTAAGAACTTTCTTAAGCTTTTAGGATTGGGTTAATCCTCAAGGGCTTCCAAAACCCACTCGGGCGGACCGCCCAGGGTCTGACCTTCGCCATTTTCCCAGGCCTCGACCACCCAGGCAGGTGGACCAGCTAATCCTCGTTCTTGGGCTTTAGCGTGAGCTCCCCGAACCCAAGGTGGGGGACCTGAACGCAACCCTGTTTGTCGGTCTCCTGATTTCCAGGATTCGATGATCCATTCAGGAGGACCATCTTCAGGAACAACGGGATCTTCTCCAGTCTCCCAGGCTTCTACCACCCAATCAGGTGGACCGAAGCTATCTGCATTTGGATTCCCGTGAGCTAAGGTCGTAGATTCGGGTGAGACGCTTAGAGCGACCATGGCGATTAAACCGGCTGTAGCCAAGCTTAATGACAGAAAGCGCGAACTTTTAAGCATTTTTTGTAATCTCCAGTTAGATCCCGAGCTTGGTGGTGATCTCCCTATGAGGGATCTGAACCGTTGAGCCCAGATTTCCTTCGTTGCCGGAACACAATATCGAGGGATAGTTGACAAGCTCGAGAAAGGATTGTTTATCTCTAAAAGATGCCACGAATTGAGGCATTTTTAGATCTCAGGTTAAGAAATCGTTAAATATAAGCCGGCTCATTCTGCATTCACGATACTTAGTGGAGAGCCCTCTCTAAATTGTTACAAAAAAGGGGGGGAAAAAAAATTTACCCCAACTTGAGAAATGTCTATTATCTCCATTTGGAGGGGGCTCCTCACGTAAGCGTTTATTTCATTTAGGGTTGAATATTTAGGTAGGAAAAGAGGGCAATTTGGAGAAGCCTTTGTAATAAATCCCGATGGGCAGCGATAAAGCTTTATCTGGACTCAGGATGACCTGATTTAGATAGGGCATTCGATTGCTCCCCGGATTTGGGGCCAGGGAGGGCCAACGTTGAATGAGGCTTCTATGTATTCATCCAGTTCGGCATCTTTTAGGGAGGGAGTCCGAGATGTCAAAAGCCATGGAGTTCTTACAGAACTTACCTTTAGCGGATCTTCGTCGACTTGTCGCATTCAAGGAAAACGAGGATCGCATTATTGAGTTACGAGAGAAGAGAGCTCGTCTACTTCAAGAAGCGGATAGCCTCCAAGAGGAAATTGATTTCCTCCTGGATGAAGTGACCATAGTTAAACGAAAGAAACGGTTTGGTCCTTCGATGCGTGAAGTTTGTATCAGTATTTTAAAGGGTCGAAAAAAGGGACTCACCGCCGCTGAGATCAAACGTCTCATCGAAAAGAAATACCCAGAGAAGAGAGGGCGCTCCACTTACAATCAGGTGTATATCGCATTGACACGAAATCCTGAGTTTAAGAAAGAGAAGGGAAAGATCTTTTCTCTGAGGGAGTAGGGAATGTTTGAACTTGATCAGTCCTAAAGATTAATTGAGACTGAGATGCAGGATTAACCGTAGCACTACCGCTAATACCAGTATTATAAAATCGGATATTCATCTGTAGGGGCGTCCCTTGTGGGAGCCCGTTTCCCGAGTAAGGGTGAAAGATTTAGGAGCTTTAACTTTTGCCCGCGAAAAGGGCTGGTTCAAGACCAGCCCCTACAGACGAGATCCCGATTTGAAATTTATCCTCAATCCATTATCTCGTCATGACTCAAGCTCATATTTTAGGAGTCGATCTCGGTAGCACAAAGATTTCAGTGAGTCTTTGGACGTCCTTTGGAAAGAAGTTGAAGGAACAACGTTTCTTGACCTTAGAGGGAGGGTGGCAACCTAACCTCTCTGAGATTATTCAAATCTCAAAGACCTACAGTCAAGGTCAGGAAATACAGTGCGTGGGCGTGAGTGCAGGGGGACCCGTCGATTTAACTCACGGTAGATTGATCGACGTCCCCAATAGTAAGGGGTGGCAAAATGCTCCCATCGTCAAAGTATTAGAAGAGGCTTTGACCGTCCCCGTAAAAATCGAAAACGATGCCAATGCTTGTACGCTTGCGGAATGGCAGTTTGGTGCGGGTAAAGAATCCAACCACCTCGCATTTTTAACGTTTTCAACGGGGATTGGAGCGGGTTTGATTCTGGATGGCGACCTTTATCGAGGCGCACGAAATTTAGCGGGAGAGATTGGGCACCAGATTATTGTTCCCGATGGTGCGCCCTGTGGTTGTGGAAAAAGAGGTTGTTTAGAAGCATATGCCAGCGGTCAAGGAATTGAGCGACAACTCAACGAGTTGCGTGAACAGGATCCTACTTGGCCTCAAACGGCAAAACAATTAGTAGAGGAAGCCCAATCGGGAAGCCAACGCGCTGTCGACCTTTTAAAGGATGTCGCTCATTATCTCGCCCAGGGTATCGCCAATCTCGTTTTCATGTTGGATATCGATAGGGTGATTTTAGGAACGATCGCTGTCGGGGCGGGGGATCTGATATTTGATCCTCTCAAAGATCGACTCCAAGCCTTACTCTGGCCTGAGCTTTACGAAGGCTTATCCGTTGTGCCGGCTGAGTTAGGCCCTGAGCTTGGAGATACTTCTGCATTCTGTGTCGCCCGGATCGACAACTGAGATGTCGGCCTATTTTTGCCCATTTGTCTAACACGTGGGCACTAAAAATCCTTCCAAGATTATCCATCACCTTAAAAAATAAAGAGTTAGGTCCCCTGTCGACCCTGGGCCCAGACCTTGCACTTTGTAGGAGCATGATGGATACACAAAATACAATCTCATACACGACAGCTACTGGTGAACGACGTTACTTTACAGACCGTCGTCGACAACCCACCCGTTTCACGCTCATGAATATCTTTACTCCTGGGCGAAGACGAGCAGCACGCCGAAAAGAAGAAACGGCGAATAGCTACTACGATCAACTCACTCCTTTTGCGAGCCTTTGGGTATTAGCGATCGTTGTACTCTCAGGGTTTGATGCCGCATTGACTCTCATTCACATCCAACACGGCGGTGAAGAAGTCGTTCCCACCATGCGCTGGGCGATCGGCCAGAGTCCTCTCGTGTTTATCAACATGAAGATGGGGCTCACTGCAGTCGGTACGATTCTCTTAGCAATGCACCAACATTTCCGTTTAGCTAAGTTAGCCATTTCCTTCGTGTTGATCAGTTACCTTTCACTCATGATTTATCACAGTGTTTTGGTTTATCTTCACTGGTAATAAAAAATAAAAATTCCTCCTTACGATATGAAAAAGCCTCGAGTGAATACTCGAGGCTTTTTTTTGTTTATCGCAGAACTTGTTGAGTTCATGAAAGGAAATGAGTTTTATGACATCCTATCCCTGACTTCGGTTGCTTCTTGAAGAGTTGAAGTCTCCTTGAGCTGGAGTAGAGATAGTGTAGGTGATCTCGACTTCACCATCTCCCTCGAGAAAGGTTCGAGGGGTGAAGGTCGTCATTCTGGAATTAGGATCTGAAAAAGTTCCGTCTTCAGAAGACCAATTCACTCCAACGACCTCTCCCGATCGAAGAAGGTGATAGCCTTCGAGTTCAATCGGATCGTCGCCAGAGCCACCAGAAGAGGCAATTCCTTGGTAGAGGACGGGGCTTGAAGCATCGATCTTCTTAGTCGAAAGAGATCGTGGTGGTCCACATTCGATATTGCTTTCCCCTCGACACACTTCCCGTGATTGACTGTTGATGATGATCGCTTCTTCTTTATTGCGTGTGAGTTCTAAAACACCGTTCCCGGCATTCATTAAATAGAAGCGTTCGGTATTTCCAAAGCGAGCGGTGAGGTAAGCAGTATCGTTCGTGTTGGATCGAGTTCTTACTCGAATGATGTTGCGAGAGCCCCTTCCACTAATTCTCGATTCATTAAATCCGCTATAAGTAATACCTTCAGTGCCCAAGAGAACGGGAGTACTCCAGTCGTCTTCAAATTCAATTCCTCCGCAGTTGCAGGTCGACTCAATTCTGCGACCAAGGCTCCACCAACCTAATTCATTAACCGTTGTTCTTGCTTCAATTCCTTCTTCGTTGATCGTTATAGACGCTTCACCTTTTTCAACCCAAAGATTGTTTTCAGGATCAAAGTGAAACATGGAAAGAACTTCGCCATCCTGGTAGTCATTCAGATTTTTAGTTGGGGTGAAAAGGGTGATATCAACTTCAGCATCACTATTTGGAATGGGTAAGCCTGTATTCTCGTCAAAGATATAAACTTCAATTTTTGATACGCTGTCGTGATCTCCTACTCCGGAAAAATTATTCGCTTCTGATGGTTCTTCGAGGGTGGCAGAGGTTCCTTGACCCGGTGTACCGGGAGAACTGAGTCCTTGGTAGATTGCGTTGGTATGAACCGTTGTTGCTGGTTCAAAGAGAGGGTTTTCGTTGGATCCTCGAACAGTAATGCTGGCAGAAAGTCCGTTGTCTTTATCAATTTGATAAATGCGAAAGTCACGACCTTCCCTCACGAGTTTGGTCGATTCGAACCCATTAGGTGTTACTACTAATTCAACTGGGTAGAGCTCAAATTCATCGTAGATTTCAACTGTGGTTGAGTTTGTTGAGTTTCTAAAAATTGGGCTCGACATACTTTCGATGACGATCCATTTATCATGATCTCCGCCTCGAGTTTCCCCTCGGGGAATCGTGACGATGAAAGTTCCATCCGATTCGGTAATGACGGGCCGGTCATTGACGAGGACAACTCCATCACTTAATCCGTCGCAATCACTGTCGGGATCCCGAAAATCGCAGGCCGTCTCAGGGCTTCGATCAAATAATAGCCTTCCGAGGATGGTGATTGTCGGACTGACCTGAGGGCAAGATTCGTAAGATTCGCACGACAGTTGATCGGGAGTAGGATCCGGCTCACAACTTCTAAACGGTGCGGGAGGCTCCGCCGTACCTCTGAAGATATAACTGAGGAGATAGATCGTATCTGAGATATCGACCTTGCCGTCGTCGTTGGCATCTCCAGAGCTGATACAAGTGGGGAAGTAAACGCCGAGTAAAGAATATTCGAGGGTCAGTATTGCATCGGTGAGTTCAACTTTTCCGTTGCTGTCGAGGTCACCCCGATTGAAATGGGTAGCTTGTACTGAGCCCACACCCAGGGTTGATGAAAGAATTGCGATAAAAAGGATCCATTTGAGTGAGAGAGTTGTGAAATAAGATTTCATGGTTCTAACCTAACGTTTTGTCTTTTAACCTGAGTTAACCCTGAAGCCATCGGAGTGGCTTCCGCCTGATAAGGGAGCCATGTTGTTAGGTGAGGAGAGATAACTTTAATTTAGGATTATTTTGTAAGTTGTTTCGATTGAACCGCTTACGAAATGCCTTTGGAGGTGTGTTCGATGCTTAAGAGTTAATTCTTTGGGGAGGAGTATGAGGTTGAAGGTAAATTCTCTTCAAAGATCTATTCGTTTCAGACGCCACTCAGAACTTCACAATTTCCTTGCCTCGACCCAAGTGAATCGGGTTCAATTCGAAGCTTCACCCAGTTTTATTTCTAAATGATGAAAGCTAATTTTCGTTTATGAGGTTCTTAGGTAACAAGACCAAGCTTCTCACGGACATCCAATCTTTTTTATTCAATAAAGGGGTGCGAGAAGGAGTCTTTATCGATGTATTTACGGGCTCCGCGAGTGTCGCGCGACACTTTAAGAAGAACGGTTTCCAAGTTTACGCCAACGATTTGTTGTCGTCCTGCTTCACCCAAGCAGTAGCCAGCCTAGAAGTGTCGAAAGCTCCTCTGTTTTTGGGCTTGTTCCAACGAGAGAAAAAGGTATTTACTTCTCAGAAGTTCATCGATGGCTTTCTTCAAACCGAAAGACTGATCCAGAGGAAAAGTTTAACCGTTTGGATCGATAGTCTCTCGAAAGGGTCGAAACCTAAAACCGAGATTTCTCCCCCAGACCTTCCCCTCAGGTTGGTTTTGTACTTTTTACAATCCCATCTGAAGCCCACTCAAGGATTCTTCACGAGAAACTATTCTCCCCTCGGACCTGAGCAACGGATGTATTTTAGGGAGGGAGTCGCGGAACAAATCGATGCGGTGAGTGAGTTCATTCGGGATTGCCATTTAAAGGATCAACTCACACGAGCAGAAACACATTTCTTATTGTCGATCTTGTTGGATGCGGCTGACCGAAGAGCCAATATCAGTGGAACGTACGGTGCTTTCTTGAAGCACTGGCAGTCTAACACTGCAGGCGATCTTGAGCTCAGGATCCCAGAGATCATCGAAAGCTCTCTCGAACATAAAGCCTTTCAAGATGATGCCAACGAGCTGATTCCAAATTTAGAAGGGGACATCCTTTACTTAGATCCTCCTTATAACAATCGACAGTACGCTGCGAATTATCATGTTTTAGAAATTTTGGCAGAGTACCACCGAATTGAAGATTTAGATTCTTATGAAGCTCTTCTCTACGGCAAGACGGGTTTGAGACCTTACGATGATTTAAAATCGGATTATTGTGTGGGAACTCATTCTCGTAAGAAGAATCAAAGGAATGTCAAAGAAGCCTTTAGAGATCTTCTTCTCAATTCTAAAGTTGAGCATATCCTCGTCAGCTACAACGAGGAAGGCTTGTTGAGTAAATCAGAAATGGGGGAAGTTCTCGCGGAATTTTCAGGCGATTCTCGTTACGACTACAGAAAGAATTTTTTAGAAATCGATTACCAAAGATTTCGAAGTGATCGTGACCGCCCCGGGGAAACTCAAGGAAAACGAGTTTACAAAGTTGTAGAGGGTAAAGAGCGCAATCGAATCGGAGAATGGTTGTTCTACGCCCAGCGATCAAAAAACTTGAATCGAATATCTACGACTGCCTCCACTCCGTCCGGTAGTAAAGTTAAAGTAAAAATTAAAAAGGTCAGTAAAACTCCTTCTCGTTCCCCAAAAAAAAATACTGAAAATAGGAATACTGAAAACAGTAACGGAAAGAAAACTGTGTTTAAAGAAGTGTTGATACTTTCAAACTCTAAAGTTGAAGAGTGCGAAAAAGCCAGTAAGTCTCTCATCGAGACCTTGAAAGCTCAGGGATTAAAAGTCCATCTCAAAGCGAGTAAAAAAGCAGAGAGCAGTTCGGACCTCATCATCGTTTTGGGCGGAGATGGATTCTTGATGGAATCGATCCGTAAGCTCGACTATCCAGAAACACCCATCTTCGGAGTGAACTTCGGTAATGTTGGTTTTCTGATGAACTCGAAATCCACGTTAGACACTCTCGCCGAGCGTATTCAAAACCAAGCGTTCGACACCATGGAGTATCCGCTGATAAAAGCGGAGGGAGAAAACAGTAAAGGCGAAACGGTTTCTAAGTTAGCGTTTAATGACATCACACTTGAGAGAATGAGCGGTCAGAGCATCCATTTTCTCGCTCGAGTAGACAACGTTCCTTTTAACAACTTCGCCGGAGACGGAATCATCATCGCCACTCCCGGAGGCTCCACTGCGTATAATCTCGCTGCAGGTGGGCCCGTAGTGCACCCTAACATTCCTGCGATGGTCATCACGCCTCTTTATCCTCACCGTGCGGCTCCGTTTCATTCTTTGCAGTTCTCTCTGGTATTAGGATTGAACCAAACTTTGACAATTGAAGGGCAAGGAGTCGGAAAACGCCCGATTCGCTTGCTCGTCGACGGACGGGATCAAGGTGACATAAAAAGTGTGAATGTCTGTGGATCGGATAAAAAGATTAAGCTGCTCCGAGACCCCGATCGCCCCTTCTTCTCATCCTTGACTACGAAGTTCATGGGGGAACTGCCAGAGGAATAAATTCCTGTGGTAAGATGGGCATCTATGACTCTCTATGGCCCTCTCACTGCTCAGAACTATTTAGACCTGCTGAAAAATCTTGCTTCGGATTCTCCCGATGAACGCATGATTTTTGAGGAGACTCTACGGGCACTTTTAGAGACCTTCCAAGCTGAGCGCGGATTCCTGTTAAAGGTCAGTGAAAACGGGGGATTACGAGTTTTATTATCCAGGAATCATGAAGGCCAAACCGTCAAGAATCCTCGCCAGTGTTTAAGCCATTTTGCACTTCAGAAAGCCATAGAATCTGAAGAAGGTTTCCACATTGGTAAATCGGTTCAGTCGGATCGTCGCTATCGTAGTGAGAGTTTCTTAGAGGGGCATCGCCAGCCGCGCTCCATCATCGTCTTCACCATTCAGTTTCAAGGGCAACCCGCCCTGGTCATCTACCTCGATCACCGATTCAAAGATCTCACCTTCGATGCCCATCAAGCAACTTTGATTGAGCATTGGCTGACTCTTCTGGAACTCAGTGAAAAGATCGCTCAGAAGAACAAAACCAAGCCAGCTCTGTCGGCTACAGATCGTAAAGAGCCCCAAGCAGTCCTGCCTAAGATCGAAGCTCCCGGACAACCCAAAAATTTTCATGGCTTTTGGTCATGCTCTCGAAAGATCGACGAACTCTTTCAGAATATTCAGCGCTTAGCCACTTCGAAAATTCCGGTTCTCATTCAAGGAGAGACCGGAACTGGAAAGGGGCTCTTAGCTCGTGCTCTTCACGAAGAATCTTCTCAGAGTGGTCAACCCTTCCTCTCAATTAATTGTGGGGCGATCTCCGAGACTCTCATCGAAAGCGAATTGTTCGGGCATGTTCAAGGGGCGTTCACAGGAGCGGAATCTGAACATATCGGGATGCTCCAACAAGCTCACGGGGGAACTTTATTTATCGATGAAGTGACCGATATGAGCGACTCCATGCAGAAGAAGCTCATTCGCTTTCTGGAGGAAGGACGATTTCGTCCGATCGGGGGCAAAGAAGAAATTCAAGTGGATGTTCGATTGTTATCTGCAACCCGACTCGATTTAAATCAACAGATTGAGTCAGGACGCTTTCGTGCAGATCTTTACTACCGACTCTGTGGAGTTCGTTTAAAGGTTCCGCCGCTGAGAGAGCACTTGGAAGATGTTTGCGGTTTAGCGGATCGCTTTTCTTTACTCTACGCGGAAGAATTTCAGAGTGAAGTCCCCTTGATCACCGATGAGGGGCGAGAATGGTTGATCAAATATTCGTGGCCGGGAAACGTGCGTGAGCTTGAGAATGTGATGCGTCAACTCGTAGCCTTGGGAGTGGAAAAAATCGGGGTAGAAGAATTCTCGAATGCCATTTGGAAAGGGCAGGGAGGTCGCCTCGGTGGGTTTAGTGGCGAAACTTTAGATGAAGCCGTCGAACGAGCTGAACGTGAAGCCGTTGAAAAGGCTTTAGGTTTAAGCGCAGGGAATAAATCGCGGGCGGCTGAAATTCTAGGGGTGACTCGTAAATCTTTATATCGAAGATTGAGTAAGTATGACTTAGGTCATTCTATCGATGCCAAATCATGGCTAGAAGATACGGGTGAAGGAGCGGTGGAATGAAAGATTGGAAAGCTTTCGAGACCCGTCGAGATGAGCGTTTGGCTCGAAGTCTCGCTAAGGTATTTGATGTTCCCTATATCGCTTTGGAGAAGCAGTATATTTCAGGGGGGATTCGGGCTAAGCTTCCTCGGGCGGTCGCTCAGAGCGAGCGTTGGGTACCGCTAGTTTACAATTCAAGGCGAATCGTTTTAGTGACCGATGATTATTTTATGACTGCCTCTTCAGATTCTAACCGGGTAAGAAAGAAGCTCGGTCTTGAGGATGAAAATCGCAAAGTACAATTTGCTTTAACTTCCTCCTTTGCGATGGATCGATATCTGGATGAACACTACAGCTTTTCTTCTGACTCTGAATAAAACAAAGAGCTCAATTCAAATTGTATTCGATATCCATTCCCAAAGTTTTTTACTTATTCTTTTCACGAATTCTTCTCTGGGGCGGGATCAATCTTTTTTAGCTTCAGCTTCGTCGCGAACGGTGTTCATAGGAACGTTGTTTTCGCCTTGAAAACAAGAGACGACTTCTTGGCTTCCGCAAACGTAAACGATATCGAAGTTGTTGAATCCAGTGATAAAGACTTGTCCGTTATTCATGGTGTTCCCTCTCGGTGAAAGTTGTGATTGTTAAACTCGCGTACTGAAGGATTGATATTCAAGCTCTGTGCCCGGAAGGGATTTTTGCCCTTGGATTTTGAGTGGTTTTTAGGGGGGTGCTTTTAAGTACCTAAATTACCCCGCTTTAGGGGCGAGCTTTCAGGCTGAGACTTTTTGAGCGGAGGGGATCAAGTTCGTCTCATGATCGGGAGAAGAGGTGATTCAAGATCCAAGATTATCGGTTTACGAATACCTTGTACTCGATTAGGACACTTTTTCTTCGAGTCCATGAACGATGGTCTTAAATCGGAGACCGCGTTCTTCAAAGTGGGTAAACATATCTAGGCTCGCACAGGCAGGACTCAATGCGATCCGATCTCCGGGCCGCGCCATCTCTTGGGCAAGGTCGACGGCCATTTGTAAGTCTTGAGCTTGTTGAACCGGATAGTCTTCAGAGAACGTTCGAATCTCTTTCAATATATCTCCCGCCGTTTCCCCGATGAGGATCGTCGCCCGAGTCGAATCGGTGATTTGAGCGGCCAAGTCTTTAAAGCTCGATCCTTTGTCGGACCCACCTACGATCAAGATGACTTCTGGACCGAGAGCATCGATGGCTTTGATCGTCGATTCGGGAGTGGTCGCGATGGAATCGTTATAAAATCGGACTTGGCCGAATTCGCGAACAAATTCCAAGCGATGTTCGATCGCCCTAAAATTTCTCGTTCCGGATTGAATCGCTTCCGATGGAACTCCAACGCAGGAAGCCAAACAGGCGGCTCCACAGGCATTGAGAAAGTTGAATCTCCCCATCAGAGTTAAATCTGATTGATTAAAGAGATCTTCAGTTTTTTGAGAATGAAACCGTTTCAAAGCGTTTTGACCGAGGGCGAAGACTCCGGCTAAATCGGAATTCGGAATACAGTCTTCTCCATAATAATAAAGTTCTCGATCGGTTTGATTGGACCATTCGCGAGTTTCCTCGTCATCGGCATTCAAGATGGCGATTCCCGGATGGGAGCCCGTTTGAGATTCAATGATCACCTTTTTGGCGTTTTTATAGGCTTCGTAAGTCCCGTGACGGTTGAGATGATTGGGACTTAAATTCGTAACCAGTGAGACATCGGGTCGACGATCGATCGAAGCTAAGTCCTCCAATTGAAAACTGGAGAGTTCGAGGATCGACCAATCATTCTCTGTCATCATTTCAAGGTCATTGAGCAAGCTGATTCCCATGTTCCCGCCAAGACGCGTGTTCGGCGCGTGAGCCTTGACCATCGCATGCGCGAGACTGGTGGTCGTTGTTTTTCCGTTTGATCCGGTGATCGCGGCAATCTTTCCGGGCGCTAATTTGAAAAAGAGATTCATCTCGGTTTCCAGTTCCACGTTTCTATCTTGAGCTTCTAAAAGAAGGGGAAGAGTCCGGGGAACCGCAGGATTCACGAAGATGATATCGGCAGAGAATAGATCATTTTCTCGGTGTTCACCGAGAACCCATTCGATGGAATAACCTTTCAAGGCTTCGATGGAACTGGAGAGGGCTTTTTCGTCTCTTAAATCGGTGACGAGAACATTAGCTCCCTGATCGCATAAAAATTGAGTGAGACCCACTCCACCGCCAAACAGCCCTAAGCCGAAGACGACGACTCGTTTATTTTTAAAATCTTGTTTCGATCGAGGTTGATTGCTGAAGCGAATCGAGGTCATGAGAGATCCTGGAGAAATTGAGCTCACTCCAATAGAGTTCACCCCACTATTGAGAACTAGGGTTGATCGTCTTGGGAGGTCCCATTTTGAATGCGTTCTTGGAGATCTCGCATCCGAGCTAAGATTTTATCGTCGTCTTGATCGTCGGGCTCGGGAATGGGGTCTAGCTGAAATTGAATTTCGTGTCGTTCGGAAACCCACCAGGGAAAGAGAAGTTCGGCGAAGAGATCGATAGGGGGATAACTCGTCCACGGAGCTTCGAGGTCGATCGTTTTAAAAGATGAGAGTGCCTCGGGATGTCTCAGAGTGATTTCAAATCGACTGTAGTGATCAAACGGAATATCTACAGGAGTCTTCGCGGGTTCGAGCTGACCTTCCCGCTCAACTAAAATGGTTTCCCCGTTGATGACGACCGTGGCACCGGGGGGATCACTGCGAATCTGGAGGAGTCGTTCGGCGCAACCGTTCAAACTGATCAGGAGACAAGACAGTCCAAAAACGTATTGGAATCGCATTCACTACCTACTGTCGTGGGAGATGAAATTTTTAGGGTTAAGATTTTTCACTACTCAAGCGGTGATTATACTCTCATTGTCTCGGATGGGAAGATAGTAGTCGATAGTAGTAGGCTCGACCTTCGAGCCGGGGTTGAAAAGGGAATTATAGCTAGTTAGAGTTTCCTTTATCCCTCGCTCAGAAACAATGGTCGCTACGCTTCATCATGTAAGTAAGCCTTCGGCTTACACACTCCTAAAGATTCGGGCTTGGAAGGTCGGCAATTTCAATTATGGTTTATTGATGAATAAGGCAATCTTCGTTTACAAACAGTATTGTCTAACAAATGATTTACGCCCTCCAAGCCCGAAGCTTTAGCGAGGGATCTATCGAAACTTCCTGGAGTTCACTCTTATGCCCCGACTTTGGTATCGAGAAGGCTTGCAATTTGAATGTACTCAGTGCGGTAATTGCTGCACGGGGGATCCGGGGTACGTGTGGGTGACTCCCGAAGAGATTAAGGCTACCGCTGATTTTCTTGAAATGCCTCACTCTGAATTTCGTCGAAAGTATGTGCGCAAAGCTAAAGGTCGGTTTTCACTGGTTGAGCGAGCTAACGGCGATTGTGTTTTTTATCAGGAGGGTTGTAGTATCTACCCGGTGCGTCCCTCTCAGTGTCGAACGTTTCCTTTTTGGCGCAATATTCTTCAACGTTCTTCCGATTGGGATGCCGAAGCAGAAGATTGCCCAGGAATGAACCATGGAAAATTTTATTCTCTCGATGAAATTCGCCAGATTCAACGAGGAGAGAAAGACACATAAAAAAAGCTCCTGAATCGAAAGATCCAGGAGCTTTTAACAGACAATAAATCAAGATGGTGAATATTTATTTCAAAATATCAATATCTTCATCTTCAGCCTCTTGTTTATTGTCGTTATCTTCGAGTTCCGTTGCCGGTTTAAGAACGGGTTTACCTTCTGGCTTACTTTTGAGATTCAAGGGTCCTAAGCTATCTGATTCTAAATACCTTGAAGGACCGATCCCTTGCTCCTCAGCATCCTTTTGCATCAAAGAATTCAATTCCACGGCGACTCCATGGTGTCGGAGGATTTGAACTGCTTTTTTGCGATAGACCTTTCCGTTGAGCTCTAAGTACTCTCGCATGTAGCGGATGGTCTCTTTGCGTTTGTTTTGGATGTCTGAAATCGATCCCAAGAAGTAGTAGGGATTGGGATCGAGAGGATTGATCTCCGAACATTTCTTGTAGTGATGTTCGGCATTCTTCCAATCTCGATTGAGCGAATAAGAATACGCCAAAGCAAAATGAATTCCGGTATGGCGATCTTGATGACTACTTTTAAGAGCTTGCTTGTAAGCTCGAACCGCCTCTTCATATTCACCCATCGCTAAGTGAGTACGGCCGAGTTGGTAGAGAAATTTTTGGTTTGTAGGGGAGACATCCAGGCCCCGCTGTAACCATTCTGCTGCCATTCTGTAATCTTCACGTGAGAAGTAGATCGTTGCGAGATCGAAGTAGTAATCGATTCGCTTAGGATATTTTTTGACCTTCTTTTCTAAATGCTCGATCCGAGAATCTAAGATCGATCGGGTTTTTCCTTTGGCTTCGCCGAAGTCGATGACTTCTCGACGGGATTCGGTGGTGGTACATCCACTTAAGATGAATCCAAGCAATGAGCTCAATGCAAAGAGTTGAAGTAATGAAGATCGCATGGGGATTTCCTTTTCCCTAAATCTCAAATCTAAGATTTCTGGTTCCAGATGTTTGTAGGATTCATCGGTTTTCAATGAAATCCATTCAATTGAGAACCGGCCACACAAGCGGTGATAAAACCCGTTCCAATTTTCTTATCGGCTAGATCGGGGTGGGGATTCACTCTAGGATAAAAAAAGCTCAAATCTTCCTGACAAATCGCTGGTCGAATTTAGGTTTTGGGAAATGCTAGGCCGTGATTTTCTCGGAAGTACTGATATACTGAGCCCCATTCCTTTGAAGCCGTTTTGCTTATTACCAGGGAAATCGCTGGTGGATCTGTGGGCGAGCAGAAGAAGGATGCCATTTAAACCCAATTAAGCTATAGAGATAGGTGCCTCTTTGCTCCAGCTCTCTTTCTAAATTGGGCGTTTTCACTTAGCTTACTTTCTGTTGTTCCGAGAAAAACTCTCTCAGACGTTTAGTGGACGTCTACTAAACCCCGAGTAGATATCAAATTATCGATCCGAGGCTAAAGATTGATCACCCTGAAAATTAATGGCGATGACCGTTCCTTCAGCAATGATTTAACTGTTTCTGAATTGATCCATGAATTGAAGATCAAACAGGAAGCGATCGCCGTTGAGGTGAATAAAGAAATCGTCCCTCGTGGCCTCCATGCTGAGCATGCGCTTAAGGATGGAGACGAGATCGAAATCGTGACCTTCGTCGGTGGGGGTTAATCTCAACAAATGAAATTGAATTGGAAGAGTTGACTGATGAGTTCACAAAGTTCACCCGCAAAAGATGCAGCTAGCTCAGCAACCGATCTTGCTCAAAATGTTGAACGAGATGATGTTCTCACCTTAGGTGAGCATCAATTTAATTCCCGCCTCTTCGTCGGTACCGGGAAATACAAAGACTTTGAAACGATGCAAGAGGCACTTGCTGTCTCTGGATCGGAAGTTGTTACAGTCGCCATTCGAAGAGTTAATTTTGATGGCGCGCCCGAAGAAAACTTACTCAACTACATCGACCGTGATCAATTCACCATATTGCCGAATACTGCGGGGTGCTTCAATGTTGAAGACGCTTTGCGAGTGGCTCGATTGGGAAGAGAGTTGGGCATTTCTGATTTAGTTAAATTGGAAGTGCTCGGCGACGAAAAAACTTTGCTACCCGATCCCGTAGCAACCTTAGAAGCCACTCAGCAGTTGGTTAAAGAAGGATTTACCGTTCTGGTCTACACTTCAGACGATCCGATCTTAGCTAAACGATTGGAAGATGCAGGAGCGGCGAGCGTCATGCCAGCCGGTTCCCCCATCGGAAGTGGTCAAGGGATTTTGAATCCGAATAACTTGCGCATCATTTTGGAATCATTGAGTACTCCCGTGATCATCGATGCCGGAGTAGGAACGGCTTCCGATGTAGCTATCGCGATGGAATTAGGAGCTGAAGGCGTACTCCTAAATACGGGAATCGCTGGGGCTCAGGATCCGGTTCGCATGGCGAGAGCGATGCGGTTGGCGGTAGTCGCGGGCCGAGATGCTTATTTGGCGGGCCGAATTCCCAAGAAGTTATATGCCAATGCCTCGAGTCCCTTAGAGGGCACAATCACCAATTTAAAATAAATTGAAGTGGAGCTCTTCTTAACCTTATTCATCGCCCTTTTTTGCTCGAGCTTGCTCGTCTTTGGCATCGCTGGAATGTGGTGGTTTTTTAAAATCCGCCAAAACGATCATACCTTTGATCAAATCACCGATGCCATGCGCTGGGGAGGCTACGATGTTTTTCGAGTATTCGTCGCTCACATTGCGATCCAATTCATCCTTTACTCTGTATTTTATTCCCTCTTTACCTATGCAGCCAACTGGGATTGGAAGGGCGAAAATTTAGTTTCCTACGAACTGTATCACCATTTTGCTTCTTTGGGATGGATTCCGCAAATTGGATTCAACTCCTTGGCATTAGGCGTATTGGTTCACGGGTTCTCAGCGATATTGAACCTCTTATTTATTTTTTGGATCGTTGGGAGTTCTTCGAGAAGCCCGATGTATTCCATCGGCTTGTGGAAGGTTCCCAATATTAAATCCTGTTTTGGTATCCTTCTTTTGATGCTCGCATTTATTCCTCCCTGTTTTTTTCTTAAAGCTGTGTGGGGATACGCGATCGAATCCATCGGTTTGAGTGCTGAGAATCAGGCTCCTGTTCAAATGTTCATGCAGACCGTTCAATCGGGTGACGTCGTGGGCATACTGAGTCTCATTTTAATTGCGGTTTTCGTTGCACCTGTCATCGAAGAGTTTATTTTTCGGGGAATCATCCACGGTTATTTAGTGAAGCAACTGGGCTCGTCGTGGGTTGCCCCAACCGTTTCAGCCTCCATTTTTGCTGCGATTCACCTGAACTGGGCAGCGCTGTTACCTATATTTGTCTTGGGCTATATATTGGCTCGACTCTATGAACGCCGTGGCTCTCTCTACGATGCGATTCTTCTTCACATGTATTTCAATGCCTTTTCTCTGCTACTCCTCTTCATCATCCTGCAATTCCCCCCGGAGGAACTACTGAAGGAGTTGGGGAGCCAGCCAAGTGCCGGTAATCCTTAATCATTGCAAAAGTTGAAAGAAATTGCTGAAAAGGTAAGATTTATTCAGCTGGAGTTGCGCGTTTTGCAATTCCTTTCGTAGCCGAACTTGTAATAGTTTGACTCGACATCGT
Source organism: Planctomycetota bacterium (assembly GCA_028280485.1). Taxonomy (GTDB): domain Bacteria; phylum Planctomycetota; class UBA8108; order UBA8108; family JACQVS01; genus JANQLS01. Next base: position 23,093 of record JANQLS010000008.1, read on the forward strand.
AACCCGCCAAATTTTTACAAATTCGGCTACAGAGTCCCTACATGGTTTAAATCGTCTAATGACTGAAGCTTTGGATATTGGATTAGAGATAAAAGTTCTTAGGGAGCGGCTCAAGCTTTCTTCGAAAGACCTTGCGGCTAAGGTCGGCTTATCTCAATCTCAGATGTCACGCTTAGAAAAAGGTCAACGGCGAATCGATACCACCATTCTTCATAAAATCTCTGAAGCTCTCGGAGTCGATCCCAGTTTTTTCTTTAGAGATATTCATTCAGCCGAAGCTCCTACTGAAGCCAATCCAGCTTCCTCTACGATTCAACCGACTCTAAGGTTTGACCAAATCGGAAAGCTCGTTCGAAGTGAGCGCCGTAAGCGTCACCTAAGTGTCGATGAGTTAGCCCAAAAAGTGGGACGTACGAAAGCCTACATGGCTGCCTTTGAAGAAGGAAAGCACGCGTTAGAACCAGAGCTCGCGAATAAGCTTGTCAAAGCACTAAAAGTCACCCCTAATTTTTTCGTGGAGGCTCAGCAAGAGATGCTGAAGGCTTTAGAGTCCCAGGTCGCCCGTCTCGACCAAGCCTTAGCTGAAGCTCATCGCGGAACAGATTCGGGAGGTGATAATGATCGTCAAAGATCCATTCCACTCTTAGGGTTTCTCTCTGAATCTCAACCTTTCCTTTTCGATCAAAAAGGGCATCCCGTTAAAGAGCCCGAAGATTTTCTGGTCGTACCGGGCTTTCAGGATTCAGAAGCTTTCGCCATCACCGTCGCGGGAGATGCGATGGAAGCCAGTTCCGGTCCTTCATTTCGTGAAGGGGACATCATCGTTTTTACTCCTGCGACCATCCCCCGAAGTCGAGACTTGGCCTTGCTGAGGCTCAAAGACGATACCCTCGTATTCAGAAAGATCTTCTTTGAAACCGATGCCTCCGTGCGACTTCAACCCCTCAACATCGATCACGCCAGTCGGTCGGTCGCCCGCTCCGAAATCATCAGCTTTTTCAGCGTCGCCCTGCATGTGGGCCGGTCGTAAGTACCTATATTGTAGTGGCATAGGTATCTCTCCAGGGTAGCCCGAAACTTTAGCGAGGGATCAAAATAAGGAGGCCAAAACTGAATGTTGACTTTGATCCCTCGCTAAAGCTTCGGGCTTCCCTGGAGGGTGATCTTTGAAAAAGCTGGAAATTTGACTTCGGGCGATCCCACCGTTCGCAATTCCTACCTAGCGAACTCCCCGTTTATCCCTGGAATCTCTGCTGCCCGAAGGGGATAATCGTAACTTAGCTTATTGATGTCTTGACCCCACCAGGCTTTACGAAGCTTTCGTAGCTTACGTGGAACTGTGTAATTCCATTGAGGGGCGAGCTTCGGTTTTCGCGGGTTCTCTTTATTATCGATGCGCTCATTGTATATCTACACTCAACAAGTTCCACGGAGCTGGATGAGAAGAAGCTTGCTAGTCGGGCTTTTCTTCTTCTCAGCGCCCTACATTCTTCTCGGGGAAGATTCCTCTTCGAGTCCATCTTCTGTCAACAGTCAGAAGGTCTTTCAAGCGCGGTTCGAAAGCCAAATTTGGCCACTTCTTTTGAAGGGAACTGGGAAGGACAGTTGTGTGGGTTGCCACAACCCGGAGAACAAACAAACTCAGCTTCACTATTACCAAGATCCCAAAGAAAATTTTCGGTTTCTACTAACTGAAGGGTATTTCGATCCTGAAAATCCCGACGCTCTCATCAGAAGAGTCGCCACTAAAAGTCGTAGAAAACGGATGCCCCCGAAGCCCCAACCGGCTTGGGATAAAAAACAAATTCAAGTTCTCAAGCGTTTCAGTGAAGAGGTTACGGAGAACGAAGAGGCTGGGAAACTTAAGGTTGCCTCTGATGAAGAATTTCCGCCCGAGCTTCTCAAGCCCTTTAAGGGTGAAAGTCCTGAAGGACTCGATAACACTTTTCTTTCTTACTATCAGCTTCAAGGACGCTTTTCCGTTCTCTTCCCGAAGGATGATGGGATGCGGGGGAATCGTCATCTCTTTCAGGAAAACCTTCAGCTACTCGGGGGAGCGGATTTTAAAAAGTCCTTCAATGAATCTACAAAGGCTACAGCGAGTTTCTTCAGTGCTTTAGATTTGATCGCCAAGGCCTACCTTGAAAAAGCTTACCGTGAACGTTCAGCTCCCTTTTACGATGCCCGTTCGTGGAGTCTTGAAGATTTAAAAGAATCTGTTGCCAAAAGGGATGCGTGGAAGCCTCACATCGAGTCCCTCTTTCAGAGCATCCTCTATCGATCGCCTACTCCCGCCGAACTTCAAAAAGCAAATGACCTTCTATTAAACATCGTTCAGAAGAGTCATTCGATTCGAGGGAGAGCCCGAATTATAGGATTGAGACTTACAGTAGAAGATCCTTCCACTCAGAAAAATCTCATTCACGATCTACGGATACCCATCGAGCCCAGTTCATTGGGTTTATACCAGGAATACCTCGATCAATCTCAAAAGAGAAATAGCAAAGACTGGTTCGTCCTAAAGAAGTCCTTCAAGCTTAAAAAGAACCAAAGAGAACAAGCCTTTCGGCTCTATAACGAAGGAACCTACGGGAACGTGAGTTTCTCTGCTCTTCGTTTGCGAAAAATTGAGTTAGGTGAAAATGAAAAATCCCAGGAATGGGTGATTAAGGCTGAAGATCCTCAAGTTGAAGCTCAGGGGAATTGGAAGAAGTTTTCAAGAAGTGGAATGACCGGTTGGGAGGATCAAGGCTTCGGGAAGGGGATGAGCCAAATTATCGTTCCCCTTAAAGTTCCTGAAGATGGGAAATACGAAATTGCCTTAAAGTGGAGAGTCGATTCTGGTCAAGCCAAGGAAGTTTTAGCCGAAGTCGTTGCACCAGGGGCTTCACACTTAGCCTTACGTTCCGCTCCCAAAAAACTTCCTCAAGGATTCGCAGCATTCTTTGTCGATCAAACGGAAGACACGAAAGCCTTCTTCGACTTGGGAGCTTCATTTAAATTTGGGGAAAAAGATTTTGTCGAGATTAGTAACAAAGGCACGAAGAAGCTCGTGACCGCTGACGCGGTAAGATTTATTCAAGAGGACCAAAAACCCTTTATTGTCGATAATCATGAAGCCGATGGGCGAGAAGGTTGGTCGAAATATAAATCGCCATCCTTCAATGCGTACAACAAAGTGGGCCCGGATCGTTACGAAGATAAAAACGCTAAAAAGGGCCAGTTGCACTTGAAGTACCGACCTTCAATTCGAAAGAAGAGTTGGAACTCGAAAAC
>JANQLS010000049.1 GCA_028280485.1 Planctomycetota bacterium
GATATTTTTCATTCAGCCTCCGGGGCTACGCCCCTCCAGCTGAATGAAAAGCTTGAAAGTCTATTATAAGTTTTGGAGTCGGTTAGAGGGGCAGGTCAATTCTATTAAAACCCTTTACTCAAGAAGATATTTTAGAACTTATCACTTAAACTTCTTTCCAAATCAGAATTAATTAACTCACTCAAAAATTGCATTTGGTAGGAATTTCGAATATCGAAACATCTCCAAGATTAATCGTAGCCTATCTCTTAAACCAAAAGTGACTTAAAATACTGGTTAAATCGGTTATAAATCTAAAATCATTGCTACACAAGGTGATAGGAAATTAATTAACTTAAACTGGTCAGAAACTTTCAAAACACAGCTGGGCTTCCAGAAAATTCAAAACCCACTTAGGAATCTGATACTAAAAGGAAATTTAATGATTCGTTTTAAGCCTTTTTTTACTTACATACCTGAGCAGAAGATTTGAACGTGCTAATGTGAGATCTTTAAAATTGCCGGCATTTATAATTGAACACTAAAATTATCAGCGGTAACGAATGCCCTGATTATTAAAACTAAAACTCGTAATCCAAAAGTCGTTCAATATGACTTTGAAATTCTGGAGTTGGAATCAATCCGTTTTCACCTCGAGTAGCTAAGATTGGGCCTCTATGGATGTCTTTACTTGCCTTCACTCCCTTAGGATCATGGATCGCCCAATCTGAGACTATCATTTCATCGTTTAAAAATTGTTCCAAAATAAATGAATTTACCTCCCAGAAAGAAACAACAACCTCATCTTTATTTAAAAGTAAGATAATATCTTTCTCATTTAATTTATTGGTCGTGTAGATAAGTTTCATTTTTTACTCGCTGCTCTGAAAGAGAAGAAGTTAGCTCCCTATCTATATCCTTAGATTTCAAAATCTGATAGAATGTTCGAAATTCACAATCGATAGATTTCTTTATTTCATGATTTTTCCAAACCCTACCGCTTCTATTATTTCGATAAATAGCAACTCGACAATATCTTTATAGAGATAGTCTATTAGTTTTCTATCAGTTGATTTCTTTTGATCACTTCAATATGTCATTCAAGCACTATCCGTTTGAATTGAGCTTATTTCTTACTAGACGATTAAAATAACCAATTATTACAGTGCATTTCCGCGCCACGGTTGAGTTGACTATAGAATCTCATAATGCTAAAGCTCGCTCACGTTGCATTAAAAACAAGGAATGCATTTAAACATATTTTACCTTTAAAACAGCACCTAACGATCTCATATAATTATGAAAAGATGATAGAGTTAAATTTGAATATCACCCTCCTCAATCCCGATTCTCCTCAAAGAAAAATATTCAAATATTTCAACTCATAGATCTTCTGATAACGACACATCCAATGGCCATAAACTAACTTAAATTGTTATTGTATTGTTCAAAATCTTTACAAAGTTACGAACAATTAAGAAAGGGAGGGTAACCTTTTTTAATCATCGTATTTTTGAATATTGCCTCTAAATTGAAACGTAAAATTGAGCAATGAATCAATGGGTACTATTTATTTAAAATCTATTTCTGGACCATTGGATGGTCAAAGTTTTGAATTTACAGACAAAGTTATAATTGGCAGAAATTCAGACTGTAACCTTCAAATTGAGGAGCCCTCTTGCTCCCGACAACACGCTCTAATTGAGTACTTGAATAATACTTACTATATTAAAGATCTTGGCAGTCGAAATGGTATCGTGCTTAACGGAAATGTAATTAAAAATGTTAAAATTGAACTCAAATTCGGTGATAAATTTTCGCTTGGGAGATCAAAATTTTTATTTCTTTCTCACAACAATCTTTCCACTAAGAGCGAATTCAGTGATCTTTTAGCTGTTGAATCCTTAGATATCAACCAGGTCGAAGAAAATGTAACACGACAAATTTCAGAACAGTTTACAGTTGACCTGAATGAATTGTTCCAGAGTTCTCGCCCTAAGGAATTCAACCAATCTTTTCTTTATCAAGTGAGTAAAGACCTAAACGGCTTACTAGATTCAGAGGCAATCATTAAAACTTTATCCCAATCGGTATTTAATCGACACTTAAATTTAGAGGTGGTATCTATGTTTCTAGTCAAGGAAATCAGAGGAACACCTAGAATCGTTAAAAAACCGGCACATTCAAGAGCTTCAAGGAAATACGACTTAAATTATGATGTTATCGATAAGGTTAAAGTTGAACGAAAAGCCATTCGTTGCTTAGATTCAGTTTCCGTAATCGATCAAACTGGAATTAGATTTCAAGAAATACATTCATTTCATTGCATACCTCTTATTGCTAGAAACGAGCTCTTGGGTATTTTATACTTAGAAGGTCAAAAAAACTCTCTATCCAAAGAAGAGTTTGAATTGATCACAGTAATTTGCAGCCATGGAGCATCATCGTTAGCAGCTTCACAAATGTATGAACAATCTCAAAATTCATACTTAGAGACTATTCTGGCATTAGGCAAGGCCATCGAGGCAAAAGATGCTTACACTCGTGGACACAGTGAACGGGTAGCAAACTATAGCGTTGAAATTGGAAAAAAGCTCGGCTTCGATCAAAATAGACTTGGCCATCTACGAGTAGCCGCTGAACTTCATGATATTGGAAAAATAGCTATCGATGACGCAGTGATTGGAAAAAATGACCGGCTTACTAAAGAAGAGTTTGAGTTAATCAAAAAACATCCTGAACTTGGCGTGGATATATTAAAACCGATTCAATCGCTTCGACCCATTTTACCCTTTGTACTTTACCATCATGAACGTTTCAATGGTCGTGGTTACCCTGAGGGACTAAAGGGAGAAGAAATTCCCCTTGAGGCTAGAATCATCAATGTTGCAGATGCCTTTGATGCCATGACTACACAAAGATCTTATAATATTCCCATGAGTGAAGAAGACGCCTTAAAACGTTGTATCAGTGAAGCCGGGCGAAGCTTTGACTACAATTGCGTGATGGCTTTGGTGGAATCTTTTGGAAAAGGATTCCTATTTACTGAAGTTCATTGTGAAGAAAACTTTTCAGAATAACGCCTCTTCATTAAGCATCATTTAGTCTATTTATAATCCGCTTTCTCGGTAAACGCTTTCCGATGATATATGCGAGCTGCTTTATGAGGTCAAATTCTTCACGCTCAGGGCTTAAGGGTGTATGTGTGTCTAACTGATAACCAAGTTGCTCCATTCTTTCTAAGAGAAGTCCATGAAGTTGCTCGTCATTATTCATGATAATTCCTCAACTTTTAATAGATTAATTTTTCAAACAGCACTAACAGTTATTTCGGTTTTTTTTAGATAGGTTCTGTATTCTTTTTGTTTGATTATGTTTTTGAATCTTTGTAACGGAATAACTATTCTTACCTATTTAACTTTTAAGATCAGTTCTCAGCCACTCAGGCATGTTCTGGTATAAATAGCAAATTATGAACTTGAGTGGAAAATAGTGTGGACTAAAAACTCAATCTATTTAATTAAAGTCCACAACCCCATACTATGGCAACAACAGTGGTGGGCTAAAATAAAGGTGACCATTTATTAACAGCTATATTTTTCTAAGAACTCACCATAAAAACCCATCATATCGATCAGACCTCAATTGTAATTTATAGTCAATACCCCCAACTAACGTCCTATTAAAAATAGTAAATGTAAATTTAAAACTGATACATATACTGAGAGAAAACTACCATGCGTGAAGCATAGTCTAATCAGTTTTTAATAAATAAGATTTCAAAATAAAACCGTAAACTTAAGCTTCATAAAGTCCTCCACTCATGGCAAATAATGTCAGATATTTTTCAGATCAGTCAATTGAATGAATAAGAAAATGGTTTATCCCGATAATAATTCTCTCTTCACTGACATTGGCATTTGCAAGAGCAATCTTCCCTTTAAAAATGTTCTTAATATGTTATGGTATCAAGGTGAATTTTAAGAACATCTTAACAGGAGTGTAGTTTATGGGTGGCTTATTTCGTTTTTCTATTGAAAAGGCAGAAAGAACTGATTCCCTCAAAATTAAATGTATTTGGCCCAGTTCGGAGAGCTACATTTTCTTACCAAAAGGCAACTTTTCAACTATCTATAAATCTTTGTGGAACCATGTAAACTGTCAAATATCTCAAGCCGTCAGTGATAATGGATTAGAAAAAATAAGTGCCTCACAAGAATTAATTGAGTACCTCTTCAATTGGTTTAAAGAAAATGAAATTGATTGCGAGCTTAAAACCTCCGAATATAGAAAACTTAAAAACCCCTCAACCAAGAACAATAAATATTTGAAAGAAATCTTAATTTTCCCCCGCCACCAAACCATAGCCAAAGAATTATTAGATAACGAAATCGACAAGATTTTAAACCTATCATTGCGTAACTTACCATAGGTTAATTTTCTTCCACACTACACCAAGAAAACTCTCGCAAATGGGTAGTTTTTTTAGGTTAGATTAACCTATAAGATAGCATAAGCATTTTTTGTTAAGCTTATCGAGATTGGTTACAAATTTCTGTAAAGTGAAAGTGGTTTTTCTGTCTATTTGAGCATTATGGTCCAGTTGTTCCACCAAATTTTTTCCACCTGACAAACTAGGCTTAATCGTAGATGGCCTGGGATACCTATCAGTTAGAAGAATTCTAACGTCCTACGGGGCTGAATTAGATATAGAAAGTAATCTATCAGAGGGCACAAAAGTAACACTAAAATTCCCCATAGATTTAAAGGATTAGAATAGGAGAGATCGTTGCTTAAATCTCATCTAACAAAAAATTTAGAGATCTACAGTCTAAAAAATCTTATGGATAGTAATTTAAAAATCGTTCCATGAAGAACAAAAAAGCAAGGAATCCAACAGACCTTTATGAGTTTCAAAAACTTTTAGGATCAAAATGGATTTTTATAATCATTCGCCTCTTGTCTCAGTAGCACAACGATTCACAAATTTAGTTAAAGAATGACCAGGAATCTCGCCTAAAGTTCTGAGCGAGAACTTAAAGACACTTCAAAAACACAATCTTATTTGTAGAGTATCAACGTTTTCTACTCCCATCGAAGTGGTTTATTCATTATCAGATTTAGGATTTCGATTTTTAGCCCGGGTAGAACTCTTTGAGAATTGGATTAAAAAGAACTTTAAAAAGAATTGATAAATTCGATTAAATCTTTAGAAGAGTCACCGAAATTTCCAAAGGTATGCGGCGTAAACAAAGATTATGGTATTTTGTGAAAGGAACGAGCTCTCACCTATTGCATGTATTGCATCAGAAAATTAGAAACTAGTTGTGTCGAACCCTTAGCAGGCTAACTGAAATAATACAATTATCTCAGGCTTTGCAAGCCCTATCCCCTTTTTCTTGAATTATGAAACGGAAGAAGCCTATCCAATCTCAGAAAATATGCATGGGGTAGAACTTGACGCAGACTTGGCGTACATTTCCTTTAATTGGCAATCAGTTTCTAAAGAAATAAAAATTGAGTTCATGAAAACCATTCACCCTAATGACCTCGATTGATCCAAAAGATTGACATTCATCTTTCTCTCATAATTCTCACCAGGGGCGCGCGACTAAAAATGAAAAAGATTCTGAATTGTAGAGACTGAACTTTCACTGTTGGTACGGAAGGGCGGAAGTATTACATCGGGTAGGTGGATTAGATGCAAAGTAGCCCTGGGGATCGAATCGAGTTAATAAATCTTCTTTCCTTCAGAGTTAAAGGAATTTATTTAAACGAACTGAACACAGAGTTGATCGGTTCAGCGCATTTTCATGTGACTAGTTTTTAAATTTTTCTTTGAGGCAAATTGTGATTCATAAACGAATCGATAAATAATTTTGTGACTTGATTGATGATTTGCTTCTTGAGAGTTAAAAGCGCGAGTGGTCGACAGATCTCTATTTCTCGAACTCTTATTCGTTGTAATACTCCCTTTTGAACCTCACTTTCAACTGTTGGCCATGGCACAATTGAGATCCCTAATCCAGCCTCGACAGCTTTTTTGAGAGCGTAAATATTATTGCTCGTAATTTGCATTTGAACTTGAATATTATTCTTTTTTAGGAGTTTATCAATTTGTTCACGGGTCGGGGTGTTCTCATCGAATGATATGAATGGCTCTCCACTTATTGCGCTTAAACTAACGGATCTTTTTTGAGTTAAGGGATGATCCGTAGGGACGATGAGCGCTAGTTCATCGACTCCATACGGTAATACCTGGATTTTGGGCCGCTTCTGTGGGTAAGCCACCATGCCGATATGAACTTTCTTTTTAAGAATTAAATCATATATGGCGTAGGCCTCTTGGTATTCCAGGTGAATTCGGATTTTGGGATACTGACGCATAAAGTCTTTTAAGAAAGAATCGAGCTCATACATTCCAATACTATGAATAGAAGCAATACGAATCTCGCCTTTTGGTGATTTTTTCATGTTCACGGGGAGCGCACAAAAATTCTCACATAGGGTGAGTATCTCTTCCGCATAGGGAAGGAGCATCTTCCCTTCAGGAGTCAGCACCACTCTTCTTGGAGCTCTATCAAATAATTTCACTCCAAGCTCAGCTTCAAGTTGCTTCAAATGGGTACTTATCGAGGGCTGGGTAACAAAGTTCTTTTGGGCCGCTTTTACAAAGCTATTTTCTGATGCAATATCTCGAAATATTTTTAGTTGGAGGAGCTGCATACAATTCATTTCCTTGTTCTGATCAAATCTATTAAGGGGGCTTTAATTGATAGGTTTAAGTTATCAAAATGATAAGAATATACGATTTTAAGTTATAGTAAATATTGTGGTAGAAGATCACGATTATTAATTTTGTTGTAATCGTCACTTTATCATTCATCGCTAAGGTGGATTACGACCTGGCTGGTCTTGTTTTGACTAAAATTTGGTATGAATCAGCCTTCCTCGATGGAAGGGGTGTGATCTGGAATAAAGCTATGAAAACTCATGTTGTAATTTTTGAAGCCCGAGGTGGAACGGATAAAGGCCCCTATGGATATCGAAAGGATTCCCGAGCTATCGTTGATTCACTTCGAAAAAGGGGATGGTCTTCAGAAATAATTTTTTACTCTGATGAAGAGCGGGGAGAGATATATCGACATACGATCAAACATGCGGGAGCTTATATCAGTCGTGTTAATCCAGGCAATTTGCATGATGAAACCGGCTATCTCCAGATGCTCAAGGAGCTGGTACAGCGAGGAGTACAAGGACTGCCTCATCCAGATGCCATGGTGAATTATGGGGCCAAGAACGCAATCGAGAAACTGAGAGATACCGCGCTCGTGCCCAAAGATGTGAACTCTTACTACGCTTTTGAGGAGTTTAAAGACACTTTTGTTCAAACTTTAGCAACTGGACCGAGAGTGCTCAAACAAAATCGTGGATCGGCGGGAGAAGGTATATGGAGAGTTGAGCTCCATGAACCAGCTACTTCGGAGCGAGCTTCGCTTGAAGCTATGGTGAAGTGCACGGAGGCAAAGGATAATCACGTAGAAAATATGAAGCTCGGAGAGTTTATTGACTTTTGCGTCAATTACCTTGAAGGACCGAATGGAATGCTTCTTGATATGCCTTTTCTTGAAAGAATTAAGGAAGGTGAAATTCGTGTATTCATGCTTAGAAGAACTCCGGTAAATATCGTTCATAAAAAACCCGTTGAAACAGCCGACGCTTTTTCTGCCACACTCTTTTCTGGAGCAAAATATACATATGATTCGCCAGAGAAGTGGCCAGAGCTTCTCAAGATCATAGAAGATAACCTCGATGACATTATTGAGAAGCTGGGTGGATATGAGATTCCCCTCATTTGGACAGCAGACTTTATTCTTGATACGAATAAAGAGACTGGTAAAGACAATTATGTTTTAGGGGAAATCAATGCGTCTTGCGTTGGATTTTCAACCCATCTTGAGTTGAGTGAAGATGTCGCAGATGAAGTGATCCGTTTAATGGAAGCTGAGGATATCGTCAATTACAGATGGGCAGCTTTTAAGACTTGAGGGAATAGAGTTAGGAAGTCAGTGTTGGGATTTTTTGCACTACCCTAATTTTGAAGGCTCTATCTAAAGCTCGGTACTTTTTCTTCACGAATACCTAGACCCCATTCGGAATTAAAACTCTTCCTTTATTCTAAAACAAAAACTGAACGGTGCGCCGTAGGATATATCCAAAGCAGTGCTGTACTATGGGGTAGAGTAAAAAGCAGGATTCTGGATTTTCGTGAGCGCATTATCACCATCATCCCGATTAACACCCGTAAATACCCTTAATTTATATTCTCTCTACCGATGGGTTATCGATTTACTGCATTTTGAGAGTATGAACGGGCAATGGTCATGATATGCCTTCAATATCTAATATCAATACCCTCCTCAAGACCCAAACTCAACTCAGCGGACTGATAGGAGTTTTATAATATAAGTCAAAAAGAGGGTTCCAAAGCAAGTTCTTTAGCTAGCTATCACAATCTCTGAAGAAAACGTTCATTATCCTTCTTGAAAGGGCTTGCTCACTAGTCTGAAGAGAAATGAGTCTACTAAATCCTGATGAATCCAAAACAACCGACTGTGTGATTTTCTATTCATCAGCTTTAGTACAAAGACAAAATTGTTCAATTTCCACCAAGAAATTAATGGGGAATTTTTCACGCAAAAATTTTTTGAGCCACCATAGAAAGTATTCCCCCCTCACTTAGTAGCATCTGACCTCAATCGAAAAAATCTCTGTTTTTCCAACCTATAATTGGAATATCAGTTTGGACTTTGCTGCACCACCTCATTCATGGGGAAAGTGACCTGCGGTTTAATTCAATGATCTCCATCTACCTTCTGCTTGAAAGGTTAAATTACTGGTGGGAATAGACAGAGTTAGCAATTTTGTTTAAACAATTGAAAGCTGGAAGGTTTAAATTAATACCTTGGTCAGAGCAAAATCAGAAATTTCTAGACGGGAATCTCAGCCGTGAAGAAGCCCCAGACTCTATCATGACCTGAAACTTTTATTGCTTTCAATTTATTGATCTATAGGAAATTTTATAATGTATTTTAACAAACTCTTTTTGAAACTAATCACCTTCTTATTTCTTGTTGGAGTTCCTCTTCATCTTTCTGCTCAAATCACCATTTCACCTTTAGATTTCGCCTTAGATGGCTCGACTGAGATAACACTTACCGGTCCTGAGCTCACCGCTGATACAGAGGTCAACATCGATGGAAAAGCCCTAGTTAACAAAACGTTTGACCGCAATTCTCGACAGCTAACAGGAAACGCTCCCATAGTCGCTGGTGCCACTTGTTTCGATGCGAGAGACGCAACAGTGGTAGTCAAAGAAGGACGCACTGAGTTAGCTCGGATTGACGCCAGATACTACTTCCCATTTACCTTTTCAGATAATCAAAATATAGTGCCTTTAGATGGTGGGATCGTGGAAATCACTGGTAAAGGTTTTACCACTGACTGTGACTATTTTATTAATGGTGAGCCGGTACCTACCCGTAACTTGGAAGTGGTTGACTGTGAAACCTTACGCCTAAATTTACCGGCGGCTCGAGGTATAGATAGCGAAGTCGAGGTCGAAGCCCTATGCACGGGATCAAGTCGAGCTTTGCTCATAAGCCTTTTTTACGAGGACCGTCCCCCAATTCCTCGAGTCACCAGGGTGTCTCCTTTTTACATGCCGAATACAGGTGGTCAGGCTCGAATCCTGGGAGAAAATTTAACCCCACAGACCGAGCTTATCCTCACACGAGAGACTGGTGCTGAAGGTGAGTTCGAGGTGATTGACACCATCCCATTCGATGTAACTCGATCATTAATAATCCTACCCGCTTCCTCTCAGAGGGGTTTATTTGGTATTGGCGCCCGAAACGATAATGGAAACTACAACGTTAGCCCAATGCTGATCGAATACCTCGGTCGAGATACAGATGCCCCTCAGGGAATCGAAGTGAGTTTCGTGGATGGTGAGGCCGAGTTTTCTTGGGTGAATCCTCAAGAGTTTGAAGAGATTCTTATCTTTCGCGATGGAGAACTTGTTGCTACCCTCCCGGGATCAACGACGTTCTTTCGAGACCCCACTCGAACCTCGAACAATACCGCCAGCTATTCCCTGGTGGGGATCTCTAACCAAGGAGACAAGGGAATAAGCTCTTTTATCGCGGCTCTTCCAACTTGCACCCCTCCCGTGAATTATTGGGTTCCAGACCGAGGTAAAAAGAATTTACGCCTCTACGGTGAACATCCACCTCTCAGAAGACCCGGGTTATTACATCATGAAAAAGGCCTAGAATTAAGCTCTGTGATGGTCGTACCTGACAAGTATTCCCTGGTAAGGGTGGATGAAGGCAAACCAAAGTTTGTATCGGTTAACGATCACCCCTTAGGGATAGTTCCCAATCTCAAACTCACTAACGAACTCACTACGGGATTTATTCTACAAGAAGAGACAAAGAAATTGAAAATCGCAATTCACGGAGCATTGGTCTCTGGAGTTGAGAATCCATCACTTAGAGCTTTAGTTGAGGCAACGGATCTCAATAACAATTATTTTCTTGAGTTGACGGCACCAAAAGTCAAAGCAAGTCGAACCCACGATTGGATTCAGCTTGAGTACAATAGTGATAACCCACCCTCTCTCGGCGAGCCATTTCCAGATCCAGAAAATCCTCTCCCCCCGGCACTACCTTTACCAGTGGGGAACTACAAATTAACGCTTTACTGTGTTGGAGGTTCCGCGCTTACCTCCAGCTACACCATCTCCTCAAATCAAAGTTCAGATCAAATTCCCATTCCTGGAGTCGGCTGCCCTCCCTACCCCCTAGTAATTGTGGAGACTGAGACGACTTTCGATCCAGAGATCATTGGTATTGAGACTGAGGGGGTCATGGAGACCTCAGCCGTCGTGATCGATCTCACACTTCCTGAAGATTTACAGCAAGGTGTACCGATCGTAAAAGCCACCCTCATTGCCTCAGTTTCCGATCTCGATGAGAATGTAATCACTAACTATCACTGGTCAACATTCAACGGCCTGAACCACCTCAGTTATGAATCTGCCTCCAACAAATGGCATACCGAGTTCGTGGGATATGGAACTTACAAGATCGACCTTTCCGTAGAGGATAGTAGCTGCGGGAGAGACTCTCGGTCATTACTAGTGACCATCCATCCCCCCTGTATTCCAGTCAACTCTGGACCTAACTTTACTTATCCATTCCCGGTCCCTGATAGTCGTCACTACCTAACCAATGTTGCTAGCCTCCCTGGAATCACAGATCCAATTCCCCGCGACTTCCGAATCTTTGTTGTTGATGACACAATCAATCCTGAAAGCTGTTTAGGAGAAGCACAAACTACGCGTGTTCAGGCAGCCTTCTTCCATCCCAACAATTCCACCACACCAATTGGATTTACCAATGGTGAATCATCAATTGTCGAAGCATGCCTCCAGGGAATTAATGAGCAAGGTAAGGAATGTTGCGTGGATTCCATTACCAACGCTGGAGCTGGTCTGGGGCTAGACGAAGAAGGTAACACTTGCCATTTCGATCCTAACGGAGCCCGGTTTTGGACCGCTCACTTTGAGGATTTACGCTACTTGCCTGAACTTGCCACTGAGAATGGCCGGTACGAGCTTCGCGCTCGCGGTCTCACCCAAGCTGGCTGGTCCACTTGGCGACGAATCCAAAACTACGACAAGAATTTAAATCCAATACCTAGTAGCGAGTCAATAAATGTCTATAACAAACCGGCATACTTAGAGGCTGCCAAATATGTAACCGCCACCTACGACCCAAGCCAGCAAGCTTATGATTTCTCAGCTTCAATGGCTCCTCCTGGAACTGGTACGGAACTTATCGAATCCCCACCTGTGCCTCTAAATCCGCCAGATCCTGAGCTAGGTGAAGGGGAATTTCCAGCAACTCAAAATGGAGTCAGTTCTGCCGAACAATCTGCGTTTTTAAAGTTCACTCGTGGAGACTGGTCACTAGAACTTGTTCGCAAAGGATATGAGGGTTATGTTTTCGGATCACGAGTCTACGATTCCACGGACCTTTCAGGTGATGACCTCAAGCAAAAAAAAGGCGGCGGAGCAGGTCTGGGCGGCCTAGTGGATGTGGGCTACTCGGAGTGCAATCAGCAGACTTTGATCAACGACACCTATGAGATCCCCCTGGTAGATGCCCCACTCTTAGTGGATCCTTACACGGGCGGAGCACTGGTAAAACTCTCATTCTCAGCAAGCATAGGCGGTAGTATTAACACCCAAATTGGTAACCGTTTTGCACTTGAGCCCTTTGACCAAGTGTCACCATTCGAGGCTAATTTATGGATGCAGTCAGGTGGCTACATTTTTGTAAATGCTGGTCTTAGACTGGACATCCTTATGGGAATCGTAAGTGGTGCTGCAGGAATTCAGGTCAATACTGGATACCGAGCCCCTTTTTTAATCGACACCGTTGATATTGCAAATCCTAAAGCCGGACTCGACGTTTATCTTGGGGTAGATTTTTGGGCAGAAATCTGCGGACTCTGGGTCTTCTGTGAATCTGAAAGCTGGAACCTCTACACCGGTTCATTGGTCAACTTTCCCAATCTCTCCACAGTGAATCAAATCGAAAACGAGATTAACAGCCTGAGTTGCTCAAACTTTAATAAGAAAGAGCTCAATCTCAACTTGGCAGGGCAACCAAAGGGCTTGGAGCAAATCGTCCTTAACACCCCAGATAAGCAGCTCGATATCGCAGCTTCTTCACAAGGCTGGTACTTTGTAGCAGTAGGTAGAAATCCAAACGGAGAGCTCTTTTACCTACAACGGGTCTCCAACATAGTTGGAGGTGGAGTAGGTGAGTGGCAATGGCCACCACGAACCATGAACTTCCCTGAGGATCTCGAAGATGAATATTTGGGGAAAAAAAGCGATCCCAAAATCGTCTTCCTTGATAATGAAACAGTACTTTGCGCTTGGACCCAGGACTTTTCCCAGGAAGATCCTGAGCTGGGCGAAGTCACTCAAGAGGACCTTAAAAATCAAGAGACCTTCAACCGTCTCAGCCGAAATACTGAAATCGTTATTCGGCGAGGTATTTGGAAACTCACCCCAGACAATCCCGGGTTTGAGAAGACCCATCCATTTTTTATCGACTGGGATGACCCCGTTAGACTGAGTGGTGACGAGGCTGCTTTACCCGATGAGTTAAGAGCAGATGGAAAGGTTTCTCTCGCTATCAATTCTTTAAGTGACCATCAAATCTGGGCAACCTGGGTGCGCTACGAAACCCCAGACATGGTTAAGCTAAACACATCTGGCGAGCCTCAGATATCCTTGAGAGACACTGGCATATTTGCTCGTAGGATCAGTATCAATCAAAACAATGTCATACTCTCAGACCGCTTCAAGGTTTCATCTAACAATAATGAAATTGATATTGAGCCCACAGTGTCGGTATCTCCAAGTGGCCAAGTAGGTATTGCCTGGGTGAATGACCCAATCAACGAAGATTTGATAAGCTCAAATTTGGGTCGACGAATTCTTTATTCTAGATTCAGCTCTCCCACCTCCACTTGGAGTGAACCAGTATCACTTATATCAGACGGTGGTGAGTTTCCGGCCCTGCTGGAACCGAGCCTTGCTCTGGGTAGCGAGAACAGCGGCCTGTTAGCATTCACTGCACTCCCTGACAATGTCCCTGAGTCCGATGCCGGTCTTGGGAATATGCGTTTACTCTATACAGCTAATCTCAACCGTCTACATATCCCCGAAGTGCTAGTTTCCACACCACAGTTCATTCACAAGAAATGTTTCACTCCCGTTTTCGCGCATGGTCCAAAGTTAGTATACGATCAGATTGAAAATAATGCTCAAACTCCTCTATACCATCTGTTCACTCAAGAGCTAGGCCCGGCGGGAAGCCGTCAAGGTTCTGGATCCGCCTTAGTTTCTACTTATAGCCCCTTAAGAAGCACCTGGACTTTACCTAAAAATTTGACCAATGATGATCGTGTCCATCAAGGCATCGCTGCCACGATTTCATCCACGGGTGAAATCGTAATGATTCACCAAAGCCCCTATCCTGCGAGGAGGGCCGAAGCTATAGATGAGATCAGAAAACGTCGACAAAAGGGTATAGACTTAGAACCTAGGCAAGTTGAGGGAGGAGAACTCTATAACGATCTACTCGGCCAAAGTTTCAAAAAGGTTGCAGACGCAGCCATAAAATCCTGTCGACTGAGTGATGCCTATGGCCGCCCCGGTTCAAATGTGATTGCCTCCATTGAAGTAGTCAATAATGGTTTTGCGCCGACTCCAGAAGTTGAGAACAGGCGAAGCGCAATATCCATACGGGTTTTCTACCGTACCCGTGAGGGCAATGTGCCGGTGGGCGAGGAGGAACTTCCAGTTCTTAATCCTGGCGAGGAGGTTGTTGTTGAAGTCCCGTTGACCACCCCCCGGCAACCCGTTCAGTTTTATGTTGAAATCGATGAGATAGAAGGAGAACTCAACCTTCAAGACAACATTCGCACTTGCGCTTTTGGCTCCCAGGTACCGGAAGACTTAGTTTGTCAGGTAAGGGAGGTCCAATCAGGCACTCTTGCTGTGAACCTTTCGTGGACCAATGTCGGAACTTATGACCGTGTTCAAGTTTACCGAGATGGCACGCTTCTTACCGAACTTCCCGGTCCCAGCGAACATTTTGTAGATTACAATCCAGTGATCGGCTCTCGTGGGATTAGAGCAACAAGCCGAGAATATTGTGTCCGAGGGGTCACCCGAGGATCTCGTTCCCTGCGGTCAACTTCTTGTAGTGTATCTTTAGAAATTGAGTCTCCCGGAATCAGCTTTATCCGAGGAGATTGTAATGGTGACAATGATACCGGTGGCGTAACCGATGCGATAACTTTGCTTTCACGTAATTTTCTAGGCAATGCCGAAATCCCATGTGAAGCCGCGTGTGATGTCAATGGTGATGGCGACTCCAATGGAGTCACTGACGCGATTGTCTTATTGCAGCACAACTTCCTCGGCGGTGTTGTGATCCCTGCCCCTTATCCCGCCTGCGCCATCAGTAATCTGGATTCCGATATGGTTTTAGGTTGTCACAGAATCACAAGATGTCAATGAGTTCGGTTCTTTGTAAAGTAGGCTATATTTCACAATCCTACCATCTGGAGTTTATCGAACGAATTATTGTGATTATCCCTAACGCTTCAGCGTGCACTCCAGTAGTGCAACGGTAATCACAAGTTAACTGAACTTTCATAAGAGATGATGCAGGTTTTGAAAGCAGGTCAGTATAGCAGGGCGATTTACTGAATTTAGAACATATGAATTTTGAGATAATTCCCCGAAAAAACTAAGGTCAGTGTGAATACCTCACGGAAGTTACAGTGGGCCAAGTAGCCACAACTATCGATACAGAAAACAAGTGATAGCAGATTGTGGGTCGAGGAGATGCCATTAAGGCCAAGAACTCTCCGGGCGCTAATTCGCGTCGCGGAAGTAAATATAGGCAGAGAGATTCAAAATCAAGAAATTGATGTAATTTCAAATGTTTATAACCGAACTATCGGATCTCCTGTCGAGAAAGCCAATGCTGCATAATTTAGTATTGTTGGGAAAGATATTCTGCCCCCGGGTATATCAAGAATAACATTGGGAGATGAGGATGCAAAAATGAAAGCCCTCCGACGGATCCTCAAAGAAGAATACTGAGATAGATATGATCACAACAATCATCTCAGATTTTTAAGAAACCTGCCCTTCGAATTGGTATTGGAGTTGATCCAAATAGCGTGACAAATCACCGTACTAATTCTCAGCTATGCTTTGGGTAGAACATTCAGTACTAAGTGTGTCAAATCCTCAAAAACTATACCGAAATTTAAGCGTAAATTGGGATCCCTCAAATCTTATTCTCGTTGCTAATTCTTTAGACTTCCTGAACTTTTCTGTCCCACTATTAATGCAAAAAATATAAATGCTGTGAGAAAGAACGAGGTGGTTAAATTCGAAGTATAAGAAAATTGATATTATGAAAACTATACTCCCAAAAGACCAAGGTTATTATCACTAAATCTACTCCCGCATGGTTCACTTTCTCTATGGTGTTTCATTGAGGAAACAAAATTGCCCAAATTGTACTGGGAAATAGAAAGGTAGTTTAAGAACTTGAATAAACGTAAGAAAAGCTAACAAACTGACATCAAAATTACCGGTATAAAAAGCAAGAACTAAGTTAATCAATATACTTATGAATCACCGTAAAGATTTACCAGGCACACAACTGAACTCTTGATAGCTAAGAGTTCAAAAATCTGCCTGCCACTTTATGGATCCATTAAGCGACAGGCATCTCAGTGGAAAATTAACGACTAAAGACACAACCATTAAAAAGATTTTAACTCAGACAGAAAATTTTTAGCGGAATCCGATAAGCGCTTCCCCTGCTTGTTGAGCTTGTTCGTTGAACGACTAAAGCTACATGCTAATGTCTCAGATTCTATTGCAGCCCTCGAGACAGAGCTCATTTCTTGAGTGACGCCTTCTGATTTTTGTGAAGCAAAGGATGCACCTTGTGCGATTTCTGAGACAACTGCAGACTGCTCCTCGATAGATCCAGCAACATTTAAGGACAACTCATTAATGTCATCAACAAATCTTGAAACTTCTTCCATTACACCTTTTGAGGAATCTGCACTTTCTTGAATTCCTTGGACCATGTTTGTAATTTCAAAGGTCGCATCGGAAGCTTGATTCGCCAATTGTTTGACTTCATTAGCAACGACGGCAAATCCTTTTCCCGCGTCACCCGCTCGAGCCGCTTCAATTGTTGCATTCAAAGAAAGGAGATTTGTTTTTTCAGCAATACTTTTAATTGATTCGGTCGCTGCCTCGATCTTTGTAGAAGCATTTTGCAGCTGCTCCATAACTTCCACTGCAGATTTAGTTTTAGTTTTGGCCGATAGGCTTACAGTTTTTGCTTTCTGCATGTTTTCGGAAATCTCTCTAATACTAACTGACATTTCTTCTGTGGCACCGGCGACAGAAGTAACGCTCGCTTGAGCCGAGCCAAGTGATTCTGAAACCCCAGCAGTAATCCTCAAGGTCGAGTCTGAAGCGTTGCTTAATCTAACACTACCCTTTGATATATTTTCAGCTGATTTTTTGACCTCAGAAATTATGGAATTCACTTCTTGATTAAATTTTTCTGCTAAGTTTTTTAACGGCTTAACAAATAATCGTCCTAATAAAACCCCAATAATCCCAACAATAACCATTGATATCCCACCAGCAGTGTAGGCCTTAGATCTAACGGAAGAAACTCCAGCAACATTTAATATTTGCTCCTGAGGAGCACCGACTATTACCGACCAATTCATCCCTGGAAAGCCTAATGCTCCGTGTAAATGAGAATATCCAGAGCCATAAATTTTATTATCATTTTTATGAGTAGACCACACGTATCCAGTTTTTCCAGCAACTGCCAATTGAGCTTCCTGAATCCCCTCCTGGGAAAGATTCATTTTTAGAATTTTATTTAAATCATGTTCAATCGTTTTTGATTCTGTATTTTGTGGTAAGTATTCAGATAATAATTCACCAACGGAATTGATCAATCGAACTTCAGTCTCTGAATACCCTGATTCTTCTGCTTCCTTGTAGGTAGAGAGAATAATTTCTTCTACAAGCGAAAACTTAGTTCGATTACTCCAATACCCAATAACCTCCCCATCTTCATAAAATGGAGCAGAGAAACCAAGTGTCAAACCTACATCACCTTCATAAATAGATTTAACGTCTGAGTCAATATGAACATCTTCAATAAACGTTCCAGTTGATTCATTACCAGGCTTAGAAAATGGCATACTCTCTGTATAATTCCCGGATTTTAATGCTAAAAACCATTTTTCATTATTAAAATTCTGACGATATAAGCTGCGAGAAGAAATTGGATTTCCATTATTATCTTTAGAGTTAACAGCAATTAAACGACCTTCAAGATCCACCAAAATTGTTAGGTAATAAATGTCATAGGTATCAACGTAATTGTCTAAAGCCGCAACAAGTTTTGAATCTTCTTTATACCAAAATTCTTTCTCTTGGGCTGCCATATTCAATCCAAAAGCTTGTACATCACCATATCGTTCAAACAGATTTCTATCAATTTTATCAGCTGCTTCTCTCGCAAGGGTTTTAAAATAAGAAGCAGTTTGGTCCTCTAAATTTGCGACCGTTCCTAGTAGAATAAAACTTACAACTGACATTGGTAGGAAACCGAAAACTAAAAGTAAAAGACTCAGTTTTGTCTGGAATTTCATTTTATTCACAACCACTTTAACTTGTACAAGTTCCAATCAGACCGTTTTATGAACTCTTTTTAATTCGGTGCTGAAAGCCTTAAAGTTTAAGAAATGTTAGCTAACCATCGAAGAGATAAAGTAGAAAACAGATAACCCATTACAACATCAGGAAAATTCCGCACCTTTCTATGAAAGATAAAAATTCCCCGCTGCTTTTCATTTTCTACTGCAGTGCTTTGGTTGAGGACATACTGAACTGAAAGTTCCGAGTCCCGACAAATCATATAAAATGTCTTCCACATCATTGGTTTTGCGAACCCTATTTCCTTGATCATAAGACTTAAATACTGAAGAATTTTACCCAACAGTAAAATACATGCATATGGGTCTGCATCTGGTGGAAATTGACGCTGATCCTATAATCTGTACCTAAAACACAAAATCTTAACTAAGGAAAACCTTCCACCAAAATGACCTTGTTTAATTAAAAGGCTCGATTCTCTTTAAGCTCCACTTCCTTCAAAAATCTCATTGATGGGATAAATTTCTATTATTCGATAAAAAATTACGCAGTATAAATATGATCAACATCATGAGCACGAGTTGGATTGAACGAAATATTTCTCATGCTGAATCCGAGTAAGGAATTTTCCCCAGGCACATTTGAGGACTCAATGTTTTCAATAATAATGAAATCTTTTTAAGCCGATGAAAATAATATTCATTCACATGCTAGATAGCACCCTCTCCCAATGGAGCTGCCTTTTTCATTAATCTATCGTTTACTTATAGAATCTTCCTATACAGAAAATATGCAGTCCAGCCTTTCATTGCTCGAAGGAATTATCACCTCAATGAGAACACATATCTGTATCGAAAACTTACAGAGTGATATTTCAGACTTCTTAATGCTTATGGCTATTTGATTTACCCTTACAATAGGGTTTTAACTCTTTTCTCAGATTCTTCCCTAAACTCTAAATCCACATAGCACCACACAATAATGATTCCATCAAAAGTTTCATTCAATCTCAGCATGACTCTCACTTTATTGTTAGCTTTCCATTCCGGATTTCTTAATGCTCAGGAACAGAATCAAGAAGCCTTTGTTTACCAATGTGTTCAACGAGTTCCCGGTGTCTGTATCAGAGATGTTAAATCTGGTGAGGTGAGAGTTTGGCGTGACAATGTCTATCCTGGATCAGTGTCACGAAACGGAAAGAGAATTGCCTATATACATCTTAACGAGCTATTTACTGGCGATTTGAATTTCATGAATCGATTTAAACCGGGCATCGAGAACTTAGGTCAATTTGATCATCTTTACGTTGCCTCTTGGTCACCAGTCGATGATCAAATCGCCGTGATCTCTTGGCCTGATAAAATACTTAGAATTTTTCAACCCGATGGAACACCATTGCAAACTTTTGCTGGGCTATTTACAGCAACTGGAACTCCCACCCATACTTTGTCTTGGTCTCCCGATGGTACAAAAATCGCTTATGAAACGACAGTTACAAT
Source organism: Planctomycetota bacterium (assembly GCA_028280485.1). Lineage (GTDB taxonomy): Bacteria > Planctomycetota > UBA8108 > UBA8108 > JACQVS01 > JANQLS01. The sequence continues at coordinate 19,849 of JANQLS010000049.1, forward strand.
TGACCTAGCCGACTGTCCTCCAAGAATTTTTCATTGTGAAACTAAAGATCATATTGATGGTGTACGAACAATTGGAGTTTTAGACTTAAACACTGGAGAGACTACTATTCCCTATATTCCCAACGGAGAGTTTTACCAACGAGCAAATGGAAGTACAGCGAGGCGTTGGCATTATATTGATCATCCCGTGTGGTCCCCCAAGAGTGATCGCATTGCCGTAAGGAAAATTGATTTAGGAATTATATCAGGGCCTGGAACTTACTTTTCAGGTCGAAATGTTGGGATTATTTCAGCTTCAGGTTCAAGCGAGGTTACTTTAGTCACCTCAGATTTTATTACTCCAGAACTCGGACTCAATGGTCTCAACCAAACCCGTAACACTCCGATGTCTTGGTCTCCAGATGGCACTCGGTTAGCTTACGTAAAAGTAGGGGAACATACTCTTCGTGGACATCCGGATGATAATATTCCTCGAGAAACAATGGGAATCTATGTCTCAAATTTGAATGGCCTGGGAGATAAAGTCAGCGATGTAATCACCGAACATCTTCAGTGGGTTATCTTAAATCAGAGTGGGGTAAGAGTCGATATTTCGATTGAGCAAGAGCGAATAAGAATTGGAGACAAGATTGATTGTTTCATCAATATAACCTCCTACGAAGATGAGCCCAGAACGATTTTGCTGGATCTTCCAATCCTAACTGAAACTGAAATCGATCCTGAAAAACGTATTTTACAAATCGATGAAGAGACCGACCCCATCGAGCCCTTTGTATTAACTAAAGAAAATCCTGCTCGAAGTTTCTATGTACCCATCATTGCATTAAAAGCTGGAGTGGCTGAACTTGAAGCTGAAGTTACTGTAGTCAATGAAGACAATGGCGTGACTGAAGAACTTAAGGCTCAAGAGGATATCTCAGTCTCCCCTTTTGAAATCGAAATTTCTACAACACCCCATCAATTAGTTCTCAATCAAACTGAAGATGCCGAGAAGTCTCCAGATTGTATAGAATTAGAAAATTCCCCCGACGTGAATAATTGTCTAGAGATTACCGTAACAATAAAAAACATATCAGATCAAAAAATTGATGGTGTCAAGCTAGAGGGTGCGAAAAAGGTCACCGATATCATCAACAGTCGTGATTTTGAAAATCTTGGCGTTCCTTTGACCCAACTTAAGTTTACTCCTCCAGCTGGAACGGATCTTGAACCTCTTCCAGTCGACTTAGAAGCCAGTGGCACTCCCGGCTCAGAAACTACTTATATATGGAATGTCAATGCAACGGAGGCCCCTTCAATTCTCGAACTTGAAGCTTTGGTCATCGGGAGCATCGGAGGCAAGCAAGTACAAGGCTTTCAGGAAGAAGATATTGATATCCTTGATAAGATAATTCTTAAGTGGGGAATTAAAAAAGATGAAACCACTCGAACTCAATTTTTATCTGGTGCAGCGGTGAGAGTCGATGGGTTTATTGAAAATGTAACCAAAGAAGCTGAAGGTGGAAATGAAGGGGTGGGGAAAGATCTCCTAGTATTAGTGTATCCCAAGCATAAGGGAAACTTGGGGGGAGGATTTATGCAACATGCAACTGTTGGTGAATCAGCAGACGAGTATCAATTCTTTTATGTCCCTTCTGAGGGTGATAACCAGCGCATGAATATCGTTGGAACTTTTCATTCTCTTCCAACAGTAGGTCACACAACAGGGCATATCGAATACGGGGTACGAGTTTGGATTATTGAAGATGATGATTCCCTTATCAATGCCGATTCTCAAGCCAAATTAGATGACAAGAACGGATTTGTTTCAGAATATGATGTTCGATTTAATGCCAACAATCCGAATCCCGATACTTGGCGTCAGGATTGTATTGATGATGGAAACTATATATGGCTTTGTGGATTTACCGATGGGTTCGTGAATGATTTTGGTCCTGCCATGTACGGGCTCTGGCAATATGCCGATGACGTTAAGGAGCGAATGTGGGCTCATAAAATATTTCTCATGAAAACTGGCTTTGAGGCTCTAATGGGAGATCCAGATAAATTAGCGCTCTTCTTTCAAACCATCTACGATAAGTATGTTGAAAGAGTGAATTTGGGCGTTATGGGAATAAAGGGATTCCCAATGGCTTTTGAACAATTTTCCATCACCGGTGCCGGAGCAATATCCGAATTCTTATTTGCTGTAGAAAATCGTGACATGATCGCAGTACAAGAGAAGGTAGGTTTTTTCTTTGGCGCGAATCCTGACTTATTATTAGAGCCATTTATCATGGGGAAAAGCTTCATAAAAATGTGGAAGCAGCTACGTAAAACCGCAGGAGAAGTGGGAGAGTTCACCGCTTATAGAGCGATGCGTCAGAATGCTATGCGCCAACAAGCCAGTATTGGTGAACGACTTGCTGCCGGTCGTGCGGATCCCAACGTCACTAATTTAGCAACGGTTTTAAAGGCTGGGGATGGTTTGTCGGATGACGTTCTACGGGAAGTGTATGGGGTTTCGACTCGAATGCGAAAGATCCTTCAGTTCATAGCGGATGATTTAGAGGTGATCCTATCATTCCGTTCTCGAGACCCGAGAGCGAGTGCCCTCATCGAGGCTATTCCTCCTAAGGCCTACCCCAAACCTCAAGCCTTGAAGTTTAAATGTACGAATGACATCGATGTGACGTACTTAGGTTATCCTCCATCTGCTGCGCCCAAGGTGCATATCGTTGAGCCACCACCGGGATTTGCTGGCAAAACCGGTAATGCGTTGGAAGCCCAATTGGATCTCTACATGGATCGATTGAAAGCTATTCATCCCGATTTGCATACAAACGGGGTCTTAGCGGATGAAGTTCGTAAACGTCTGAAGACACGAACAAAGGAATGGAACAAGCTTGTTCCGGAGTTAGATTTAGATTCCACTAAAGTGACATCTACTACTGTCGATACCAGTTTTGGGCACGATGCTCAACATGTAATCAAGGATGGTGTCGAGGAGGTAGGAGTAAAATCTTCAAGAGACATCATTCAAAAACCGGCTGGGACTATCCAAGATAAAGTTTCTCCCGATTCAACTCGTCGAATGTGGGATATTGAAATGTCGGGGCCTAATGGAAATCTTCCAGTAGCTGGAGACATCGATTTCTTAGCCATTTTCGATAAAGATGGATTCATGATTCGTGATCCAGACAAACGAAAAGCCGTCTACGAGGCTTTATCTCATTTTGCAGATATGCAACACGGAGAAAGCTTTACCTTTAGAATACAGGAGGTTCGAAAGGAATATTTGAGGTGTTGTACTGAAGGTGGAGAGGCTATGGTAACGATTGGGCCCGGTAAGGCGCAAACTCCTACTGCAGGTTTCTTTGTTGATAATTTATCAATAATGCGAGGAGGTCCGAATCAATCTTTCCTCAAACCTCGACCAGTAGAGGTGAAAGGCTTAGGGATTGTAGAAAAAGCTCCAAATGGCGATCCTACAGGAATCATTCTTCGAAGAGAAAATCCTGACGGTGAATTTGTTCTGATTAATGGAAGTGCTCCCCTTTCCAATATTGAGCGTCACATCGTATTAACTCATGTTCCAGCAATTTGGGATAACTTGATAGATGAGTTCCTCCAACGACTTCCTTTTTACTTCCCGACCTTTTTAGGAAGAGAGATTCTTTTTGAAGTCACGGGTCAAGGCGGCGGCGGAGATTTAGAAGATCAAGAAATCACCTTCACCCAAGACGGCCCTATCGTTCAGGCCGGTCGAGTTGAAGAAGGCTTGGTGGTTCGAGACAGCAGGAAGTTGCGAGTATGGACTGAAGCTGATAGTTGGCAAAACGCTACTCCTGAAGAAGTGATCACCTTAGGGAATCCTAACTTGCCCGACATGGCTCCCATGACTTCGTGCCCCAATGGAGCGGCTGCGGGTGATCACCAAATTCATATTACCACACAAGTAGAATTAGAAACGGATGGTATTTTCTTCACGGTTGGAGATCGCGTAGTCTTAAATCCCGGTTTTGAGAATGAAGAGTATCTCGTCATTCTCGAAACTCCAGCGCCGGATGAACTCCTTTTTACCAGTGATTTTCAGTTTACTCATAAGCCAGGAGAGATAATCGTTTGCCTCGGTCCCTTTACTGGGAATGAAGATGTGAAGTTCCTCCGTGGTGACTGTAATATCGATGGCAACTTAGATATCGCCGATGCAGTCACCAACCTAACCTATCAATTCATAGGAACAGTGACTCCTATCTGTTTTGACGCTTGTGATTTTGATGATTCAGGTGCCTTGGATGTTTCAGATCCCATCGCAAGTTTAAGCTACCAATTTTTGGGCACATCCCCGCCTGCCGCTCCAGGTATTAATGCGTGTGGGATAGATGTAACCGCGGATGAATTAACCTGTAAATCGTTTGAGAATTGCACCGATTAACTGTGCTTTACAGTCAAGCTGGCTTTTCATGAGATCCAAAAGTCACGTTATGAATATTACCGCCATTCGACAAAAGCTTGAAATACACCCACTATGCGGATTTACTGACAGACAATTTCAGGGAGTTTGGGATGGTTGATAAACATTTCTCACAAAACCAATCAGCGGCATTTCGTTTAAATTTGAACATGTGGACTATCATTGTGATTGTCCTATGGTCATCTCCTACGGTGTATACTCAGGAGGCTTTCGAAAGCTTGGGCCCCGTCAGGTTTACCCTTGAAGAGAGCTGGCTTGTTCATGAGGACTTTCCCAATGGTAGCCTCCGTGTTCGCAATCTCACCACAGGCCAAAGTGAGGATTTGGGCCTTACTCCGGTATTCCGAAGCTTCATGGTTTCTGGTAATTGGCTCGTTGCGTTTCTCACTGAAGGTGTACACATTCGAAATCTCTCTACTAGTACCACCAACAATCTGGGGTTCTCTTCGGGGTCACTTGTAACCAGCTTATCAGAGCACGGGCTAATCTTCGCTGCGAACGAAGAGCAGGGTAAAGACCTAAATGGCGATGGTGATACCGATGACGCGGTCTTTCATGTTCACGATTTCACTACCGGTGAAACGACTAACCTTAAAGCTGCGATTCCATCCTTCAACCCAGATGTTGAACGACTTGTACCAAGGGCAGCAGGTACCCGTTTCGTATTCTTCGTCTCAGAAGCCGGTCAAGGCGAGGACCTAAACGGCGACGCTGATACCGATGACCGAGTTCTTTATATTCACGACTTGAGGACTAAGACAACTGAGAATATTGGACTTGGGGTTTTTGCAGACCACATTATCAGCCTCTCTGAGGAGTGGCTGTTATTCTCAGTGTCTGAAGTTATGCAGGGAGATGACCTCAATGGAGATGGCGATACTGATGATGCAGTTCCCTATTCCCACAACTTCTCAAATGGAGAGACAACTAACCTGGAGCTCACAAGGTGGAATTCCTTAGGGCTTTCAGGCGATTGGCTGTTAATCGGATCTTCTGAGACTATCGAATCCAAGGACCTAAACGAAGATGGTGATACCAATGATGAAACCCTATCCGCGTATAATCTAATAACGAATGAAGTCGCGCGATATGTGTCGGACGACGCGTTTTCCGTGTTCGGAACTACCGGGGTTACCACACATTCTGAATCAAAAGTGGCGATGGATCTCAATGGCGATGGCGATGCCAATGACCACGTTATTCACTTTTACGACTTTACAACTAGCGAAATATTCAATCTTGGCTTGGCCGGATTTCCTGGCTTCTTAGTAGATAACTGGTTGGGGATTAAGGTTTGGGAGGGAGGAATGGGACAAGATCTCAATGGCGATGGCGATATGAAGGACTCGGTTCTACATTTTGTTGACACGAGTTCGCTGGAAGTAACAAACCAAAAAATTGCTGGAAGTGGATTTGTCATAGGTAGTCGAATTGTGATGCAGGTATCCGAGACTGATGAAGGCGAAGATTTGAATGACGACGGTGATATCGAAGACTCAATTCTTCATATTCGTAGTCACGAGACCAATCAGACAATAAATCTTAAACGTGTTGCAAACGTGGGACCTCAAAACTTTTCTGGAGATTCGCTCGTATTAAGCTTATGGGAAAATAATATTTTTGTTGACGTTGAGGTCGTAGATTTGAAAGCGCTTTCTCTGTCACAGACATTTGTTCGTGGTGATTCCGACATGAATAAAGATATAGATATTACCGATGTGATCTTTACACTCACACACCTATTTCTTGGAGGGTCCGCCCCCAACTGCCAAGACGCTGCAGACGCAAATGACGATGGTTCAATAGACTTGACCGACGCAGTAACAACGTTGGGTTTTCTCTTCCTTGGGCAAGGACCATTACCAGCACCAAGCCTGGAACAGTGCGGAGGAGATCCATCTGAAGATGAGCTAGGCTGTCAACATTTTGCAGTCTGCCCGTAATAATTAAAGGCGGTTGGCTCTTTGCGTTTTCGGAGTTAATACAGAGGCCCGCTGACTGATTTAGCATCTTCTTGATGCCCTTTCGGTCAAAAATTAATACGACCCTATTATAGTAGTTCGTGAGCAGTCCGGTTTAGTGCAGTACGTTGAGTCAGAACATTCTGATTTTCACCAAGGCTACGGATAAAGAAGCCCAAAACGGGAAATACCATTCCTATTGTCTCAATCTACCTGGTGTAATCTCTATTGGTATAACGGCCAACGAGTGTCTAACCCAATTAAAAGGAGGATCATAAGTATCCTATGTTTTTATAAAGAAAACACGCTCAATCTACCCTTCTGCTACGAGCGGAGATTTTATCGAAAGAAAGGATTGGAGACCAATTTTCTTATAAATTTTAGAACTCTCTCAATTCATTTAGGAATTTTTCTGCTGAATCTGACAACAAGATCCCTTGCTGATGAAGTTCTTTAGATGAGGAGCTAAATTCAGCTGATAATTTTTCTGAGCCTGTCGCTGCCTCTGACATCGTAACAATCCCCTCAGAAACTTCATTCGACTCCATTGCGGCATGATATGCATTAATAGAAATGTTACCGACTGCAGCGGATTGTTCATCTATGGCACTAACGACATTTAGAGATATTTTATTAATGGTTTCGATCACCCGAGATATCGAATCCATTGAACTCATAGAGGAGTCCGTATTCTCTTGAACTTCTCGAACCATTTTTGCGATTTCATCAGTTGCGCGAGAAGCTTCATTTGCAAGTTGCTTGACTTCATGAGCCACCACCGCGAATCCCTTCCCGGCCTCTCCTGCCCTTGCGGCCTCAATCGTTGCGTTGAGGGATAACAAGTTAGTCTGCTCTGAAATGGTGTAAATGGTTTCTGTAACCTTTTCAATTTTAGAAGAAGAATCTTTGAGCTTCGTCATGACTTCTGAGGCCGATAGTGCTTGCTCATTAGCTTGGTTACTTACACATTTAGCCTTCTGCACCTGCTCAGATATTTCAGAAATACTCGTCGACAGTTGGTCAGTTGCATTAGCCACAGCTTCAACATTGGATTGAGCTTGATTTATTGATTGAGCCACTATTGAACTTGTCTCTAAGGTCGACTTAGCAGCGTCCGTTAATTTTAAACTACCCTTTTGAAATCTTTCAGTTGAAGATTTCACCGTATTCACGACTGAATTAATATCATGATCAAAGAGTGTAGAGAGCTTATGCAGCGGTTCTACAAATTTCCTTCCAATCAATAGCCCTAGTATTCCAAGTAAAATTAATACCACCAATCCGGTGATAAAGGCTTGAGTTCTAACTGAGGAAACTCCAGCAACCTTCAAAATCTCGTCCTTAGGTGCTCGGACCAAGACGGACCAGTTCATACCAGGAAAACCTAACGCTCCTTCAAGATGAGAGTATCCAGCCCCTTGGATGATATTTTTTCTAAAGTGGAGTGACCATAAGTATCCTGTTTTACCCTTTACGGCTTGTTGAGCTGCTTCTACTCCTTTTTCCGCTAAATTGAGCTTGAAGAGGACATTATCAAAATCATGCTGAACTTTCTCTGATCCTAATCTAATGGGATCATAATCAACTAATATGTGTCCTGAAGAATCTAACAGAGTTACTTCAGTACTTTTGAATCCTGAATTTTTAGCCTCTTGATAAGTTGAGGCAATGATTTCCTCAATCAAGGAAAATTTAGTTCGGTTACTCCAGTAAGCAATTACCTGACCATCCTGGTTGTATATCGGAGCTGAGAAACCGAGAGTAAGACCAGAATCAAATGGATAGACCTGTTTTACAGTCGTATCGATATGAACATCCTCAATAAATGTTCCGGTAGAGTTATTACTCTGTTTTGAAAACGGCATCGATTCAGTGAATTGCCGATTTTTCAAGGCATTAAACCATGCTGTTTCACTGAAATCTGTACTGTACAACGCTGCTGTATTTAGACTTTTGCCCTCATTGTCTTTAGAATTAACCGCGACTAATTTTCCATTCAAATCCACAAGAAGAGTCATATAGTAAATGTCGTAGGTATCAACGTAAGAATTCAGAATCGAGACTAATCCGGTGTCCTTTTTGTACCAAGAATCTGTATTTAAAATAGCTTGATTGAGACCGAATGCTTGGACATCGTCATAGCGTTCAAATAAATTTCGGTCAATTTTATCAGCAGCCTCCCGAGCTAGGGTTTTAAAGTAATATCCGGTTTGATCCTCAAGGTTGGTGACTGCACTCAATAGCAACCAACTTACAATAACCATTGGAGTCATTCCAAATATCATAAGCAAAATAGTAAGCTTAGTTTTGAATTTCAATTTTTTCATTCAACTGCCCTAAATTAAAAAGTCGGTAAATCTTTAATCCACAGTGAGCATTTCGTCATTCAGGGGTAAATGACTTTGGATAAATTTTTAATAGCGATGTTCCCAATAGCAGAATTTAATAAAAAGTTGGTTCTTATTCTCACCGAAAGATTACCATGACTACAAATTTCATAGATTTATCAAGCTCAGACAGCAAAGGAGCATGGAGGAATTAATATGCTTTAGTTTATTAAAAGAAGGCAGAGTAAGGATTTCTTTGCGGAGAAAGACCAAATTCAACAACCCTAATGTAGGGGCTCTACCTAGCAAGCATTAAGAAATCATCAAAGATTTTCCCGGTTGCCCCTCGATTAGAAATGAGGTCATTCCTTATTTTTCAACCCGGATACTAAATTTTACGCAGTGTTTTGGGTCAGGACATACTGAACTAAAAGTGCCGAGTCCCCGACAAATCATATAAAATGTCTTCCACAACATTGGTTTTGCAAATCCTATCTCCTTTATCATAAGACTTAAATACTGAAGAATCTTACCCAACAATAAAAAACATGCTTGTGGGTCTGCATCTGGTGGAAATCATTAAAGCATCAATAGCTTTATCTAAATTCACTGGATTCCGAGCTTCCTGCAGACCTCAGAGATATTCATTCCTTTTGAAAGCAGAACCTCCGCTTCGTGGAGCTTATTGATGATCTGCTCGGAGGAGTGACGTTTCTTGGGCATTTCTCGCCATAGCTCAATCAGATGAGCTTCTACTTAAATTTGTATTGAACGAAGATTCAGTGGATGCTTGAGCCAGTGTTGACGAATTCAAAGCCACCCATAAATATTATTGAATCTCCACTATTGATACCTCCTGCCCTATAATGAGCAGCCATCCAATTCTTTCCTATTATCTTGACATCATTTAATTCTGAACAGAAATCCAAAGCCAAATGACAATCAATATCATCAGATCTGTAATGCTCTCCTGCTTACTAATGATTTATTTGATGGTGAGTAGTGGATGCTTTGGGGTTATCGTCTTATGGCCTGGCTCCTATGAAGCAGAGCGTGATATAAAATCTATAGAAAATATAGAGTATGAAAAAACAAGATTTTTTCAAGGAAACCCGACTAAAATAGAGAAGCTCGATCAGGGAAAATATAAATACAACTATGATGAGAAAATTAGATACCTTGGTATTGGAAGTGGAGTAATTTGGGCCGGTGTTATACTTTGGGTCTTCCCCGCTCCACCAATACCACTTGTGATTCCAGTAGGGCGAGAAGGGCATTCAGTTACAACACAGAACAATATCGTCATTCACGAAGAGGGTCGGTTTAGAAAAGGTAATTTTACTGGAGTGGATCTTCGATTGGAAAGCTTGAGATTTAAGTATGGGCCTAGGAGCGAGCCATTCAGCAAGAGTTATCCTAAGCCTAAATATATAGAACCACCTGTTGAATAATCCCTTATGGTCAAAAAATTCATGCGGCCTTATTATAGTAGTACTTGAGCATTTCTCCCAATCGTTCTTTGCATCGAATCGGAGGGCTTCCACCGCCTCCTCCACAAACGTCATCCTGGGGAAATAAAATCATATTTCCTACTCCTTGATGAGGTCCCTCACAGCTAATTCTCAAGACATCCTGTACTTTTCGGTCTCACTGGCGAGACAAAAAAATACAGGAGGATGTGAGAAAGAGCAGGGTTGGAATTGACGTTGAATTGGCACTACTTGTCTTTAATTGGCAATTAGTTTCTGAAAACAAGATAAATGAGATCATGAAAACTATTCACCCTAATGACCTCGATTGATCTAATAGGCTAACATTCATCTTTTTCTTAAAAATCTCATCGATGAAACAATTTTATCCAACTTCCGCTGAGAAATAGCAGTGCTACATTTAATATCCAAGTAAAGATTGGAACATTACTTTTTACCTATCATTTTATTTTCTTTAAAAATAAACTCGGCAATAAGGTCACAGATCTTATTGCCGAGTAGAATTCACCCTCGTAAATGAAATTTTAGTTATTGCTCAATCATTCACCACCACAGACCAATAAGTAAGATCTCCACCAGAAATGGCGACGTATCCAGTATGGGTTTCTGAACCTGTAGTTCCGTCATCATCGCCAGTATAACTAAATGCTTTAGTGCCACTACAACTTGAAGGGTAATAAATATAGGGGCTTATATTTGCATTAGAAATTCCTGAAGATGTCCAGGTAGTGCTTGACACCATAAATGAAGGTGTTGAGGGATGGTCATAGGTAGCATGGACTGCGATTCCATAAATACCATTGATCGCATTTGTACAGCATTCTGCTGAATTATTAAAAGAAACATCCGAAGTGCCGCAAGCACGAGCGCTATTAGCCTCCCAGGTAGTAACAGAGAGAACGGCTATAAATGAAACCAGAGATAGAATCAGTAGTACTTTTTTCATGTGGACCTCTCTTTAAATTTAAAAGAAACTAACTTTTTCAAACAAAGGGTGAATCTATATCTTAAACTAAGGAGTCTTATTAAGCTGATTGACCAAACTTCCTAAGGCGACTTGGGCAACCTTTAGTTTTAGTTTTTCTGAATCATACATTTCAGGGAATTTTTCAGGGTAAAAATAAAACACTCTGGATTTACCAGATTCTTCATCATGTTCTTCACCTGTTAGCACACCGGGAACAATTTCAGGAGCTACACCAGCTTCATATTCAACGTATTCACCCTTACTCCTAAGGTCTTTAATGGCGTTTACTGCATTTTGACGCTTCTCAGACTCAATTAATGAAATTATTGATCTTGCCTTATCTAACTCTATATCCAAATAGGCTCGGTCTTCTTGACTTATAGATTTCCCAGTAGGATTAATACTTAGATTTCCCATCAATTTAAAAACATCTGATCCCTGAAGGAGATGAACCGGATTTATTTTCCCAAGCTCAATCCCTTCATCATATTCAATTGTAGAGAACCAACTTTGGGCTATATGATGGCAGAGTGATTGAATATCATTTAACTCGGTTATTTGTTCTTCAGGCATTGGAAATTCATCTAACTCTTGAGGTAAATCATTAGAGTTATGTCGATACTTATCAATGTGGTTAAGTAACTTATTAAAATTTACATTCAATAATTCCTGTCCGTTCAAAATGCTTCTAATATTTGTAACAGACCTTAAATCATCTACCTCTAGTCTCTTTTCAATTTTTTTTAATACAGAAGCTAAAGCCTTAATATTTTCCATCCTTATATTTTCTGATTTTTGCCACTGATACAAATATAGACCACTCAATACGATCAGCGCACATGCGAGTAAAGAAAACTTAATATCTTGAGTTTTCATAATCCACCTCGATAAATCAAACCTTCAATTATTATTTTGATGTAAACATGTATACTTCTTTACATCAAATAATTTATTGACAACATGTTCAATTTTAAACGCTGCAAGATCTTAATCATTTAACTATCATAGCTTGCGAATTAATACTTTTATTCGAAAAGTAAAACTAAGCAGATAACGGAGCGAACCATGCTTCATAAATATTTTTTATTAATGTTTTTTATATAGTGTTTGAATTATTTTTATGCCGTTACTAAAATCAACATTCTGGTTTTTCTAAATGAGATGTAATCATAGCCCTTCATTTTATCCGGCTTTGGGTTATTACATTCTGAATCTCCTGAGACTTCCAAATCTTAACGTAAAGCCTGGATGCGTTTCAGGGGATTCAGGTCACTGGCTTTTTTTATGCCCAGATTAAAACAGAATTTGGAGCCTTTGAATTTATCGCTTAGCATCTTGATATAGATTTCTCGTTTGTAGGTGCCTGACATCGCCCCCCTGATGTTGGGCACCGTTTAGCTTGCTCAAGCAAGGCACTCGTGACAACCTGCCTTGGCAGCCTTGCCAATTCGACCCAAACAACCCGTCGCGAGTGCCCTTAATTCATCTTCTATCTGATCTAAAGCCGCCTTTTGGTAGGAGTTGTCTAAAGTTAGATCACAGGGCACCTGAGACACTCCTGGTTCTTGAGTGCCTTTTTTATTTTTACCCTCTACTCTTATTAGAATATCGTTCGACTTCACAAGACTTAAAAAAAGAAGTAAATCAATCTAAGCGGAGGACGAATGAACTACCCAATTAATTGCCCTGACTGTAATGTCAAGATGCTTGAAGGTTGTATTCCAGACAGGGGGCGCCTCGTCACCTGATTACCTGTCTAAAGGGCAGCCCAAGGTTCAAAGGAAAATTTCTGGGAATGAAATTAAGCCCTGAGCTTCCAGTAAGTCAAGAATTGCCAATATGCGCATACCGCTGTCCAGAATGTGGGTTGCTTCGTCATTACGCGAACAAGCCATTAAAGATTTGATAATCATTAATCTACAAGTGCCGTAAGGTCATGAACGAAGTGCCAATCAATCAACCACTACTGGAAGTCCAAGCAACTTTTAGGGATGGCCAGCTGCACCCTACTAAAATTGCTTGGGGCGTTAATGAACTCACTGTTGATAATATTGTTGAGCGTTGGAACGATTACGACCTCGATCACATTGCAATGAACTGACTCAAGTTCTTAGGAAGAAGGCGGAGACCTCCGCTTTATTAGGAAGGCTTCACTTTAAAGCTATCCTTAGGAGACAAATATAAAATAACGTATGATCAGGAAGCGCTGACGTGGAAACTCCTTTCCACTATCAAGAAATTAAACGCATGCGCTAAGACCCCATCAACGAACCACTGAGGCAAGTCTATATCCTATTTGAGGGGGATGGAATTGGCCTCAATCGCTATTTTTATCCGAATCTGTTAAAAGAAATACTCTTCGGAAACTTACGATTTTTCTAAATAATACATAGGTATGGTGCCCCTCATGAGTAAATAATTTTATATCGGGGTTACCTGCGTAAGCTCCAGGAACCAGCTCCCACCCCTTCTCCGCGTTTGTCTTCAAAAGAGATTCGGTGAGTTGGGCTACCAGCTTGTACTCATACACAGGCACTAGCCTAAATGACACGCCCATGTCAACACCATCATTGTGTTTACCATGGAAAACTCCGCATCCCGTAGAAAATATTGGAAAGAGCAGCGAAGCACAAAGACTAAATGTGGCAAAGTCTTTATTTTTAACCATCTTAATTTCTCCCGAGTTGAAAATGAGATACCCAAATAAAATTTCCCATTAGACTTTAGAAACCGGATACTATTCAAAAGTTTTTACCAGCATGCGCGAAGAACAAACCATCGAGCCCCTCCAGCAAGTCTGCGTCCTTTTTGAAGAGGGTAAAATCAAGCCAGCTGGCTTAGTGAGGTCAGGACAGAGTTTATAAAGTTGAGGCGATCATTAATTCTTGATTCGACAGAGATCAGACCTCCAATAAACACAGCTTTACTCGCACGGGATCTAGTGGAAGCATAAATTTAAGTTGATTACCTTTAAAAATCCAGGTTAGCATAGCCAGCTCACGGATGTTCCAGTTGGCCAAGGACGGCCATTACTTTTTAATCAGGAACGTGTGTAAGAATTTGTGGGTGGTATAAATGCCGTTGAGGCCCAGAACTCTCCGGGCGTTAATTCGCGTGGCGGAGGCGAATCTCGGAAGAGAGATTCTAAATCAAGAGATTAAACTAATCTCAATCACATTCAGTCTAACGGTTGGATCTCCAATCGAGAAAGCTGATGCCGCTTTAAAAATTATTGTTGGAAAAAGCCTTCTCCCACCGGTGCCGGAAGTTCGACATATTGATCCAGAGGATATGCCACTAAGGATCCTCTACCGAATACTCAAAGAGAGATACTGAATAGAGCATGATTAAAAAACTGGTTTCGTGGTGTGTTCGCTTTTAACCGCTTGCTATGTGCTTGGTGGTGAAATGGGGATAGGTGATGGGCAGGAGCTTCGCAGGTGCGCCGGATCGAACGGTGTAATTATCGAAGAGATTAGAACTTGCTAGGAGCCTAGGTCTGAAAAAGGCATCTCAAGCGATGAGATACTCGGCTACCCGTGCTGCTTTGGATCAGGACATTCTGGACTAAAAGTGTCGAGTTCTCGACAAATCAGCTAATATATTTGGTTTTGCAAACCGATGACTCAAAATCACAACCCGAAGTATTTTCTAAACTTAGAGAAAACTAAGAATCAACAAGTGCCGAGTGCTTCGCCAAACAGGATGCAGTATTATGCAACACTATTCACAAAAACCCTAATTTACAGCTCGAACATCTCAAAAGACTCTGGCCGAACTTGCCTGCCGGAGCTCAAAATTTAATTCTATTCTTAGTCCAGGAATTTCTAACCATTAGTCAAAAAGGGTAAGAGAAAAGTTCTCAGTTTTTCACTCTGAAATTGACCAAATTATATTCGCAAAAAGAAATCAATGATGAAGCTCATGAATTACTCAATAAAATTGTCTCATTGATGAGACAAATTTCTCCAGCTTCCACTGAGAAATAGCACGGCGAGTTCTCGCGCGGAAAAGTGCAGGATGTTGGTTTTCACAGCACGGACAGACACACAACTACTGCAAGTTTTTCGACTCTAAGTTATAACGATTTTTTAGTAATAAAAAATTCTGTTTCAGGTCAAATGTATCTCGGTCACCCACAGCAACTTTATGAAACATACACCAAAACGGTGACTCAGCTATTTTACAAAGGATCTAAACAGTGTTATGTTTGGGCTCTGGGTCATCCCAAAGGAGAAGTTTATTATTTCGTAACTGAAAGTCGAGCGGCAAAACATCCTCTAAAGGCCTTAGAAGGATTCCGCGGCCATTTGCAATCTGATGGATACTCGGCTTACAAAACCGTGAGTAACGAAATCGAAGGCATTACCTCGATTGCTTGTATGGCTCACATCAGAAGAAAGTTTTTTGAAGCTGAGCATTCTCATCCCGAACGAGTAACTGAAATCTTGCTTCTCATTCAAGAGCTTTACAAGATTGAAGCCGAGGCTAAGAAAAGGGATTAACTTACAACGAACGACGTAGCCTGAGACAAGCTAAAGCCAAATCGACATTCAAATACCTTAAAAGTAAGATCGATGCCTTGGCTCCGATCCCGACACCCGGAAGTAAACTCGGGAAAGCGGTGACTTACGCATTAAATCAGTGGGAATCAATGGAGCGTTACTTAGAAGCGGGTGAAGCGGAGATTGATAATAACTCAACGGAGCGAGATATTAAAAGTGTGGTTATTGGGAGGAAGAATTACCTTTTCCTTGGCCGAGCAAAAGCCGACGGTCAACGCGTAGAAGCCTTTTATACTTTGATTGAATCAGCGAAGCGGTTTGGCTTAGAACCGTTTCATTACTTACAAAAAATCATCGAGCGCATTCCTTCAACGCCGAGCGATCAGCTGGCTGGCCTCCCTCCCTCTAATTTCAAAACCCTTCAATCTACGACCGAAAACGTCACCGGTTAAACTGTCTTATAATCCCTCCCATAAAACTTAGTCATATCAATGGGGATTACGGGAAGTGGTTTTAGTGCCGGTATCCATTCTTCAGATAATTGAAGCTGAGGCGGTGATAATCTGAGATTGCAAGCGGTTTTAAATTTTGAGTCGGACGGACACAATTAATACAACTTCATTCATTTACTAAAAGCTCTACAGATCGTGAAATCGGTATTTTGATCACGAATTGTGTACCTTTTGAAGGGGTGGAGAATAAATCTATACTTCCATTATGTTGATGCACTACAGCATTGAAGACTTGAGTAAGTCCCTGGCCAGTTCCTTTACCGACCTCTTTTGTAGTAAAAAAAGGCTCAAATATCTTCCTTTGTAATTCTTCAGGAATTCCAATTCCAGAATCACAAAAGAGTATGGTTATTTCAAATTCATTTGAAGATGACTGAATGGAAATGCTTCCAAATTCTTCGTCCCCCGACTTCAATTTATCAGAGATTGCATGAGAAGAATTAACGATTAAATTGAGAAAAGCCTGAGCCAATTCCCTTGCGAACCCTTCAACCAAAGGCATTCCTTCCTCTAAATTCAATTCAATTTCAACAAAATGTTTCCACTCGTTCCTGGACAGCGTGAGTGCATTTTTAATAACCTTATTTATATCAACCTGCTCAACATCTTTGTCATTACCCGGATGAGAATATTCCTTCATAGCCTTGACAATCTCAGCAATCTGAACTGTGCCTTCAATGGCATCTTGAACTGATAATGGTAATTCATTTAAATGAAAGTCTAAGTTTAAATTTTCCAACAAATCATGATCTTCAGTTAAGCATGTATCGCAGTTTAACTTTTGTTCCAAGTTACTTGTCAAGGCTTTAAATGATTCAATACCTAACTTCAATTTTTCTATTCCCTGCTCAATGAACCTTAAATTGTCACCGATAAATTGAGTCGGAGTATTAATTTCATGGGCAATACCAGCTGACAATTGACCTATTGCTTCTAACTTCAATGAATCCTGTAACTTTGACTGCATAATTTTCATTTCAGTTATATCTTCACCCAAAAGAATAAACCCTAAATTAGATTTCCTTTCATCTATACAATATGGGCATATTGTTAAATTTAAAATACCAATAGAATCGTCTGGTCGAACGTATTGAATTTCTGGAATTCGAGTTTGAATTTTTTCAGAAATACACTGATGTATCGATGCATCTATATCTTTTGAATTCCAAAATATATCTGACCCAATGAATTTTTTACCAAGAAAATGATTACTCGAAATGCCAAGTAATATTTCTGAAAGTTTATTGATGTGTACAATCTTAAATTCAGCATCGACACAGAAAATTAACAATAAAGAAGAAAGCGATTTTAATATTTGTTGATTTTGAAGATGGATGGATTCGGATTTTTCAGTGACTTCATTCCAGTGCCTTGCTTCTTCTATCCTTTTAATTGCTAGCTGTAATCGAGCCCATAAAATTGAAGGGTTTATGGGTTTAATTAGAAAATCATTTAGTTGAATGCGCGTAATTTTGTCGATATCATCGAGCGAATTATTCCCAGTAATCATTATGATATAAGGTAGATTATCGATTAAGATTTTTTTTCTAACCTCTTGAATTAATTCAAACCCACTTTTTCCAGGAAGATTCCAGTCAGTTAATATCAATGAGAATTCTTTTTTTTCTAACTCTTGTAATGCCTTTTCGCAAGATTCAACTGCCGTGACCTTTAATCCATTTTCTTCTGCCAACCTTTTAATAAACTGCCTCGTACAAATTTCATCTTCGACGACTAAGGCATTAATTAATTGTTCAGAATTCATAGCCACGGTCTCCTCCTAAACTAAACCTACTGTTACTATTTCTGAATTTTCAGTTTCAATTTTGATCTCTTTAGACCAGTTTATTTTATTGGAAAAGTTTTGTATTCTACTTATTGTTGAAGCTGTCAATTCGTGCCCTGCTGCAATTAAAAGTTGATCATCCTGAGTATATATGTCAGATTTCAGAATTGCTCCGCTTGGAATTTCTAGGATAGAAACCCGATCGACCCGAGTAATGTTCTCAGGTGCTTGCTGTTGATCATTGAGGATTTTAAATACTTGCTTTATTATTTCAGGTGAATTGATATTCGCGTTATCACATATGACCTGAGCGTTGATTTTTTTAGCCTTACTTATCTCTAATGCTACGGATAATATTTCAGCCTCTAGCGTAAGAGTTGAGGACCGATCCTGAATTTGCTCAAGTAGCTCAGATATGGACTCTAATCGAGGAATCTTTTGTAACAGATTCTTTGTTAAATCTGAAATGTTTACATGTACCTTCTGTTTCGAAAGTTCTTCAGGGTAATTATCTCTGTAAATATGAAGCAGCTCTTTTGGTAAAGTGGCATATCCAATCTGAGATAATATCGCAGCAGTAGAAATTCTCCATGTATCCTGAAAGCCAATCAATTTAGAAATTTCAAGTACATACTTTTTAGCCTGTAATGCAATGACGTACCCTTGAGGATCTATTACAGAAAGCAGTTCTATAAGAATCTCGATACATCCTTGTACAGTATTTTCAAGGATATCTCTTTCAATCACAGTTAATTCGAATTGTGATTGTGCTTCTATCAAGGTTGAACGTAGAACCCTCATCGAACAGGGTTTGTTAAGAAATCGAAAAACTTTCCCAACATTAACTGCGTTTACAGTAGTTTTTTGATCGAAATTTCCAGTTAACATGATCCTGACAATATCGGGATATTTATCAGCAAGAATTCGAATCAATTGCAATCCATCCCTACCCGGCATTCTCATATCAGATACTACTACTGAAATGAAGTTCTCCATATTTGAGAGTATATCAATTGCTTCATTCACACTTTTAGCCGTTAGAAGATCGAATTCTTCTCCTAATGATCTTCTGTATCCTCGAAGAACAAGTTCTTCATCATCAACCATAAGAATTTGATTATTCATTACAAACTCCATCCGCCAAACAAAACGTACTTTCTAATGAATGTAAAATTTCACTATCTATCTTTTTATTTAAAAGATAGTTAGAGTCGTAAGGGATTACTCCAGCATTAGAATGCTCAATGGAGTTAGCTATATGGACTGCGGTTAATACATTATTTTCATTTAATTGTTCAGAAGGATTATGGTGAAATGCCACGGTATCAATTATCGAGTCTTCCAAACCCCACAATGAGAGGAGATAGGCTCCGACTTCACAATGTGTTGCCCCAATCACTTCCTGCTCTATCTGAACTATAGATTCACTATCACCATTTGAAAATAAAGTAAGAACTTCTTCATATTTATCCCTTAAGTTAATACTAAGGATTAACTTTCCAACATCGTGCAGAATACCAGCAATGAAACTGTTTGACTGAGTGTCTCTACAAAACCCAATTAAGTTAGCCGCTTTTTTTGCTAAGACTGCAGTTTGAAGACAGTGATTTGAAAATGTTTTGAGACACAGATTTGTATTTTCAGGATTGATTTGGCTATTAATTGAGTTTTGTAAAACTAGGCCTTTAATAGTTCCAATGCCTAAAAGATTAATTGCATGCAATGGGCTTTCAATTTTTCGTGGTAGGCCAAAAAATGCTGAGTTAACGACATGAAGTATGTTTCCGACCAAGCCTACATCGGAGGAAATTATGGATCCTATTTTTTTCATGTCAGGATCAGAATTTTTCAGCTCTTTTTCAAGCTCAAAGTAATTTTCTGGTAAGCTTGGAATGGCTCGTGTTCCAGTTATTAAAAAGCATAAATTTTCATTCTCTAACAACTGTTTGGAGCGATAGGCGCGGTTAATGGTTGATATCAATTCCTCCGCCTGGCATGGTTTTGCTAAAAATTGATGGGCATTGGGGACAGTTTCTAGAATCATTTTCTGATCTGAGTGTCCCGATAGAATAATTCTTATTAGGTAAGGATGCTTATTAGCAACCATTTCGAGAAGTTGCGCACCATTTAGTTTGGGCATTCTCATATCGGAAACAATAATATCGAACTTTGCATGATCTAGATGCTCAATAACTTTAAGAGGTTGATCCTCAAACTCAACCTGCCAATCGAGATTCAAGCTTAAGATCAATCGACGAAATCCTTGCAGCACTTGCTTTTGATCATCTACAAATAAAACTTTCATTGCCACAACCTATCAACTTGCCAACTGTAGCCCTCTCACTTACCACTATTAGCTTGGAACGCCAATAAACTAGCATCGTCCTTAAACTTACAATCCCCCATAAATCGATTTAAATCTGTCCTCACCCCTTTAAGAATATTACAAATTTTGAAATCTTTAGAGGACTTAATTACTGAAAGGAGGCGATCCTCCCCGTAGAACTGTCCATTTCCAGTATTGGCTTCTACGACTCCATCGGTATAAAGAAGAAGCTTATCATTTCTTTTGAATTTTAATGTTTTTGAATAATAATCTGGATTATCTTCTTCAATCATTAAAGGAAAACTTCCATTATGCTCGAGATAATAAGCATCATTTGTTACACCAGATATAAATACAGGTGAAGGATGCCCTGCATACGAATAATTAAGTTGTTCAGCAAAAGGATCATATATGCAATAGAAAGCGGTAACAAATTGAGAAGTGGGTAAATATTCAGATAATAAACAATTTAATTTTTCTAACATTTTTGAAGGATCTAACTCCTTACAAAACATATGAAAAAATGTCCTCAGCAAAGTCATTGCAGTCATTGCTCCAACTCCATGACCACTAACATCTGCAATAAGGACACCGATTTTGCTTTCAGAGATTTCAATAACATCATAATAATCTCCAGCACATTCAGTTGCTGGTTGATACCAAGCAGAGTATTTTAAGTACCTTAAAGTTGATGATGATTTTGGAAGGAGTGCTTTTTGAATACTACTGGCCGATTGCACCTCTTCCAAAATTCTATTTTTTGCCTCCTCAAGCAATCTATTTTGATTTTCTTGTTGGGTTTGAAGATTAACTATCCTTAACCCAGCCCTGACGTGGGCAAATAATTCTTCAAAATTGATAGGCTTAAAAAGATAGGCATCGGCTCCGGTATCTAAACCTTCTACAAGGTCGTTACTTGAACTTCTTCCTGTTAGTAATATGAAGTAAGCATTTCTATTATTATCTATGAGTTTAAAATTCTTACAAAATTCCGGCCCACTTAACCCAGGCATGTTCCAATCTGAGATGACTATGTGAGGCTCAAAATTATGAGCAAGCTCCAATGCGCTAACCCCATCTTCAGCTAATTCAACATTAAATTTTTGAAGTTTAAAATGACGGGACAAAGCAGAACGAACTCCAATCTCATCGTCAACAATGAGGATTCTTGGAGGTTCATTAAGATAATCCAATGAAGTGTGAGTATTAAGATTTGCGATTGTAGACAAAATATTCGCATCAAATTTAAGCAGCCCAAAACTAACAAAGCACAAACACTGTTAAAGAATACGATGACAAGAATGTACCAGCACTGAATTAATTAAATTTAAAATTATCGGCTTGCGAATTGAACTATATCTACACTCAGTTTTGATAAATAGCCTTCTCTATTCATATGCTTATTAATAATTTAAAGATCAAAATCCAACGTATACTGAGCTAAGTCACCCTATGATTATTGGCCCATTTTTGATTTTTGTAGAATTGTCTAAATAGGAAAAGGTGCTTTTCAAATTAAATGCAAATTGCCTAGTAATATTCATCTCAAGGCATTCTGACCTGCCCCTCTAACCGACTCCAAAACTTATAATAGACTTTCAAGCTTTGACCTGCTCCCCAAAAATGAGTCCACCCCAAAGTGTAGTTTTCGGTTATGCTAGCTCACTGAAAGGAACCCCTCATCATGAGCAAGAAACGTCACTCTGAAGAACAGATCGCCTTCGCGCTGCGTCAAGCTGAAGGCGGAGTCCCCGTCCCAGAAATCTGTAGAAAGCTCGGCATTCACGAGCAAACGTTTTATCGCTGGAAGTGAAAGTACGCAGGCTTGGGCTTACCCGAACTCAGACGCCTCAAGCAACTTGAGCAAGAGAATAAAAAACTTAAACAATTGGTCGCCGATCTATCCTTAGACAAGACCATGCTTCAAGACGTGCTGTCAAAAAAGCTCTGAAGTCCGAGCGAAAGCGGTGCTGTGTAAACAAACATTCTGGACTTTCTTGAACGAGTTCTCGACATCCCTCCAAACGGACGACTTTAGATATTAATAATCTTGATTCGAGCAACGGATTGATTATCAGCTTTCTGTGTATTTTAGGCTTAATCGACGATGATAATCATGTGCCTTCAATTACTCGAAAGGCGCCATATTAAAACTCAGTAATTGAAGACACCACCATGGAGTTCACTTTGATTGGTGAGTTCTTGCGCGAAAAAATGCATTGCTAAAGGTCAGAACATTCTGAACACAAAAGTGTCGAGCTCCCGACAAAACTTCTAAAATGTGATCAGTACCTAAGGAGTCAATTTATTCATACGCCCCGGGGCTCCTGTGACCCACCTCAATAGCCAACTCCCAAACTTCCAATAGAAGGTCAAAACTTTGACCGCCCCCAAAACTCCTAACCCCCTCAACGGAACTTGTATAAAGTAGCCGGCATAAGAATAAGTTAATATTTTTTGGGTTAGAAAACTGTGCTTCATGTTCTTAATCATTTGAGTGATATGGTTTCTTTTGGCTAGCTTGGTGGGAATTCTATTTCTCAATGAAAATTGGACCGCTTTATATCATCAATGAGACAAAGCTTTCAGTAGGCTCAGAAAAATTGCGCTAATGACTCCTGGCGACTACCCACCACGGAACCATAGCTCAAAATTAAAGCTTAATAGAAAAATACCATGAAGAACAACATGGATGGGATTGGGCACAGTGTCGTTAATCCCAATTTATTCGACTGCACAACAACATCTCAACGAAGGGAGACAAGATGAATCTGAAGCGAAAATCTTGGTGGAGTAGGATCGCAATCCTCACTGCTGGATTCTTATCTCTGACTCTCACCGTCAATGCGCAACAAGGTGGCGGACAGATCCCCGGTGATTGTAACCAGGATGGGAATCGGGATATTTCTGACCCCATCTGCTACTTCCAGTTTCTTTTTCTCGGTGCTCCTAACGAGCTACCCTGTGGAGCAGACGTAGATGCGCCTGGTAATGTCAGCTTGCTGGATTGGAACGGCGACCAATTAGTCGACATCTCCGATGGAATTAGCATGCTGCTCTACCTCTTCGTCGGTGGCAACGACCATGTTCTAGGTAAAGACTGTGTGAGAATTGTGGGTTGCCCTCAGATCTGTGAACCTCAAGACACCGATATTTTCAATCTGGTACACATTCAACCATTCCGATTGGAACAGTCATTCAAGTATGACTGGCGGCGAGACCAACCGGATGTCCAGTCTGGCCTCTTGGTCGTACTCAAAGTCAATTCTGGTCTGGTAACACCGAGGAATACGCTGGAGCCGGTATTGTACGCAGAAAATCAGACCGTTCAAAGACTCAACCATGGGCATGAATCCGGATTTGTTGTTGGGATTATTCCGGAGCAAATTGATCTTTCGGATGAACCCATTTGGTTTGGCTCTCCGGCATTGCCGGAACGCATCGACGAGAAAACGATTGCGGACGAGCGAACTAAAGCTGAAGACTCAGGAGAGTTCTTTTCCCTGAGCTCAGATGAGATCAAAATTCGAACTCAGCCTTCGATCATCGAAAATAATCTGACCACTCTTTTACGGAACCATGCCTCTGGTCTCTTGCTCAAGTATTCCCCACAAGAGGAACGACTTGCCAAGACCTGGCGGTTGCCTGAAACGACCCCATAAACTCAAAATTCAAATTTACATTAGAGGGTAGATCCATGAAATTCAAGATGCACATTATGGGACTTGTCTTGATTGTGTTGGGCACAATTCTGACCCCACAAGCTGTTCTCGCGCAAGTGATCAAAACCGAGCTCGCCGGCCATTTAATCAGTGACTATCCGCACTTCGAATATGTGAAAGCGATTAACGCTAATAACAATGTCGAAATAGCGATTGATCCAACACGTTTTCCGTCCATTGCGGGTCAGGTTTGCGATGTCTATGTCGTTGCAGCAAAAACGACACTCCAGTGGAACTCCGACAATACGCTTACAGATGTTACCCCGGGCGGCATGCAGACGGAGACCTTTAGTGGAGTGAACATTCAAGCCAATACCTTCCAGGTTGCCGCACCGAACCAGCTGAGTGCCAACGCGGGAATCGGGCTTGGTGTTGGCTATGACGTTATCCTAGATTGTAACCAGGATGGCCTGCTCAATTCCGGCGATTATATCGACGGGCGAAACAATGAGTCCGGCTTTTATCGAGTTCATGATACGACTCTTACTGGCCCGGAACCGGTCACAGAATTGATGTATAACATCAATTCTGCTGTTGCGACTAGTTTTGGAATTCCCTCAGGGTTTCAGTCGCAAAATTTATTTTTTCCTACCAATGTCTCTGGCGTGATCGCCACAACGGGCGAGAATCTTCCTTTGATCATCGTTAGTCACGGTAACGGCCATTGGTACGAAGACTATGATCATATCGGTATCCACTTGGCTTCCTACGGATACGTGGTTATGAGTCATAATAATAATACGGGACCTGGTCCGTTCACCGCATCGACAACCACACTTGCTCACACCGACGCGTTAATCGATCAAATTGCTGCCAGCGCCATCCCAGGAGCAGGTGTACTAACTGGAAACATCGATACGGACAGGATCGTCTGGATTGGGCATAGTAGAGGTGGAGAAGGCGTCGCGATCGCCTATGACAGAATGTTCGATGGGACCTACACGCCGACCAACTACGATCGAGGCGATATCAAGTTGATCAGCAGCATGTTACCGACCGATTTTGAAGGCACGGACACCGCAAACCCACACGACGCCAACTATCACCTCTGGACTGCTTCGGGAGATTCCGACGTTTCTGGTGCGGCGTTATGTTTTGGGAGCCAGGTTTGCCGCACCTTCCACTTGCATGGTCGGGCGACGGGAAACCGTCAGTCGACTACCGTGCAAGGAACGGGCCACGCCTGGTTTCACAACGGCGGGGGCTTCAGTTGGTTCACCGGCCCATGCTCTATAGGAGAGACCAATACTCACCTTGTGCAGCTTGGACATTTTCTCCCCTTAGTGAAACGTTACGTCGATGACAACATTCCCTCTATTGATTTCCTGACTCGGCAGTACGAAAGTTTTCGCCCGATCGGTGTTCCTAATGACCCCTGCATTCAAGTAAGTCATGAGTATCTAGATGCGTCACCCAATACAACATCGAATCCGCAGCAGACGATCATCATTGATGATTATCAATCTCAGTTCGTAAGCGCAACTAGCAGCAGCGGATCTTCGGTAACCTTCACTGTGCAGAATTTAACTGAAGGTCTACTGAACGACATGAACTCCGATTTCTCCTGGACTCCGGCGGATCCGTTCAACGGGGCAACCCAGGGAGGCACTAGTGGTGGACGAACCGATGACGAGCGTGGAGTAGTTTTTGATTGGACTGGGACGAACCTTTTTTACGAATGGGAGATTCCAATCGGCGAACGTGATTTCACGGACAACCTTTTCTTATCTTTCCGTGGCGCACAAGGTACTCGTCATCCAAATACACTGGCGGTTTTAGGCGATCTCACCTTTTCGGTTACCCTCCGAGACGGGCAGGCGATACCGGCTACGAGTTCGATTAGCATTGGGGCTTTCGGTGGCGGGTTTGAACAGCCCTACCAACGGAGCAGCGGATGGCACAATGAAATGGAGACTATTCGCATCCGTCTAAGCGACTTTCTGAACAATGGTTCAGGCCTGGACATGACGGATATTATTGCGATTCGTCTAAACGTGGGCCCGGCACACGGTTCGCCAGAAGGTAGAATTGTAATCGACGACCTAATGCTCACGAATGACCGTGCAGTCTATGATGCTCGGGATAATGGAGATCCTCATATACAAACTGTCGACGGAACGCACTACGATTTCCAAGGTGCCGGCGAATACACGCTCCTCAGGGATGGCGCAAACTACGAGATCCAGACGCGACAAACTGCAGTAACTACTACCGGCCCCCTGCCTAATGGTTACACAGGATTAAGTAGTTGCGTGTCTGTCAATACAGCTTTGGCAGCACGAGTGGGGAACCATCGAATCAGCTATCAACCTGATGGACCTCTCAATGAACAAGTCACACGTATGCGTTTACGAGTAGATGGAGTAATACAAGATCTTGATGCTTTAGGTAGTGTTTCTCTCGGCATCGGTGGCCGAGTCTCTAAAGCAGCAAGTGGGAACGGAATTGAAGTGGACTTCCCCAATGGCTCATCACTGATTGTTACTCCCGGCTGGTGGAGTTCACAGAAAATCGTCTATCTGAATATCAGTGTATTGAATACTCCTGCCACCGAAGGCATCGCCGGATTTATCGAACCGGGTCAGTGGCTTCCTGTACTTTCTGACGGAACCTACTTGGGTCCGAAACCAGCCGACCTCGCTGATCGTTATCAGGATCTCAACGTGGTGTTTTCAAATTCTTGGCGAGTCAACAATACAACCAGTTTGTTTGATTACGCTCCCGGTACTTCAACGGAGACCTTCACCGTTGAAGGTTGGCCGGTTGAAGATGCCAATTCCTGTGAAGTACCTGAGATGGAGGAAATCGATCCAGTTGAACCTGATGTGGCCGAGCGAGTTTGTCAGGATCTCATCGATCCAGAAAATCGCAAGAACTGTATCATGGACGTCATGTTAACGGGTGAGATTGGCATTGCTGACACCTATTTAGTGGCTCAGGAATTGGAACAGTGCGGCACTAAGACCGAGATTTATCCAGAGAGCAAAGTCACCCATGAAGGTGGCCGCGCGACCTTCGTTGCTGTCATCAAACGCTGTCTCACTGGACAACGGTTGAACTTCGATAACCAGGAAGAACGCGAAGCCTGGATCCAATTTTACTTCAACGGTGAACCCTTCGATGAACCCGTACCGATTGACCGTTTTGGTCGGGCGCGCTGGACGAGTCCACAACTTGAGCCTGGTAAGTACGTGGTCAGCGCCGAATTTTTACCCGGAAAAGGTGAAGACTGCTACTTGCCTAGCCGCAGCTTCGAGCGAATCCATACGGTTCGTGGAGAAGAAGAGCAATAAGTGTCGCCCCTTGACATTACTTAACCTCACTCAGATTTGGAATGGGAGTGGATAAATACTTTCAGCTTCGGAGCGGAAGTACTTTGCAGCGAAGATTTACTTAGCCATTTGTCACAACATTCCTGACTAAAAGTGCTGAGAGTTTGGCAAGTGAGATTCTATCGCCAATAAAATGAGGTTTTTAGTTCGATTATTATTTCGGTAACTTAATTCAAAATGGACTCGAACATAGAGTAAAGTGTAAGCAGTCTAATTCCGGGAAACTCTAACCCCTTGATCTAAAATACTTAGAAAAGTGGTACTCAATTGGTTCGAAATAAATTCCGGTACCGTATGCTCTCCTTCGAACAGAGAGCCCTGTTCGAACTTAGGATATATTCCGGGGAGCCACCGTATTCCAAAAAGCGAGCCCAAGGCCTAACCGTCTTGGGCTTGTTTTATTTTAGGGTGATGGGGTAACGGCGAGAAGGGGCTATACGCTTTGGATATAGGGGTTTGTGGCGCGGGTGGGACAATATTTAGGCCGTTGATGAGTCACCTATTCTTTATCGCATTTCGGGGCCCGGAATTTTGAGTTCGAACTCTCGATGGGCCGATGGCTCCCCGACTTGGGGTGGAGAGCCTCTCCGTTTTTCTGCAAAGTGGTTAACACAATGGAGAGTATTTGGGGTTGGATGGGTGTTCGAAGTGGGATTTTCGGGGTCGGAATGGACTCGATCGAACACAGGACTCTATGCTATTTTTATATCTTCCACCTGCAGGCCTTCGTTTTAAGTGAAGACTTTCTTTAAACTAATAAAATGACCTCTATATCCATCTAACCTTCTGGCCATGACTTCCTCTCCCGCGGGCCAACGATCCTCATTATTTCACTCTCCCAGAATTATACCTATGGGTCCCTCCCCACTCCTTAATTGTTGAATTCACGAGGGGAACGAAAGTGAGTCTCACAAAGTCCTATCGAACAGCTCCACTGGTTTAGTTATCGGCACGGTGATTTCTGAAGGAATTCAAGTTCAATTACGAGACCCGCTGTCCTTCCAAACCTAACCGGTCGATATTTCTATATACGGCAATCAATTTCGGACTACTAACTCGGGGGAGACTAACGTGGACAACAAAGCTCTATTCGGCATTCCATGCTCTGTCATAATGGACCCAGTGCATGGTGGGATCAAGATTCACCCGCACGAGAAGGCGGTGATCGATCATCCGTTGTTTCAGCGGCTGCGGCACGTCACTCAGACGAGCTTGCTTTCCGGAGTTTTTCCCGGATGTACACACACACGGTTCGAGCACTCGATAGGTACGATGCAGGTCGCAGGAAAAGTATTCCGCAACCTGTTACGCTCGTATCTTCGCGGCCAGAAGTTTGAGATAATATTGGAGCAGGCACGCGGAACTCTCCAGGCTCTATACTATTGTTTTAGGCTGGCTGCTTTGTTGCATGACACGGGACACGCCCCTTTCTCTCATCAGCTTGAAGAATGCTCTGCAGTCAAGGAAATCCTCTGCCCACCGAAAGAAGTTCTTGACTCCCTGTGGGACAATCAGAACTGGCGGGAGATCTATAAGTACACGCCGGATCGGCTTGAGCACGAGCACTACTCGGTCCGTTGTGCCGCAAAGATCCTCGCGGATGTATCGGAGAGGTTCAACCTCCCGATCGAAGCGCGCGACGCCCTTTCGATAATGGATAAGACGTCCGTGAATGTCAGCGACTCAATAAAGAGTGGGCTTAAGCCACTGGCGAAGGCATTTGGCATTTCACTAAACGAATTCTGTAAGAGCGTGTTCGATTTATTGCGCTCATTAATATCAGGCGAGCTGGATGTCGACAAGATGGATTACATGTTGAGAGACTCCTACTACTCTGGATGCAAGTTCGGATTATACAGTCTCGACCACTTGATCTCTTCGCTGCGCATTGGCTTCGATGACAATTGGATTGGCCTGGCAATCGCTGAAAAGGGGCTCGGAGCGATGGAGGACTTTGTCTATTCGAGGTTCCAACTCTATTCACAAATTTACAGCCACAAGACAGCTGTTGGTCTTTCATGGCTACTGGACGAGGCGGTCTCTGAGGTCATGCGCGAACGGGAACAGCAAGTCAAAGATTTCCTCACCAAAATAGAGAAATTCGAATTGTTCTTCGAGAGTTTCTTCTGGGAGTGCTTTCGTGAGATCGCTGAGAGGTTTCCAAATTCAGCCTGTGGACGCCTGCTCCGGCGAGAGAAGCTGAACTACGTGGATTCCGCGGTGAACTTTCCTGACTCGTTCGCAAAACGTATGTCTGAAGACAGTGTTATCATAGAAAGCAAATCAAAGTTCTCGAAAATATGTCTCAGCTATGACCGAATCAGAGTGCTCGCCGGACCAAAGGGGTCGAGACGGCTAGGGACATTGTCCCAACACAGTGACTTTTTTGAGAAATTTAAAGACACCCGCTTGGTACATGTTTACGAGAAACCAAAATTACAGTCGGTCGTCCAATCCGATGACGAATTCGCGGAGAAGAGTTTTATTGATAGCAAAGACGAAGCCGATCAGACTGTACTTTAATTGGCCCCGACCGTTGGGGGAATGATCAAAGTTTTTCTAAATGTATTTTAAAAGTTTCTACATGGAGGCTGAGACTATTGATCCAATTTTATGGATTAAGAATTTTAAGTCGGATAGCCCCTGATAACATCCCGGCTATTCTTATATTGAAACGATAAAATTTCTATCTCATTTTTTTTCTTAAGTTGTTTGCTCGATCCTGAAAATAATGGCTTAATGAAATAATATTCACCCAACCTACGATAGTAGTGCTTGAGCAAACCACCAAATCTTTCTCGGCATTGGGTTAGGAGCCCACTTTCTTAGTTAAACTCATTAAGAATGAGGCAACCTTAGTTTAAAAGCAAAGGTCGTTAAAAGTTCGAGTTCATCAGAAAAGGTATACGTTACGTGAATTGATCATCAAATCCAATGGCTGGATTAAACACACTGAGAGGTAATAAGCCAAACGACATTATAGATTGGTAGGAAATTGCTACAAATTCTCGTTAGGTAAAAAACCTCATCCGGCCCTATTATAGTAGTATTTGAGCAAGCCGGTGCAGTGCAAACCAACATTCTGGTTTTTTGTGAACGAGTTCTCGCCATCATACCAAACAATCACCTAAGATTTTTGCATTCTTGATTCAGGTGAAAGATTGATTATCGGGTTACTGTCTTTTATAGACTTTATTGACGATGATCATGGTATGCCTTCAACTATTCGAATTCAAAACACATACGACCATCGTCTTCGAGAACTGGTTCAATCAACTGGCGATATTGATTTTGCTACGAGAATTGGAATTCCACGTTCAACTGCTCGAGGTTGGCTGAAAACCGCTTCTAAAGATGTCTTTTCCATTGATATTGTGGAGAAAGATGTAAGCGTACTTCAAGAAGAAATCATTCACCTAAGAAAACGAGTTAATAGACTCACCTCAATTCTCAGACTATTAATTGTCCTTATGAAAATTTCTGGATTTTCATTATCCAAGGTTAGGCTTCCAGATGGCAAATTAAAATGCTCACTCTTGAACGCCATCAACCGATCAATAACTGACCTCCCCTTAAAGCACATACTTCGAATTCTCAAGATCTCTCCCTCACGATATTATTCTTGGAAGCGCTCAAGTAATTGTGAGCTTACCGATTTCCCGTCATGTCCTAAGTCCACTCCTCAGCAGCTGACGCTGGAAGAGGCTAAAGTAATTAAAGAAATGGCCACCTCCAAGAAATATAAACATGTACCTACAAGGACACTTGCCATACTAGCTCAAAGACTCGGTCAAGTATTCGCATCTTCAACGACCTGGTACAAGATTATTCATAAATACAAATTACGCCGACCTCGGCAACGAATACATCCCACGAAAACCAAAATTGGAATTAGGGCTCAAAAGCCAAATGAAATTTGGCATGTAGACTCAAGCCTAATTCGCCTCCTTGATGGTTCACGAGTATATCTTCATGCAGTGATTGATAATTTTTCAAGACGCATCCTCGCTTGGAAAGTTACTTCAACTTTTAATCCCAGTGTCACAGCTGAGCTTTTAATTGTGGCCTCTAATGAATTGGAGAATGAGATTCCAACTCTTTTTGTTGATGGTGGTATCGAAAATTACAATTCTCCCATCAACGAACTCATAGACTCAGGAAGACTAAGAAGAATCCTTGCTCAAACTGAAATCTCTTACTCGAATTCACTCATCGAATCGTGGTGGAAAGCCCTCAAACACCAATGGCTTTACCTGAATTCACTTGATACAGTAAACAAGGTTAAAAAACTGGTTTCGTTTTATGTCTCTGAACATAACTCCCGAATCCCCCACTCAGCATTCAAAGGGCAAACGCCCGATGAGATGTATTTTGGAACTGATAAAGATATCCCTTCAATACTTGAAAATCTGAGAGCGTTAGCCAGACAGAAGAGACTTGAGACTAATCGAGCAACTTCTTGTCAAATTTGTGAATAAGTCTCGTGAAACTCTGAAGCCCTTCTCACAACACTGAAAATTGAGGTATAAGCCCCAATTGTGAACCTTGATTTTTAATTGGTCCTAAAAATTTAAGCTCGATTTAGTACAAAACTCATCAGGCGCCATATTCAAACCCAGTGAGTGAATACACCACCATGAAATTTACTATGAGTGGCGAGTTCTCGCGCGCAAAAGTGCAGAATGTTGATTTGCATTGCAGCGCACAGCTGGGGACTAAAAACTCCAGAATGTGATGAAAAACCGCCCGACTATTCGTCGCCCCTCGTGCGCATCTCTTCTGCTTCTTTTAAAAGCTTTACCGTAGCCCTACCCAGCTCATTGTTGGTATCAGCGAGGGCTGGGTAGTGCTTTTGGAGGAAAGAAAGCAATAGGGCTTCTCTTGGTTTTTCGAGCGCATCAGCGAGTTTATCGACAACCTCCATTGGGATAGACCTAAGGTTGTTTTCGTACTCGCTGATACGCGGCCTTTTGGATCCGATCATCTTAGCAAGTCCATCCTGAGACAGACCTAGCTCGTCGCGTAGGTCCTTAAGAAGGTCTCCCGCATCATTAATCCGAATTCCTACGCTACTATTCTCCAATGAATGGCTCCATCTTGGCCCTTCCACAATAAACGTTGAACTGAAAGGTAATTAGCGAGACCTTTATGTGATCTTCGCTCTTCTCTAATGCCGGCTTAAGATCTTTATAAAAACAAGTCACTACTTTCTTCAGGGCCTCAAGGTGGTTGATCTCGTCTTTGCTTAAGCCTTCCTCATTTTCTATAGATTTAGTGTCTAATTCTCTTAATTTTTTCTCAGCCAGGTTTGCGTAAACTTGATAGATCTCCAACATTTTTATGATTCTCCCTAAAAGTGTTTCTTTTTAGTGATGGCAAATGGCCATCTTCATGCAAAGAAGGTTGAAACACTTTTTCAGAATCTATTAGAGTGGGAAGTCTAAAGGAAGATTCCGATGAGCAAAACTGTTTACTTAAGATAGATTTTTTCGGCATAGTTTTCCTGCTGACTACGCTGCTGCAGTAGGCGTAAAATGATTCAATTAAAAATTCAAATAGATCAATAATTTTACCTAGCAGGCTAATTAAAAACTCTAATAACTCAGGGCAATAGGAATTTGGCTGTATATCATATAGTTTTTCTAACCGAAGTAATTGAGCATAAAGACCGCTCCAAATACTTTTCAATTCAATGTGACTTTGAAGGCACTCTCTTCTGGTAAGTCTTCTTTCATGGTTAAACATTTTGTATAAATCTCCTATGAAAATATTCTTTCCATACAGTGTACGCTATTTGCGACCATAGTCAAGTAGTGTTTAACAAAAATCAGAGTTGGCGGCCTGGAGGATCGTGGGGAGTTGTTAGTGGGGCTATTCCATCTATATTATTAGCGCTAATATTCATTCATGTTTGAGAGATCGGGAATCGGCCCAGGATAAGGACTAAAACTCTTATTTAATAAAGTCGTAAGGTGATCTTTTGCACTGCTTTGGGTCAGGATATTCTGAAATAAAAGTGTCAAGTTCCCGACAAGTTAACTAAAATTATGCTAATACCTCAGGTTTTACAAACCGATGACTCAAAATCACAACCCGATGTCGAACGGTAAAAAAACTCATCCAGCCCTACGATAGTAGTACTTGAGCATACCGCCTAATCTTTCTCGGCACTGGACCTGGTCACCCCCACCTCCGTCATCATGAGGAAAAAGAATCGAATTCTCTCGACCCTGATGGGGGCGTTCATGATTGTAATGATCTTCAAATTCTCTCAGTACTCTTCGAAGTGAATCTTCACCGAAGAGAATGATTTTAGACAGACACTCTTCTTTAATCGTTCTCACCCACCGTTCGGCAAAAGCGTTAAGATTTGGACTTCGAGCTGGTAACTTCAGGCTTCGAACTCCCCCAGCTTTTAAGGTATCTTGAAAAGCTCTGCTAAATTTGGAGTCACGGTCGTGAATCAAATATTTTGAGTTTTTTAGAAAACCAACATCCATCCAAGTAACCGTTCGAGCTAATTGGATCATCCATGCTTCAAATGGGTAAGGAGTAATTCCGGCAACCTGTACCTTTCGACTTCCAAGCTGAATAAAGAAAAGTACATAGTAGGTTACCAGACCACTCTTCGTCCAAACTTCAGCTGTAAAGAAATCAGTAGCCGAAAGGATATCCATGTGAGACCGAATGAACTCTTTCCACGTTGTTCCTTTTCTTCGATCGGGAGCTGGAGAGATTCCATTTCGCTTCAAGATATTTCCAACTGTTTGGTCACTGATTTCAATGTTGAGAGTCTTGAGTGCGCCAGCTATCCGATCATAACCCCAAGAACGATTCTCCTTTGCGATCGCAACTACGAGAGCCTCAATCTCTTTATCGATTCGCGGACAACCAGGATATTTTCTATTCTTTGAACCATCAAATTTCTTGGCGATCAGTCCCCGATGCCATGCTAAGATAGTTTCTGGCTTAACAATGTTGGCAACTTCTTCTAAAGCTTTACGTCCCAGCTTCTTCCCAATTTCAGCCAGTGA
The DNA here is from genome assembly GCA_028280485.1 of Planctomycetota bacterium. Classification (GTDB taxonomy): domain Bacteria; phylum Planctomycetota; class UBA8108; order UBA8108; family JACQVS01; genus JANQLS01. The sequence continues at coordinate 54,267 of JANQLS010000049.1, forward strand.
AATGCGCTCACCATCAGTGAGTTTCAATCGTCCCTCGATTTGAGATCGTAGAATTTTATTTTCAGTCGCCAGGTATTCATTTCTTAGCTGCAGCTCTTCATCGACTGAGCCAGATATATAAGCCAGAATTCTTTTCCAGTTCATCCTCAAACACCTTCTCAATTCTATGCTAAGAAGGCGATGATAGCAGATCGCTCACCAAAATTTTACCGACTGCCTATTATCATAATTCTTGATTTTTCAACACGTTCGAATATTTTGACCTAACGGGAAAGTGCATGATGTAAGCTTGCACAGCAGCGCTGAGAAATTGCACCCCAACTAATTTTTGAGCGCTATTCAGTTATATTATAGATTTGAGCCAAGGGTCAATTGCTTTGAGATCGACCTACAATTTTTAATCACTCTTATTAAACGATTGTACGAATAAGTTGAAAATATAGATTTATTTTTTAACTTGGTTACTATTCCTTTTAAGTCACTATTAAATTCAGTGGCATCAGAGTGACGCCAATTTCTATCAACATTAGTAGCTCTTTTAACAACTTTAATTAGCTTATTCTTAATGAAATGAGCCTCTTCGTCAATTCCACGAATCTTAACAAGTAGCCCCATCCCATTTTTTAATTTCTTGAAATGATCTTGATTTGAGCCTTCAACTGGCCCCTTCCCACTTAATAGCGTCACCAACATAAGCCCCAAAGAATAAACATCCGTCCGCTTACAAATATTCTCCATCCTAGCCTGCTCTGGTGACATATATTTCAGAGAGGCAGAAACCTTAAGCTGACATTGTAGCTCATCAGTTCGTACCGCACTCCCCCAATCAATGATTACTGGCTGTAGCTTTAGCACCCCTGAGCATTTATCGCTTCTTTTAACAATAATGTTCTCAGGTTTAAGATCTCCATGAATGACTCCTTTTGAATGAGCATATTCTATTGTGCCTACAATGTGAGTCATAATCTCCAATTTATCAACTAAGCACAAATCACTACACTTCGACAACATTGCGGACAATGGATCCCCTTTAACCAATGACGATGCCATATAGGAAGCACCAAATTGATTATCAGAAAGCGTAAAAAACTCAGGGATTCGCCCATTTAAATTATCGGACTGGAGATACTTGAGGATTTCAGCCTCTCTAACTAAAGCTTGTATCTGATCATGCCTTTCACGTGCGAATTTCAGAGCAAGTCTCCGCTTCAACCTTCTATCCCAAACAGCATAAACAATTCCAGCCCCCCCCCAGCCTATTATACCAAGAGACTCATATCTCCTTGGAAACAAGGGGACTGGATCCTCAACTGAGTTGCCTAATATAGAATTTAGCTGCCCATCCATTTCTTTAGCGTAATCATCTTCTTTAGCGTAATCATCATTAATTACCAAATCTACCTAGAAAAAATTCGCTGAAGTATCTCGAATTGCTACAGCCCCCCTTCGTAATTTATCCTTCACAGTGCTTGGGGAAACCTCTCTTTCTTCAGCAATTTCATCAAATGACTTTTTATCAAATATATGGGCCAAGCAGATATCCATAAAATCAGGAAATGAACTCGACAAAAACTCAACAAACTCCTTAAATTCAGTATCTGTAAAGGCTTGACCAAGCTCAGCCACATCATCAGGTAATGAAATTGGGATACTACCATTACCTCTTTTTATCGCATTTTTCCTACGATGACGATCAATTAACACTATCTTGATGGTATGCTTAAAGTGCTGTATAAAGACCTCTTTTGGAAGAGGGGGTTGACTCCCCCAATCTCTCCGGCAAAAAGCTTCATGCACAAGCTCCGTTGGTGAAATGGATGCTCCGCTAAGCGAACTCTTGGATATTGATTTTAATTCTTGGTAGCAATGTACAAATAAATACACTGTCTCCCTAACGGTTAAATCTCCAGCCTGCTCATCCATAACTCCACCAAATCATCAAAAAAAGATTGCGTTCATAGCCCCCACATGTACATTTAGTGGTCCAAAATTTTGACATCTGTTTTAGTTTACCAGACCACCAGAAAAGAATCAACAAGAATGTGCCCCCTCAACTTCCCTCATAATCAACACTTACCACCAAATCGAGAGTAAAACCCAGCTCTCAATTTAGTAAGTTTGTTTTGAGCTTTTCAGAAAAAACAGACTTCTTCTCCTAATAATTTCCGCTTTTTGCGACTAAGTACTTGAAGGGAAATTTACCAGAACTTGAATTTAAGTTCCGGATGAGAAAACTATATGCCGCTAAGGCATTTAAATATAAAGGTTTAGTCTTCAAAATGCGCAAGGATAAAAATTTCAAGCAGGGAAATGAAAAGCTTACAGCTGCCGCCCCAGGCAACTCTACAGCTTGGAATAAGCTTATAAAAGGTAAGTTACTTCGAAGCGGATTTGAATTCTTAGACCATAACTGCCTAAAAGAAGAACTCATTGAGTGCGCCTACCTACTTTGCGCGCTTTGCGATGTGAAACAAAAAGAGCTTTCAGAAAATGTCCTCCAACTGCTTCAGATCTCCTCTGACAGCAGCAAAGATGATTGTTACGATACCGAAACTGATTTCGAGAACAAATTCCTAAATTCAATAAAAATAAGAAGCTGGGAAACGCTCGTAGTTTCTTTCTGCCAAAAAACTCGACTGATTGCATTCTATTTACAGGTAGGCGCGACGCTAAACTTCGCTGAGACATGCAAGTGGGCCACTTGCTTTTCGGATTTGCTTGAAATCGCGGGAAAATTAAAGCATCGAGTAATTTCAAAAATGAAAACCGACAGTTGGAAGGACCGTGTCAAGCACTACTTCTCTAGCATGGGCAAGCGCAAAAATCTATCCACAATTATTCAATCAGCAACACCTATTGATATCTTCAAATGCTTAGGGGAAATCTTAACTAGACAAGCAAAAAGCGAGCAGGCAAGAATCTCCGTATGCGACCCTATAACCACCCTGCACCAACCATTTAACCTCCAACTACAGCCCTATCTATTTTTCCTCATCCAGCTCCAATTTCTCATTGCCGAGCTATCATTAGAGGCAGGTGAATTTGCCCCTGCATTGACTCGCCATCAAAAACTCCTTAATGACGTCCGCCGCATGGTCTCTTGCACCATAGAAAGTAATGAGAACTACCCCCTCAATTTAAAATTAAAGGAGCATCTAAATGAATACGTAACCCTTGTAATAAATTACGCCGCAGAAAGTCGCAAAAAGAAACTCACGGAAGACACCGCTCAAAATACTTTATCGGAGATTGTACGCCGTTGCCTAATTGTTCAGAAAAATTTACACCTTACCTATAATAGTTTGAATTCCGCAAATAAATTAGATACCTTTATTAATAACCCTCAATTAAATAATGAGGTGGCGAAAAAAACGATAACTCAAGAAAAAGAAACTGAATATCGGAGAAGGCTCGGAAAGCTGTATGATACCTTTCGATCCATAAAACCAGATTTGCTTGAGAGAAAATTAGCAAATACCTATGTCGGGCTCGAATGGCCTTCTGGGAAGCTATTCCATAGTGGAACTGATATAGCAAAGCTGGTAAAGGACGCTGGAAAAAAATACTTAGATGACGAAGTGTTTTATTTTTACGTTTCGACGGATCAAGATTTAAATGGTGACGTGGATTCAACTGATCTTTTGATACCTTTCCGACCTATGATTTAAATTATGAAGGTAGAAAACATAGAGCTGGGAAAGACCAAGCTTCCTGATTGGCACGATGGGTGCAAAAACGAAATACGCCCACCACAACTAAAAGATGGAGAGTTTTCAGCTTCAAATGCGTCTTCTTCAATAGAAGGCATCCTCATTCGAATTGACACGGGAGCTGACATTAGCTTAGTGACACCCCATTTAATAAAAATGATAGAGGATAGAGGTATAGTAGTCCCTAAATATCTGCATGAAATCAAGTTAAAAAACGGCGAGATAAAAAACTTTCAAGTTGCCTCACTCATAGTCTCATCTACTGGCTATAACTTAAAAAAAATCCCAACCCAAGCAATAATTCATAGCTTTACAGATGGCCCAGCCTTCGCTCTTGGCTTAGGTTTATTTGAATGTATCGCTTCTAATTTCAAAATAGACTGGAAAAGAAAAACTCATGAATACGAACAGCGGAAATGATCAAAACGAAACCTCATTTGAAGTTGAAGATGGTCAATTAGTTTTAGGAGCTTTTTTTGGACTTGGATCAGACGAATCTGAGGAAAAAGAAGATCCCCCTCAAAAAAAGATTATCCCTCCTACAGAAGTTTTTAATTCCCTAGCAGACCAAATCTCTAAATCGACAGAAGGATTTATCTCAAAGATAGGAGAAGCTGTCCAACCCTCGGAGATAACTTTAGAAATAGGCGTAGGGATTGACACAAAAACAAAATTATTCCTCTTAGAAGCTGGAGCAAAAGCGGATGTGAGAGTCAAGCTACAATGGAAGATTGAAGGGACTTCAAGCCAAGGTAAATAAGCTATTTATTTGTGATCGATACCAGTGCTATTTATCACAACATTCCGGAGTACAAGCGACGAGAACTCGTCACTTCAGACAAATAGGCGTGCGATTTCTCAGCGCTACCTGGAGTATTTTGTCTCATCATTGAGACTGCGAGAATAAAAAATAGAGCCTTCTTATCTAAGCTCAATAAATCTACCCTCTCAGGGTTAACGTGTCGATAATATCGACATGAAACAGAAAACTAAAAATATATAGGTCGCGGTAGGAACCCCGATTACTCGGGGCCCCCCGCACAGATCCCAGCGTGCAGAATTACCGCACTGGGCTCCTACCTCGGGTAGTGGCGTCAAAGCGATCACTTGGCCAAGGATGTAATATTCGTGCTCGTGGAAGCCAACGCCGAATCAGTTGATTCATTCTTGACCAAGTCAACTTATTCTTGTGGCTACGTCTTCTAAGAGACCGAAGCCAGTAACAAGAGACTTGGGTTTTGAATTCATCGATGGCGTGAGCATTGGTCGGCACCGCATAGTATCCAAAGTAACCCTGGAGTACTCTACGCAACCATGCTCCTTGATTCGGAATTGGATCATGCATTCGTTTCCTCAGAGATTCTTTGACTGATTGAAGAGTGCGACGCATCCGTTTCTTATCGGTATGCCTGAAGAGAAGAAACCAGCCTCGTCGAGAAGTTCCACAGATGTGAGTGAACCCAAGAAAAGTAAACGTCTCGGGCTTTTTGAGTCCTCTTCGTTTTCGATTCTCTCTTGCAAATCTACCGAATTCAATTAAACGAGTTTTCTCATGGTGTAACTCAAGAGAAAACCTCTTCATTCGAGCCTTTAGATCCTCTAAGAAATTAATTGCATCATTTTCATGCTGAAAACCAACGACGAAATCATCAGCATATCTGATGATGATAACATCACCTTTTGCATTTTGATTTCTCCAATTATTAGCCCATAGGTCAAAGACGTAGTGCAAATAGATATTTGCAAGGAGTGGCGATATCGCTGCTCCTTGCGGGGTTCCTACCTGTCCTTCAATCTTTTCGCCATCTTCCAGCACTCCGACCTTCAACCATTTCTTGATAAGCCGAAGTATCCTTTTGTCACGAATACGGTGTTGAATAAACCTCAGCATCCATTCGTGGTCGATGGCATCAAAGAAACCACGGATATCCGCATCCAACACCCAGCTCACTCTCTTCCTTTGTAATCCAACCGCCAATGCATCCAGTGCCATGTGGGTGCTTCGGTTTGGACGAAAGCCATAGGAGAAACCGAGAAAGTCTTGTTCATAGATAGTGCTTAGTATTTCAACGACGGCGCCTTGGGCAATTTTATCTTCAAGGGAAGATATTCCCAGTGGGCGCTGCCGTTCATCCGGCTTCGGAATCAGCACTCTCCGTGATGGCTTAGCACGGTATCCCCCTCGATGGATACGCTGGTGGAGATCCTTGAGGTTTCTCCACTTTTGTTTAGCGTATTCATTCCAAGTCATCCCATCGATTCCCGGTGCTGCATTTACTTTTATTTTCTCAAATACAACGCTGAGTAAAGAAGGAGTAATATGGTGTAAAAGAGAAGTGAATTGCACTTTCTTGTCCCTAACTGCCACTTGACGCACACGCTCCAGGCCATTTGACACGAAATCATTCTGGCTCTGTGTCCAGCTCGTGTTAGCTTGAAGAGTGTTCCCCTTGGTCAAACCCCTTTCCTCCATCGTCTCCGTATCTTTCCCAATTGCGAGAGTTGATTTGTTCGACGACTTCTCAGGTACTATGGGCTTGTCCGACTTCCCATGATCGTACATCACAGAGGTACGGCCACTGGCCTTTTCTGTGCGGGCCAAGACAGGCGGGGCTTCATCAGAGAGGGTGGCATTTTCATTGCAGCTTGACTCCAGCTCGTCATGCTCAGCTTGAAGTCTCTTACTTTGAAAAGGTTCAAACCCTAATGTCAGCCTTAGGAGATTTCTCATCCTAAAGAAATCCTTTGGAAGAAAACCCAGCTTAGCTTCATAGAGCATTTCCCGCCAAATTTCAACTGACAGACCTTTCTCATGGCATTTATAGAAAGCTACTTGAAGAGCCTCAATCAGTTCGGCTTGTTCTTCTCTATTAAGCTTAGTAGGTTCATTCATCGCATTCGGACTTCTCTCATAAAATTACTGGTAATAACACTCGTACTTCACTTCAGGTCACGCCGTACTCAAAGACATCGTAATTACTACCAATAAATTTATTCACCTTTGCCATCGCTCCTTGGCCAATCACGGGATCTCCCAGTTCCAGCGTATAGAGCTTCAGTGCATGCAGAGGTTCTACGACCGCGTGAGATTTCCCAATGACTCGCGATAACGCCATTGGAAATTTTGTCTTCCGCTACGCTCAACAACGTCGACATCTCAGAGTGTCGGGTTTCGCGGCTCAATAGCTCGCCTGCACTTTCCCCTGTCAACGCTTCAGAAGAATCCTTACGGAGACTCCCACATGACTCGGGGTCAGGATGGTTCGCTAAACCTTTCCTGTATGACTCTTTCATTCACTACTCTATACCCGTTACTGGCGCATCTGAGCGTCCGACTCGAAAATTAAAACTGCTTGAATTTAAGATTATCACCGCTCAGAAATCAATTATCTGAAGAATGGATACCGGCACTAAAACCTCTTCCGGGAATCTCCGTTGAGATGACTAAGTTTTATGGGAGGGATTATAAGACAGCTTAACCAGTGACGTTTTCGGTCGTAGATTGGAGGGTTTTGAAGTTTGAGGGAAGAAGATCTTCTAGCTGATCCTGAGGAGTGGCTGGGGCTCTCTCGATGACTTCCTATAAATAGTTAAACGGTTCCAAGCCAGCTCTCTTGGCTGATTCAATCAGGCTGTAAAAAGTTTCTACGCGTTGCCCGCCGGCTTTGGCTCTGCCTAAAAATAAAAAGTTCTTTCTACCGATCACGATACTCTTAATCGCTCGCTCAGTTGAATTGTTATCGATCTCTGCCTGACCCACTTCTAGGTAACGAGCCATCGCCTCCCACTGATTTAAAGCGTACTTAAGCGCTCTACCTATTTCACTTTTGGGAGTAGGGATCGGGGCGAAGTCATCAATCTTAGTTTTAAGCTCCTCGAATACCGGCTTTGCTTGATCTTGACGAAGCTCTCGACGTTGGGAGAAATCTAAGTTTTCAGCTTTAGCCTGCTCTTCAATTTTATAGAGCTTGGCGATGAGATTTAAAATCTCATTCACCCTTTCCGGATGAGAGTGCTGAGCTTCGAAAAACCTTCTTCTGATGTGAGCCATACAAGCAATCGAAATGATATCTTCCTTTTCGCTACTCACCGTTTTGTAGGCAGAGTAGCCATCGGATTGCAAATGACCACGGAATCCTTCTAAGGCTTTTAGAGGATGTATTGACTGTCGACTTTCACTGACAAAATAATAAACTTCTCCTTTGGGATGACCCAATGCCCAAACGTAACATTTTTTAGACTTTTTCTTAATGTTAGGATCGAGGGCATTGATCGGAGTTTCATCCATTTGGAGAAACGATCGCTCGATGAGTTTTCGTTTCAAGCTTTCTACCAAGGGTAAAAGCAAATCACTCAATGGTCCCAGCCAGGAGTTCATGGTCGACCGAGTGATTTCGACTCCCAAGCGCTTGAAGATTTTTTCAATGCGCTAAAGAGGAAGTGCATCGCAGTACTTTGAAATCAGAATAAAAGCCAAAAGGCTTGAAGAAGGTCGTCCCTTAGGAATTGGGCGATAAGGCAATGGAGCGACCAAGAGTCGATTCATATGCTCTTCACAGGCGTAATGCCGTTGAATATATTTTTTAACGAAAAACTTAGCAGGGACGTAAACCAACTCTTCAGTAATAACTTCCTTAACGATCACCATGGGAAGATTGCAACAAGCGCAGCTACGATCCGCTTCAGGGGGATCGATATAAACAATTTCCCGAGGCAAATCTTCCGGAAGCGGCTTGGGGCCTTTAGGCTTGGGCTTTTTTCTTTGGTAGGTGAGCTTTTGGTATGAAGAGGGTGAAGTGCCTATCGACTCTTCTTTTTCTTCGGGATTAAAACCATCGATCAGATCTAAAAGATCGCCTTGATCGGGGTGATGGTATTTTTCTGAGGAACGCCCGTAGAGTTTTTTGAGGAGGGACTGAAGTTGCTCTTCTAAGCGTTCGATCTTTTGTTGTTGATCATTGCGATCACAACGGAGGGTTTCAAGCTCAAGTTTGAGACTTTCATTTTCATTTTTAAAAGCTTGAATGATCTCTTTCACCTCTTGATTCATAGAGGCAAGATCATAGCGAGGGGGCATCAAAGGTCAAAGGATTTAATCGTTTTTGTAGAGCTTTTTTAAAGTGAACTAGCTCTTCTTCTATACCATTTTCTTCGCGTAAAATTTTTAAGATCTAAGCCATCTAAAAGTACAGTGAGTTCACTCGAAGACATTTTAATTGAAGCATCGTTTGAAGTGGGCCAATAGAAAGTGCCACGCTCTAAACGTTTAGCCAAAAGCATAAAACCCGAACCATCCCACATTAAAATTTTTATGCGATTTTTATTTCGGTTACAGAAAACAAAAAAATGGCCTGAGAGAGGATCAAGCTTAAGTGTATTGGAAACCAATGCGGCTAAGGTATCGAATGATTTTCTCATATCGGTAGCCCCAGATGCCAAGTAGATTTTTGTATTGGGATTAAGACTTAGCATCGTTTTAAAATAGGGAGCAAGCGAATGAGATCTTTTTCATTGAAATCTTCTGGAACTGAAAGTTTCATTCCACCATCGAAGATGTTTTCGAAGTTGGGAGAAGCTTTAGCCACTTCATTTTTTTCTGATTTTTGAGTAGGTACGATTTCAACAGGAAGGAAACTTTGCGGATTGGATTCTTGTTCCTTACAAGTTCGAATCCAGCGGCAAAGCTTTTCGTAGGGAATGTCGTTTTGAAGAGAATAGGCTTTTTGACTAAGTCCACTATGCTTGAACTGAGCTACGCGCTCACGCATTTGCGATTTTGAAAGTCGTTGACGTTTTTCTTCTGACATAGTGTACCTCCAGGGTACAGCATGCCAGAACTAGCTAAGGAAGGAAGAGGAGGCTGCGAAGGGAATCAGACGCTTACACTTAAACACTATTCCGTAAGTTCACGTTATTAGTAGATTAGAGAAATAAAGCTACAAAGGTAAGTTTTTTGACTCTAAGTTATAACGATTTTTTAGTAATAAAAAATTCTGCTTCAGGTCAAATGCCTCTCTCTCACCCACAGTGACTTTATGAAACATACACCAAAACGGTGACTCAGCTATATAACAATCTATTGGGAATACCTGTTTTATAATTTGGGCATTAGTGCTTTTGAAAATATTTAACATCTCCGCCATACGATGATTACCATCTAATAGAGTCCATGGCCCATTAACTGCTGAATGTGAAAATAAAAAGATACCTTTTCTTACTTCTTCAATACAACTCTTATGATAGATATCGAGCTTATCAAGCTTAGAACACTCTCCCTTGCCTAAGAGAACTTTTTTTGAGTTAAAGTAGTATGTATTGTATAGATCTTTTTCTTCTATTTTTGCCCGCCAAAAATTAGCCTTATCATGGATTTTTGCAAACAAGGGCCATCGAAAATAAGCTCGATCGAAACCTAATTTATTAGAGCTATATTTCGTGGGACGACTCTTACTTTCTTTTAAAACTAAATCATCTACCACTTCTTTAAAAGTGCATAAATTAATAAGATCCATGATAATCACTCAGGCAACATCCAAATCTTTTTCGCGCATCAAATAAGGGAGCCTAGATCCAATTGAAAAAAAATTTCTTGATAAAGGAAAATGGAGGAATGAATAAAATAAAAAAGGACTTTATTAAAAAAACCGTTTCGAATAGAGTCCTAATTATTATTAAATTAAGACGATAACAAGAAACTTCCTGATCAAACTGTACAGAATCTGATCGGTCTTTACGTCAAGACTACCAGATCAAATTATAACCTTAACTAATAATCCTACTCATCAATCTTTTGCCTTAGCGCCGAGATAAAACCATCTAGTTTCCTTGAAGATATATCGTAAGAATTCTCCTTTAATACATATCCAATTTCCTCCCTTAGTTTATCTAAGTCGAATGATTTAATATCAGCTTTTAAATATTTCTCAAAAACACGAGCCGCATTATTAATGTCTCCAAGATCATAGAATGATAAAGCCAAACGCAAGTAATCAATCATTCCACGAAATACGTAGCTATCGTCATTAACTTTTATCGCAGATTCAGGACCCCATTTGGTTGCTAAATCTATAAAATGTTCTGCAACATAAAATTTTTTTTCTCTTATCATATGCCGTGCGTAAGCTAACATCGATGGGCTGTGTGGCTCCCCCGAAAAAACCGCAAATTCAAGGCTTTCAATATTATCATTTGGGTTGATATCACTATTATTGTGCAAAAACTTGAACAGATGCCCATACTGCCTTACTTCAATTAACGTAAAGAACCATTCTGGGGGAGCGTCTACCAATTCATGCTTCAAAACTTCATTCCACGAATGAGGGTCTTTAAAAAGATCACGAACTAATGTATTTAACTCATTATTACGCATAGATCCATTCCAGGATTTAAAAAAGCCAAAAGAAAAAACACCCATCACAAATCCAACTGTAGCAAACAAAAATAGAATTGAAAATATTACAAATTTTCTTGCCCTATTCATATTTTTTGTAGTTTCCATCTTTATCCATATAGCCTTCTGTGATCATTTTCCATTTTACTTTTTCAACATCTGGCTTTTCTTCTTCTGGTAACCCCATCTTACTAGAACCACTAAGATCCTTTAATAAATCAACTTTTTCTTTTTCAATGGGATTACCATCACCATCTTTCTTATCAGAAACACCAATAACTTTTTCATAAAATTCATAATACGTTACAGTTTCAAATTCCCCTTTTGGGCATTCTGTCCAGTAAATACAAGTTATTCCTTTCTTAACTCGAAAGCCGGCATCAACTTGCCTAAGAAAAACATTAGTAATAAACTCATTTTTCCAACGATCACCAGTATCAATATTCCAAGCGTTTCTGATAACTCCTGCGCCTTGAATGCCTCCTTCTGCACTATTAGCGTGTAATTTCACTTGTTTTTTTACACCTAATGGCGTAACGACCTGTAAAGTCTGACTATTAAAAGAGTTATAAATGGCACCACAAACTAATAGAAACAACAATCCTATAAATCCAACAAGTACCCAACCAAGACCTAATGTGTCTGGGAATTTAACTGGATTTAATGACCCCCTCCTAACTCCTTGAACAAACTCTCCAAGAATCAGTCGTATTTCATTCTTATTTGCATTTGATAATGAGTCGAGAAAACCCGATTCAGAGATACTTTCAAATATATTTAAAAGATAATCTGCTAATTGATCGCGCAACAAGAACGAAACTTTATCAACACTTAAAAACTGATTTATTTCATTAGAATAATCTCTATATAATGCTGAGTAAACAGCCGAAGAATTCAAATCCAAATATCCATACTTAATCTTATATCCATAGATAGGATGGAATGATTGACCACTAATTGATTTACCAAATGCAGTTCGAAGGTCTTCAGCTAACAAATCACCAGCACTTGAGATGAAGGCGATTGCATCTCCAGCAGGGGTTAAAATAATTGGATTTAAATTCCCACCTTGATAATTTGCAAGAACCTCACCAAAACCAATTTTATTTGGGGTCCAAACAAGGCGTTCCTCATCAACCCCAGCCCTGTTTATTAAAACAGGTCTACTATTTAAATCATAAGTGATGGTGTTAGTTGAAGAAGGATTCAACAATTCTACTACCCGACCTTCAACATCCCTTACAAATGTATGGACAGAATTGTTATGAAAGATTTTTGTGAGCCTATCATATTGATCATATTGATAAGTAAGAATTTGTCCGGTTCCCTCCATAACTGAAGAAATGGCACCACTATCTAAGTAGTTATAGGTTGATATTCCTCCTAAGGTCTCAACGTTTTTAACTTTCTCAGATCCGATATAATTAATAGTACTTATCTGATCATTTTGTATAAAAGAATTAATTGCTCTTCTGTCACCACTGAAATATTCAAAGGTAAAGCTACCTACACTAGGCTTAGAATGAACCTCCTTTGACAATCGATTAGTTGAATCATAGATGAAAGTTGATTTTAGCCCACTCGAAGAAGAAACCGATTTTAAATTCCCTGAATTATAAAATTGAAAAGTTACGCTAAACTTAATAGCTCCATTTTTTAAAGCTGAAATATTAACATTCCTGCCCGAGTTGTCATAATCATACTCAAGAAATAGCTCGCCTGGATAGGAAATCTTTTGAATATTGTAATGGGAATCATAGTTTAAAGTTAACTCAGATAAATTCCCAACTTTAATATTCACAGTTTTATTATTATTATAATATGCATATGTATTGATAGTATTCTCACTGAGCCTCAATTCTTTCAATCGACTATCAGAGTCATATGCATAAGTTTGGACAACACTACCATATCCAGATATGGTTGACACTCGACCATAAAGGTCATATGAAAAGGTCAAACTATCGTTCGAGGTTTTGATAGTTTGAATTTTTCCATCGTAAAAATACGACCAAGTTTTTAAATCACCCCCTGGAGCCAATTCAGAAACTGGTAATGCAGAATTGTTATAGCTATATGTATAAAATTGATTATTACTAGGTGAGTAAGAATATATTTTACCTATATTATTATATTTAAATTCAGAGTTCCCCGCAGAGACTGACTCTTTTTTAATCAATCTCCCAAGGCTATCAAATTGATAAGTATTTGTTTCATATCTATTTCTAATTTTTGTTAAAACTTTATTCTCGGAGTAAGTAAAACTTACCGTAGAGTAATTACCCTCCGTAATCGATTTAACTAGCTCCAATCCTAAATATGAGTAAGTAGTGGGTAGCCGACCATTTGGTTGAACAGAAACCAATTCACCATCTAAATTACGTGTAAATGTAACGATGTCATTTTCTAAGGAATAACCTAGCAAATTTCCATCTTTATCGTATTGATATGTTTCAATACTATTTTGATTCAATGCCCCCCTAATTTCTCTGACTTTAGAATCTTTATCATATAAATAAGTAATTCTTGAATCGTTTGTTCCTGCAAGCGTATTGAATTGTAGTAAACCATTTTGATCATATCCCAATGTAGTTCTACCAAATGCACTGTCATCTGTAGTTCTAATACTCCCATTTAAATCGTATGAATAAGTATAACTATGACCTGAGCCAATATTATAAACGGATCTTTTTTTACCCAATTTATCGTACTGAATTGAAGTTCTTTTTCCTATTGGATATATGGTTGCAATGATTCTCCCGTTTTTATCAAATATGTTGGTAATTATACCTGTGCTGAGTTTTTCTAATTTTACTATTTGTCCGAAATTTCCGTAAGAAATTGTGGACAGAACTTGATCTGAATATTTCTCTACAAGGTAATTCTGACTCCAATCATAACTATTCGTTACTCTTAAATTATTCGGCAATATAATTGAATTGAGTTCCTCGACCCCACCATAGATAAACTGAGAAAACCCAAACCTATTTTGACTCGATACCAATTGGTTTAAATTATTATATACGTAGGTAGTCCGACCTTCGTCTGGATCTTCTTTATTAACAACATTACCTAATGGATCCAAATTTAAGGATAGTCGGCTTCCACCAGGATAATGAACGCCAGTTTTTTGGTTATTGTTGTTATATGTATATGTCGTTATACTTGATAGTGGATTGATGCTTGCAATGATGTTGCTTAAAGAATCTAGAATTAAGGTAGTTCTGTTATTTAAAGGGTCAACATCGCCGACTTCTCTCCCCATGGAATCTCTTACATAAGTTGCTCGATTTCCAACCGCATCAATTTCACCAATTAAAAATCCATTCCTATTATATATAAATGTAGTCGTTCCGTTTTCAGGACTAACTGATGAAATAATTTGGCCTAAAGTGGAATAAGTAAAACTACTTATTCCTCCATTTTCATCTATATTTCTTATCTCACGCCCAGATGCATCTCTGACAAGCGTCAAAATTCCTGAATCAGAATTTCTCTTGGATATTAATTTAGAAACATTATCATAGATGTATGTTGTGATTTCCCCCGATTCTTCCTGAAGTTCTGAAATATTAGATCGGGTATCATATTTCCATTTACGAGAAGATCCTAAATAATTTTCCTCTTTGACTTTTCTATTACGGTTATCGTAAGTATTAGTGGTCCTCCTTCTTTCAGGGTCTTCTACCAAAATTATATTTCTATTCTTATCATATTCTTTTGTAGTGATATATCCTTCAGAGTTAATAACACTTGAAATCTTCCCTCCAAGGTTATACGAAAATGTTTTAACCCCCCCGTTTGCATCTTCAATAGATTTTAACTTTTGGCCGCTATTATAAGAATAAGTTGTTAACCCACCTTCATGACCTTGAATGAAAGATAACCCACCAGTATGCCCATATCCAAATGTTGTAATATTTCCATTCGAATCTACTACTTTATTCACCATTCCCCGACTATTTAATTCTTGAGTCGATTCAAACCCTAGTTGATCTATAAATTTAATAGGTCTATATATTTCATCAAAAACTGTCGTAGATAGCTCACCTCCAGGGTATTTAACACTAAAATGATTACTACTTCTAGAAAAAGTTACTCGTTCTTGATTTGGGAGAATTGATAACTCTTGTTGTAGGATTGCATCAAAAATATTTGTAGATCTATTATTGAGTGGATCCTCTATAACTACTTTTAATTTATCCGCCGGTTGATTGTAGTAAGTAAAACTGGTTATATTACCATTTGCATTCACAACAGAGCGAATAAACCCTGTTGAGTTGTCTTTATTATATGTAGTTATTCCCCCAGCCTCATCTTCTATTTCCTTAACAGCCTGTGAATTATTGATATACGTATATGTTTGCCTTGACCCATCAGGCCATTCATTGCTCCTGACATTTCTTCTCGTATCGCTAGCAATGCTTGTGACAGCAGAGTATTGGTAGGTGGTACGTGAACCAATTGAATCTTCAACAGATAAAATTCGTCCTTCAACATCTCTCTGATAACTTTCAGACCAACCGTCAGCAAAGCTTACACCATTAATGTTTTGATTAGGCCTATCAACAGTAATCGTGGTTAATTGGTCAGGACCCTCCACAATAGTTTCAGTAGTATTATAACTAAAAGTCCACTTAGACCCGCCTGGTACTTCAACAGACTCAACTTGATCCTCAGAGGTGAATTGTAAAGATGTAATATAGCCTTCAGGATCTTCCCAACTAGTAAGTAAGTTATTACTATTGTATCTTAGCTGGATGCGGCATCCTAAAGGACTCATCACTGAACTCAGATTTTGGTTCGAATCGTATGTAAAAGTCGATCTCTTATCGTTATTGTCAACAAATGAAGAAAATCTACTTCCTGAATAATTAAAAGTAACCCTCTGACCTGCCGGATTTATTATTTCAGATAGTTCAAAAGAGTTATTTATATCGGTGTAATTGAAAGTAGTTCTATTTAATGAGCCAAATTGTAAATATGAGATTCGTCCATCAATGTCAGTTTTATAACCTGCAATTAAACCACTTTGAAAATACTCTCTGTATTCAGTTTCATTAATCCTTTTTATGTTGCTTTCTATTCTGGGAGGGGGATCGTAAGTGAAAGTCTCCCCACTTGATCTTTTTAAAAAATCAATCTCAGCACCATTAAAATCTGTTCGAGTTATTGTAACTCCTGATTCATATCCTGCAATCTTAGCAGAGTTTGCTGAGGCCCAACCACCTCCAAACCCAGAATCATGATTTTGATTTGAAGAATAATAAAATAGATAGACAGGTACTCCACTTGAAATTAGCGATTGCCTTAAAACTAATCCACCAGTCAATGGGTTCACAAATCCGACGGGCAAACATGGCTTACATGTAGAAATAGGAGGAGTATTCATTTTTATATCCGAAATTAATTTATAAAGTTTAAAAAGCCGCCATTTACGCTAATGTTGCTACCATATTTACTAAGCCCATTTTCTGAGCCCGACTGATCAGAATTTGATATTGTTGAGCATTCTGAACAAACTTCAGGAGGTAAACAAACTGCTTCCGTTGCATCCTGTGGAGGAAGTATTCTGATTGTCACTGGCCCAGAACTTCTTAATGAATTACACCCATTAGGAAGAGTTATTTGCCCTGTTCCACATTGACTCAAATCAATTCCATCAAAATATTGAGTACAAAATCCGCCAGTCCAGCTTGGGTTGTGACATAAAAAATACCAATATGGTAACCCAGTAGCGTTTGCTAACGAGTTTGCCCTACTGAGCTCAAAATCACATGACCATGGTCTGAATTCGACCATATATGTTCCATCATTAGTTACGACCATCGCTGGAACGGATCTCTCCTCAACGCCTTCCGGCAAACCATTGTTTCTTATTCTTACGCTCATTGAAAGCTTCCTAAGTTTTAAGCGGGAGTATTAAATGCTGAATATAACGCCGATATGGCTAAAACAGGGGTGTGTTGTTTTCCTGGAGGAATTCCCCCTATCTCGACTATAAGGCGATTAACTGTCCACAATTTATAGGATTCAATTGGTTGGCCAACAATCTTTTCTGTAATGTACGACCCACACAATATTGAAGCTGCACATCCATTAGAATCAAACTTTGCTTCTTTAACTACCTCATCGCAAATGACAATATAAATGGAAAAGAACGCTCCACTCCCTTTTTGCCCGACTGAACCTACAAGATCTGGGTTTTTAATAACGCCCATATTTCGGGGGTTATTTATATGATCCCAACCTAGTTTAGAATACATTTACCCACTCAGTTTAGATTCTATTTAATTAGTATTTACTTAATTTAATCTTATACAAACATGAACAAGAGGAAAGCTAAAAACATTCTTTATAAAACAAAGATTGAACTCGAAAAAGAATCCCTATACTTATTGAAGAAATTTTACGACAAAAAAATGCTACATTAATATGTTCAACTGAATGCTTCCAATTCGATTTCTGATATTTTTTTGGCTAAATCAATTGCAGGTAGAAAGTTCGGATCTATATTAGTACATCTCTTAAGAGCCTCTGAACATTCTTTTACTTTCTTCAATTCAAAAAATACTGCTGCTAAGTTATAAATATCCTCTATATTACAAGCAGGCTGAGATATCACCCATTTTAATTCATTTTCAGCACGTTCTAATTTTCCTTGTTGTATTAAAGTGTGCGAATAAAACCTTCGAGATTCAATTGAGTTTTCATTTAGAGAGATCAAGGATTCAAACAAGCGTTCCCCTTTTTCAAAAAGCCCCAATGCAATTGATAATTTCCCTTCTAAAAACAAGGCGCTTTCTTTCATACCCAAGTCCCAAAGTTTTTTAATAATTTTCCTCAATGCAAAAAACTTCCCCTGACTTAGAAGCAATTCCCCGATTAAATTATAAGCAGGTAAAAATTTTGGCCAGTTATTTATACAAAACTCCAATTGTCTTATTGCCTCTTCGTATTTCACTTGACCTTTTAATGAACATGCCAAATTATAAACACACTTATATGAAAGAATCCCAGGGTCATAACTTGCAAAATAATCCTTGTCCTCTAAATTTAAAATTTTCTGAAAACACCTTTCTGACTCAAAAGAATTCCCTAGTTCATTTAGAATAGCTCCTTTACAAAATAGAAGCTCGGCATCTTCTGGGCATTCACTTAAGCCTAACTCTGATAATTCCAAAGCACGGTTGAGATTATTTGATTTCCAAAACACTTGAACAATTAGCGCGTAACATTTTCTGATGTGTGATTCCCCAGGAAGGCTATTATTAATACTACTTTCTAAATATTTAGCAGCTAAATCATAATTTTTATCCTCTAAAAAACTATGACCTAAGTTAAATAGAAGGAATGTATCTTCCGGAGTCTCTCTTTCTTGTAATTCCAATAATCGATGATCTCTACTTCTTTTTAATGGTAAATTTTCAAGCTTAGCATAACCAACATGCATAATAGAGATATCGGTAAAATCAACCTCGCCACTCATTTTCCTAATGGCAGGCAAGATTTGTTCATGTACTCTATATGACCATTTTAATTTGGGATTATTTCTAAATAATCTTACGTGGTCAACTACTGTTTTTGAGCTGCCATCCCTATCTGTACAATGGACCCGCATAACAAATGCACTATTTGATGTTTGCGAAAGTTGTTCCTTCAATACCTTAAATTTTGGTATTTCTTGAACTGGCAACCTATCATCAGCATCCATCCACAAGACCCATGAACGTGTCGCATTACCCAAGGCAATATTTCTAGCCGTAGCAAAACAATCTACCCAAGGAAATTCTATTACCTTAGCATTAAATTGCTTCGCAATCTCAATGGTTTTGTCTGTAGAACCAGTATCCACGATGACTATTTCATCTACAACTCCTGAGACACTTTTTAGACAGTCCGGCAGATGATGCTCTTCATTTTTAACAATCATTGTCAAAGACACACCAAACTCAAAATCAGTTTCTGGAACTCTAATACTAAATCCCATTTCTGAATTATACTTTGGAAGTGAATTTTTCTTTGAACCAAAAGCGGCTTCTAACTTTTGATTATCATTTCTCTGGTTTGCCCACTTTTCTCTAAAGAGCTTTTGGTTTTCAAGAACAATATCATTAAGCGGCAACTGCATAGATTTAAAAGTTTGATGCCCAAAATGATGAACGAAGGAATCACAGGCAATAACACACCTCCAACCTTTTTCAACTGCCCTTAAACACAAATCATCATCTTCAAAATTACCGATTCCAAACCTCTCATCAAACCCGCCTATTTCATGCAACATTTTCCTTTTAGCAAAAAGGCAAAATCCTACTAAACGATTTGTATTTCTAACAATTCCAACATTTCTCTCTGCATGCTTCCAAGAAAAGTTATCAATATCTTCTAAGGAGTTATAATCAACTGGAATCTGTTGCTCGCCACTTACATTATTTGAAAGAGGCCCGCATAATCCAATATTTGGACGAGCATTTAATACCTCTAACATTCTTCTTAACCATCCGGTGGTCACAATGACATCATTATTTAAAAACAAGATATTTTCACCAGAAGCCACCCTTAGACCTTGATTCGCTCCTGCTGGAAATCCTCGATTCTCCTTATTTTCAATTAATTTTATACCAGTTATTGAATTTATATACTCAACCGTCCCATCATTTGAGCCATTGTCGACAACAATCAATTCAATTGGTTCATCAGTATACTCCCAAATACTTTGAAGACATTTTTCTGTAAACTCTAATTGATTGTGAGTAACAATAATGATTGAAGTGAGGCCGTAATTTGTCACACGATATTTTTTAATAGAATACTTAAACTTTGTGGTTGAGAATTCGGTCTCTTTGTTATCTTGAGCAGATTGAAGAGGAGAGTTCAAAGAATCCAGTTCTCGATCTAAATGGATTACTTCAAATCCTGATCGATACAGTAATTTTTCAATTTCAATTTTTGTATAAAAACGTACCGAATGTATATTTGCCCATCGTCCTTCGATTAAATTAGTAATAGTTTTATTAGAGGCACAATTGTCTATAGTAAGAGTAAGTTCATTCCCCTCATTCATTTCTTTACTTAACTCTTTTAAGAAATGCAAAGGATTGTAAATGAGTGAGAAGCATTCTCCTATTGAAATGCTTTGTTGATTTGTCTGCTTCTTGAAATGATTAAGTAAAAATCGATCTCTCGATTCACCAACACATATTTTTAATGCCTCATTAAATATATCCGCATTCTCAAACCTTCCAGTCAATGGAATAAACTCATCCTCCAAGGTCCCATGCACGCTATTGGGTTTATTATCAAAGTGAGTAATTTTATTATTCTTGTTACCCTTATATAATTGTACCACTCGCTCATTTGTTGCAGAATCGTCAGCACGGTACCAATGATATACATATAAACCAGGAATTAAAAAAACCTTTCCACCGATGCCAGCGATTCTTCTATGAGCGTCAGTATCAACTCCGAGGAAACCATCACAAAAACCACCCATATTAATCCAGGTGCGTTTTGATAAAATCATCACAACCCCACTTAGTGGAGATAGGCTCGTTACTTCCTCAATCTTTAATCCATATTGCTCCTCTAAATTACTCCCAATTGACCTATGGTATTTAAAATCATGATTATTCGGCTCAATTCCAGTTACCAATTGCCATTCAGAACCAACTCTATTTGTTGATACCGTTAATAATGAGTTTTCAGGAACTACAGAAATTAATTCTTCAATAACCGAAAACCAACTTGAGGTTGTAAAACAGGCATCATGATCAAGCAAACATGCCCAATCATCTTCAGCAAGACGTTCCATTGCCTCATTATATACAGCCCCTAAATTACAACTTGGATAGTCTGAGCTATATGGGGTTAAGCAAATCAACATGTTTACCGCCTATTTAAGGTGCCTAATACCTAAGATAGAAATTTAGCTTACAGTATGAATCTTTTGAGGAACGAGCATATTCACAATCAAATCTCTTTCTTCCTTGCCGCCATAAAGATTATTTAAATATTCCTGAATCGATGTACTTCGATCCTTCAGAGAACTATGTAAATTAGGATTTTTAGATTTAGTAAAAATACACTCTACACGTTCTTCAGAATTAATATTTGCATTTCCCAAAGGCGCACCAAATGTGCTCAATATCAATTGATTCAGTAACTCATAATTTTCAATCATCGCCAGCTGATTTTGATCAATCAAATTTATTGGAAATGATTGACCGTAAATAACCGAATGATCATTGTTCTCCTCAAATATTGAAGCTAAAGCGTATAACCAACCAGAGACTGGCATAAAATCGGCATTCAAAAATAAGAGATATTCACAACAATTAGCGTGTACATACTCAATTAAATTGACTGCTCCTTCATCAATATTAAAGACCTTTATGTTTTTTAATCTTTTTAAGCTGCTATTTTTAATACCGTCAGTTTTCTCAGTTACAAGAACAACCTCAAATGGCAAGAGAGTAGATTCACTTAAATTTTCTATTACTGCCTGAATGTCAACATGCGAATAGGGTACTTCAATTACTATTGTCGTTAATTTATTTTTGAGTTTGGAAAATTTAACTATAGATTTAATCAAATACTGATAGACAAAGAAACTTTCTGCATTTTCTTTTGAAATCCCATTAATGTGAAGTGGACCGATCTCAATAGTATTGTCTTTTTGATTTTTAAATGCTTCAAACTCTTTATCATATACAGCACCTATTCCTTCTATCTCACACCCACTCTTATTAAACAATTGTTGAATGCCCGATTTGGTAAAAAAGTGAGTATGGGTAATATCTAATATACCTGCAGATTGATAAGTCCAATTTCCTTTTAATAAGGATTTTAAAATTGATTGATTTTGAATGTTTGGGAGACTTGTAATAATGACTCCATTTTCTTTTAGCCATGCTGAACATTTCTGAAGAGTTGTCTCCGGGTCATTCAAATGCTCAAGCACATCTGCAAAAATTATACAATCAAATTGACTTTGAAATTGATATTTAGGAATCAGCTCAACATTATCTACATACACTCGATCTAAGTTTTTTCTGGCCTCTTGTGCTGCTTTACTATTTAGTTCTATGCCATACACCATAGACTCTTGCCTATTTTTTATAGCAGCACCCAAATTTCCAACGCCACACCCCACATCGAGAACCATCTTTGAATCTGTTGGGACTAATTCAACAATTTCAGGTCTTGAAAATTGAAAGTAATAATTTATGTTTTTCTCTGCTTGACCTTCATTAGTTAATCCTAAGATATCTATATTAAATTCGGTGCTCAGAATTTTTAGGACAGTAACCATCCGTTCTTCGTAAGTGTGATGTTGAAGAACCTCTTCTTGACCGCAAGTGCTAATCTTCTCCCTGTGCTCATCATTTTTTAAAAAATACTCTAATTTAATTTCTAAATCCTCTTTAGACTCATACTCAATAAAATGTAAACCGGGAGTAAACAATTCGTCTTGCCCACAGTTTTCAATTTTATTAGTAACTAACAGTGATCCAGAAGCAAGGCCTTCAAAAACTCTCATATTTAAATCATCCGCAATGGAACAATTAAAAACGATTTTCGAATTTGTATAAATCGAAACCATGCTCTGATAATGGGCCTGGCCAAAAAATACCTTCTCATACCATTTTTTGAGATGGTCAATAAGTTGATTCCTTAGCCCACCGGTAAAATTCCCAACAAAAGAAATATCAAATTCTTTAATTTCATTATTTTCACTTGAGTGTAAATCTTGATCACATGCTAAAGGAAGCCAATAGACTGGCTTTTGTGTATGTTGCCTTAATTCCTCTGCTCCTCTTTTTTGCGCAACAAAAATGAGATCAAAAAAGGAAAGACGTGCTAAAGTTCTTTCAAAATTTATATGCGTGTCGATCGCCCAATAAACAGCAGGTCTAAAATCTATAGGAATCTCATAGTCAAACCCGTCATCTATAACAAAAAAAAGCGAATATCCTTTGGGATCAACTTCATGTAGTTTCTGTACGGGAATATACTCAACATTCGTAATTCTAGCTAACGCCTTTTCACAATACCCTCCCGTGGTATCCATACGAATTGTTTTATCAAATATAATTCCAATCGGCTTTATATTGAAATTAGTGTGCTTCATTCTAACCCTCAACAGATTTTATTATTGATCTAAAAATTGGTAGATAGAATTCTGAAATTACCGTTTTCCACTTAAATCTCTTTTCGAAATCCTTACGACCGTTTTCGCCCAGCTTAATCCTTAAAGCATCATTATCTAACAGCAGGGAAATACATTCGACTAACTGAGTAACATTGCCCGGGGGAAAAAGTAAACCAGTTTCATTGTGGGTAACAGTGTGTGGGATTCCCCCAATATCACTAGCAATAGTTGGAACTCCACAAGCCATTGCTTCAACAGTCGTCCTTGCTAATCCCTCTTGAGCAATGGTCGGCATAATTAATATGTCACTCGACGCAATTAAAGTTGGCAACTCTACTTGGGATTTCCAGCCAACAAATTTACAAAATGGTGCAGGCGGGCCAGGAGGTTGAGCAGTTACTATAAGTTCAAAGTCATCCCTTAATTCATAGATCTGAGCACAAGCTTCAAAAAGAATATGAAATCCTTTTATGGCTTCATTAACAATACCTGCAAACAAAAGTCTTTTTTTATCATTTTGCCTTTCTTTCCTTACCGAAGGAAATCGCTTAGGCTCCATTCCCCAAGTAACGACCTCAACTCGCTTACAATATTTATCTAATAATGATTTCGTATTTGGATTTAGCGTAAATACACATGCCGCATTTTTGTATGTCCAATTTAAAAGCTGTTCATATTCCTTACTGTCAACTTGGGACAATTCTCGTTCCAGATGGTGAAGCGGGCCAGAAAAAGAACTATTTTTACTTAAACACTCTAGACACTGAGCCCTATCTTCAAATTGATTCCCAGAACATTGCATATGAGTAGCTTCAAGTGACTCGTCAAATAAAAATCGAAGATTATTTAAGGGGCAAATACACTCTAAGGCTTGTTGTCTAAAAATATAAGGGAACTCACCAATCGCTTTTGCAATCCAAGGTCGCAAATTCCAAGTATCAATGATGATCACTATATCTGGAGAATATTTAGTCACCTCTGCGTTTAATTTACTGAGTAATTCATTTAATGGGTTGGTCGAGCCTGTGATATCAATTTGAGTATTTTGGTAGGGTAATGGACCTCCCAAATTTCCAACGCCCAATTCTTGAGACTTAATATAAAAATGATGCGCATCAAGATGAGCTTTTCTAAGGTTTTGAATTAATTCAAGAGTATGTACAATTCCACCTGCTTGACTTGGCCAATTAAATAAAGAACTAATGACCGCAACTTTAAATTCAGAATCCTCTACCTCAGTAGAGTGTACTAAATTTTCTGTTACAAAAACTTTTTTATCTAATACGGTCTGATTGTCTAATAAAGCCAAGTTGTCTTTTGCAGGTACGAAGCTTGGATTTATCTCTAAAGATTTTTGAAAATATTCTTTTGCTCTTTTTTTATCGTCAAGGTACCAAGAACATACCCCAAGATCATTTAAAAGGACTCCACAATAATCTTCTGATTTGTTTGTACCTTCTAAGATTTTGTTTAACCTATATTGCGCCTCTTCAAAATTTCCTAAAACAATCGATCTAGCAGCTTCAAAGTAATCATCAGGCTTGTCCAAAACCAACCTCCCAAAACTACGATGAATCGTTTAATTAAATCGATTCATCCTTTTATTAAACAAAAATGATAAAAATTGAGTTCACTAAGCATCCAAGTAATGAAGGTAATTCATGTTACTCCTTAAATTCATTAATCAATTGTGTCCACTCAAGCATTGCCTCACCAAGCCTTTCAAAATAATCAGGTTGGCAAGGTAAATCTTCGAATTTTTTCTGAAAAGCCCCTACATGAATAGCTAACTCTCGATAACTTTCTAATACACTTCCAGAATTCTTAAATTGATAACTAAAAACATAACCCCAAAATTTTTCATGAATTTGAATTCCACATGCTTCTTTTCTCAAATTTGAAAAATAATTTGAGGCCTTTGAATGAAAAACAAAAGGAGGGCCGTTTGAAACATACCAGCCCATATGATCAATAACTTTTTTTAGTAAGACCCCACTCCAAATATCATCGAATCTATCGAATCCAACGGTCTCTATACCCATTAATAAATTGTATGCAGCAGGAATAATCTCTCTTCGATAGCATACGTTCATTGCACACAAGGAAAAGGCCATGCCCGGAGGAATTATGTCAGTGCCTTCCCGAAAAAGGACGTTCGCTTCTTGCCTTTCTTTTACAAGCGCGGTTGGCGCATCAAAGTCGGGTACTCCATGCCATAATCCATGATTAAGCCCAATTTTTATCTTCCCTTTTGAAGAATATGGAATTCCTCTTGGTTCCTCTCCAAGAATCGTCCGATACCACTGATCTTGAGCAAAGGCCGAAACATGTTTTGAAATAAATTCTCGCCCCTCACCTTCTACCGGATAACAATCATCATCCATAGTGATAATAAAGTCACACCCCTGTTTATAAGCCATTAACATGGGAAAGCTTCTACAAGCTCCCGTTCGCCTTGGAATAATCCAGGAACGTGATTTTAATTCTTCTTCAATATCAATGTCACATGTGTGCTGTATATTTAGTCCATTAATTTGATCAATATTGAATGATTTGTTTGACTGATCTTCATGGATAAAGAGATTTAAGTTTATCCCTGTCTCTGCAATCCCTTTCCATTCAATTTCCCATTTCCTTAAGAAATGGGAAATTTGTTCTTCTCGGATTGTTGGAACACAAACTCCGACTTTTACTGGTGAGTTCAACATTAAACAACTGCCTTCAACCAATCCTCAAATTCTACTATCTGGATCTGCCTATCGGTATTTCCCTGACCGAAATAAAAATTTTTCAACTCTTCCCCACTAGCTCTGTGCTGCCAACCGGCACGAGGACCATCATCTTTAAAGTTCTGTTTCCTTTTCCAAGCATGCCGTTCTTGAAAATAAGCATAATCGAGCCTGTGAAGGTGAAGCAGAATTAAGTTTTCATCACGCACTTTACATTCACTTGCTGAATGAAAACCAAGTTCATAGCTC
Source organism: Planctomycetota bacterium (assembly GCA_028280485.1). Taxonomy (GTDB): domain Bacteria; phylum Planctomycetota; class UBA8108; order UBA8108; family JACQVS01; genus JANQLS01. The sequence goes on from JANQLS010000049.1 coordinate 80,496, forward strand.
AAAGGAATACGCGTAATTACTGGTTTCCCATATCTATCATTTCTGAACCAAAACTTTCGCTGTTGCAATATGGGAACTTCTAAATCAATTGGTGGCTCTTCGGAAGGAATATGAATTAATTCATACCCTGCACCAGCTATCACATCTAATTGGAAAGATTGAATATACTCTTGTAATCCAGAAAATTTACGACTATCAGGGACAATCAGCTCATCAGATTCACAAAACAAAACATAGTCATAACTTTTCAATAGTTCGTGTTGAAAATTTTGAACTTGTTCTACCAACCAATAATGGTCAAAATAAAGATCGTTGGTGATAGGTACTACTGTTACTGAAAGGTTATCGGTAGAACCGTCATCGCTTTGATGGTCAAGAATATAAATATCTGACTGTTCAAAGTGTTTTGAAAAATATTTCAACCATATGGGAAGGAAAAATGATTCATTTTTCACTATGGTAAATACAGCACTTTTTTTCATCGCCTTTTTGCCTCCAATTTACATTGAAGATGCTAAAGGGGATCAATACTAAGTCAAAGGAGAAATGTGAAATATAACACTGATAAATTTGCCCATGGATTGATTGAAATCTATGAAAAAAAATTCAATCACCTGAGAGAAAAACCCATTAATTTATTAGAAATCGGTGTCGCAAAAGGTGGCTCACTTAAATACTGGGCAAGTTTTTTTAACCACGAGCGTTCAAAAATACTCGGATTAGATCGTCATATACCAAGTTGTGAATTTTCAGAAAATGTCTCTTTAATAAATGGAGATCAAAATGACATAAAACTATTAAAACAAACGGCTTCAGATCATGGACCCTTTAATATTATCATAGATGACGCCTCTCACTTTACGAGAGAAACTTCGAATTGCTTCAATTCCCTTTGGTCAGAAATAAAAAGTGATGGGTACTACGTTATCGAAGATTGGGGGGTAGGTTATTTTCCAGGAAAATCTGAGTACAACGGCATGGCAGAGCTTATTGCACAGTTACTCTGCCAAGTCCCTACCCTTGGGGTTTCAGACATTTATCTCGAAGCTTCCCCATTAAGATCAATTCTTTTCTTAAAAAAAGGTAAGGCGAAATGGGGCCCACTCAACTTTTGAACTGAATTATTTTATGGAAGTGTACAAGCAGAATCAGAGTCCCTATTTAACAATTTCACAATATTTGAATGCAAATAATTTGCTTTACTGAAAATCAAAAAATTTATAAGTATCTTGTAAACTTAATCTCTAAGTTTCCCCCCGTTTCCAATCTGCGGGGGTAGCGAAAATTACTTGATTCAACTTGAAAGGAAAGACCACCAGGCTCCATCTTTTTGTTCTAATGATTTCGATTGTTTTATTAATAGATTTTCCATTTTGTTTATATGATCCTGCATGGCTTTTTGTTGAGCATCAAATTTATCCTGCATAATCTCACGCTCTCTTTTTTCCAACTCAATTTCTCTATGTAATTCTCCTTTGGTCGTATCAATATATAAATCTTCTTCCTGAATCGTATCTTTCATACCAAGAAATTCACTGTAATAATGGATTTCTTCAGTTCGCTTCCAACCAAAACGATATTTTAAAGCTGCTTCAGTTTTATACCGTGGTACCCAATAGCAACAGGAGGAGTGTCTGAAATCATACATGGTTAACGATTTCTCCCTACTTCTGTTCTCTTCGAGCAGCTCTAAATTTTGGCCAAATACTCGCCGGGACAAGCGCTTTAAGTACTCATTCACATTCTCAGGTTTTTTGGTAAAGAGAAAATCAGAGGAAGAAAATTTATATTTTTCAATGTACCTTTTTAATATCGAAGAGCACAACATTAGTTTAACACGTCGTCCAAAAGTTTTAGCAGTCTCCTCACGAATAATGCACTCAAAGATATCATGACCCGGTCTTTCAATAATGTCTTGTAATCGAACGTTCATAAGTTCAGTTGGAGATCTTATACCTGTGTCAAACAAAAACATCATTAGTGCTCTGTACTCAAAAGTGGCTTCTTCCATCATCCGTTGCAGAGATGTAAAAGTAAAGTAGACAAACTCTGGTTTATAATCGCATGCCCCAGATAAATCCTCAGTTATATCCTGAATCCTCACCCCTTCGCGTTTCTTGATTTTTATGTACCAACGCCAGAACGCTTTAAACCTCTTTATAAAATCATGAGTGGCTCTATATTCTTTTCCATTTTTGGTTTTTATTCGACCGGTTCGCATACCGTCTACCACAGAGAAAAGCTCATCTTCTGAAATATCAACTAATGCCTTTCCAAACTCATTTTCAAAAATCTCACTAAGTCTCTGAAGTTTTTGTACAACATGTCTCAAATGGAGGGAGCTACGTGGCCCTTTGGGCCCATTTGTATTCCTTCCCAACCTCATATGTTCTAAATATTTGCCCACGATTTTTCTATTTGAATCAGAAAACCTCTTTATTAATTTTGGATATGACTTCTCCTGCCACCTATTTACATTGTATGGGTCAACTATTTCCAGCTTGTTTTTAGTAACCATTTAACCTCCTCCATTATTGATGAATGAAGCTTTATATAGTTTCAACTACATCGATGATCAACTTTGACTAAACTGCCCCGTGGCCCTGAAATATCGTAAAAACAGTGATGGCCCTCCCGGAACTCAGGGTGATCATGCGATTTCTTTGGGCTTCATTTTTGCATTTTTAGAAAAAGTAATTGGAAGGTGATATTTAAATTTTTTGAAATGAGAAAACCGACCGCTTTGATTTTCTTAAAAACAAAAATCATAACACAGAGTCGAGATGGCGTGACTTGAACTCTCAACTCAATCAAGAATTCTTCTGGGTTTATATGTAGAAGCACTTCAGCTTAATAAACTTTGTGATTTAGCGAAGATTCACTCAATTCCCTTGAAGTCCACGACGGGGGTTCGATTCCTCCCGCCTACAAATTTCCCTCGTTTAAGGCTATCTCTCACAGCCTGCTTAAGACTTTGCACTGCATTCGTCATCTATCTAAAGAACGCGAACGTACTGTACTGATATCGCAGCACACACCAACGTCGACGATCCTGACGCCTACTGTTTTGTCAAAACTTCGGAACGACCAGTCATTTTAATACGTATATTTTCACCCAACTCTACGCTCTTTGCTCTCACACTCTCTTGCACATCGGGACTTTGGTAATCCCGCCCCGATGTCAGATGTTGTTTTGAAATTTTAGGTTATGGAATTGGGGATTTTGAAGTCCGATGAAGGAGTGATGAGCAGATGGGGATGTGTTAAAAATTTTAGTTACTGACTATTAGAAGTGTTGGATATAACAAATTAAAGTTAGCTCACTATTACTGGATTTTAGAGAGCACCTAACTACCACAAGTAAGTTCGAGGGTTTTTCAGAGAAGAATTTTTAATTAAAGGGGAGGTCAGATAGCAATGGACAGTGAAATAAAGAACTTAGGTAGCAGGTGGTGGAAATTTGATTTCCATACACATACTCCAAAATCAGGAGATTTTGGGCGGGGTGATGAGTCTCTAAAAAACATACAACTTGAAGACTGGATCCAGAAAGCTATGGAATCTGGCCTCGACTGTGTTGTGGTAACAGATCACAACTCGGGAGGATGGATCGATGCGTTGAAAGCCAAAAACAAGGAACTTAGAGACTCCGATGATAAACCTGAGTGGTATAAAGAGCTAATTATCTTTCCGGGCGCTGAAATTACAGTTTCCGATAGTAGCAATCGTGTGCATCTGCTTGCTGTTTTTGATCCTAGTTGTGATAGTCAAAAGGTAACCGGTGTTTTAGGTGCATGCGGAATAACTTCTGGTCACGGGGATGAAAAGCATACAGCAACTCAGGAGCTCGGATTTTTAGGGGTTGTACGAAAGATTACAGATGCTAATGGAATTGCGATTCCCGCTCATATTGATAGATCAAAAGGTTTGCTAAATGGAGTGACCTCTTTAACACCTGAACTCGAACAAAGCTTAAAAGCAGTAACGGCAGCAGAATTTTGCGACTTACATAAATTTGATAATGCTGAAATATCATTAAAAAAAGCTGTAGATCGACTAGCAAAGGTGGCTGGTTCTGATGCACATAAACCTGATGATATCGGAAAATACTCAAGTTGGTTAAAGATGAGCTCCCCTTCAATAGAGGGGTTGAGGTTGGCTTTGATGGACCATGAGTTCTGTGTCAATAATCAAGAAAGCAATCCGAACCATAAGCCTGATATTTTTTTGTCAGAGCTGATGATTTCTTCTATGCGGCATTGTGGCCGAATTAAAAATCAACCTTTGCGTTTGTCTTTGCACCCTCACTTTAATGCCATCATTGGTGGCAGAGGCACTGGTAAGTCTACAGTCTTAGAATCTACAAGGATTGTCTCTCGACGTGACAAGGATCTTGAAACTGAAGCTCCAAGGCTAAAAGAAGATCTTGATCGCTTTATGAAATTGTCACAACACAATGGGGTAATGCTCAATGACACCGAAATAAACTTGAGCCTACACCGCCGTGGAAAAGATTACAAATTGTGCTGGCGACATGATGGATCAGGCCCAGTCCTCAAGGAAAAAACAGGTCTTGGGTGGGAAGAAATTGAAGCTGGCAATCATAAAGAAAGATTTCCCATTAGCATATTCAGTCAAAAGCAAATCAATGAGCTCGCATCAAACCCCCGAGGGCTTTTAGATGTCGTTGACAGAACCCCAGATGTTAATCGGCATGAATGGAAATCACGCTGGGACAGCATTAAAAGTGAGTTCCTCCAAATGAGAGAAAGAAGGCGAGAGCTTCAACGACAACTCTCTGAAGAACAATCTCTTCGTACAAAGCTCAGCGATGTAGAAAATGATCTAAAGCAGTATGAGGACCAGGGGCATGGAGAAATACTGAAACAATATCAAAAACGTAGCCAGCAAAAGAAGAGCCTGCCGGATGACAAGCTATTTGATGATTTATCCACTAATATCAAAGATGCTGCAAGTGTGACAGAATTTCCGGTTTTCCCCGATAAGCTTTTCGAACAAGAGGATGATACATATTCTGAAGTCAAAGCCATCCATGAACACACTGCTTCAGAGCTTAATAAATGCAAAGATGCCCTCTTGAAAATTGCAGAACGGATTGAAAATATTAAAACAACACGATCATTCAATATTGCAAAGAGCAAATGGCAACTCGCACTTCAATCAAGCATCGATGGATACGAAGCACTGGTTAAAGAATATGAGGAAAAGAAAAACCAATTGAGTCTATCTCTTTACGGTGATTGGGTCCAACAACGCAATCAGCTACAAGAACAACTGACCAAACTTGCTGGGATAGAGAAGGAAAAAGATGAGGTTGAGAAAAAAATTGAGGATAAAATTAAGAGCCTCAAGGCATTGCGATTGGAGCTGCTTGAAAAAAGACGGACCTTTATTGGAAAAGTGATTGGTGCGAGTGCTTTTGTCAGGATGGAATTAGTCCAGTTTGGCGATGTTTCATCTTTGGAAACTGATTACCGCGACATATTAGGGCTTGATGGTGATAAATTTAAAAGCTCGGTATTGGATAGAGATGATCAACAAGGAATATTGTGGGATTTATTCAATTGGGAGTCAGACAATTGCCTACCGGATGAGGTGGGGAGCAAAATTGCAGAGATAAAGAACAAATCCATCAAAATAGCATTAGGTGATGATTCTGGTAATCACGGTTCATTTGATACTCGCTTAAAAAAGGCATACGAAACTCAACCAGCTATGTTTGATCAGCTTGATACATGGTGGCCAGAAGATTTGCTCCGAGTTAAATATTCTAAAGACCCGCCCTCCGGAAAATTTGACGACCTTGAAAAGGGATCTGCGGGCCAGAAAGCTGCAGCTATTCTTGCCTTTTTGCTAAGCCATGGTAGTGAGCCCCTAATCATTGATCAACCGGAAGACGATTTAGACAATGCGTTGATTTATGATCTTATTGTAAAGCAGATTCATGAAAACAAAAATGGCCGCCAGCTTATTATTGTAACTCATAACCCTAACATCGTCGTAAATGGTGATGCAGAGCTGGTGAATGTTCTCAAATTCACAAATGGCCAGGTTCAATTGGATCTTCAAGGAGGTCTCGAAGAATTAAGTATTAGAGACTCAATCTGCACAATTTTGGAAGGTGGAAAGCAGGCATTTGACAAGCGTTACAAAAGAATAACCTTGAAGCCATAACACTGCTTTGGATTAAAACTTTTTATACTAAAAGTGTCGAGGACAAATAACTCACAGCTTAAATCCGACAAGCTCACCAGAGCTCAACTGCATGATTGTCATATCACATCGTGGCCACCAAAAATCATGGTAAACCTGAGACTCTGGCGTGCTTTTCATAGAGCATCCTGAACTTTTCTGTCTCATTTATAAGACTTCTGGAATTGTTATCAGTAGCACCATAAATGGATTTTTCTAATGACCCGAACTCTTCAATTAATACATACAAAACAAAAATTTATTGCAAGGGCAAGTTCTTAAAATGTTAGCGAGCATTACTCGGCTATATACTCCTCAGGCAGAACCCTAAGGAACTTTCGATTGAATCGGATGTCCATTTTTCTTTAATATTTCCTTCAAACATCTTTCAGAACACACCACTGTTCGCTCATCCAAAGCGACCACTCCTCGAGGCCCCACTACTGACTTTTGAACATCTAAAACATAGGCTCCGAGTTCCAATTCCCGCCGACAAAAAGCACAATTCACTTTCTTGACCTCCCACGAGCTTTTACTTTTAACTTACAACATCTCCCTTTAAGTTTTGAATATGAACATTCCAAGCTCTTCTGAATCAATCGATCCCGATACAACCATGAAGCCAAAGTTCCCGGTGAAATCTTCAATTTCTTAGAGAAATCTTTTTGGCTGAGTCCACTCTCCTTAAAGTCTCGAAGAATTTTTCTAACTTCAGAATGAGATCTTGTAGGGGATCTATAAGAACTTGCTCTAAACCATTTACTCCACTTTCCAAATTTCAATTTTTTATTCAATTCACATCACCTCAAAGAGTAAACCAAACCCTCTGAGTAAAGAGCTTTGAACTAAATTGAATCGCTGCTCAAAACATTTAGAAAAAAATCAGATTTAATACAAACTGAAACGAGAGTAGGTAACAGAGAAATAAAACCCATTTAGAATGCTAAATTCATAGCTCTCAAACTCTTTCGGCAGAAAAGAAGCTGATACCACTAAAATTGAGCAGCAGAGAGTCTTTCGGCCTCAGATTAAGGAAGATGAGAAGAAGTATGCCGGAATTCTTCCCAATCAGTAATTTTATGTCGTACTGAATAAGGCACAAAATCAATGGGAGTGTCATCGGGTAAATAGTTCCAAGAGTCGCTTGAAGAAATGCTTGCAGCTAAAAATTTAATTAATTGAACTTTGTAGGTACTACATTTTAATACGATCAATCGAGAGGAAATTACAAACCCCTCTTGGTTTAAATGATCTCGAATTTTACTGAATGCCTTAACTGAAGTAGCGATCAATGCCAGCTTAGAAAACGAATGGAGCCCATTTTTAACATTCAATAAAAAGTCAGAATGCCCAGTTTCAATTTCAATCCCGATTGGCTCACCTAATTCTTTACCGATTTTTTGAACCTTTAGATCGACTCGACCTCCATGCCTTTTAGCTTCAGGAATAACAAAATAGTTGTTCGATTCTAAAAATTGTTGCACTTCCCATTTCCAGTACTCATGGACATATCCTCCTCTTAAGGGAGTCACACCATCAAGGCCTAACTCTATTCTTCCCTTCGGTGTCAATTCCAGGAGAATTTTTCGAGCTCGGTTTTCCACGATTGAATGGGAATTAACCAATCCCTTAGCTTGAAGGTCAATTTTCAATTGATTACCCATGTAAGAAGTAATTCCTAACCGTTGATAGCGTTCAAACACTCCTGAATAGGGATGAGAAACAATGTCATTGAGTAAATTCATCGACGACTCGGTCAGATTTCTATGAGTTGAATTTTGCCTGGACACTGAAGCCTTGTTACTTGAAACTACTTTCGGGTTCTTAAGGTACTCCTTGAGCTTTTGGTCAGTGAGAATTCCCTTCTTAAAATCCAGCATCGGAAATTTTACTAATACTGGTTTTCGCCATCGGTCCTGCAATTTCACAACTCCCTGCCCCACGGGCAAGGCTGAAAAAACTCGTTTGTCGACGTCATTTACCTGGGATAGCGATACCGTTTTTTGAATATCGGTGGGATCCTTGAGATTCAAACAAATGCTTGTATAGGTATTCGCTAAGGCTACACTCGAAATCAATGAGGGCTGCTGATCAATAATCATAGTCCCCACTCCCAGCTCTCTTCCTTGACGGAGAAGCATTTCCATAACTGATTCTTTCCCTTTTCCCGATGATTTAAGAAGGACATTGTGAGCCTCTTCAAGGACGATCATAAATTGAAGCTTTTCTCGCTTGGTCGTCGACAACTGAGTGTAGTAAAGCCAAAGAGTTAAAGCAGGAATCAAAAATTTTTTGCCATTTTCATTCAAAGCGTCGAGTTCGATTACGGTGATATTTTTGAGCAGTTTCTCAACAAGATCCTTTTGACTGAGATTCGTCTGGTTGCTGATTCCAGCAAAGACCAAGGACTCCAAAGCTCTAATGACACTGATCTTCCACTCTCTCAATCTCGGAGCATCGGGAATGGGTTTTACTTTTTGTAAGAGTTCTTTCGGGGTTACGTTTTCTTTACTATAGAGAATTGCCTTTTGGAGTACAGATCGAGCTGCATCTCCCAGAGTGTATGCATCTCCGAAAATATCCACGATTTGATTAACGAACACATTCCTCTCAAGGTGAGGAGGAGGGATAAAGGGATTAAAGGCCAAAGGCGAAATCGGCCTTCCCGGGGTAAAAAAGTTAATTCGCTTTTTTACAAGCTGAGTGAGGTCTCTACCGTTTCGTTTCCAATCAAAAAGAATGAAGGGAATACCTCGTTGAGCCAGCTGAGAAAGAATTTGAAAAGTAGCCATGGTCTTTCCTGCACCTGATCTACCGAAAACAGAAACATTCTGGATCAGCTCAGACTCATAGAGACCAAATGACCATTTGGGATTTTCATACTGAAGAGTTCCTAATGAAATGGGCCCTCTCGATACTTTTTCTGAGGGTAAAGATAAAAGAAACTTATTATTAAAATCCCCCAGATATTTATGGGCGCTTTCAACAATTTGCTGGTCGATAAGACTCTTAACTTTTACTGAAGCAAACTCCCGAGCTTTCAACCAAATTCGCACCTGTTCTGGAATCAGAGGTTTCAATTTACTGGCGAGTGTTAAGATATCCATTATGAGTGACCCTTATTCCTTCAAGGATCTCGAAGAGTCGATTTTGAAGTTGTTGGATTTGAACTTCCTCTTGGAGTGCAAGCTGTCGACGTTCTCTTTGTAGGGATTGTCGTTGAGAAACTAAACGGTCATGTCGATCGGGAGAGGGTTTCCATAAGTTTAAAATTTCAGAATCAATTTCACATTCATTATTGAGGCACTCAGAACGCAACTTGGAATGAGTTGATCGAATCTGAGATAACTGCCTTAAGACTAAAGCGATCTCTCTCAAAAGCCGAAGCTCTACTCCGGAAGCGTTTTGACTCTGATCTAAAATCAGTTGAGCTTGTTGTTCGATGGGAGCTGATTTATTTACCATTAAATACCTCTTTGTTGAGATATTTATACCGTTTCACCTAAATTGAACCTCTCTCAACGATTCTCCCCTCGTAGTGAGTACAAAAGTTATTTGAAAAATAAAGCGGCTAACTTTTTTGCTTGCTGACAGCTTATAGAGTCATTCGGTGATTCTGACTTCCTCTATAAGTAAAACTTGAGTCAGTAAATTTCAGGAATAATGACTGCCAATTCCCAACCTATTGAACAGACAGTAGAGTGGCTTAGAAAAAGCCCAATAAAGCTAAAAGTAATGATGGCTCTTAGTACTCCACTTACGGTAAATCAGATCGCAATATCAATAAATAAAACTCAATCTCAAATCAGTAAACATCTAAAACTTCTATCAGAAAAGGGACTTGTAAGGTGCCTCACCGATTCAGCCCCTCACCATAGGACTTACAGCCTCAGTCAATTTGGAGAATCCTGTATAAAAAATCTTCAATCTCATTCAGAAAACCAAGAATCTACTAACAATTTAGATTGGGAGATTTATTCAAAGTTATCTTCAAGAGGACGCAGTTCAATTCTTCAATCAACTTCAACCGATCCACATTCGGGATCAAAAATAAGAAAACAAGCCAACATAGACTATAAAATGAAAATTTCAGCGAATTACTCTAAAGTCATCCTCTCCTTTTTAGAAAAGGAACAAATAGTCGAACGCGACCCTAATGACCAATCAAAAATTTCTCTTACGCCTTTAGGGCTAAAATACAAAAAAGCACTCACTAATTTTGATGGTTAGTTATTTCATTTTATGAATTTGAATTCCCCAGTTTCTGAGATTTGAATCTCCGAGTAAACTGAAACTGAAGCATCAGAATTTCGAACCTTTCTTACAAGCCCACAGCGGTCTAATCGATTGACATACAATGAAGCAAGCTTGTAGCTCATTTTTAATTCCTTACTAATCGAAGAAACGGTTTTCCCCTTTACCCCCACATATTGAATGATTTTCAAGCGATTGGTGTTCGCTAAAGTTGAATAGATTTTCCTTATCTTCTCGTAGTCGTCTTCAAGTTTCATACCATATCTTAAGCAAAACTTATTTATATGAGATGACCTTCAATTCCTAAAGAATTGTAGGATTTGAAAATTCGAAACCTTTAAAAATTATAAAAATGTAGCTAAGCGAGGGGCGTAACTGAATGGTAAGAAAATTAAACTCAGATCAATTCGAGACATTTTTAGCCGAGGCTAAAAACCAAGGAATCAATCCTGAATTACTCAAAGAGGTTATTTCCCAGCTACCTAAAGAATGTTCAGACCAGGAACTTAGTGAATTGATTGAAAACATTCAATTGGAGCGGATAGAGAGAAGATTTGGAAAAAATGTGAGTACGGTATTTTCAATTTTGAATAAACACCGTGGAATTACTTTTTCTGAACTCAAAGATAAATCAGGTCTTTCAAAAAATAACTTAGAGAAAATCCTCGCCCTTTTAGAAAAAGAAAATGTTCTTCTCCCTATTAATCGTTAGTTCACTTTTGTATCCGCTTTTTGAAGATGGGATTTAATTACTTCTCCCTTCTCGGTTAATTTAAAGTGGATATGCCCTTTTCCGATTACTTCTGTTTTAGTCACAATCCCTTCTTTAAGTAAAAATTTCTGGATTACGTCTCGGCAATTATTTGTTGACATTTTTAAGTTCGAATTCAAATAACGAGCTTTCTTTCTTACCGTCACGGCCTGCATGGTACCTTCAAGTGACTTAATGACCTCAGATCGTTGCCGGTGAGCTGAACGAGCCAAGGCATTCCAATTTAAGTTCCTAGGCAGGGATTCTATTTTGGGGAAACCTTGAGATTTTTCGAATTCACTTCGAATGTACTTCCCCCAATCAGTCAACCAATAGAGCCGAGCAAGACGAGCCTCTTTATTATGACAGAAGATCAAATTTTTTTCCTTCAAGTGCCCAATCGAGCGACTACACCCCGAATGGGCAAGCCCTACGCGATTAGCAATTTGAACAACTGTTAAGGGCAGGCTTAAAGCTTTCAGAATGAGTAATCGATTCCTACTTTTTAATATCCAATCCACAACACCCTTTACCATCAAGGAAAATCGGCCCAACTCTCCTATACATAAATTCACCTAAAAAGCATTCCCTGATTTTGGACATGTGATTTAGTTCAAACAAAATAATTTCCACCCCACCTTAAAGTATTGAGGTGGTGCAAATTGGAAGAATCGTTATACCAAAAGAGAATTCAAAAAGAGTTGGGGATCACTCAAGCTGAAATTAAGGAAAGAATGGATTGGTCAAAACCGATATTGGCCCAGAACTCAAAATGCTCGGTGTCTTTAGATTTACCGCTTCTTAACTGTAAACCCAGCTCTCTTTGTAGCGAGGTTTGTTATGCAGCTCAAGGAAGACAAAATTATCGTCGAGCAATCATTAAAAGTTTAGCTGTCAATCAAATGATTCTTGAAAACCCTCAACAAGCAGCATTAAAAATGGTTGTTGAATCAGGAGGCATACCGATCCGCCTTGCTGGTAGTGGAGAACTCCTACCTGAGCACAATAATTTAGTTCACTATATTGAACTCTATGGAGGTACTTATTGGGGCTTTACTCGAAGAGTGGATACTCACCAATCGATTCCTAAGTTGATGTTTTCATTTGATCAGAGTTCAACGGAAGAAACTTTAGAATATATTCGAGACCAAGTTCCTGTTAACAGGAGAGCTTATCTAAGAAATATAAATGACCCGGTGGCTCCTTTTAAAGTTGCCGTAACCTTCCCCGTCCACGGATCTCAAACCAATCTTAAGGACAGAATTGAAAAGGATCCGACTGATTGTCCCGCAGCACGAAAATATGTGGCAGGATGCTGGGCATGTAAGCGCTGTTACAATTCCCCTCAAATTTAATTTCTATTTATTTAAAGTGAATTTCTTGCCATCTACTCGATTAAACTCTCGGTTTCTAGTTAATGCGATAAAGATTTGGTTATAGAGTGTCCTACTATTTTTATAGGGGTAAAGCTCCACCACTTTTCGTTTTATCTCTGCAGCAGTTAATCCAGCCTTCTTCTTATTTAGTACTTCAATACACATTGCTTTTACTGTAGGGCCGTGCCTTTTCTTTTGAACAATCCCCGTTCCCTCTGTAATCAATTTATCAATCTGAGCTTGAAGCTCTTGAGCACGCTCTAAATGTTCAGCTCGGCTTTCTAATAGGGAATTGATTTCCTCTTCATGTTCTTTATATGCCAGAAGGCGTTTCAGGTCACCTAAGGAAAGATCTTTTAGTATTTCGAATTCAATCGTCATAGTAAAAACTCATTTGATTGGGCCTCATTTACTCAATTACAAAAGCCCAGACCGCCACAAGGATTGCATCAAAACATTTTTCTAAGAATATGAAAGAGATTTCTTTAGCGGGGTTATTAGCATTAAAAAACCAAGTATTTTAAGTGACCTAAAAAATTTCAAAAGCTTTATAAATTCATTTCCTCGACCAATTTGAGTGAAGAACAATGAAAAGGGTGATATTCGTAATTACTTTAATTTTGATGGTTCCGTCGATTTTGACCTTAGCCCCTGATCAAGAGTATTGGGCCTACGCAAGTCTGGTTCATTCTGTTCACGGGGAAGTGTGTCGAACTGAAACTTATGAGTTTTACTCTCAAGCCATCGTGAATTTTAGCTTATTTACCTCATTTAATTTCTCCTGTGAAGCTCAAGAATGTAAGTATTTAGATCCAGGGGAGGAATGTCAGATTGAAGTTCACAGTAATCACCCTGAGTTTAAGTTCAATTCAGTGATCGATGCAGTTTCAGGAGGAGAAGTGAGGGCTCAAGCACTCAATGCTTCAAATTGTGAAGAATGTGGTATCAGTTGGGATTTGACCAATTTTTGTAGCGTTGAAGGGCCGATTGATCTTCGACTTCGAACCAACCCCGAAGTTGAAGATTTTGATCCTGAGGGAAACCTCGTTTTGTATAACCCGATACCTCAAGACTGTAGGCCTGGCACCTTCTGTTACGCTGAACTCCTCAATGAAAACATTTCAGACTTCGTTTTTGACAACCGCCCCACTGAACTCCTAGTCCATGCAAGTGGGATCAATGCTCAATTTGACACCCAAGCCTCAGACTGCGACTGCTTTTTAGGCTTAGGCTGTAATAATCAATCCTGTTTCAATAGCTCATTTCAGTTTGAAGCGGGAACAACGGGAGCGTGTTGTGGCGATGATTCCTATGGAGGTTTCGAGTCTCACCTCAATCGAGAAAACTTCAATTTTCAAAAGTGCCCTGATATGTGGGATCCTGAAAACAGCCCTCAAGGTATTTGCTTAACCAACAATACCGATAGTGTTTGCTGTAATCACGTGTTTGATTGTGTAGCAAATGGAAGCTGTTACCCTGACGATGGAGATATCAGATCCACAGATCTCTCTTTTAATGGAGAGAATGCAACCTGCTCGTTCGGGGTGTGGTGCCCGACTTATTATATTTTCAATCAGTCCAGCGGGAACTGTGAATGGGGATATCCAAATATTTGCTATACCAATGACCCTACAGTCACCTACCCGACAAATTGCACTCAAGAATTTAATTCAACGGGATACTGGAATGATCTTTTGAATAGTAATCCCGATGATTGTTTTAAAGAAATCGCACCTGGAAATGTAGAGGCATGTTGCCCTTTTAAGGATGTGAGTGGAGCTGATTTCTATCAATATGAGGGTGTAGTAATTTATTAAGGGCTTAAATTCTACCGCTTATAATTCGATTGATAGCCTCTAAGCCTCGTCGGTTTCATTCCCATAAGAGTTTTAGCCCATTTTATTTGCTCAATAAGTCGCTCGTCTTCAGTTTGGGGATTGACTCCATGACTCAAATTATAAACCGGGTGGTTCATTGCCTCACTTGCGAATTGACCTCCAACTGATAAACCATGGGTAATTTCCTTTAGGGCAATATCGAAATCATAATCGATCCCCCCATTTAAGAGCACCTGACCTCGTAAGTACCACCCCTGTGATGAAGGGGTACCAGAATTAACAAAAATTTGGTCTTTAAAAACCTTGGTCCCCTCATACCCATTCAAAGAGCCTTCAAGCATGGGAGCGGTGGTAATCCCGATTGTAAATTTCTTCATTTCTTGAGGGACACGTAAAGTCCGAACATGATCAATATAAGCAATGGATTTTTCCACATCATCTTCAATGGATCCAGTTTCAGTAATATTGACGACTTGAATAAATGGTGAGTAATCCTCAATTGTAGTGGATTGAGTTGAATAAATTGGCTCTCCCGAAATTGGTGAAATCCCGGTACAAACAACTCGATTATCTAAAATGAGTCCATTTACTAATGCTTCTTCCCGAGGGATCATATAGTGAGGATTAATCACAAATCCGGTTGAATGACCGTTACCAGTAAGTGCCTCTAAGACATCGGGAAAAATAACTCCCCCATGCTCTAACTCAATATCGGGAACCATGAATAGAGTAACTTGACTTGTTTGTTTTAGGACGAGATCACCGTCGATTTTAAAGTATCCATCAGCGTGAATTTGGTGACGGTACTTTCTTTGGCTTTGTGGGGACAGCGCTAAACCGGAAAGCGTACTTTTTCCATTACTATCTGTCGTGACATCTCCCAAAGATCTTCCCAAATAAGTCAGCCCAATTTGTGCTCCCGATATGGGAGCTAAGGTGTCTGCCCTAAGAATTTGATAAATTACCGAGCTGGTTCGAGATTCAAGGTCAGTGAGGTAAATATCACAAGACAAGGTAGAGTTTTCGGGTTGAATTCCAAGTAATGGAAACGGCCCTGACGGCTTGGGACCTCCCACGTATAGGTGGAATAGTCCTCTGAGAGGGTCTCCAATGTCGATTGAGTTATCCCCATTAATATCCATAGCCGCTTGGCAGAGACTTTGCCCTCGATTTAAAAACATAAACTCTAAGCTGTGAACGATATCCGCTAAGTTAAACTGTCCGTCAATATTGGAATCCCCAGAAATATAAGCTGGCTCGATTTTAGCCTCTGAACTTGGATCCAAATCTCCAGCCAATGCGAATCCCCCAGAAAGAGCGGTTAGTGCAGCGACTCCACCACTGATCCATCGTTTTAGAAAGTTTGGCTTATGAGAGGGTAGATCCTCAATATCGTCAGAATGAATATAAATCCCTCCATCGCTCAACCAATAGGGAGCATGAAATGTGGAGGGAAGAATGATAGAGGGAGCTGAATAATTTTCTTCGGCCACAGCCGGATTTGAAGCACGGGAAAGCATTGGGGATCACCTCAAGGTATGAAAAGCAACCAGGGTATTTAAAGCTTTCCCCTAATTTCCCACCCAATGTCTCAAACATCAAATATTAACTTTAATATAGATTATTCTACTATTATGTATCTGCATCAAAAATGTGATTTAAAGATGAAAATTGATGATAATCATGTTGAGAAGCAAAACTCATAAGCAGCTTAAGCTCTTAGTTAAAAATAACTTACCGATCACCTCAGCCAAAAAAGAGGTTCAGGTAAAAACCGAAAGGTGTTTCATGCTGGGCGGAATTTAAAGACAATTTAGAGCTATATAATTTTTAGTGCACAAGAACTTGCACATCTCTAAGCCTCATGGAAACACAACTGCTGGATAGCCTCACTAATTAAGATAACAACTCTGGTATGAATAAAAGATCTTTAAAACCAAACTTGTTAATTCGAATTACTTAGAATAAAAACCATTCAATTGAAATCTCAGCTTCAAACACAAAAAA
Source organism: Planctomycetota bacterium (assembly GCA_028280485.1). Lineage (GTDB taxonomy): Bacteria > Planctomycetota > UBA8108 > UBA8108 > JACQVS01 > JANQLS01. The sequence goes on from JANQLS010000049.1 coordinate 96,935, forward strand.
ATCAATTACTCGTTCAAAATTAACTCATAATTATTTTCATTACTATCCCCTTGAAGTTAATGTATTCTACTTATCATTTTAACTATTCCAGCTCCAGCAACCCTCTATAGTTCAAAAGAATTAACAGTCATGTCGCTTGATCAAATAAAAAGTCAATTTCAAAACTACAACTTTGATAATCTTGAAGAACGTGCCAAACTTCGAGAATATATCCGATCTTTTTACCTTACCTGCATTGCTTTTACTGAAGCTATTAGCAAATACCTTCCTGATGTTGAAGATAAATTCTTAAAACCTCATGAAAAGGAAAGAAAAGCAACAGTAAAAAAACTTCTCGACCTTTTCGATGATTCAGCCCTAGATCCTGATTACCATGAGTTTATCTGTAAACTCTACAAACCTCATTTGGGACCAACAAAATCAGTCAAGAAACAAGCTTCGTATATACAAGCGGGAAAACACAACTATGGAATTGTTTTTATTCCAGCCCCTATTTCACAGCACTCTCCAGATAAATTAGAGACTATATTAAAAAAACCACTCTTAAATCCGGTAATTAGAACAAGTGGCCATCCTTACTGGGAATTTCAAAGAAAACTTTCTAAGGGTATTTTTGAAGGAAAAGAAGATGGAATGAAATTTGGAGTAAACAACGTCCTCCTTAATGAAAACTCTTTAGAACTGGAATGCTATGCAACAAGCTACTCTCTAATTCAAGAAACTTGCAATTATTTAGAAATTGAATATCAGTGGGCTTGGTCCTTTTACAAAGATTTAGAAGAATTTAAATCGTCCCCACTAGACTTCCTCCCAAGTCGAAAAAAGCTTCATGAGTTAGCAGAAAAAGAAGGTTTCAATCCTCTTTTTGAAGGAAAACATAGAATCCCCGGGCTCAGTATCGCAACATTGTTTTGTTTTGATACTGAGAATGGAATGAGAATTCAACTAGCAAAACGCAGAGGGAGATCAACTGGAGAAAGAAGAGGAAGCTCTCATGTCATACCAGCAGCTCAAATGGAAGTAGATATAGACAGCGAATGGAACCCAGCTGACGACTACTCAATCAGAGAGAATTTTCTCAGAGAATATGCGGAAGAGCTCTTCAATCAAAAAAAGCTAACAGCCGGAAATCGTTGGTACAAAAGATCACCTCTACGAGGAGAGGAAAATGAAATCATTCAAGATTCAAGTACAGGAAAACAAATTTCTCCTGTTGAGGATTTTGAGTATTTAATGAAGCAAAACAATGCTCATCTCTCAACATTTGGAATAAATATTGATTTATTCACCCTCCGTCCAGAGATCTGTTTACTTGTCATGGTAGATAAAATATGGACTGAAAAATGGCGACCGCATTCTAAAGTTAATGATGAATTTGATGAAAAAGAGCCGTTGAGGTCAATTGATATCGAACATATCCCCAGAATCATGAAGGGTGACTTCAAAGCTCATAAGGGGCAAAACAGTCCACTTGAATTTCCAGTAACCCCTCAAGAAATGTGCACCTCAGGAGCCGCTTGTTTTTTCGCTGGTCTTCCCTATGCGAAGGACTTAGCAGAAAGGTGGGACAAACGGGCAGCACCTACAACAGTTCCTTCTTTTAATATCATCGCGCTTACTTATTCTGATGAAGAAAATAAGAATGGAAGGCCAGTAATTAAATCCTTTCAAGACTCAGATATTGATAACATATTTCCAGATTTAAATAAATTTCGAGTCGTAGTTGACGAAACGAAGAATGAAATTCTGGCCAAAGCAAAGAGGGGTAAAAAACTTAAAATAGTGAAACTTTCTCAATCCCAACAAAGAGTTTTCTTATTCTCAATTCTCCAAGGCTTTCTTAAATATCATAAATCTGGTAATAGAATAATTACCGTGGAGAGTGTATGTCATGCAATCTGGGATGAGAATTCAAATGAGCCTGCACCGGATAAAAATTCGCAAAAATATAAAGGCCCAGAAAAAATGACTATGTATAAATCTGACTATAGTAACTGGCTAAAAAAACGTAAAGAGTATTTAAAAGGAATTAAATCTGAACTCAATAAAAACCTAAATGACTTTATTAATTCAATCATTGAGACAACCTCTTTGGGATACGAATTAAAGAAAAATTTAGAGCCATTTTGCTGGTTAAGACGAGAAGAAGAGGAATCAACTCTGTTGAAATAATCATAGGTCTCCATAGAAGGCGATATTGCTCCCAAGCGAGCTTATTTGATCAAAAGGAATAGTTTTCTTTGTGTAAAAAGCTCCTATTAACAGATGAGTTAAGTCCTTCTCCTTTTCTTTAAAATTCTTCATCTCTTTTCGAGTCTGCCTCAATTTTCTCCTTGGAAGACATGATGAATCAACATGGATATCATATTCCCCATATCCTTCTGGATAACCATTCGGGAAGACTTGACCGGTAATCACCATTCGATAATCTTCACCTACAGATTCTCCAAACAGATTTAGATAATCTTCTGATGTTTCTCCAATAGACTCCGGATTAAGCACCCAGGCTTGGGCTGAAATTAAAGGTAAATGTGACCACTTAGGATCAACTTTTTGACTTTTTGACAACTGAACTAATTTATTAATACCTTTAGCGGCTCTATAAAACTTCCGAGCTAAAAGCTCATCTACTGATAGAGAATCTTTTTGTATCTCTTTTTTTGCAGCTTTGGTAAGCCGAATGTAACCATCAAATATCCTTGGCCAGTATTCATATTTCGTGACATCAAATTCATTCATCCTCCAGTTGAAAATCTCTTTGCCTATTTAAACTTTTATTTTAAATAGACTTACCCAACATATTTCAGGCTACCAAAATCCTACCGATATCAATCCCAAAACCAACTGGCCTTCACCCCAAATTTCTATAAAACTAACATCCACTTATCGCCAATAAAAATTGAACCGAACTAATTGAGGGCCCAGATGCCTACAGTTACAAGCAAAGAATATGAATGCAGATTGAACATAGCTCTTAGAGTGTGCAAACGAAACTATGAGATTGCTCACGATTTGACACAGGAATACTACCTAAATCAATGGGTGAAAAAATTACCGACCAACAACGATGCATTTTTTTTTGGTTTTGTTAGGCGAAGATTTTGGTCGATTATGAGAAAGCAGAAAAGGACCTCAACATTAAGTGATTTCTCAACCCTTAATGATAGGATTTTGAAAAAATGGCCATAGACAAAATGGAAAGCTTTAACGCTCTAATGAAAATCTTTATATCCTCTCCGAAAGGAAGGATTCTATTAAAGGTAGGCTATGAAAGAATTACTCACAATCTTACTTTCAAAGCTGCTTGCATCAAAGCGGGGACCAGCTTTCCGACCTTCAACAGGTATCGAAAAGAGTTAGGCCAGAATGAGTTGGTTAAAAGATTACTCGAAGAAGTACTAAGCTCATAGTCATTCAAATTAATAGTTGTCATCTCCATGACGACCCACCTTTTGTGGTAAAGATAAATTCACCGCTCTTAAGAAACTAATAATTTGTGAATTACTTTTCATCTTTCTACCCTTTCGAAATTATTTATTAAAAAAAACCATTTTCCTGAACATTTTATGGCGCCTCAGGCAGTAATTCTTTAGAGGAAATTTTTTATCAAGGCCAATCAACCAAACTCTATCGAAAGGACTGCTATGAAAATTCAAAGCCCTGTTCCAGTGAGTGGAATGCCCGTTATTTTACAAACCATCGTAAAAGACATCTTCTGGTTAAAAAAAGTTAGAAATGAATCTCAACAGAATGCTGATGTATCTGAGGTTGTACTTGAGAGAATTGATTCTCTCTTAAACGTACTCATTTTTACCTTTTGGGATGAGGCCTACCTTTTAACTGATTTTAATGCTTCCCAGAAACTAAAATTAAAGTTCGACGAAGCTGGAAATGCTTTTGTTCATTTTTGCTAAGATTTCAAATCATTATTGAGGTTGGTTGAGAAGCAACCAGCCTCGACTCTAAATTTAGGGAGTTCCCAATGCACTCTTCTCAAAACACTTTGGATATAGCTCTCGCAGCAATTCTTTTAGGCTCAAATGTCGCATTGAGAATGTATCGAGAGGGATTTCGCTATTCCTTTGATGAAAGCAGAGGATCTGAAATTCAAACCCAAATAACCACTGAAATTGATAGTGAAGTACAAAAAACAATTTCAACTTATCTATCAATGAGGAGACCTCATGATGGAATTTTGGCTGAGGAAGGAGATTTTTCTAAAAGATACTTACCGGGAAATCCCCATTGGTTAAATGATCCCGTTTGTGGAACATTAGGTGCTAAAAAAGGAAAGGATACTTGGGGAACTAGCCTTGCCTATATCAATCAATTCGGAATTCCTGAGGTAGGAGTCTTAGCCAACGCCTGTAGGAATTGGCTATGTTATGCAGCTGAAGATTCTCAAGCGATTCTCGATGGAAAGCCTCTTAAACTCCATAGGGTTAAAACCTCAAAACCGAGGGTGATACTCAGTGTCAACCGCTTAAAAAGCTCTGAAACACTAAACGCCCTTAAAGCTCTTCAACCTGAAGAGGTAAACTGCATGGAGTCTACTGTAACCAAAGCATTGATGGTATTTCGGGGAGAGTCTGACCTTTTTTTCGGGCTTCCAAAAATAAAACTTCCCTTCTGGGAGTTACCAGCAGTTGCCATCATCGCAAAGAAGGTGGGCTATATTTTGACCGACTTTGATGGAAACGAATTCACCTTCCCCGTTTGTGAAGATCACTATTCCTATAGAGGTTTCATTCTTTCACATCCAGTCTTCTATAAAGACTCATTAGAAAAACTCAATTCGAGCTTTAGCTAAGAATCTCTCTTCCTCTCGTTTCAATATTGAATTTTGTCCTTATTTTAAAGGTTGGCTGGTAAGAGTTTTGAACCAGCCACCTTCAAGGTGTTACTCGGTTTGGAGGAATAAAATGGAATCTAATAAAACTAAAACCAACTCTCCTGTGAAAAGGTTTGTTTTCGGGAATGTGTCAGTTGCGCTCTTTGAAAATCTCGATAAAGAAGGCAAAATCTCAATCAAAGCTTCTTTGGATAGATCCTATACTGACAAGGAAGGCAAGTGGAAATCAACCAAAAGCTTCTCTCAGAACGACCTCCCGAAGGCGATTTTAGCTTTAAATAAAGCCTATGAATATTTGGTCACCCCGGCTTCCAAAGAGTCAGAGGCAATACCAGTAGAGGAGGTGTAAAAGGTGGCCCCCACCTTTTACTCACCTTTAAGAAAACATTTTAGAGAAGTGGAGTTAGCTATTTGTCAGCTTCAAGGCGACTTTAAATGCCAAGTGTGTACGGGTAAAGATTTCAACATAAGGCAACTCCCAGATCGGTTACTTCTAAAGTGCATTCATTGTCATTGGTCTTTTCAGTGGAGTCCTTTAGTTTGAGAATTTCTATTTATCAAACTATCTCAAACAAGACCAAACACCCTTCAGTTTGAATATTGCTCATTCACCTCAATTTCCTTGGGACAGCTTTCGTCTCCCATCAAATGTCAGCCCTTCGTTTATCGAGAGATACTCCGACTGAAGTGAGAGTATCTTCGAAACGAGGGTTGACTCTCGGAGGTGTTTTAAATGGATCCCAAGGAAATTGAGGAAATAAAAAAAATCATTCAAAAGGAAGGGCTTGATTGTATTGAGTTAGAAAAATTAGCTCAATCAGCTCTCTTCCCTGAACATGAAGACCCTCTATTAGGTCTTCTCTACAAACACAAAGGGGTGGTCCAATGAAATCCACCCCCTACCAAACCACTCGTTGTGGAAATTTCCAAATCTCCCTTTGGAAATTTAAAAGAACGACTCGACCTAACCCTCAAGCTCGAGACTATCACTCAGAACGAACATACTTAACTGAACGAGTCTGTGTTAAGTATCGAAAATTTATTCGATACCAGGGTTGGAAATCTCAAAAACTCTATTTCTCTCTCGATGAGTTTCGAGATTTAGTGAATGCATTGGAGCAATTAGCTCCAGAGCACTCTAACGGTACCCTCACACTGAATCAGCCCAATTGAAATCCCTCAGATCACTGAGATCGATTTCGGAGATACAAAAATGAAAGGAAAAAAACCACTTTTATCTGAACGAGCCGGACGCTTCTCAATAGCAACTTGGAGACGAACGAAAACGATTCACTCTGATTCTGGTGATCAACTTCAAGTGTCCTACCGTACCCAAATTCAACATTGCAGAAAATTAAGCGATGGTTCTTGGGCAAGACAATCTCTTTGGATCAATGCCAAGGAACTCTTAAGACTTAGAGAAGTACTTAACAAGATCTCATTCGAGGAACATCCAGAGAATGATTTCTCAGTAAGATCTTCAAAATACAAGAAGTAATTTTTTCTTCTTATTTTCAATGTTGCGGTGAACAACTCTCACCCTCATTCAGGGTAACTCAAACCAACTGACATTCAAGGAGTTTGGCATGAAGGGATTTCATGATAAATCAAAGAGATTATCCTTTAAACAACCTGAGGATCTCATCAAGACGGTTCATAAATTCTGCAAAATTTCAGGTCGAAGTTTAGGGTTGAACGACTCTGATAGTATTGAGGATTTGGCTTATAAGATCTTAATAACACTCTATAAGAATCCTCTGAAATACCGTTCTCTCTTACGGGAAAAACCACGTCTGTTTAACTGGGTTTATATATGTGTTCGAAACAACATTATCAATCAATACAATAAAAAATCGATCTTTTATAGCCCCACCGAGGAGCTTCCTGAAAATGGCGCCAATTGCTCATTACTAAATAATGTCGAATCCAATGACTATATTGAGGAACTTACTAAACACGCTGAAAATCCAAAAATGAGATCAGCCCTTCACTATGTTGCGTTTGGTGATAATGTCCGTTGTGCCTGCAAAAAAGCCGGGATTTCTACCACCGCTTATTACGTTCAGCTTGAGAAGCTCAGAGCTATTCTCAATTTTTAGCACTCCCTTAATTCAATTTACTAGGGACACTTTAATCTCTTTCATTGTCTTTTTAGATGTAAGCGGCGCTTAGTGATCAAAAGGAATTCACTTTATGGTTGCTACCTAAACTCCCCATTTAAAAGGCAATCCTCAAATGAAAAATCTCCTCTCTCCATGCCTCTGGGCTGGGCTTGCTCTCCTCATATTTTTCTTTTCAGGCTTATTCGGTAATTCACCTGAACTTTTTATTGTGGGCTCTTCAGTAACCATTGGCAGTCTCTATCTTTTCAACCTAAAAAGAATGAAGAAACTGCATCAATAAATGGTTTTAAGTAATCCAACTGTTTTTAATGTGAGGAGGATCAATGAGTGTACTTGACCGCATCCAGTCAGTAGTAAAAGCAGAACAAAGTCAGCAAAAAAAAGAGTTTTCTACGATCAATCTTAGAATCAATCCCGGCTTAAAAGTTCGCCTTAAGTATTTCGCTGAAGAGCAAGGATTAGCCCTTAATCGCTTAGTCGAAATTATTCTTTCAGAATGTTTAGAAGCCTATGAAGCTACTTCAAAGACATCAACTCCCCAATTTCATTCAGAGTTAAACACTGAGGAGTAAATATGCTTTTCACTCGTGACGGAGAAATTCCAGGCTTATTTTTCGCGGCTTTAGGAAATGGGTACCAAAAGCAAGCGTCTGAGTTCAGACCTTGCGGTGATTGTGGCCCCAACCTTGAAGCCGCATTTAGGGAGGGAATTGGCCATGGAGGAGGTTGGGTTGGAGTAGATGTTCATGACTTATCATTTTGTCATTCGTGTACGGATCAATTAATTCGTGGTCGACAAAAAGGAGGCCCTCATGTACCTGTCCAAGAACCTGAGACAATCTATCCTCCTGAACCATTAGAGATTATTGTCGATCAAGACTCCAATCTCATGCCGGATCTCAATGAGGACCATCCCTCACTTCTACCTCAAGATACCTATGGACCTCTATATGAGGACATTCCAAAACCCAAGCCAATAATTGGTCCCCAGTTTGATTCACCTGAAGATCCCCTTAATCCAAATCAGCCCTACGATCCCTATTTGGATCCTATGGATGATCTTTATCACGATGACTCTTACAACCCGGGTGGATTACCTTGAATCAAAAAGATTCTAACCGCACTGCTCCCTTAGGATCAGGACCGGGCTATGAGTTTAAAAGCGAAGAGGTGCGGACTCTTCCCAGTGGTTATGAGCTACGTTCTATACGACTGTTTCTTGTCGATGGAAACCAAAGAACCTCATTAGTCATTCGACCCCCGACCCACTGTGGTCACGATCCGGGAAGTATCCAAGATGTTTCAGAGTGTTCACTCTGCCATCGCATCATCTGTAACTATATTTGCTTAAGACACTGTAGAAAGTGTGGCCGACCTCATTGTTCTCTTTGTAGCTGTGCAATACCCAAGTGGTGGTACAAAAATCAACGAGTACAAGGGGTCATCTGTTCTGCCTGTCGTTATCCCATCTGGACATTTTTAAGGAAGCAAATTGGACCACTTTTTCGAAAACCTTCAAAAAAGACAGCTAAAGGATCCTTACCAGCTTCTAGACCTCAGTCGTCACCCTGACCTTAGACTCTCAGATGTTCCGGGTGGAATGGAGGCGATTGAGCACTTGATGGTTTTCCCTGAAGACCAACATGTTGCTACCTTTTTAGAGACAATGATCGGAGAGCAACAAGAAAAAGCTCAGGAATGTTTAGACCCTTTTCTAGCGTCTTACCCCGAATTGGGTTCACTAGAAAACCAACTTCAAGAAATTTCACTTTTCATGATGCCAACTGGAGATGTCATGAAGTTACCTCTTAGGGATATTGCCAAAGGGATGCTTATCATTGGAGCACCGGGTGCCGGCAAGACCTCCCTTCTTCGTTTTCTCTTCCTTCAGATACTTATTTTAGACTCATGTTGATCTTCTTCGATTGTAAGGGTGATTTTAATAGTCACCTCTTTGATGATCCCCGTCTAAATATCATTAGAATCCAGGCCCAGGATTTAAAACTCTGCCCTTTAGATCCAATGGGAATGAATACGAAGGATTTTGCTGGGTTGTTGACTCAACTCTTAGCAAGCCATCTTCAGCTTTTTGCTTCTAGAAGGTTACTCTATGAATCGCTTCTCAACCTCTACCAAAGAAAACGACCTAAAGGTACTTGGCCCTCATGGAGTGAATGGATAAGTGAAATCGAATCTTTTCCCACCAAGGGAAAAGGAAGACGGCTCATTGAATACATTGAGGCCTCTTCTTTTGCTATTAAAGGAATTGGAGCAAACTTAGGTCGCTCGATTAACTACTCTACAAGTGACTTTGTTTACAAGGCGCTTTCTTATCAGGGAGGAGTCATTTTACAGATTGACTCACTGACTGATGAGGCTCAGTCAGTAGTATGTGGTTTGTTTTTAAATGCAGCCTACGAGCTATTGGGAAGTCAAAAAATTTCTGCTCCAGTTACCGCAATTCTCGATGATGCCTTACCCATAGTAAGAAAAAATTATTCTTCAGTGGGTTCACTTGTCCACCCAATTGGAAGGTGGATAACCCGAGGCAGATCAAGAGGTTTAGGAATCATAGTTTCCACCCAATCCTACAGTGAACTCAACGAGATCATTACGGGGAATTGTAGCTCCATTTTAGTCAAGGCTTCATTTGGCTTAGATCAGCACTTAATTATGAGAGATTGTCATCTGACTAGAGAGCAAGCAGAGCTGGTCCCTCAGCTTGCTCCTCATGAAGTCATCGGAGTAATCCGTTCAGTGTATCCAAAGGCTGTGTTTGGGGAGGTTCCTTTTGTTCCATGAGTGTCGAAGTTCGAACAACCGCCTTCCTTAAGACCATTAAAGCAATTCATGTAAGTGAACTTAAAAAAGAGGAAAAACCTGAAGGGTTAAGTGAAAGGGCTAGAAAAGCACTCATTATCACCTCCAGTGAACCGGGGATTACCTTGGGTTCACTTTACAAGCGCTTGAGTTTACACGGGGAGCAAGGTACTCAGGTTTTTAAGGAATTGAGTGCTCATGCCATGGTGAAACAGCATTCTCTACCGAGAGTGGGGAAAGGTAATGCTCCCAAAACGTGGGAGGTACTCAAGCCCGGGATAGAGTTCCTCAGTTCTTTAGGACTAAGGCCAGAGAAGAAATTTCTTAAGGGTGGCTTTCTACATTATGTCATGGCGTTGTGGCTTAAGGATTTTTTTGAGAATAAAAAACGGTCAATTAAGTTTGAGTTCACCATGTTAGGTAAAAAAACATTCGATGGGGCTCACCAATTAGAAAACGGTGAGTGGCTTGGTATTGAGATCGCTCTGTCTGGAACCATCGATCACAACCTCAAGGAGGCACTGAGAGGAGCTTCAGTGAGTGGAGTTAAAAGAGTCTGTATGGGCTTTAATACTGAAAGTAAGTGTAAAAAATTCGATCAAGCCCTTAATAAACTCCCTGCTGAAAATCGCAGCAAAGAAAAGATTCGTAGTTTTCATTTAGGAAAATTAGCTCCCTTTAATGAAAGGGAGTATGAGCTTCCCTTTTTTAGCTAAGGCAAGTTAGACAGTAAATAGTTCCAACAACTCGAAGAATTCTATCTCGTAGTATGTCACAAAATAAGATTTCAAAGTTGATACCAAAATTTGAAGGGAGAATTGAAGTGGATAATGAAAAGATCAAATGGTGGCCTTCCTTTAGAACCCTCTTGAGATTGATCTTTAATAAAGCTAGGACCAGAGGTCCTCCAAGGTTAAATGTGATGATTAAAAAATAGGTGTTTGCGGATGATTCGATAAATCGAACTTAACACGATCCTGATTCTAGGTGGCCCCTATGGGCCACGTTACATCTCCCGGGCCCTTAGGGCCCGGGGTGGGTTTAGTGAGCTAAAGCTCCCAGATAATAGAAAAGAAAAAAATAAAAGCTCCCGATTTGGGAGTGGGAGAAACTCCAAATGACCCCTTCTCTAATCCCCTATCAACAACGAAGGCCACGACTTCCCCAACAAATTCCCGTTTTACCCTTACCCGAGACCAACGAACCGCTTCACGATCCGGGAGGTCCGAACCGTTGGCTTCTTTTTATCGCTTTAGTGCTCCTTATTCTCATCGGAGTACCCCTTCTTTATTCAAGTCTAAGTAGCTTCTTCACTCAAATCAGTGAGCTATTAAGTTCCGTCCCGCGTTTTATTCCCAAGGAGTGGTTAGGTGCAGTTCTTTGGGGTGGGGTTTTAGGTCTTATTTTTAGTGTGTTTGTAAAACTTATAAGAAAGATTTAGGAGTATTCATGCCTTACCAACAACTAGCCAGTCGTAAACATCCGGTGCCAGTGTGCCTCATCTTGGATGACAGCGGAAGTATGAGGGATAACCTGCCCGGCACTCAAGATGCTGCCTTTAAATATGTCGAGAGATATGTAGGCATCATTCTAAAGGAGCTATTAAGCCGAAGCTCCGACTTAAATGGCACAACCCCAGTCATCAAACCAAGGTACTACATCTTAGTCATCATCTATGGTTGTACACCTCGAGTATGGGGAACCGGCCTTATGGATATTGAAGCTGCAGTGAACCTTTTCACATCTTCAGGTGGTTCCTTAGGCTTAGGAGGTAATAGTGGAGGTACTGAAACGGGTAAAGCTTTAGAGCTTGCCTTCAATATTCTTTCGAAGGAAGTTCAAAAGGAAAAATTTAAAGATAGCTCTCCTCCCTTCATCCTCCACCTAACTGATGGCGCTAGTAACAGGGATCCTTCGTTCGCTGCTGAATCTTTAAAACAAATATCATCTTCAGATGGCAATGCCATTTTAGTGAATGGGTATATTGGTGCTCAAACGAATCTAAGCTACCAAGGGCCGAATGATTTCCCAGGTTACACCCACGAATCTGAAGCTGGAACCTCTGTACACAACCTTCGTTTGTTCCGTATGTCGAGTATTATCCCTGAACCCATCCGATTAAACCTCATTGAGGAAGGAATATTCCCTTCTATAAAACAAGGTGCCAAAGCATTCTTCGATGTGAGAAGTAAGGAGTCATTGAAGAAAGTCATACAAACTGTGGGTTCAACTCCATCTAAATGTGACCCAGCCCTTAGATAGATAATTAGGAGGAGACACACGGATGCATGCACTGACCGTAGTGTCTCCTCTCTTTAATAGAGAGGAGACCAAAAACCAAGATCGGGCTCTATTTTCTAAGAAACACTCAGTAGCAACAGTTTGTGATGGAGTGAGTTCATCACCCTATAGCGCTGAGGCTGCAGAGTTAGTTACTCAGGTAAGCCCACTACTATTTAAAGACAATCGGGACTACCGATTATCCATGCTTTGTGACCTACTGACTCTTAGAAGAGATGAGGTCTGTAAGGAAAAGGAAAATCAAAAGGTAAAGTCCTCTGAATCTCTACTGGGTAATTGGATGTCAGAGATCGTTAAGGAACAATTAAAGTCAGCATTTCAAACTACACTCATATCTGCCTCATTTAAAAAATTCACAAAAACAATTGAGGTCGAAATATTAAGGTGTGGGGATTCTAAATTTGTCGCTCTTTCCCCCCAAGGATCACTTCTATATTCAACCCCTGAATGGGAGCTAAATGGAGAAACGAGGAGCACTGCAACTCAAGTGCTTCCTGACCATTTCCACTCTGGACTTTGGAAACATGAGAGAAAAATCTTTCCTAAAAACTCAAATATTATCTTAGGTAGTGATGGATTCTTCGATGCCTTTAAATCCCCACTTGAACTTCACTACTGGCTGAAAAGACACAAAACTGGCTTAACTCAAAAGAAATCAAATCAAAAAATCATGAGCAATCTTCACAAGAGATTAGAACAGGTTGCTCACGATGATGACATCAGTTTCATTTGGGTTAGGAATCAACCATTCATTTGTTCAAAGCGGTGTAGGAGCAAGCTATGTCTGAGCACGTAATAGACAAATGGCTCGACTCCAAATTACCAGCTTCTCTTGAAGGTACTCAATTCACTCCAATTGAGCACCCTACTTTAAAGGGATCACCTTTAGCAGTACAAAGAGGACAAGGAGAAAGCTATTTTCTTTTAGACTCAAAAAAGGATCGTTGGGTATTAAAGAAACTCCATCATCGATCTAAGTTGGATAGAAACTACCTCACTCAGGTAGCTAAGCAGCTACCAAATATTGAAGGAGTAAGGTCAGGGAAAAATCGCTTAGTGCTTTCTCAACAATCATTGAAAGGAGGAGCAGGAAAGTATACATGTAGTGAGCTTTCTCAGTGGTTAAATAACACTCTTCTCATCCCTTGTGAAACTGGTAAAGATTGGGCTTCAGTTGCTGATGACATTCGTGATGGCACGCCTTTAGATAAAGATCGTCGTATCCAGATTACCTTGTCATTGATAAAGCTCATTGGTGATTTAGAGGCACATCAGATCGCTCATCGAGATCTCTCATCTACCAATGTCTTTATTCAGGGTTCAAAGGTAGCTCTAATTGATTTTGAGAGTGTATTTCATCCATCCTTAACCTGCCCTCAGGGTACAACTTTTGGGACTGAAGGATATTCAGCACCATTTATTTACTCAAATGGTAATCCTAATACGAAAGCGACTTGGAACTCTTCAGCAGATCGATTTAGTTTAGGGATCTTGGTTGCTGAAATTCTTACCCTTCATCAAAACTCACCACTAAGTGGAGATGGTGGTTTATTTGAACAAAAGGAGATTCTTCAAGGTCAAAGTAAAACCATTTCCGAAGTTGAGGGGCTGCTTTCAAAAATCTCTCAATCAGCTGGGCAAAACTTAAGAAGGTGCTTCTCTGCCAAAGATTACTCAGACTGTCCTAGTCCAAGCGACTGGGAACAATCACTACAACAACCCCAGAGTACTCCGGCTAAAGCTACTAAAAGTTCACCCCCACCAATTCAAGCCACCATACCTTCACTGAGTGATTTAGAATCTTTTGATTTTGATCTTCCTCAACAAACCTCTGCCCCACCTCTTCAATCAATTCAATTGCCTGAGGATCCTTGGAAATTTTCCACCTGTACCCATTGTCATGGAACCGGTAAATGCGATTCCGGGCTTTTATTCCGGGGCTGTAAACAGTGTAGAGAGTGGAGGTCAAAGAATAAGCTATACGGAAATGAGTGCAGAGTTTGTCATGGGAAGAAGCATCTGGTAGGTGTGTAGGATGACTCTAAAGATAAATCAGGCTGATCAAGCACTTCTTTTGTCTGCATTGCAGTCTGCCGCACTTTGTGGAATTTGTGTTCGACAATTGTGGTGTTGGGATAGAAGTATGAAATTCCCTATATGCTCTTGAAAGCCAAAGGCAAATTACCTCATTACGATCTATTAACATAAACACGATTCTCAATAATCAATTCCAACGGAATAATTCCATGAATAGATTAATCCAAAATACTGAACAGGCCGAAGCTCCTCTATCCACATCTGAAGCTGCAGAATTCTTAGGCGCATGCATTAGTACAATCAATCGTTGGAGGAAGCATCCCAGGAATCCTCTACCTGCTCACATTGTGGGGCGCAGGGTATTCTTCTTGAAACCAGAGATACTTAGCTGGTTGGCATCACATCGTGACCACCCCATGGTATCGTCACCAAGAATAGTAAAACAGAGAGTCAGAAAGGAGGTCTGAGGACTAACATATAATATAGTCAAATGAATTAGGTACTCTTTAAGACCTCACTCCCCCGCTAACTAACACCCGTGATCAAGGCGATGAAAAAAGCAAACGATCAGGTAAATAATGAGCAGAATAACGCAAACAGGTTTGACGTAGGTTTGACGATATTAAAAAAGGACTCACGACCGAAAGTCGTAAGTCCTTATCTTTACTGGTCGGGGCGGAGGGATTTGAACCCCCGACCTTCTGACCCCCAGTCAGACGCGCTAGCCAAACTGCGCCACGCCCCGACCGAATTCTTCGATTTTGGTGTAGAGATGGGGAGTCTCTACTCGAATGATTCTGATCGCCAGCCGTTTCATGAACTATTTCTGAACTAAGAAGTGGTTCAGTGGCTCAAGTCAGGCTGAGTGTATGACCAATTATATTACCGAATTGTAGGGAAGGCTTTTGATTCCCCGAAAATTTGGATTTTCGGAAGATCTGATCTGAAACCTGAAACCAAGGTACCTTCCGAGTCTCGGCTTCAGCAGAAAATAGGAGCCCCCTTTAATAACGGGGCCGAGGAGAAAGTTCAATTGAATTTTCTCCAAAGGTTCCTGAAATTTTGATCTTTGAAAGTAATTTCGGGAGCCAAGTCGAACGCGTCAAAATTCTGGTGAATTCTGCTACGTCCTGACAACATTTTGCGACGGAAAGACGATAGCCTTATCGCTTCTTAGCTCTTTTAGCTGCTTTTTTCTTAGCGGGCTTTTTCTTGGCCGAAGCTTTGGTGGCTTTTTTGGTTCGTTTCTTTTTCTTGCCAGCAGCGAGACCTTCTTGGTTCTCGGGGCGTAGTCCACGAACGACTTTGCCGACTTTCCACATTTCAGAATCGGCGATCGCTTTGAGCTCTTTCGCCAAGTTCTTGCGGTAATCTTTCTTAGAGTTAGCTTCTAAGGTGATACGAGTTTCTTCACCTGAAGAGACGCTCTTATAAAGTTTCTTGAAGACGGGTTTCGAAGCTTTTTTGAATGGCTCGAACCAGTCCAACGCACCACGTTGAGCGGTAGTTGAACAGTTGGCGTACATCCAATCCATACCGTTTTCAGCGATCAAGGGATAAAGACTTTGAGTCGCTTCTTCGACGGTTTCGTTGAAAGCCTCTGAAGGGCTGTGACCCTTTTCACGAAGAACTTCGTACTGAGCTAACCAAAGACCGTAGATAGCTCCCATGAGAACTCCACGTTCTCCGGTGAGGTCACTATAGACTTCTTTTTTGAAAGTTGTTTCGAAGAGGTAACCACTACCGATGGCGATTCCTAATGCGATACAACGATCACGAGCTTTTCCCGTAAAATCTTGATGAACGGCGAAACTTGAATTAATTCCGCGACCTTCTAAGAAGTGACGTCGAACGGTCGTACCTGAACCCTTAGGAGCAACAAGAATAACATCGACATTCTTCGGAGGGCGAACACCGGTTTGCTTGGGATAAACCACGCTAAAACCGTGAGAGAAATAAAGTGCTGCACCTTCTTGAAGGTTTTCTTTAACGACAGGCCACATCGCTTTTTGACCCGCGTCAGAAAGAAGGTTTTGAACGACTGTTCCTCGTCGAACAGCTTCATCGACTTCAAACAAAGTCTTTCCTGGAACCCAACCATCTTCCATGGCGAGCTTCCAGCTGGGTCCTTTACGTACCCCGATGATGACTTTGACTCCATTGTCCTTTAAGTTAAGGGACTGGCCGCGACCTTGAACTCCGTAACCGATGATAGCTACAGTTTCTTTTCCGAGGATCTTTTTAAGCTTTGCGGGTGGGTAATCGGATCGCTCGATAATCTTTTCGCGAACACCACCAATGTTGACGGTCTTCATGAGGGTATTCCTCTCGCTGAGTTGATGGGCCCCCTCCTCTCCTCATGAGAGTCGGAATTGCCGGTGAATGTTTCGGCATAAGCTTCTTAGCTTTGCCGTGGGGAAAGATTAAATCTCGATGCTGAATTTAAAGCTCAGATCCAATCCTTCATCTATACCAAGTCACAGTGAGAAGCTTTTGTTCATGGGAAGTTCAAAACCCCGCACGAAAACAAGATCTCCAAACCTCAAATCGAACCGATTCTGAGTTGATCTCCAAGGCCGAATTTCCGAGGTCGATCCCTCCAATCCGAGGCTCATTGAACCCAACCGGAAGAAGACCCCAGAAGGCCAAAAGGGATCATTTGGAGCCCCTTTCAAGCTTCTGTGCTACCTAAAGACAAGCGGACATTTATACCTAATCCACCAGGCAGGTTCAAGGATAAGGCTGGCCATCTGGACCTAATTTCACTAGAAACTGCCCATTTCCGGAACTTTTTCGGCCCATGGACAGAATTCTCTCCATTTCGGGGCTACATATCTTGAGGAAGCCCAAACTGGTTGGTTACAGGGAGTCCATTTAGGATTAAAATTGGAGTGGGCTCGAGGAAATAAAATTCCATTCAATTCCGCCATGAACTGGCGTTAACTTGCGTGTTAACTGCCATTAAATGGCATCGTATCTCGAATACCTCCTAAGAAGTATTCAGAGAAGACTCAAAGAAATCTTCTGTAGAGAACAAAACTCAACCTAGCTCAAAATCTAGGGCCAAAGGTGAATAGGTCCTAAGTTGCTGGTTTAGCTGAGTCTGCCACCAGCTCCTGACTTCATACTACTCCCATGATCCAACCTGCCCCTAAATCTTCTTACTCCAGATCCACTCCGAGTCGAGTTCCCGGCCTCATCGCCATCCTCGCTTTTTTCTTTTCAATGATCTTCGTGATCAAGGCTGCCATCCTTCCATTAAATCTCCTCTTTCAAACTGAGGCCGATGGAAAAGAAGGTCAGTTCATCTTTTATAACTCCCTCGCCGGTGGAGGCTTCTTCGGAATGCCCGTCGAGATGGGAGACTACGATGGAGATGGAAAAGTCGATTTAGTCATGGGTCCTATGGGAGCTCCGTCTGGCCCCAATAAAGATCGTATCGACGCTGGAGAGGTTTACATCCTTAAGGGCAATCAAAATATCTCTGGCGAATTCAATCGCGCCGATTTTGAAGATGGAAACTTTCCAGGCCTTACCATTTATGGCGCCCGCAGCTACGACATGTTGGGAACGGAACTCTTTACCGCTGACATCAATGGCGACTCCTTTGAAGATTTGATCATCGGCGCTCAAAACTACGACGGCCTCACCAATGATAGAAGAACGTGTGGTGGAGTCTTTGTCATCTTCGGAAAAGAAGATTTACTCACAACCGGATCCATCATCGATTTACGTACTCTGGAGGAAAATCCAGATCAAGGAGTGCTCACGATCATCGGAGAACGACCTGGGGATCGTTTAGGTCTTTGGGTTGAAGCTGGAGATTTCGACGGAGACGATATCGATGATCTTATGCTCACAGCTGATCAATCCACTGGAAAGAACACTGAAGACGGCAATGAGTTAGTAGGAATGGTTTCCATTATCTACGGGCGAAACGAATGGCCTCTCAGCATCGATTTAGCGACGGCTCGAGATGACATTGAAGGCATCAGTTATATCTATGGTCGAGATCACGCCGATCACTTTGGTGCTTGCCTCCACGCCAACGATTTAGATGGAGACGGCCGAGATGAACTCATCATCGCAGCTGCGTTAAATCGACTCTCTGCGGGACAACTCGATGTTCCCAGCGACTTCCCTGCTGATGGAAGCGGAGGCGGAAATGGACCTGAACCGGATGATGTCTCTCCCCGATTCGATGCGGGTGAGGTGTACATATTATTCACCCAAGGAACACCTGATCGTCTTCCTTTAGAAATCGATTTTGCGCAACCCTTACCGCCTGAGATTGAAGATCAACTTGCTTTAGTCTACGGTCCCAATTCGGGGGATGCGGTTGGAGAAGAGCTCGCCACTGGAGATTTTGATGGTGACCAGAACATCGATTTAGTCCTGGGTGGAATCACTGCAAGGAGCCCTTCGAATGTAGATCTCGCGGGAGCTGCCTTCGTGCTTTACCAGCCGAGTTTTCTCAAAGGCAAAATTCTTGACCTCGCCACTTTAGATGATGGAGGAGGAGTACCAGGAGTTGATGTCTCCAGATTTTACGGAATCAAATTCCGAGATATTCTAGGCGACACCATTTCGGTGGGAGATTTTAACAACGACAACTACGATGACCTTGCATTAGGAATTCCCCATAGGGCTTTCGATGGAAAAGAGGATGCGGGCGAGATCGCGATCATTTTTGGCAGCCAAAATCAGTTTCCCGATCCTCTCTTTCCCAACTTGGAAGACTTAGAGTCGGAAGCTCTGATCGCCTTTGTTCGTGGACCCGACTCCGACGACAATTTCAGTTATTCAATGGAAGCCCGAGATTACGATGGCGATGGTTACGACGACCTCTTCCCTAATTCCATGCGAGGCGATGGTAAAGGAAATACTCTCACCGACGCAGGGGAAGTTTTCTTGGTCAGCGGATTTCATCTCAGTGGGCAGAGCTTGGAGATTCACTCTGTCACTCCATCGCTGCTCCCTCTGGGGGAGCGACAAGATGTGGTTATCAGAGGAAAAGGCTTCACCACCACAAAAGACACTCAACTCATCTTTGAAGGAGCTGAATTGACCGACCCTCATGTCGTCAGCAACACTCAAATCAACGTGACGATTGAAGCTCGAAACGAATCTGGTGCATTTCCCATTCAAGTTGTCAATCGTTATGGAGATGTCACGAGCGATTTTGATCTTTCGTTTGCTGACGAGATCAAATTTCGTCGAGGTGATACCGATGGTAATGGAGCCTTAGAGATCACCGATCCCATCAACAGCCTATCATTCCAATTCCTGGGGAACTTCACGCCCCCTTGTTTAGATGCTTCCGACTTCGATGATAATGGTAAAGTTGAGATCACCGATCCCATTGCTAATTTATCTCACCAATTCTTAGGAACTGCGCCTCCCGCTCCACCGGGTAAAGACTCCTGTGGTGTTGATCCGACTGAAGATGACCCGGCAGTCAATGGAGATTTAGGTTGTGAGAACCCACCGCAGAGTTGCCAGTAATAAAGGGAGCTCTTTGTCAAGCATTCAAGCCCGAAGCTTTAGCGAGGGATAGCGATCGATATCAAATTCCAAAGCGTGATGGATTTAGGATCAACGTGAAATCTTATTGATGGACGATAACTCTGTCCTTTACTTTTCTTGTTGCCGACCCTCGTTGACACTTCGGGCTTGAAATAGTAGTCGGCTCACCCCGCAAGCCCGAAGCTTTAGCGAGGGATAACGATCGATATCAAATGCCAAAGCGTGATGGAATTAGGACCAACATGAAATCTTGTTTATAGGCGATGGCGCTGCCATTTACTTCTCTTGTTGCCGACCCTCGTTGACACTTCGGGCTTGAAATGGGGGATGGATTTAAAATTTATATTTACTAGCCCGAAGCGCTAGCGAGAGGTGGAGTTAAATTATTACGGCACACGGCGTGTGCCTACTACCATCTTTGCCCACATAAAAAGACGTCTTTAATTTCGATCGAGTGGTGACCGGGCTCTCCCGTAACGTTTAATAAAATGGCGTCGGCTCGTTCAGATACGTTTAATCTTCCTCGGTCGGTTTTACCCGTTAGATGCGCAGGATTACTCGAACAAAGTTTACTGGCTAATTTCAAGGCATCTTCTAATTCAAGCTGAGCATGTTCACGGTGGTAAATTCCGGTCATGGGCTGAGTGAAAAGATTCAATAAGCAGTTAAAGATCGCCTTCATATCACTCGCTGAGCCGAACAGAGGCGCGAAGTCTGAGCTTAAATGCGCTAAGGCTCCGGGCGGTTCTTTGCGTTTCACTTGCAAGTATTCACCATTGGAAGAAACTTGCCCTTGAACGCCGAAGACTTCAAAATCTCCCGCCGGATTTCCTAAAGCAAAACCAGCATCGCTAACGGCAACCACACCTTGATCTTCTTTTCTCTCGATGATATCTCTCACCAATCGAGGGTCTAGATGATAACCATCCGCAATGATGGTTGCAGTGAGG
Organism: Planctomycetota bacterium; assembly: GCA_028280485.1. Lineage (GTDB taxonomy): Bacteria > Planctomycetota > UBA8108 > UBA8108 > JACQVS01 > JANQLS01. Next base: position 117,544 of record JANQLS010000049.1, read on the forward strand.
CCATCGTTGTAGAGCGCCTCTTCAAACAGACCTCCCCCACCAAAACTTTTTAAAGATGAACCAGTTGGCCCATTTCCTAAATGAATAACGTATTCGAGACCAGCTTGAACCGCTTCGCGGGTGCGTTCAGCACTGGGCTTGGCATGACCAATACCAATCTTTAAGCCGTGACTTTTTGCGTAAGCAATCACCTCAAGTGCATCTTCCGACATTTCAGGAGCGATATTGATAAAGCGAACGGAATCATGCTGAAGAAAAGTATCTAGCTGAGCTTTGTTGGGCGGAAACACAAACTCAGGATTATGGGCTCCATGAAAAGCAGGATTCATGAATGTGCCTTCGAGCAACGCTCCTAAGCACATGGCGTCGAGGGGATTTTCTCCATCTGAGTGAAGAACGTGTGCCATGCCTTCCAAATAGGCTAAGATTTCATTCTCAGGAGCCGCCAAGGTGGCTAAGACAATGGACGTCACCCCTATCTCAATTTGGTATTTGTAAACTTCGCGAATACGTTGGGCGTGGTCAACTGCATCTTGAAAGCCTTGGGCTAACCATTCGATGTCATTGACTTGAAGATCGATCCAACCGGGAAGAAGCCAATGACCATTTCCATCGATACAATCTAGCTCTTGTCTCTTCTTGAGATCTTCAGCTTCACCTGAAGATAACCAAGCGAGTACTTTGCCGCCCTCAAAAAGAACGGCATGCTCATTCTCTGAGGAAGAACTCGAGGAATCAGGATCGACCCTTCTTACATTTTGAATTAATGTAGCATCACTTGCCATCAGCCAAGAATCTCTTTGAATGCTTCCGTCAAGACTTCTATTCCTTCTTCCAATACCTCTTGGGGAGTCATCAGAGGAGGGGCAATTTTCACGCAACCTCCCCCTAATCCCACGGGAGCAAACATCAACAGGCCACGGTGAAGGCAAGCCTGGTTAATTTGAGTGGCAAGTTCGGAATTAGGCTCTTGAGTGCCCGGTTTGACGATGCGCAACCCGGCCACGAGCCCCTTACAAGCCATCCAATCACACTCGTCATAGGCTTCAACCAATGGCGCCAATCCTTGAGTGAGAACAGCCTCCATCGATTCGGCGTGAGCGATCATGTTTTCTTCGAACAAGGCTTCAAGAGAAGCTAAACCAGCCGCAACTGGAAGAGGCGATCCCGAATGAGTTGAAGTCATCGATCCCGGAGGATAAGTCGAAAGAATATCGCTTCGCCCAATCACGGCTGATAAGGGCAGCGAACTTGAAATCGCCTTCCCACAAACGATGAGGTCGGGAACGACATCATAATGTTCAAAAGCAAAGAGCTTCCCCGTTCGCCCAAAACCAGCTTGAACTTCATCAAAAGTGAGAACCACTTGGTGTTGATCGCACCATGCTCTTAACTGCTGAGCATACTCAACGGGAAAAAAGTCAGGGCCGATGCCGAGATAGGATTCAGAAATCACTCCCGCAACTTGCTCTGGCTGAATCCCACTTTCACTCAAAGTCTTAGTAAAGAGTTCAAAGGAAGTATCTGGATTGAAATAACCATCAGGAAAGGGAACTTGAATGAAAGTGATATCCGTTCCCCCGATCCAAGTCTTCAGGGGCGCGATCCCCCCAGCTAATTGAGAGCCTAAAGTTCGCCCGTGGAAGCCTCCCCCAAAGGATACGATCACTTTCTTTTCGGGTGATTGGTTTAATCCCCAAGTTCGGGAGAGTTTGATCGCACACTCGACGGCTTCTGAGCCCGTCGTAAGGAGAAACACTTTTTCGAGCCCATCGGGCGCAACCTCGATCAGCTTCTCTACAAATTCAGCCCGTTCGCGATGGGGAAAAACGTAGCAGGAGAGCTGGCGCCGCTCGACCAAAGACTCCACTCTTTCGACAATTTTTGGATGCGCATGCCCCACATTGCTGACGAGCACACAAGAACTCCAGTCAATCCATCGGTTCCCATAAGGATCGTAAACGTTGTAGCCCTCAGCCCGATCCCAAAGAATGGGTGGCTGGCCACTCATCGAGGGAGGTTCATATTTGAGGAGTTTTTCGAGTATCGGAATCGATTCAGGGACCGGTAATGCCGTCTGAATCGTACGATGGTCTGTATGAATTGCGGGGACATCCTGAGGTGTCAGGGAATATTTTCCGTAGGTAGCAGACATTGAGATCTCCGGAAATCTGGGAACATAAAGCGTTGAAGAACAGCTAATCTAACAGAAAAAAGAGTAGCCGGCCATAGAAGTTGCGGATCGTAATCCTTGACCACAGAGGTTGTTCTCGCTTTCCGACTATCCCTCGCTAAAGCTTCGGGCTTGGGAGGCTGGTCATTTCAATTATGATTTAGTGATGAATGGTGCCTAAACTTTCACAACTATGATTGCTTTAAAAGCGGCTCACGCCCATCAAGCCCGAAGCTTTAGCGAGGGATAATTGAAGCGCTTAGTGCCTTAGAATTCGTTTGTATTTAAATTCGCAGTCACTGGCCGTGAAAACGACTTTGATTAATCAATAAAAAATCCTCAATCTCGAACTTCCAACCGCGCCCTAAAGGGGTTAGAGTTTCCTTTCCCAATTCCCCATTTCCAACTAAAACTCAGACGATCTCATTCCTATGAGCCAAAAAGAAATCACCTTACCTGTAGCTTTGGTAGGCGGAGGCATGTTTGGTGGCGATGTAGTTATTCGAACCATCGAAGATCTCGAACGCTGCGGCTTAGCCCCCTACTTAGGTCGAGTCGGCTTGGATCACGTTGCGAGTGATTACTACAACGTCAAATTTGAACTCGTAGCTATCGGAACTCGAACCGAAGCCACGGCGACAAAGTTAGCTGCGATGTACGCATCGAAAGTTCCGAATAGTTCCCCCAAAGCTTATTGGGGTGATAAACCTTGGGAAGAGATCTTCCAAGCCGAACGAAAACCAAAAATTCTCTTCGTGGCCACTCCCGATCACTTGCATTATGAGCCCGTGCTTCACGCCGTTCAAAATGATGCTCACGTGATGGTAGAAAAACCACTGACCTTAAACCTCAAAGAAGCCGATGTACTGTTAGAAGAAGCTCGAAAAAAGAATCGAATTGTCGGGGTCGATATGCACAAACGCTATGATCCTTGCCATCGATTCTTGTTTGAAGATCTAACTTCCGGAATCGGCAAGCCCTTGTACGGGCGCGCGGTCTTAGAAGAGCCCTTAGAAGTTTCGACTGAAATTTTTAAGTGGGCGGAAAAATCGAATCCATTCAGCTATGTAGGCATACATTGGGTGGATTTATTTGGACATTACCTTCGACTGAGACCCGTGTCTGTTCATGCGGTGGGCCAAAAGAGTTTACTTAAGAACTGGCATAATGAAGGCGGCGATCAAGCGATCGATGCTTTTGACTCCGTTCAGGTAGCTGTCGATTACGAAGATGGATTTCGAGTTTACTACGTGAACAACTGGATCAATCCCAAAGAGTTTGAAGCCCCCGTCAATCAAGAGATGGAGTTGGTGGGAACGAGAGGAAAGATCGAGTTTGATCAACAGTATCGCGGCTTACGAGCAACGATCACGGGTCTGGGAACCCGCACGTTTAATCCGCACTTCACTTCTGATTTAAGAAGAGAAGCCCCGGTGAGCAGCGTGAACTCAAGCCCGAGTTACGAAGGTTACGGAAAAGATTCTATCGTCGTCATCACGGAGCGCGCCACAAGAGTGGAGTTAGGTTTAGCTCAAAGAGATGAATTGACAGGAACCTATCCTGACATCGAATCTTCTCGACCATCGGTTGCTATCATCGAAGCCGCAAAAGAAGTTGCTGAAAGAAATTTACAGCATCTGCAAGCAGGAAAAGGGTGCCCGGTGACGGCACGGTTGAGTGAAGCTGGAATCGAAGTTCTCGATCCAGCCACTGATAGTGAACTCAAGACCCAAATATACTCTGGGAATATTTACGGATCATGGAACTGAATTCTGAAATCTTAAATAAGATCATCGAAGTTGCCAAAGCGGGTGGCGAAGCGGCTCTCACTCACTACCACGGGGAAATTGAAGTCGAGTACAAAGAGGATGATTCTCCATTGACGCTTGCGGATAAAGCCGCTCACGAAGTCATCTGCAAATTGCTCTCAGAGCTGACTCCCGAAATTCCAATCATGTCTGAAGAATCTTCTGAAGATGAATTCAAAGACCGCAAAAACTGGCAAACCTACTGGGTGGTCGATCCTTTGGATGGCAGCAAAGAGTTCATCAAGAAGAGTGGTCAATTCACTGTAAACATCGCGTTAATTGAAGGTAATGAATCGGTATTGGGAGTGGTCTACGTTCCAGTTACAGAAGTTTATTACTGTGGATATAAAGGGGATCAACCTCGCGCGTGGATGAACAATGGCCGAGGCGAAGAACGAGAATTGAATTGTCGACAAGCCAACTTAGATCATCTCATCGTCGTCGCCAGTCGCGATCACGCCGGTCCTCGAGTCAAAGCATTTTTAGAAGCCGATGCCTTGGAAGGGGCAGAAGTCACGAGCATGGGAAGCTCGCTCAAATTTTGCTTGGTTGCGGATGGCAAAGCTGATTTTTATCCCCGCGTAGTTCCGACCATGGAATGGGATACGGCTGCAGCCCAGTGCATCGTAGAAGTAGCTGGTGGAAGCGTTACCACTTTAGAAGGCGAACGACTCACCTACAATAAAGATGATCTCCGCAATCCTTCACTCCTCTCATTCGGCGACGCCAGCATCCCCTGGCACAGCTTCTTCGCTGAAAACAGCATCAGTGTAGAAGGTTAAAGTAGTCGGCTCCGCAATAATGGTCGCTTCGCTCCTTCATGCAAGTAAGCTTAGGGCTTACGCACTCCCTAAAGGGGCCGTGAGCCGGTACGGCATTCAAAACAAACTTAAATGACTCAAAAGGCTCTACCTAACGGTAGGGCCTTTTTTATTCGCCAATCGCCCCAACTCTAGTTACTCGATTAGGTTTGTCTTTGCACAATTAAGATTGATCTCGTCGTTCAGAATATCCGCACGTAAAGCGTGCGGACTACTTTCATTCATCCTCTTCTACTATTTTTGCATCGAAGTTACACCAAAAAGGGAGACCATCTCGAAACAGATTGGGTTTTTCTTTTAGATATTCTTGAGCTAATTTCCAGGTACGTTCCCACTCGCCCTCTCGGATTTGACTTTTCCGTAGATTAATTTGCTCCTCATCATCGGTTAAAAAATCTCCGATGAGCGGGCAAAAAGAAGTCCAATTGCCCTTGTTACGTGTTCCAAAAGTTAAATCTGTTCCTTCGTCGGTTTCTTTTGAATAGAGATTAATCGTCACTAAACGCTGCTTCACTTCTAAATTGAATTGAGTCAAAACTCGCTCTGGAAACTTTAACATCGCAACGCAATCAAGTTCATCGGTATAAGCTGCAATCAACAAGGGAGAAGTTGAAACCACAATTGCAGCACGGGTATCCCCTAATAACAAATGTCTTCTTAGAGAGGCAATCTGATCCCCGAAAAAATTTATTTTGACTAAGATTTTTTGGACAAAACCGAGTATTCCAAAAAGATCAGGCCTCATAATTCTCAACTTCTCAATTGAAAGCTCCGCTAAACCCGGATGCGATGCGGTAGTCTGTTTTCGGTATTTTTCTTTCTCTTCTTCTGTAAGCATGGAAATCACAAATTCACATCGTGCGCAATAAGAGTTAATAGATAACATGAAATAAACTCTTACTATAGTACCACAATCATTATACTACCCTCCACAACCCCCGCAGCCGCCACATCCACCACACCCTCCGCAACCACCACATCCCCCATTGTCATTACTCAAAGATTCTGTAAACCAAAGAAAATGAAAACAGTAGGAACACTTGTACTCCCGTTCCACCTTTTTCTTATCCGTTAAATTTCTAACCTTGCCCGTCCTCTTCATGGAAAATTGGCCTTTACAGTTTGGACAGGTTTTTTTTCGATAGCTCTTAGCTGAGTAATAAATGATCACAGCTAAAAACATTAGAAGCAAAATAGTCCCCACAATCGGTGAAGCAACTCCTCCGCTCATTGAATCTTCACTTGGTAATTTCAAAAACACCCCTAAAGGGAGTAAGACTACCCAAGCAACAATGAGCAAGAAATTCGAGGCTTTATACCCTCTCGGAATAAATGCTGGTTTCTTTACTATCCAGACGTCTTCAACATTAACTCGCTTAAAATTTAAATCTCGCCCAAAGCGTAGAGTCGGCGAAGGCCAAATATCTTCTGGCGGCTTAACACCAAAAATACGCCCATAACTATCTAATGTTTTTTGGTACCAGTCATTAAACTTCTCCGACTCATCAGTTCCACCTCGGGTAGGATTATGATGGAATGGAGCCTCTAAGGTCTCACCACACAATTTATTCCAGTAAGAGTGGGTGTAGGTTAAATGCAAGTGCCAAGCTTGATCAACTTGATCGGAGGGAGTTACGGGATGCCCAGCAACGAAACCCAAATATATAAAACGTTTGTATTCGATGATGACTTGCTTGGCGAAGTACTGAGACCAGTCGTTTTCACGAGCTAAACGATCAACAAATGAGAGATCTTCGTCACCATCATCAAATTCAAAATTATGAATTCGATCCCAAAGCTCATCTTGTTCATACGATTTCATGAACTTATTTTGAGGAAGAAGAACTCTGTTAGTAAGTGAATTAAATGACTTTCAAGAACTTTGATAAAGCTAGCAACTTTATAACTTTTGTGAGTTAACTTGGGGTGATTATTGATTCAGGCTTGGGAAAACTAACAAAAATCAATCATTACTAAGCCCGAAGCTTTAGCGAGGGATTATAGTAGTCGGCTCACCCCGTGAGCCGGGATGGCAATACATTTAATTGATGCATAGAAAAAACCATCACCTTCGAGCAAAGCCTAACTGTTCTTCATGCTGTACGAGGCAATCCAAATTAATCCCTTCGTACGGCTCGAAGGTCGAGCCTACCACTACGGCACACGGCGTGTGCCTACTACCTTGAATACGACTCGCGGAGCGAGCCTACTACTAGGGATCATCTTGATTAGAAGGATTTTGTTCGGAGTCCTTCGAATTCTTTAAGCCCAAGATCAGTTGAATGGCAGCGTGAATGACGATTCCCCCAGCGATGATCATCATGCCGTAATAGTTTCCTTTCCCATCTGAAAGAAAGGAATTCTCACTTGCCCCTTTAATAATCAATCCAACTCCGAAGACCAATAAAAGAAAACTTAAAAACGAAAGTGCACCGCGAGAGCGCTTATAGATTCCGATAGAGAATATGAATGCAAGAACGAGAGACCCTATCATTACTAAGATTTTTGTAAGAGCCTGAAATTCAGGTTGGCTCTGTGCAAGAAAATCCATCCCAACAACCTTTCACTTAAAACTAAAACGACGTCTTCCCTCGCTGAGGTATCGGATAATTGTCGGACCTAAAGATGACTCACATCCTCGAAGCGACCTACGGCTCTTGCTCTCCCTCGACAGCTTTTTCCTTCTTTTTCAATCCATTGATCAAATAAACAGCTGAAAAGAGAACAATGCTAGCCGCAATTGTAAGCAATCCATTGAATATGGCTGCTGACTCACTACTACGGTTAGCATACTCATGAAATGCAAAAGCAAATAGACCCACGCTCAATAGAAAGAGCGGGATTAACAAAACACCAAATCGATAAATAATAAGCTGAGGAACTGTTAGAAGCAGGAAAACCATGATTGCCCCGATGCCTAAAACAAACAACACTGGATCGGGTATCCCTTGTGAAATTAATATCATTTTCAACTAACCCCTTTCTTTTACTAATCCGCACTCGGAGACGCTCTGAATTTTTATCAAACTTAGTTAGAGTCGGATTCCAATCTATTAGAACTAATACCTTAACTAGCCCGAAGCGCTAGCGAGGGGCCAGGGTTTTCATTCCGACCCCTCGCTAGCGCTTCGGGCTAGTTAAGTTGAAGATCTTAAAAAATTCACTACCTCGGAACACGCGGACTACTCCTCTTCCAGCTCAGCATCAACGGCTGAGAAAACCGGGCGGCCATCCCGAGCTAAATCTGGTTTCAGTTCAAGATACTCTTGAGCCATGCGCCACGTGCGCTCCCATTCACCTTCACGAATCGCTTTTTTACGTTCTTCAACATCTTCGAGATCATCCGTTAAAAACTCGACGATGATCGGGGAAAAGGATGTCCAGATTTCAGAATTACGAGGTCCAGGGATGAGATCCGTGCCATCGTTGGGATCATTACTATAGTAATTCGCTGTCAATAAGCGGTCACCCACGTCTAAGTCGTATTCGGAAACCAAACGCTCCGGAAACTTCAACATGGCCACGCAATCTAACTCATCAGTATACGCGGCAACCAAAAGAGGAGAAGTAGAAACAACAACTGCTGATCGACTATCACCTAAGAGCAATTGCTCAGTGAGATTTGGAATTTGTTTTTGAATGAATTTAATCCAACCCAAAAACTTTTGCAAAAGCCCCAAGATCCCAAACAAATCAGGACGCAACATTCGTAACTTATCCAACGATAAATCCACCAACGCGGGATCTGACGCCGTGGTCATCTTACGAAGTCGTTCTTTTTCTGCTTCAGTTCGCATAGTAGTAGGCTCGCCCTACGAGCCGAAGTGGTAGGCTCGACCCTCGAGCCGTATGAGGAAAACTTAAAATCAATAATTCCCCTTATCCTACCATAGCTCCTTAACCCCCTCCACAGCCTCCGCCACCGCAGCCGCCTCCTCCGCAGCCCAACCCACCACTTCCTCCAGAAGATTGAGGTGGATCGTTAACCCACTTAGTTACACCACAAAAGCGACATTTGTATTCCTTTGCAAATCTTTTTATTTCCTTCACGTACCTTGATTTTCCTGTCTTCCTGAAGGCTCGAAATTTTTTACATTTCGCGCACTTACTATCAAAAAGAATACGCAGACTAATGTAAAGAACTCCCCCTAAAACAACAGCAATAATGGTCACGATCCCTGGGTCAGCGACTGAAGGAAGTTTTAAATGTGACTTATTATCATCGAGAATATCTAGATTGAGGTAAATACTTGAGAGGACTAAAAATACCGTCAGAGCGATGCAAAGGTTTCTTTTACCAATAAAAGATTTCGGTTTCCTCACCACCCAAACGTCTTTTGTATTCACCCGCTTAAAATTTAAATCGTGCCCAAAACGAATCTCCACACTCGGCCAAATATCTTCAGGCGGCTCTTCATTAAATATACGTTCGTAACTCTCTAGGGTCTTTTGGTACCAATCATTGAATTTATCTGACTCCCCTTCCCCTCCTTTTGTGGGATTGTGATGAAAAGGTTTACCCAATGTTTCTCCACAAAACTTATCCCAATAAGATTGCGTATAAGTTAAGTGTAAGTGCCAAGCTTGATCGACTTGATCCGATGGTGTGACGGGATGCCCCGCAGAAAAACCTAAATAGACGAAACGCTTGTACTCAAACAAGACTCGCTCTGCGAAGTCTTTCGACCATGCATTTTCACGAGCTAAGCGTTGAGCAAATGATAAATCCACATCCCCAGCATCGAATTCAAAGGCTTCGATACGTTTCCACAATTGATTCTGTTCTTCTCGATTCATTCATACATTGTGAATGACTTTGTTAATTTAGGTGAACAGATATTTTCAAATAAAAGTTTTTTACGAAATTGAGCAATGAATTGAATTTTCTAAACTCAATCGTTAAGTAGCTTTTCATTTAGTTTAGGTTTTGATGAGATCCTGGTTTAAGGGAATGCCTTAGCTTGTTTATCAATATTATTCGTTTCGTTTCAATATTCCCTGCGGCTTAACTCATGGGAACAGGCATGTCTTCTATCTTATCCCTCGCTCAGTCATGATGGTCGCTATGCTCCATCGTGTTAGTAAGCCTTCGGCTTACGCACTTCCTAAAGATCCGGGCTTCCTGAGTGGATGATTTCAATCATCGTTTTTTGACATTAAAAACCTAATAAGCAAAACATCAGGCTACTTATAAATTCCAAATGAATCTCACGCCAGGGAAGCCCGAAGCTTTAGCGAGGGATCAAAAAAGAGCCCATTCACTTAGCAGACATTTTAAAAAAACAATCTTCCCAGCGGAAAAATCGCATCAAAACTGAAAATAAATAAAACTCGCCGGAACATTCCCAAAGCCCATTAAGAGCAAAACGATGAACGCCGTGTAAAGCGCGGTCTTCATGGGCAAAGGCCAACGCTGATAAAACTTTGGGGATGAAGTGATGAAGTGCCCGACTTCAGTCACCGCTAATATGAACATGCCCACGACGGCAGCTAATGGAGGCTTCTTCATGACGTTGACGTCAAACGAATAGTCACTCACCATCAGCCAAGTAAAATCTAAAATCTGTTGAGCCGACTGGGCTCGAAAGAGGAGCCAACCGTAACACGTCACCATAAAAAAGAAGGCTAACTTAAACGTAAAACTGACCGTAGCCCCCACTGACTGGGGCGGACCTTCTTGCACTCCTTTTTTACGTCCCAATACTCCACGGTGAATACATAGGATCGCCCCCTGATAAAAGCCCCATAAGACGAATGGCCACGCTGCTCCGTGCCATAAGCCGCCGAGCACCATAGTCAGCATCAAATTTCGATTTGTCTTGGAGACAGTCGCAGCATTTCCACCGAGAGGAATATAGAGGTAATCGCGCAACCAAGTCGAGAGACTGATATGCCATCGTCGCCAAAATTCCTGGGGATTCACACTGAAGTAAGGAATCATGAAATTCGTTCTGAGATCGAATCCCATCACCTTAGAAACACCACGAGCAATATCGGTATATCCCGAGAAGTCGCAGTAAATCTGAATGGCAAAAAAGAAAGTCGCGACGATAACGTCTCCACTTCCCAAATGTCCTTGCGCCCCGTAAACGCTATCGACCATGGGGCTGAGGCCATCCGCAATCACCAACTTCTTAAAGAAGCCAAATAAGATCAAGTAACAACCACGAGCAAAATGATCAAAGTTGATGTCTCGATCCTTGCCGATGGCGACTAACAAGTTTGCGGGGCGTTCGATGGGACCAGCAACGAGTTGAGGGAAGAACGCTACATAGAGAGCAAAATCTAAGAAGTTTCTCGTCGCAGGGACTCGCTTGGCAAAAACATCTAAGGTGTAGCTCATCGTTTGGAAGGTATAAAATGAAATACCGACCGGAAGAATGATATTCCAAGTTGTCCATCCGAGATCGATGCCCGCCGACTCAAAAACCGCCATCAAGTTATCAGCGAAGAAATTAAAGTATTTAAAGAGAGCTAAAACCCCTAGATTAAACACGATTGAAACGAGAACCAGTTTCTTTCGCTTCCCGGCGGCTTCAGTTTCGCTTAACTTATTCGCAACAAAGTAATCAACAACGGTCGACAGCGCGATCAAGCTGAGAAACCGCCAGTCCCACCAACCGTAAAAGACGTAGCTCCCTACCAGAAGCATCAAATTTTGCCAACGACGGTTCAAGATCAAATACAATCCGTAAACGATGGCAAAGAAGAACAAGAATTCGATACTGATAAAATTCACGGTTGGCTCCTCATTCCCACTCGTTCAATCTCTTCTTTGCCATTTGGCTTGCTTTACCATCCGACTGAGTGGCGATGATTTCTAACATCTGGCGCACGATCTCTTTATTACAATGAGGCTTCAAGTGGCCGTCATCTTTGCTGATAAACACGTCTGGATTCCAAGGTGAGCAAATCCCATGGGAACTCACATAAGGTATTTGATTCTCCTCAAGGGTTTTATAGATCATTTGGTAGAGATGATCCGCTTCACCCCGCCCGTGAAAAAGTAAAACGATAGGTAAGCGACCATCTTCTCGCGCAACTCTTGCAAACTCTTTAACGATGGCTTGAAGGATCACGACGAGCTCGGAATCTTCCTTAAAACCCTGAGGACCAATAAATTTATTTTGGACCGAGGAAGCCTTGCGGCCATTGAAGCCCTTTTGAACGATGCGTCCCAAGATTAAACTATCTAACCAAGTAGATCGGTAGCCCACCGAACTGAAGTAATTATCGTGGGTTTCAATTTGCTTGAGGAAAGGTTCTAACTTTAATGGATCTTTTAGCGCCTGGTCCCAAGACTCTTGCGTTCGTATCAAGGGCATCTCAGAAACGAGTTCACCGTTAACAACTCGGTATCGAGGAAAAGTAAACGGCAAGGGAGTATGCCAGTAATAACCCGCCGACGACATTCCCAACAGGCCTTTTATTGTTCCTGAAAGAAGTCCCAAGACACACACTTCAGCCGAATGCAGATTGCGATCTAAATTGAATGCAGCAAAAGAGTGATTGGGGGGCGCAGAGGGACCGGTGATCACCCGAGTTTCGTACTCGGGAACAAGCTCTTTCAATCTCCCCATGGCATAAAAAGTAAAAGACTGTCCGTATGCCGCAATTAATCCTTTTTCCCCGTCCTGAGGTTTATCCGCCCATAATCTAGGATCTAACCAACCCGCTCGATGGGGATTCCTCTTCTTGTTAAATCGCCCCTCCCAACCGATTCTCAATTTCTTTTCGACCGAAAGCCCCCTGGCCAGATAAAGTGCAACCTTACCCCCCGACCCTTTGACCTTCTCATTGAGAAGTTTTTGATCATCGTAACCACTCATGAACCATTGAGCGGAAGCTTCAAAAACTCCTAACCAGAAGATGATGCCGATGAACGTCCAGAGAATCGTTTTCCACTTAACTGACAAGCAAGAAAAGAGCTTCGCTCCAAAGAGCGTTGTTGAACTTTGAACTTTTCGTTCAACCTGTTCCGGTTTTTCTAATACTGAAGTAGAGGATTGATGGTGTTCACTCATCGATCAGCGCTCAAGAATTCCAATCTACAAAGTAGGTAATGCTATTGATTCAAACGATGCTCCCTTCGCTGACCAAGGACATGATCATTCTTAAAGTGAAGGGGCACCCTCCTAGCATTATCGACTGGATCCTACAACGCCTTTTCTCTAAATAAGCAATAGCGCTTAGACTCAACAAATAGTCCAAATCAGGATTAACATTAGGTGAAAAAGTTCCGATAACTATCACCTCTTACTCATAAAAAAAAGCGCCTCGGGATCGAGGCGCTTTTTAATTCTCACAGGCATCCCCATTAGGGGGTCAACATTCAAAGTGAAGGATTAGGTATCATCGAGATCGAGATCAATATCATCTTCAAACTCATCGTCCTCCGACTTTTCTCCATCTTCATCATCATTCGATTCTGGATCAGGTCCGTTTCGAATTAAGCGTTCGTTATTGGCATCGATGATGAAGTTGAGAAGTAAGTTTTGGAGGAGGTGTTCATCTCGTTGAGATTCTTGTTTTCCAAAGTGACTCAAGACCTGCATAACGACACCAGGTTTAGACTTATACTTCCCCCGACTTCCGGTTCCACTTGATTTCTTCTTAGCAACGGAAGTCTTACCCTTCTTGGTCGATTCCTTAACTAAAATAGGTTGAGGACGACGAGTACGAATCTTTCCAATGTCGCTGACCTTTCCACCCGGTGAAAAGGCAAAGGCGACTGCTCCTTGCCCATCGGTTCTCTGACTGAGTTCACCGCTGGAGAGTAAAATCAAAATGTTTTTCGTATCAAGAATGTTGAAAGCCCAACTCTCATCGTCGATGGACCAACGATGCTTGAGCTTGATCAGCTTTCCTTCGGGATTTTTCTTATCTTCTTTTTTCTTTACACTGGTTTTTCCCTTTTTCTCACTATCAACTTCTTTTTCCAGTTCATCAAAGTTGATAGAAGTGGATTCGAACATCCCTCTGAGATAAGGATGGGTTGACATCCCTCTTCCGGGAACCACATCGACTGAAGATTGATTTTGAGTTCGAAGCACTTTCCCAGCTTTAACATACTTAGGAAATGCCTTTTCCATGATCTCTTTAACAACCCAATCTTCTCCGAAGATGTATCCGCCGTCCTTTACGAATTTTTGAAGCTTCTTAATTCCGGCTTTTGACAACTTCGCACTGAAATCGATGTGAACATTACAACCAGTACAAGTTTTCAATCTGTTTTTGGTAGTTCCAGCTGGCTTACATTTTGGGCAAATGCACATATTGTGGAACTGAGCACAGTTGATAACGATTGTGCCTGTACCCGAAAGGTCGAACTTATCGAAATTTTCACGGAGCACCACCGTATAAGGCACATCCATCTGTTGAAGCACATCTTCGATATGATCGTTATTGAGATTCTTTTGAACTTTTTTAGTGTACTTGGCACTTAAGACAACCACGCCCTTCTTAGGTGCCTTCTTAAGCTCATAGTATTCTTCTTTTCTTCTTCGATTGAGGTCACCGACAACGGTACCTCCGCTGTAGTCATCATCTGATCCTTTTTTAGCTCTAGGACCTAATGTGGTATCCCGATTATTTTTCCACCAACCTTTCCAGTTGATGGAGAGAGGGCCGAAAGTCTGCCCGGTGATATCGTTCAAAGCAAATCCGATCTCCCGAGCCAATTCATCATTTTGATGCTCTTTCACCTTGCGCTCGACGTCGACCAAAGCCTCGATCAAAGCATCCACAACTTTAGGAGAAGGGATATGCGCCAACTTTTGAACAGCCATGATCTTTAGGTCTTTATGACCTTTTTCCAAAATCGGGATCAAGGCGTACATACTGTTATGTGAACGGTTTTTCGATAAGCCGTAAAGGAGATCTCGACTCAATGGACTCCGCATGTATCGAATGATCGTACTGCCGATATATTCCATCGCTTCTTTGTCGGCAAAGGAGCAAGTTCCTTCGACAATCGCCCAGTAGATCTCATCGTCTTCGACGGGGATCCGAGGAAGAAGCTTCACGAGAGTCGTAGCGTTTTTCTTGCCCCCAATTTTGATCAAACCTGTAAGAGCCGTTTCGACTCCATTGAGATCTCTCTTGTTGATTGCTCGAACAAGGAGCCTGCGTATGTCTTTTCCATCATCCGCAAGTGCTACTGAGGACACTCCATTGGATTGAGTACTCCAATCCATCATCCCCCAGAGAAGCCCCACTATCACTACGGGTAAACTGACCCGGAGTAGAAATGATCGCGTGCCCTTCGCGAGATCAAACTTTGGTTTCATATCGATCCTTAATCAAAAGTCAGAAACAATAAAGCTTCCCCAATCGAGACGATGAGTTCATCGAATTCTTCAATCGACTTCGATCTCAGTAACCTTGCGCTGGTTTGAAAGAGAGACCCACGAAACTATTCTAATTAGTTCCTGTTAAACAGGAACTAATTAGAATAGACGTAGTGAAATCTAAAACCTTTTACTCAAATGGGGATGAGTCCAGAATAAAGCCCCAATGGGAGGGGTTCAATTAAATGCTGGCAAAGTACTTAGAAAATATTGCAATCTCTTAATCCTGCTGGAACCCACCGTAAAACTGGGGCTTCAATTCTTCTCGATTCAGAAGGGGAAAATTCTTGCCGTGAATAGGTAGAGAACAAGGTTTAATTACTATTTTATCGGACAATAGCGGGCATTTTAGTTCACCCTGATTCAACCCGAACTAATTAAAGACTATTGAGTTAAGTGTCAGTAGGTCGCTCGCCCCCCCGAGATGTCATAGCAGAATCCGGTCGAAAAGCTGAGCTGTTCAGAGGCTAAAAATAACACCAATTCAGCCACTTCTTCGGGCTGTCCGACCCTTCCCATCGGTATTTTTGAGACCATGTATGAAATCACATCATCGCTGACGCCATCCAAAATCTCCGTTTCGATCACGGCTGGCGCGACGCTATTCACTAAAATCCCCTCTTCAGCGACTTCTTTAGAGAAGGCCTTAGTGAAACCGATCACGGCAGCTTTCGTCATAGAATAAGGAACGAGACCCGGATTTCCTTCCTTGCCTGCAATCGAAGCGATATTCACAATCCGACCGTAGCCTTGATCCTTCATGTGAGGATGGCAAGCTTGGCAAGTAAAGTAAGTACCCAAGACATTGACCTTCCAAATGTGATCGAGGGCTTCAGGGCTGTGAGAGGTCATCGGTCCTTTCTCCCCTACACTCCCGGCACTGTTCACCAAGATATCGACTCGTCCCCATCGATCAACCGTGGCTTGAACCAGGCTTTGACATTGTTGAAGATCTCCCACATTCGTTTTCTGAAATAAAACGGAGTCTTCGCCAAGTTCTTTTAAACAGGACTGCCCCCTGTCTTCATCGATATCTGCGATGACCACGCCTTGAGCCCCGGCAGCTAAAAGTCGTTTGACACAAGCAAGGCCAATTCCTTTTACCCCACCGGTTACGATCGCGACTCGATCTTTCATATCTGTCATGGTAAATTCCTAAGTGAGTTTTAGAAAAGTAAGCCGATTATAGTACCGGTCGAGCATTTATTTGAAACCTAATTTCATTTGTTCGGCTGTTACTTGAAGGTGTGAATTCTTAGTTTCCGATGATTCCTAAATTCATAATCTAGATCTGGGCACCCTAATTAACTAGCCCGGAGCGTAAGCGACGGGACAGAGCAAAAGTATTCTGCAGGTGGAAGCTAAATGCCCGATCTAACCAAGGGGAGTTCATCACGCTGACGCATCCCGTCGCTTACGCTCCGGGCTAATTAATGAATTCTCAAAAACTCACAGCCTCTCCGAGCGAGTTAACGAACTGCGAAAAAATTCTCAGTCTACTTGTGGCCTTCCTTTCCCTGGTCATTCATAAACATCTACCAGGCGATTATTATCTCTCGTCCACCTCTGGCGTGATCCAGTTCAAAATGAGACAATGACTCTCACAGATCAGAACTCTTCTCAATGAACTTCTCTAAATCTTCAACCATGATCCACGAAAATTCCCTCGATCGCTACCACCGTCAACGCATCTTCAAGCCCTTAGGAAATGCTGGAGATGCCCGTTTAAGAGAAAGTAAAGTTACTTTAGTTGGTTGTGGAGCTCTCGGTGGGTATCTCGCTTTGCATTTAGCGCGAGCCGGGGTGGGTCACATCCGGTTAGTCGATCGGGATCTCGTAGAAATCACGAATCTCCACCGCCAAGCAGGCTACGTTGAAGCGGATGCTCATGAACAGAGACCCAAAGCTGAGGCCTTAAAAAAACGTTTGGGTGAAGTGAACTCTGAAGTGGAAGTTCAAAGTCATGTTTTAGATTTTAATGCGCATAATGCCCAGGCCTTGATCGAAGATGTAGATCTGATCTTAGATGGCACCGATAACCTTCCCACCCGCTTTCTTATCAACGATCTTTCATTGGAGCATCAACTCCCTTGGATCTATGGGGGTGCCGTGGGTGAAGACGCCCACATTCAGGGCTTCTTTCCTGGTCTCGGTCCTTGCCTACGTTGCCTCATTCCTGAACTTCCCCCCGCAGGTCGATTAGCTACCTGTGATTCAGCCGGAGTCATTGGCCCTGCCCCCGCCGCTGCAGCCAGTTACCAAGCCGGCATGGCCCTTCGAGTTTTAGCCGAAGGAATGGAAACAGCCGCCCAAGCCTTGGCGGGACACTGGATACGATTATCCCTTTGGAATCCCCAATGTGATTTAACGAAGGTGAATATCGATCCCAACTGCCCCGCGTGTCAAAACGGAGAACGCCCCTTCTTAAAAGGGAAAACCCATCGCCAAGTGGAATTACTCTGCGGACGTAACTCCATTCAAGTTCTCCCCGCCGCTCGTTCAGGAAATGCTCTCCCCGATTTATCCAGCCTAGCCAAACGACTAGAAGGAGCCGGGACCGTTGAGAACAAAGGGGTCTTGCTCCGATTTCACCCCAAAGTCGAATCCCAGCGTGTGACCATTTTCCAAGATGGCCGTGCGTTGATCGAGGGCACTCAAGATCGTGATTTAGCGCTGACGATTTACGATCGTTACGTTGGGCAATGAATTCCATCACTCAACAAGTGGTTAATTCCTCCTAGTCAGACTCCTAAGAGTTTGGCCGAAAACCGAAAGGTCCAAATCCAGGCAAAATTGGCTACAACAAGTTGGACCATGGGCGGGAAGGCCTCATTTTTATTCCCACTCCCAATAATCTCCCCGTCAGTATCTGGAAAAAACTCCAAAAACAGGTAACATAGTGCGGTTTCAGCAGATATGTGGAATACGATTGTTCCCAAAAAGATCTGCTTGATTTGGTACGGGCCTCAACCCGTTCGTTTGGTCAGTGAACCCTACATGCCGATACCACTATGAAATCTCTATCCCGTCTGATCTCCAACGACCGCATCGTCTCCCTGAGTGCCTCTGATAAAGAAGGAGCTCTGAAAGAGATGGTTGAGGTTATCGCCAAATCTGCTGAGCTTTCAGATTCCAACAAGATTCACGAGGCCATCCTCGAACGAGAAGGCCTACTCTCCACTGGATTTGGCCTGGGTTTGGCAATTCCACACGCGAAATTAGATGGCGTGAAAGACTTCGTGGTAGGCCTCGGTCTCCACGTTGGTGGTTTAGAGTACGAATCTTTAGACGATAAGCCCGTCCACATTCTCACGATGATCATCGGCCCTATTTCTCGACAGGAAGAGTACCTACGAGTTTTGGCTCGCGTGACCGCATTCCTTAAAGAGAATCGAGAAAAGCTTTTAGAATGCGAAACGCCCGATGAAATCTACGAACTCACCCTGGAATATTAACCAGGAATATTAAGTTCAAGATTGGGAGACAACGGAGGGAGTTTTGGGAGCTAGATCTCGGGAATAAAATCTTGTAAAGAGAATTAAGCCGAAGCGTCTAAATACTCAACGAGCCCCTTTTCTTGGGAGCCTCGAAAATCCCCAATAAGTAGTCGTGATTCAGAACCGTTTCAAACCCAATCTCTCGCGAGATGGCCTACGAAATCGGGCATTCATGCGTAATTCGTCCAATCTTTGGCGAGATTGGCTACAATATAGGTTTTAATTTAGGCGTTTACCCAAGAGGGAAACCCCTTCTCTTTCAAAGACAACACACCACATTTCTCATGGAATCGGATCTCAATCAAACACGCGATTTGATCGCAGAAAAAAGCTCTTTCGTTCAAAATCTTAAGAATGAAGTTTTTAAGGTCATCGTGGGTCAAGAGAACATGATCGACCGCATTTTGATCGCTCTTCTCACCGGCGGGCACATCCTGATTGAAGGAGTCCCTGGCTTAGCGAAGACCTCCGCCATCAAAGCGGTCTCAGACACCCTTCAGGCAGACTTTAAAAGAATCCAATTCACCCCCGACCTCCTACCCGCAGATCTGATCGGAACTCTGATCTACAATCCTAAAGATGGGGATTTCACCATTCGTAAGGGCCCCGTCTTTGCCAACATCATTCTTGCGGATGAGATCAACCGGGCTCCCGCAAAAGTGCAATCAGCTCTCTTGGAGGCGATGCAAGAAAAGCAAGTTACCATCGGGGAAGAAACCTTTAAACTCGACGAACCCTTCTTGGTGATGGCGACTCAAAACCCCGTCGAACAAGAAGGAACTTACCCTCTTCCTGAAGCTCAAATCGACCGCTTCATGTTGAAGGTAAAAATCACTTATCCCACCAAGGATGAGGAAAAGAAGATCATGCAACGCTTCGCCGCCAGCCGAAGCCAAGATCCTTCACCCGTGATCTCCCTCAAAGAAATTTTAGATCTAAGAGATCTTCTCGAAAGAGTCTATATCGATGAGAAGGTGCTCGACTATATCGTCGACCTTGTCTACGCCACGCGCGACCCTCAAGGCTACAACTTGACAGACTTAGTGCCACTCATCGAATACGGTGCCTCCCCTCGAGCCTCGATCTTTTTGAATGTGGCTTCAAGGGCTCACGCTTTACTCAATGGCCGTGCCTTCGTCACTCCTCAAGATGTCAAATCAGTAGGATTAGACATCTTGCGCCACCGCGTGATCGTCAGCTACGAAGCCGAAGCTGAAGAACTAGACTCTGAAGCCATCATCGGAAAAATTTTCGATGAAGTTCCTGTCCCCTAAAGACCTATAACAACAAACACCCTCGTTTCATCCCTTTCGGAAGTGATCTGTCATGGAGACCAAAGAACTCCTTAAAAAAGTACAGCACATTCAGATCAAGGCTAGTCATCTCGTCAACGATGTCTTAGCTGGGGAATACTCATCGGTATTCAAGGGACGAGGGATGGAATTCGATGAGGTCCGTCAGTACGTACCCGGAGATGATGTTCGTACGATCGACTGGAACGTGACCGCCCGAACAGGCGTGCCTCACATCAAAAGTTTCGTCGAAGAACGTGAACTCACCTTGATGCTCCTCGTTGACTTG
Organism: Planctomycetota bacterium; assembly: GCA_028280485.1. Classification (GTDB taxonomy): domain Bacteria; phylum Planctomycetota; class UBA8108; order UBA8108; family JACQVS01; genus JANQLS01. The sequence continues at coordinate 137,773 of JANQLS010000049.1, forward strand.
AGCCCTTCTAGTCAATTCGGAACGGTGACTCAGTTAAAAAGTGAAGTCGCCGCCGAGATTTGCGCACTTTTAGCCTTCAGCGCAATTCGAAACAACGACAAAGTCGGCTTGATTCTCTTTACGGATCAAATCGAAAAATACGTGCCGCCCAAAAAGGGAAAGAAACACGTCTTGAGGGTGATTCGAGAACTTCTCCAAGTCGAACCCCAAGGAACAAAAACCGACATCGGTGAAGCCTTAGAGTTCCTGATGCGGGTTCAAAAACGACGTTCCGTTTGTTTTCTCCTCAGTGATTTTATTCAGGATCGTCAAAAATTTGAGAAGCCCCTTAAACTCGCCAATCGCCGCCACGATTTAGTTTCTCTTTCGATTTCTGATCCCCGTGAAGTTCGCCTGCCTCCTTTGGGCTTGCTGGAACTTGAAGACATCGAAACTGGGGAACGGTTGATCGTCGACTCCTCCAGCATGACCGTACGTCAAGGCTACGAAAAAGCAGGAAAATCTTCCCGCGATGCTCTATCAGATCTCTTCCGTCGACTGGATGTCGATCAGATCCATGTCGAAACGGATCAAGGTTATGTCGATTCCATCTTGAAGTACTTTCGTCAACGAGAGAAGAAACTCTCCCGATAGTTGAATTGAATGAAACGATGAACGATTCCAACAATCCTTCACCCCAACTCGATTTACCCTCACGACAAGACTGGGGATTAAAGCCAGAAAAAAAAGCGGGCTCCGGCTTGATCGTCGTTTGCGTGATTCTTCTTTTTAGCGTCATCGGTCTTCAAACCCTTCAATTGATTAGCTCACCGAAGAATACTGTCACTCAAGTCCCACCCGAATCTGTCAACGTGGGAAACGAAGGCTTAGCTGGAATTAAACTCTACGACTTAGCCACTCGGCTTCAACGTAACAATCTTCCGGGAGCTGCTGCTCGAGTTTTGGAAGATCACCTCAACACCCTGACTAAAGACGAAGTTGATAGAAGACACAAAACTCTTCTAACATTAGGGAACTTGCTCTTTAAAGCCGAACGCTACGAAGAATCATTAGTTCGTTACATGCAAGCTGAAGCTCTGAAGCCTGCCTCTGAAAATCAAAAGCATATCAATCGTCAAGTCCAACTCTTGATGGAGAAGTTAGGGAAGTTCGACGAACTGAAGTACGAACTCTCCGATCGAACCGGAGGTCCCTCGGGGAACGAAAAAGCTGGGGAGGTCTTAGCGAGAATCGGCTTAGAAACGATCACTGCTTCAGAACTCGACAACTTGATCAGTCAACGGGTGAATCTACAATTAGCAAGCTTAGGTGGCTTACCCGAAGAAAGTCGACAAGCTTATAAAAAACAAATCCTTCAGGGCTTTCAGGATCCTCAACGCCGATTGCAAATCTTGCAAGAGTTAGTAGCAAGAAGGATTCTTTACCGTGAAGGTATGGAACGCAACCTCGACAAATCTAAAGAAGTGATTAAGCAACTGGAAGAACTGAGGGAAAACTTAATCGCTCAAGAAGTCGTTAAAGCGAAGGTCAGTCAGATCCAACTATCTGAAAACGATATTCGTCTCTTTTATCAAGCGAATCCAACAAGATACGCCGAACCTGCCTCAGCTGATGTTCGTCTAGCACTATTAGATTCAGAAGAAAAAGCTAAAACTTTTCTCGAATCGGTTAAGACTGAAGCTGACTTTAGCCGTTTAGCTAAAGAGCAATCCCTTCACTTAGCGTCCAAGGAGAATGGAGGGGCATTACCCAGCCCCGTTCAACCTGGGCAAGCTATTCCAGGCGTGGGTCCCAACGACGCTTTAGTCCAAGCGATCTTCCAAACTCAACCTCAACAAAAAACGGCTCAACCCGTTCCAGCGGGAGAACACTTTGCTGTCACTTTCGTTAAGGCGATCCATCCCCCTAAACAACTTTCCTTCGAGGAAGTCAAAGATCGCGTTGCGAGTGACTACTCTCGCCAAAAAGAAATGGAAGCCCAACAGAGCCTTCTTCAGGATCTTTTTAAGAAGCACTCAGTCAACATTCATACCGAAGCGTTTATCAATACCAGCAAAGCTGAAAAGGAATCTACGACTGCTCCCCAAAGTACGTCACCCGTAAAAACACCATGAGAAATTCTTCCTCATTCTTCTTCAACTTCGGCGGCCTCTTGCTGTTCTCAGTGCTTATGGGACTGAGTTTGTGCGCTTGTACGTCCGAAACGAAACCCAAAGAAGTAGAGAAGGAAGAAACAAACGCTTCAGAAAATTCCATCCTTCAAAAGAAAGAACGAGGGCCGGTTCAAGTCACCTTAAAGCTCGAACCCAAAGAAGCCACGTTCGCTGATCGATTGCGCTTCACCGTTACCGCTGAAGCTGAAGAAAATGTGGAAGTGACTCTTCCTCCCGTGGAACAATTCCAAGGTAACTTCTTAATTAAGGACTACCTTTATTACCCACCCGAAAAAAGTGAAAACGGTCTTCAGCAAAGCCGCCAAGAGTACGTCATCGAAGTCCTGACTTCGGGTGATTACACCTTGCCGTCATTGAAAACAACTTTTGTCGACAATAGACCGAAACCAAAAGACGATCAAACTCAACCCGGCCCTGCTGGTCCTCCGGATGGGGATACGAATTTAAGTGAGACCCCAACAGAAGATGAAGAACGAGTGTTCTCGATCGTTTCGGATCCCATCGAGTTTAAAGTTAAAGAACTCGAGAATCCTGAATCTCTTCAAGAACTGAAACCCATCGATGAGCCCTACGAGCCTGAGGTCGTTCCGCCATCGTGGAAGAAGCCTATTATCTATTCTTCGATTCTCGCGGGTAGTGCCGTGTTATTAGGGATCTTGCTCTTCTTGATCTTCAGGAAGAAAGTCGACGCTCCCCCACCACCTCCAGTTCCTCCAGAAGAATTGGCTTACAAGGCACTAGAGTGGTTATTGGCTCAACAGTTCCCTCAACGCGGTGAGTTAAAAGAATTCTTCTTCCATCTCAGTAGAATCGTTCGAGAATACATCGAAGGACGATTTGGTTTAAGAGCCCCAGAACGTACCACAGAGGAATTTTTAGAAGACCTCGCACATTCCCCTTCCCTGACTCCGGATCATAAAAAGCTTCTCAAACACTTTCTAGAGAAGGCGGATGAAGTGAAGTTCGCGAAACACGTGCCAACTTCAGAAGAGATCGAAGAAAGCTTCAATCGAGCCAAACAGTTCATCGAAGAAACGAAGCCTCGCCCCAACTCGCAAGCCGGAGGGGAGGCTAAAAAATGATGCTTCAATTTGGTGATTATCGCCTGGCCTATCCCTTCTTCTTGTTTCTCATCGCCTTGATTCCCATCGGAATGTGGTTAGCTTCCAGTCGAGTCAAAAGAGGAACGATTCGCTTTTCGAGTTTAAGTCCCTTCAGAAAATTGGGCTCAAGCTTCAGGACTCGTTTAAGGTTCATCGTGCCCCTCTTACGAACTTGTGCCTTGATCCTTCTGATCTTTGCCTTAGCGAGACCCCAACACGGAACTCAATTAGCTCCTGAAGAATCGGAAGGGATCGGATTGCTTCTAGTTTTAGATGCTTCTCCCAGTATGGATAAAAAAGATTTCAGCATCGAAAAGAAGCGAGTTCGTCGTATCGATGCCGTTAAGGAAGTCGCCAAAGAGTTCATCGAAGGAAAAGGGGATCTCAAAGGGCGGCCTCAAGATCAAATCGGCATCATCACCTTTACGGGCTATCCCATTCCTCGGGCTCCTCTCACTTTAGATCACGGCGCGATCCTAGAAGTCGTAGACACGATTGACACTCCAGATACAGATAATATCGAACGAGATCGTCGAACCCGACGCCCACTCTATCCCGAAGAATACTCAACCGCCATCGGTGATGCTTTAGCCCGGGGCGCCCAACGACTCAAAGAGATCGAACTTAAAAGCAAGGTGATGATCTTGATGTCGGATGGGAGTAATACTGACGGTATTCTTGAACCCTTAGAAGCCGCAAAGATCGCGAAAGCTTACGGAGTTAAGGTCTATACCATCGGAATCGGTCAATCAGGAACGATCATGGAAGAACGCAACACGCTCTTCGGAAAACGCATGGTTCCAGTGCGCTCCGATTTGGACGAAGACACCCTCACCGCTATCGCTGACATGACCGGTGGCCAGTATTTCAACGCCGCATCGACCGATGCTTTAAGAAACGTTTACCAAGAGATCGATCAATTGGAACGCTCAGAAATCGTCTCCATGCGTTACTACCGGTGGGAAGAACAATTTCAAGCCTTCGCGCTCATCGCCTTAGGTTTGATCGCTCTCGAAGTTTTGTTAGGCCAAACCATCTTTAGACGGCTTCCTTAAAGGATGAACTCAAACGATGGATTTTAGATTCCATTCCGACAGCCTCATCTACCTGCACTTAATATGGCTCGCCCCCGTATTAGGGTTGCTCTTCTTCTACGGTTTCTACCGTAGAAAGAAGGCATTGGAGCTGTTTGCCAAGACCGAACTCCTGTCTCACTTGGTAGCGTCTGTAGATCGCGGTCGCCAATGGATTCGAGTGGTTCTTTTGCTGATTGCCATCGGATTGATCGCCCTTTCCATCGCCCGCCCCCAATGGGGAACTGAGATTCAAAAGATTCAACGTAAGGGTTTAGATTTAGTTGTTCTTCTCGACTTATCGAAATCGATGTTGGCTGAGGAACGGGGAATCAATCGTTTAGACCGAGCGAAATCCGATCTCAAAGACTTGCTCACTGCCGTTCAAGGTGACCGTCTCGGCTTAGTAGCCTTCGCGGGAAGAGCAGAAATTCATTGCCCTCTCACCTTCGACTACGGATTCTTTAGCCATATCTTGGATGACCTCGACATCGGTTCCGTGACTTTAGGGGGAACGAGCATCGCCGCTGCGATTCACAAAGGCTTAGAAGCCTTCCAAGATGATTTTCCCAATTACAAAGCACTGCTTCTGATTACCGATGGGGAAGATCATGAAGCCTTCGTTCGAGAAGCAGCTGAAGCGGCTCGAAAAAAGAATGTCGTTATTTACGCCGTAGGGATTGGAGACAGTAAAGAAGGACACCGTATTCCCATCACCGATGAAAATGGGAACAGGAAATACCTCCAAGGTGCGGACGGCCAATTGATTTGGTCGAAGCTCAATCCCCAAGCGCTTCAAATTGCGGTCTCGACCACCGGTGGAAGCTACGTCGAAGCCACTACGGGTTCTGCCGACTTAGTACGTCTCTACAATGAGAGCATCGGTGAATTGGAACGCCGCGAAATGGAAGGTTTCAAGCAAGACAATCACAAAGATCGTTACCAGTGGTTTTTGGGCTTGGGCCTACTCCTATTAGCCTTAGAACCTCTGATTTCTACGAGAAAAACGGAAGAATCGAGTTAAGATGGGACGTACCTAAATTCGTATTCGAACGTTCGTAGCCGAATTCATTTAAGTCATAAATATACTAAAAATGAAAAACTTACCCTTCACCCTCATCCTCTTTGTTGCTATCAGCGGGATTCAAACATTCGAACTCCTTATCGCTGACGAGTACGACAACCATATCCGTGAAGGGAACAATCTCTACACGACGGGTGAATTTATTCAGGCAGAAGAAAGTTACCTGAAAGCTCAAAACGAAAAGCCCACCGAGGCGGCCCCTCAATTTAATATCGGGAACACCTTCTTTAAGCGCGAAGATTTCCCGAAAGCGATCGAACACTATTTGAATGCGATCGATAAGTTAAGAGCTGATCGAGCCCTCGAAGCCAAAATTCGCTACAACTTGGCGACCGCAAGAGTCAAAGAATCCGAAAAAACGATCGGAGATCTCACCGATCAAAAGAAACTACAAACCTCGTTAGACTTCCTCAAAGAAGCGATCACCGGTTACCGAGACGTCTTAGAGATTCAGCCCGAACATAAAAATGCCCGTCACAACTTATCTCTCACACAATTAAGAATCAAAAAGCTGCTCGACGATTTAAAGAAACTCAAAGAGCAACAAGAGAAGGAACAGCCCAAAGGCCCCACACCGGAAGAGTTTCTTTTAGAGCGAATCAAAGAGGAAAAAGCTGAAATCAAACTCACCACTGAAGCCTTGAACGCCGGTGAGTCTTCCGAGAAGTTTAAAAAGAGAGTTCAGCAAGTCACTGAAATTCAAAAATCAGTGGGCAGCCTCACCCCAGAGAGCGCCCCGGGTCAAAAACAATCGATCCTTGAGGCCATGAAAAACTTAGAGAACGATCCCAGCTTTGAAATTGGGGCCGCTGAGTTTTCTAAAGCCCGAAAAGAGTTTGAATCGAGCTCTCAGGGAACTCAAAAATCCATCGAAGAATCTTTAAGCCGATTAAATGAAAAATCAGAGTCCTTAGAGAAATCAAAATCAGAAAAAATCGCCAAAGACATCGAAGACCAAACGACCACCCAACAGAAAACCTATGGCTTTTCGATCGGTCTCAATTTGAGGTTGCAAGGAAAAGACCTTCAATCCTTAACGGGTCAACAGCAAGGCAAGCCTCCTCAGCCTCAACAACAGCAGCCACCACCGATCCCAGAAGAGCTCAAACCAATTGTTAAAAAGATCTCCGAACTCTCTCTCGCTGCTAGCCAGGATATGACGGAAGCTCTGAAGTTGCTCAAAGGAGAAGATTCTAAATTTGAGTCCTCCGTCGATCTCGCAGCTAAGATCCTTCAGGATGATTCCGGTGAAGAACTGAAGCGCGCCCTCGAAAGAGCTCAACGTAAAGAGGACGGGGATGATAAAAATCCTCTTCAACAAGCCCTTTGGGCTCAGATTTCAGCCTTAGATAAGCTCTATCAAGCCTTAGAAGAAGCTCGCAAGCTTCCTAAAGATGAAAACAAAGAGCAGCAGCAACAAAATCAAAAAGATCAAGACAAGCAAAACAAAGATCAACAGAATCAAGACAACAAAGATCAGAACCAGAGTGACGAAAACTCAGACAAAAAAGAAGGCGACGATAACAAAGAGCAAGAAGGCGAAAAAGGCGAAGATCAAGAGGACAAAGACCAGGAACAAAAAGATCCAGAGCAGAAAGATCAAGAAGGCGAGAACTCGGATCAAAATCAGGAACAGTCCGAAGAAGAAAAACAACAACAAGCTCAAGCCAAAGAACAAAAACTCTCTGAAGAAGAAGCTCGCCGATTGTTACAAAAATTTTTGCAACACGATGCGAAGAGAGAACGCGATAAGAAAAAACGCGAAATGCGCCTGCGAGCCCGCGGCGGAAGAAGTTTGGAGAAAGACTGGTAATGAAGCGCCAGCGACAAATAGCTAAGCAATTTTGGCTGAATCCTAAACTGCGAAAACCCAAAGGACTATTAATCCAACTCCTTTGGGCGACATGCTTGTATGGGCTTGGGGCACCCGTAGTTCAATCTGAAGAAGTAAGGGTCGTTGTTCCAAAATCAGAGGTCACTATCGCAGATAGCTTCAACATTGCTATTGTTGTTCTTCAACCGGAAGGACAACCCTCAAATCCAAAATTCATCGAAAAACCTGAAGGCTTCACGATCAGTGAAAGACCTCAAGGAACCTCCAATGAAAATAGATTCGGCAAAATAAAAATCACTTATACCTTTGTTGCAACCCCAACTCAAAGTGGGATTCATAAGCTTCCAAAAGCTTCTGTCAACATCAGGGGGCGAACGGTTGAAAGTAAAACCCAAGGCACCATTACAATTACTGAACTTCAGAAAGAAGACTACTTCTTTATGGAACTCGACTCGGATCGAGCGAAGGTGTACCCGCACCAAGAGTTCACCCTCACGTTGAAGATTTATGCCCGCCGGATGAAAGAGAGTTCTCTCAAAAACACTCCTCCATTCAGCCCCCCCATCTCCATGGGTGGACGTCAGTTTGATGATTATTGGCCTCGTTTAAATATTCCCTGGATCGGAGAAAAGAGCGGCTTTGAAACCGAAGAATTCAAAACCTGGGCTAATTCACTCAATCCAACGAGCCAAGAACACAAAGGTTTTCCTATTCAGGGGGTAGCTCGAGGCTTTCGAGGCTTTCAATACGTTTTTTCGTTTAAAAAGAAAATTGAGAACATCGACCCCGAACACGCAAAACGAGCAGATTACCACGTGTTCACTTTAGAAAAGAAATTTAAAGCTCTGGCTCCAGGAAAATACACCTTCGCGCCCGTGACGGCACGAGGAATGGTCTTAGATGATCTCTCGGCTCGAACTCCTAAAGTTCATGAAGTAACCGCCCAAACTGAAGCGGTTCAAATCGAAGTGGTTTCCGTCCCTGAAGAAGGTCGGCCAACTTCTTACAACGGCGCCGTCGGAAAAGATTTCAAATTGCGAGCCACGGCGATTCCTACGAAGGTTTGGGTCGGATCACCGATGACCTTAAAGTTAGAACTGTCAGGAAAGGGCAAGTTAGAAACGATCCCTCCTCTTCCCATCAATAATGAATCCAAGTTGGTTAAAGATTTTAGAGTTCACGAGCTTCCTGAAACGGGTGAGCTCTCTGAAAACAAACTGACGAAAACATTCACCTACGGCATTCGGCCGATTTCTGAAGCCATCAAAGAAATACCGGCGCTCTCGTTTAGTTACTTCAATGTAGAGACTGAAAAATACGAGACCATCCAATCTTCCCCTATCGCCATCCTGGTGGAAAAGGGAGAAGAGGTTAAGCGAGAGAATTACGACCTAACGACGAGCAACCGTCAACACAAGTCAGTCGACAGACCGATCTATCCGATCTATGAAGGACCGGATGCTCTCTTGTCCCAAACCCCAACGGCCTTATTAGGCCCTATCCCGCTTTCACTGATTTTAGGTTGCCCTATTCTTTTCTTCCTACTTCTCTTTACTGTGAAACGAAAAGAGCTAGAAACTCAAGACCCCAACTTGAAGCGCTCAAAGACTGCGGGAAAACTGGCCAAGAGTGCGCTCAATGAAGCCGTTAATGCCTTCCAAACGAACAAACAAGCTGGTTACCAAGCTGTAAGCCGTTCCTTAACAACCTTTATCGCCGACAGACTAAAACTTCCCTCAGCAGGGATGACTCCCAAGGATGCTCTTCGAGCGATCGAAGAAGCGAGTAGCTCTACGATTGAAGAAACGACACTCAATGAGCTTAAAGATCTTTTAGATCGATGTGAAATGGCAAGTTACGGAGCGTTAGACGAGAGTCAATCCTCTCAAGCTGTGATCCAACAAGCCGAACGCCTTTTAGACTTGCTACAAAAGGAGCTAAAAGGATGATTCCCCGATCTTTAATCTTCTTAATCACTCTAACCTTGGTTGCTTTAGGAAATTGGACTCGAGCAGATTCTCAGGAAACAAAACTGAATGTTAACCGCGATCGCCAATTGTTCACCGAAGCCAACGATTTGTTCAATTCGGGCAATTCTGTCGATAGTCTACAAAAGGCCTTAGACAATTACTCTCAGTTGATCAAGAGTGGCTACACGAGCGCCAATCTCTACTACAATTTAGGGAACACCCACCTCCGATTAAAAAACACCGGCTTAGCCATACTGAATTTCCATAAAGCCCTTCAGTTGGAGCCGGGGCACGCCTACGCTCAAGCTATGCTGGAAAGCGCTCGACTCAACGTGGTCGATAAATTTGAAGAGCAAGAAGGAAATCAATTTTTAAAGACGGTCTTCTTCTGGCACTATTCTTTTTCTTTCCGCCAACGAGGCATCCTATGCTTGATCACGTGGTGTGCCTTTTGGTTGATGATCACTCTCAAGCTCTTCACCAAACTTCCATTATTTAGAACGAGCTTAGCCATCGTCAGCATCGCCTTTCTCGCCTCCGGTTCATCCTTAGCCTTTGAGCAAATGGATGCCAAAGGCGTGCCCGGGGTCTTAATCGCTGAAGAAACAGAAGTTCGCCGTGGACACAATGCCGATGACGACCTCATCTTTGAAAGCCCCCTAAAATCAGGGGTAGAGGTTCGCGTCCTCGAAACCAGAAATCTCTGGAAGCAAGTTCAATTCCCCGGCGGCGTCATCGGTTGGGTCCAAGCCAATAAAGTCGCAGAATTAAGGTAGTAGGCACACGCCGTGTGCCGTCTCTGTCGAAAAGCCTTCTACCCCGATAAATTACTAACGAGTAGCAAGTTCGACCTTCGAGTCGTACGAAGCGATTACGTTCCTTCTATCCCCTCTCGCTTGAAGAACTAAACACTTTTCTTGCGTGTAAGCCCTCCGAGGCTGTGAATTTTTAAGACTTCCAACTTAACTAGCCCGGAGCGTTAGCGACGGGATCTTACTAAAGTGTTTGTGGGGGCGAAGACTCAAGGTCTTAGCTATCAATAAGTCATACTAAAAAGTAGTTCTTAGCGATGACGCCTCCCCGTAGCTTAGGCTGCTAGGCAGTGAATAATTAGGGCTAATCCATTTTTAAATCAATTGGCGCTTCATTATCCCTCGCTAAAGCTTCGGGCTTGGGAGGTGGGTGATTTCATACATGTTTTCAGAAGGATTACGCGAAATTCCTTACTACAAATTAATCATTGAAAGCGATTCGTTCCCCTCAAGCCCGAAGCTTTAGCGAGGGATAACAGAGGCTCCATCGGTTTTAGGCTAAAAATTCAGCTTCTCAGAGTTAGTTAATAAAGAGTTTGAAAATTCAAACGGCACACAGCGTGTGCCTATCACCCTGAACGCACCCACCGCTAAACACCAACAATGTCATAACTTATGTAGGCCGAAAGCCGAATCATCCTTAGGATGCTATCCTTCTACATGAGCACAATAAAACTAAATTCACCAACGATTCAATTCAAAGGCATCTGGGGAGTCTTAGCGACGGTTGCGATATTGGTTGGCGGAGGGTTCTTCGCTTTCTTGAACCATTCGAATCTCGTTGAAGCGGCTGAAACCCAAATTGAAAAACAACTCAAACTTGAACTGCCTTCGATGATCGCGCGAAAGGGTTCACCTCATATGATGAACTCAGAATTGATGAAGGATATTCAGAATTTCAAGATCACTGAAATTCACGCCCCCTGGTTTCCCAATAAAAAAAGAGCCGATGTGCGGGCTGAGGTTTCTAGCAAAGTGGGTGATTTCACTTTCTACTATCGCTTTAAACGCATCTTAGGAAGCTGGAAACTTCAACATGAAACATCGGCACCGATATTTTAAAGTAGTCCTCACGTTCCACGTGAGGCCCTTCGTAGTCGGCTCACCCCGTGAGCCGGGATGGCAGTTCAATACTTTTAGATTCGAAGAAATTCTTTCCTTCGAGCAAAACCGAACTGTTCTTGAAATTTTACGAGCCAATTGAATTTATTTGCATCAGACGGCACACGGCGTGTGCCTACTATCATCCGCACGCGGAGCATGCGGACTACATTGTGCCTACTACCATCCGCACGCGGAGCGTGCGGACTACAAGCGAGCCTACTACTACCTTCTCCAGCCTTTCAAATCCCACGTTGGCCCCTCAGAGACGACTTCTTGATGTAAGCTGATCATTTGCTTTTTCATCGCTTCGAATTGCTCAGGGTTTTTCTCTTTAACATCTTGAGTTTCAGCCCGATCTTTTTTCAGATTGTACAGCTCAAATCGAACGAGCTTCGCTGATTTGATAAACGGCATATCCGGAGCGGTCAAAGGATGCGTGTGCTTATGTTTAGGATCTTCTAAATACCCGACCAACTTCCAGTCCCCCACTCTTAGTGCCGCCGATGGTTTCACTCGGTAGAAAAACCAGAACAAAGGTTTCTCTCTCTTTAGAGGAGTACCTTTCGTGATATGCGACAAAAGGCTCACTCCATCGTACTTACGGCCTTCAGGCAATTGAGCTCCTACAATTTCACAGATCGTCGGGAATAGATCTAAATGAGAGACCGTAGCTTCTGAAGTCCAGCCCGTTTTAATTTTCCCCGGCCATCGTAATAAACCCGGTTCACGATGCCCGCCCTCGTAAACGAAGGATTTCTTTCCCCTCAATCCCTGATTGGAGAAGGCATTCACCCCGCCATTATCTGAAGTTAAAAACAAGAATGTGTTTTCACTTCGACCTGATTGTTCGAGTTGCTTCAGAATTTTTCCAACGGCGAGATCTACATTGTGAATATTGGCAAAGTATTTCGCCTGCTTCTTTTTATACCCCTGGCGCATGTAATGAAGGACGAGATTCTCTGGGGAAGCGATCTTTGAGTGAGGTTCATGAAACCAAACGACTCCCAAGAACGGTTCTTTTTCAGGAACTTTTTTCATCCAAGAAGTGAATTCATCCGCAACGATCTGACAGGAATACCCCTCGACCTTTCCGACTTTCTTTTTATTGCGAACAAAATTCACCGGGTTGAGATGACTGGGCTGCGCATTGTTCGTCGTCCCTAAAGAATGATCGAAGCCTTGATCATTCGGATGAGGTTGCTTCGGATCCTCTAATTGCGAAAGATGCCATTTCCCGAAATGTCCTGTGTGGTAGCCCTTCTTCTTCAACACTTCTGCGATCGTGATTTCTTCGCTTCTTAAATGCATCGGATGGCCCGGAGGGATGTACGAATAAACCCCAATTCTTGAAGGCATTCTCCCCGTTAAAAACCCAGCTCGAGTAGGCGAACAATTGGGAGCGGGAGCGTGGCAATCCGTAAACTTGATTCCCTCAGCCCACAGCTTGTCGATGTTAGGAGTTTGAATTTTTGATCCGTAACTCCCGAAATCCGTCCAGCCCGAATCATCGAGCATGATCAATAGGAAGTTCGGCTTTTGATCGGCCCTGACGGATGACTGAGCCAAGAACACAACAACCGCAATATAAAGAATTGTTCGAATTGACATACCAGTTGAACCTTGAGTTATCCTTAGACTCTATTGCACAATGAAGAGCTGACTCTGATTGTGATTGCTTAATAAACCGACCCCGTAGGAAAGTTCTCATGACTTCACTTTACAATAAATTCTACCTCGTTCCCCTAGCCTGTTTGATTTTTGTTACAAATTCACTACTGGCTCAACTCGAAGTACCTAAGATTTTTGGCGATAACATGGTGATCCAAAGAGACCAAGCCATCCATGTTTGGGGTAAAGGTAAACCTGGGTCGAAAGTTCAAGTCACCTTAGGAACTCAAAGCAATTCCACTCAAGTCGATGGTAACGGGGATTGGTCTTTAGAACTCGAAGCGCTTCCCGCCTCCAACCAAGCCGTCGATTTCGAAGTGAAGTCAGGAACTGAAACCATCGCCTACAAAGGGGTTGTCGTCGGGGACGTTTGGCTACTAGGCGGCCAAAGTAATATGGAAGATGTTTTAGAAAGCATCTACCACGGGGATACCGAAGTCGCCTCAGCCAACTTTCCCAACATTCGATTGATGACCGTCCCCTCAAAGGCAAGCCCCAAACCACAACTCGACATTCAACGCATCAATGAATACAACTCGTGGACCCGTCGCCATGAACTCAAAGGACATTGGATACCCTGCAGCCCCAAAACCGTGAGTCGCTTTTCTGCTATCGGATATGTCTTCGGCCGCAGGTTACATCTCGTTTCTCAAATCCCCATCGGATTGATCGATGCCTCCGTCGGAGGAACAACTGCAGAAGCTTGGACCTCGAGAGCGAAACTTAAATCGATCCCCGCCTCAAAAGGTTTACTTGCAGATTGGGATAAAAAAATCGGCGACTACGATGCGAAAGCCAGCTTAAACCAACGCATCAAAAACTGGGAACGCGATTCCGAAAGAAGGAAAAAGCGGGGTGAGAAACCACGGCCCAAGCCCACCGAGCCTGCACCAGATCCCGCATTCGATCGCAACAATCCAGGGGCCTCCTACAATGCGATGATCCATCCCATCTCGAAGTTCAACATTCGAGGGGCGATCTTCAATCAGGGTTATAACAACGCTCTGGGGAACGCAAGGCCCAAGCTCTACAGCAAAACCTTCAAAGCTATGATCGAAGACTGGAGAGCGAGCTTCAGAAATCCAAAGCTCCCCTTTGGAATCTTAGGCCTCACTGCGGGAGGCCAAGCTCAAACCTTAGAAAACTTTGAACTCAGAATGGTCGATGCCGCTCCCTTCATTCGTGAAGCTCAACACCAAGCAGCAAAATCTCTCGATGGAGTTTGCTTCATGCCCTCCTACGATCAACAAGTGCCCTGGTACCATCCCCACAAGAAATTTGAATTGGGAGAACGCATCGCTCGCTGGGCTTTGAATACGGTTTACCAACAGAAGCACTTGGGCTGGAAACCCGTCGAACTCGTCGAACATAAGATTGAAGGAGATCACATCATCCTCACCTTTGATCGAGCCGTGAGAATTCACGACGGTCGCCCCTTTCAAGGCTTTGCCATCGCAGGAGTCGACCAGGCTTTCGTCCCGGCTCAAGCTCAATTTGTGATTATCGGAAAAGATCGTCACAACCGGCCTCGTTACGACGAGAAGCGCGTTAAAGTTTGGAATACCTTAGTCCTCAAACCCAAAGCGGTTCGCTACGCATGGGCCCGGAATCCACTGGGAAACGTCGTCAACAGCCAACACCATGAACGCATCATCCCTATCCCTTCATTTAGGACCGATAATTGGGACTGGCCGGAAGCTCCCTTTGAAAGTGCCGATAATGAATCGAGAAACCAACATCGCTTTGCAATTCACCAACTGCGACAGAAAGCCAAGGAAACGAATCAAAAAAGACGCGTTCAGGAATTAAAGAAAGCGTTAGAATCGATCTCTACCCAGTGAAAGAAACTCATCATGGTAGTTTTCTTCACACCCCAGACCGGTTAAGGTTGAGCTGCGTGTCCCCGTTCATCTGAAGTACCACTTGGATTTGCGCGGCTCTCCCAGAAAAATTACTCAAGTTTTTGACGCTCTAGGCGGATAGTCGAAACAGAAGTTCTTTGTATCAACCACTTTCAACCGCCTTAGGGCTGAGAGACGTAGAGTCTAAATCCCATGACGAATCCATCATCCAAACCTACATGGATTACTTTGAGTCAATCGTTCTTGCTCCTTTCCATCGCAGTTGTCAGCTTGAATAGCTGTGCGGCTTACAGAAATGATACTCCTGCTGAAATCAACGAGATGTACGCCGATGTTCTTAAGCAACGCAATGAGCGCTATCTTTTAAAAGCCGGAGACACGATTCGCTTAGTGGCAAAAAACAATGAAGATCGAAGCCTCAATCAAGAGGCCATCCAGGTCCTTCCCGACGGTCGCACCGACCTTCACGTTTTAGGCACTTTTAAAGCTGCCGGAAAAACTCCCGGCCAGTTAGAAGAAGAACTCGTAAAACAATTCAAAGAAAAAGTTCAGCTCACGGACATCGACCTCAGCGTTCAAGTCGTCCCGGCTCCTGAGTACGTCTATATCGGTGGAGAATTTGAACGCTATTCCGGCGCTCAAATCATTCTTCAACAGAAGATGACCGTCCAACAGCTCGTCGCGATGTACAACACCACCAAGATTACGGGAGATACCGACTGGGCATTATTGAGGCGCCCCTATTCTGAGAACCCCATCCATCCGAAGATGGAGGTCTTCAGGATCGATCTTCACAATCTCGAGGAAGATATTTACCTCTTGCCCGGTGATCAAGTCATCCTCGAACGTAACGCCCTCGCCGGTGTGATCAACTACCTCAGAGAATACGTCTTCGGAGTCTTCCCATTCTCTGGCTTGTTTAGCTCGTTCTTTGCGGCGGGTATATAACGGGTAACTGGTTGATTCTTAAAACAAAAAAAGCCCACTGGCGTCTTCGACGCCAGTGGGCTTTTTTTCTAAGTAGTATGCTCACCCTGTGAGCCGGGATGGCAATGCGCTCTTAGTAGTAGGCTCGCTCCGCGTGTCGTACGAAGCGATTACGTACTATTGAGAAAGACGCGCTCAAATAAATACTATTGCTCAATAGATCCAAGTAATAATCCCACTGGTTAATCGAAGTTCAAGGAATGAAATACTCGAACTTAACCCAATAGATTTTTCCAAAGTGGTGACGCAGATTTTAAGCCTGCCCGCGGAACGAGCATCTACTTATAGTTAGCTATTAAAACCTCAATTAACAAAAATAGCCCGAAACGTTAACGAGGAGATAAATTATCTCGCTTACGTTTCGGGCTAATTAAGTAGGATTTATTTCAAGTAAAGCTTGAGTGTTATTCACGCTAAACGAATCAATAGAATGAATTCGCTTCGTACGGCTCGAAGGTCGAGCCTACCACGACGGCACACAGCGTGTGCCTACTACCTTACTTACCTTTTAAGGTGATACTAATCGTCTTCCAAAGAATCCTCATGTCGAGCCTCCAACTGAGGTTCTCGACGTATTGGATGTCGTAGCGAATCCACTCTTGGAAATCTAATCCTTCTTTTCGAGTTCGCTTAACTTGCCACAAGCCTGTGACTCCAGCTCGAACACTTAAGCGAGCTTCGTTCCAAGGAGGACAGTAGCGATTTTCGGCAGTAGGACTGGGCCGAGGGCCGACGACAGACATGTCACCCACTAAGACGTTGAGGAACTGAGGCAGTTCGTCGATTTTGAATTTCCTCATCCACTTAGCGCCTTTAATCAAACGAGGATCATTCTCGATGTAGAACTGAGGACCATCAACTTGGTTCTCTTGCATGATCTTATGTTTGATCTTCTCGGCGTCCTTCCTCATGGTACGGAACTTCAAACAGGGGAAGTTGCGCCCACCTAAGGTTTGCCGACGATGAGCAAAGAAGAAGGGGCGACCATCTTGGATATAGATCCAAAGCATGATCAAGGGATAGAGAGGAAGGGTGCACGCCAAGATTCCCAATGCGAATAAAACATCGAAGGCGCGCTTACCCAGGAGTTTTTTGGGTTTGATATTGGTGAGAACCTGATCGGCAGGAAGATCTTTCGCTCCCACCCAATTTGCGGTGGCAGCCTTCCAACGGGGAGGATCACACTGCGGGCGTGAATCCGGGGAATCCCACAGAATCGTAGGTCCGATGACGTGAATGTCCCCTTCAATCTTTCTTCCGGCACCGATCCAAACTTTACCGATCGTATTGACCGACGAAGAGATCTCCGATTCCTTGTGGAGGAGAATTTGGCTATCGATACGCTCTAAATTACTTAACTCATTTTCGGGACTTTCCCAAACATGAAGGAGGTCTTCGACACACAGACGAGCATCTTCACGTGAACTCGAGCTGTGATAGCGTCCAGGGATCGAAGTAGAATAACTTTCTGCTTCAGGAATTCTTTTACTGAAACGCGCCCACGGATCTTCGTCTGCAACTCCGTCACGCCACAATTCCGCGATATTGGCATCGGAGGTGATGGCAACTAAAGTGCGGCGAGTTTTAACCGTGCCGTAGCAGCGTTCAAAACCACAGAATTTTTGATCTTCACCACTCGTCTGAACCCATTCGCGGTAACCCGACTCACGTTTATCGTGAATTCGGAGATACAACAACCGGGGACGCAACCATTTGATGTGGTCTTCTAGTCCTTGAAGAGGGAAGATGGTGAGAGCTTCTTCGGTGAGAAGGAGATAGTGCTCTGCTTCAGAGTGAATCTCCTCATGAGCTCCACGACGAACCACTTGAATCTTCTTTGCTGCCCAAAAACGATCATGCAATTCGATCGGATTGAGACCCCAGAGAGTGGGAAACTCAATTTCGTGAGATACCGATAGATCAGACCGCTCTCTGATCTCTGGAATCTCAGGGGGATTTGAGATTGGGAGGTTTGGTTTTAACATTTGTCCAACCCAACTCGCTCAAATGAGACTCGAATTAAAATTTGTTCCACCAACACTTCGATTCAGTTGTTGGCTCGTTTCAACACCCCAACGATCATCCAACAAATTTTAACTTAACTCATCCTTGCGTGGAATGGTTCCTACCTACATTGACCAACTGCATCCAAGTAAAAGATCAAAACTATGGGCAAACAAATACCCAAGCTCTGAAACCCCAACTTGGAGACATTTTTTTCTTCCTCGTAACTAAGCTGGCCGTTTACACAGCAACCTCTGAGCTGCAATCAACTCAGAAGGCCCCTTCCGCTGCAACAGGCCAAGAAACAAGTCTTCGATAAGCTCCCGATGAGCTTATTAACCGACCTCAGCTCCCATTAAAAAGCTAAAGTCTTTTCAGGGGTTATCACATGCCCTCCTGTCGGAGAGTTCACACCCTAGAGAGTCCAAAATTTTTGTACTCTCTCATCTTGAAGACTCGTCTACAACTACGGAACTCATCTCTCTCCTAATCCCCCGGATCATTCGCTCGTTTGTAAAACGAATATCTCCAATAGCAGAGAACTTTGAATTCGTAATTGATTTGTATAAGTAAGCTGAGTACCCAATCGATCCTCATTTTTTGAATTAGAGAATCTTTACATACTTCGAACTAAGGGATTCTCTGACGCATCAGAGATGCTTAGTTGGAGCTGAGATTGGATTGGGTCATCCGCCGAGAACCTTTCAACCAGGTTCGATTGTAAAAAAGGACTTTACAAAGTGCTCACCTAAAATTGTAGAAAAATCGCATAAGTTGCTGAAATTTCATGACTTCTATGGCTCCAAGCGATCCCCGAGGACGGCCAGATATCATAAACCATTAGAACAAAGTAACTTAATGATAAAACCAGGTAAGCACACCATAAAGAGCTCTTTACACTTTATGGGAACCCATTTGAGCTTCAGGAGATCGTTTTATCGATCACGGTCTGTTTTGTAGAGATCGTGGCCGAGTTTGAAAGCAAACTTCTAACGACGATAGCCTCGGCTTCCACCTTGACTCCTTTGAGTACAACGGAGTCAAAGAGCACGGCACGAGGGTCGACTGTAGCCCCATCTTCAATAATGTTGAATGCGGATTGCCAATCCTCTTGGAAAGGATCGGAGATTCTCGTTGCGGAGTTTTGAACCCCATTCGAGTTCTGATGAAAGCGGCGTAAACCTTTGAGGTATTCTTCCACCGATTTAATGGGGAGCGCTGTGGGTTGATCCCGATGAATCACCTTCACTTGATGGGCTTTTGCAATATCGGGAAGTGCCATCTCCTTGAGATCTACATAGCCGATAGGAGCGACCTCAGCCAGGGCTCCGCAACGGATCAGGAATAGACCTCCAGGGGTGCCTTCTTTGTGGCCGACCAAGCAAACATCAGAAGGGTTTCTCGCCATCTCTGTGACGACCTCTACCAGAGGTTCGAGCAGCAGTTGATGGGCATTGGCAACCAAGATGTAATCGTCTTTGTCGTATTGGCTGCAGGCATCCATGAGCACTCCTGCAGTCCCGCGATAGTCGTTTGAATCCCGTTCAACCGTCCAACTGGTATGCTCATTTGCATCCAAAGACTCAGGAGAACGAGAATCTCGATCGAGCAAGAGACGAACGGGGAGCTCACGCCTCCCTAAGGAGTACTTGAGCTCTTGAATGCTCTCTGCCCAGTAGGAAACGACAGTTCTTTGATCATCGACAGGGAGATCGAGAGTGGAACGGCCAACGGATTGAGCCATGGGGCAAGGCCGAAGCCTTCCCGCCAGCAAAATCATTGCGCGTAGCTTCGACAAACTATCAGGGATGAATCCCGTTCTTTGGACTTCGGAAAAAGGCTGATGAGTTCGTGAGGTGACCACTTTATTCTCCTGCAAATACTCAAAGCATTAGAATCTCTTCTTCGTTGGTTGAAAAATGAGCCAACACTCAGGGAAATCACTATCATGCTTAAATTACAAGTGATTCCGATAAGTTGACTGTAAACTCTTTCAATTGAATGAAGAGGTTCAAACACCAAACATCTATATCCATGTCTCAGGCCGACAGAATATAACGATGTTATTGGATCTTTTTAAAAATTACCTAACAGTCCGTTTCAGCATCCCTGCTCATGGGAGTGTCGCCCAAAACAAACGAGGAGGAAGACTCAAACCAATAAATTTCAACGATAGAAGATTGAAATCTTAGCTTTGAGAATTCAATTCTTTCTAAAAAAGTGAACAGCGGCTCATACCAAGCCCACTTTGAAACTGACCTCGATGCCTGCTCTAAAGACCAACGAATGTAAAATGGGTTAAGCGATGAATCGCTGAAACTAAAATTACAACTCGTATGGATGGGTAGGTCGGCAAAATTATTTTCGGCCCTTGAATAGATCTAAACTACAGCCAATTGTTCTTTATATCAACAAAGTGGTTCCCAGAATGTGAAGATTCCAGTTCCGATAAATCGCTTCACTTAGCAGCACAATTCATAAGGATTGTTAAAATTATTATGGGAAGGTGGCTTAGAAGTAGTCGGCTCAGCCCCTGAGGCGGGGATGATAATTTTAGGGTGAAAATAGACAAGAGGATCATTTAGTAAGCCCGGAGCGTAAGCGTCGGGATCAAATGGAATATAGATCTAGATCCCGTCGCTGACGCTCCGGGCTTACTAAGGGTATTTAAAAATTTAATCTTACAGTTCCACCCAATTGCCATACCCCAAGCCGAACTGGTAGGCAGGAGAACTTTCGATGACTGAAGATCCCGTCGCTTACGCTCCGGGCTTACTTAGGGAATTTAAAGTTTGAATATTAGAGTTCTACCCAATTCCCGTGCTCGAGACCGAATTGGTAGGCGGGAGAACTTTCGATGACCTTTTTGATGTCGGGCCACCACTCTTTGGGCATTTGGTCGCACCACTTGTTCGCCATCTCCGATGAGTTTCTAAAGACTGAAAAATAGGCGTTACTCATCTCACCGTGCTTGATGCGACTCATCATGGACTCTTGAGAGCTCTCTTTAAGAAACTCTTCTGTTTGTTCCGGCACGCTCAACCCGAAATGCTCGAAAACTTGACGAACTCCAGGGAGGGGATCGTGACAAAGATTTTCGTACACGATGGGAATCACACTCTTTTTCTCAGTGTGCTTCAAACCATCCTCAACAGATATACGCCAGAGCAAGGCTCTCTTTTGCGGTTTCGTCAGGTCTTCGTACTGAATTCCAATTTCGTCGAGTAATCCTGGATGGTGCTCATCGAGGCGTTGTTGAAGGTCGTCTTCACGGTTCGAGAGCATCACTCCAATTTCTTGGCCTTTGAGATGCGACCAAGTCACTCCACAGGGATGACGCATCAAATAAACGACAGGAACATTGAAGTCATCGATCAAAGTGCTCATGTACCGCTCTTTGTTGACTTCTTTGAAGACGATCGCTGGGTTTTCTGAAGGAGTGTAAAAGAGCTTATAAATGGGACTGAATCCCGGAACTCTCTTGGCAGCGGCCCAGAGAAACTTCCTTCCTGGCTTCAATTTAAGGTTAAAAGTCTTTTTGAAGAACGGAGGCTTGTCGACCGAAGGATTCGCATCGAGAAGCGTGTAGTAAAGCTTCTTCCAAGAACCTTCTTCAACATCCGACTCCACGATCGTTCGCAATTTTCGTGCTGCCGGATTTTGTTTTGCGCGGGAAAAAGGCTCAAAGCGATACACGAGGTCGGGATGGCTATCTAAAATCGCGCCCAGCCAAGTCGATCCACAACGGCTCGTGCCGAAGATCCCGCCGATGCTAGCTGAACCACTTAATGAATGATCTACAGCTGAAGAGGACTCGCTCGTATTCACGGGTACGTCACTTTCGACTTGAACTTTACTGTCTACTTCACTCGCCATGTTTAAATCTGACTCATTCAATTTAGGTTTTAGGAAGCTCGGCGCTTGAACGCGAGCGAAATCTTCTGAAAAATGAAATCGTTAGAAGCTTGATGGCGAAGGGCACTCCATCGACAAGATAACGCTTAGCTAAACGTTTCGGCTCTTGAAGCAAGCGATGAAGAAATTCCAAACCCGTTTTTTGCATCCAACGAGGAGCTCTTTGAACATCCCCACAAAGAAAACTAAAACTGATGCCCACGCCCAACCACCAAGCCTTTGGCAAGTGTTCGTAGAGATCCTTAATCAAGTTTTCTTGTTTCGGTGAACCCAAGGCGACGAAAACGATGTCGGGTTCAGCATCGCAAACTTCTTTCTTCAAGGCTTCCATCATCTCAGGATCTTTTTCAAAACCCATATCGGGGCAATTGGTCCCGACGATTTTGAGGCCTTCGTAGCGAGTTGTTAAGACCTTGGCCGCTGCTTCGGCAGTTCCCGGAGATCCACCCAACAAAAAGAGAGAACGGCCTTCCTTTTGAGCGCCTTCGGACAAACTCGAGATCAAGTTCGAACCGGCCACTCGCTCGGGAAGGGCTTCGCCTTGAAGCTTGCTCGCCCAAATTAAGGGCATACCATCAGCGACGACTAAACTGGCATCCTGAACCTGCTGAAAGTATTCCGGAAGCCGATCACAACGAACCAGATGGTCGATGTTCGGTGTGATGACAGTTCCCCCACGATCTTCTTTTAATTCGTCGAGGATGTACTGAACAGTTTGTTCTTCAGTTACAGAATGCACATCCACTTTCCCGAGTTTCACCATCGGGAAGGGTGCTCTTCTGGTAGAAGCATCGGTTTCTTTAATGTCGGTCACTGGGGCCTCCGAGCCCTCGGATACGGTAGAACTCAAGACGTACCCTCCTTGGTTTGCGTCAGTGTTCCCTGGGGAGGATTCCACGAACTCTCTTGTTGAGCGTTCAGGGAATCTGTTGCTTTGGATTTTCCTTGAAGGAGACAAGCCCATTGATAGCTTCTTAAGAATTTACGGAAATCAGCATCTCCATAACGTTCTTTTCTTTGAATCCAGCTCGTGAAGAATCCCCAAAACATGGCCAATGATCCGATGACCACCGGTGGATGGGTCATTCGAAATACACAACTGGCTAACATATAAAGAAAGCCAGTACCCATGAAGTACTGCCCGAACCCATGACGCTTCCGACCGGTCCAAATACTTTTGTGGCTGGATCCCATCGCTCTCAGATGCGTGAACCGGATTTCAGGATCATCCCAACTACAGGCAATCCAACCCAATTGCCGACACCGATGACAATCGATGCCATCCCACATCACCTCTCGTACGAATCCTCCAATCTGCTTGAAGCATTCCGTACGATAAAACTTTGTCATCCCTACCGACATCTCATCTCCACAGCCTTCGCTGATGAGTTCTTGAGTACTCGGATGAGGAAAGTAAGGTTTTCCGCTACACGTTCCAATCCTTGGATTCGCTTCCATGCGCTCCATCAAGGTTTCGAAGTAAACGTGAGGGAGATCTAAATCTAAATCGAATTTACAAACATAATCAAAATCATCGGGATCGATCGTGTCGTAGCCAAAGTAAAAGGCTTCGATCACTCCGGGGCCTACCCGACGTCCCCCATCGGGTTCTCGTCGGACGACTTTGATGTAATCAAACTTTTGTTCGTACTCCGCTAAGATCTCAGGCGTGGCATCCGTCGATCCATCATCGACGATCAACCAAAGCGTCGGGGGAACTGTTTGCTGAGTCACACTGTCTAGAGTCACGCGGGCGTAATCTGCTTCGTCGCGACAAGGAGTGATCAGGGCGTAGCGTCTACTCATTAGAAGCCAATCAATTTTAGTGTTTTAACGACCTACCCGTTGAGATCGAGATTCTCAACTTCCTCCAGGCTTTGTAATGAGTCCCTGCTGAATAACAGAAACTCATCCAGCCCGAATGTTGTGCTGTTAAGAGTGAACGAAGAAATAGATAGAGATGATCCCCGAATGGAGTCTCACTGTGCGCCTCCGCCGAAGACAAAACCCATCATTTTTCCGGAGCTAAGCTTGCCGGAAGACCCCAAAGGGCGTTAAAAAATAACGCTCGATGGCGGGCTTGTCCGAATATCAAAAAGGATGAATCCTCTTCTGATATATATAGTCTTATAGCATTCTTGGCAACTGGGAAGGCTTGAGGCTCCGGTAATACTTCAGGGCCGATTTGACGCTCTATTCAAAGGTGGGTACTTTTAATGGGTTCCATAGAGAACCTTTGTCATTTAAGCATCAAGATCGATTGGGTCTTTACTCAATCTTGTACACCCTTTGGACCTCAATCCTCGTTCTGACATGAAAATAGCCTATATCACGAGCATCTACCCTCGCGCCACCGACACCTTCGTCAGAACGGAAGTAGAGATTCTACGACAAAATGGTTTCGATGTTCACACTTTCTCGGCCCGTAAAACCCCAGATCAACACACAAAATTAGAAGTTTTACGGAACGAAATCAATAACACGACCTACCTTCTCGATGGGAACACCCTGAAACTTCTGGTAGCCACTGTCGTTTATTTCTTTCGCAGTCCCGGTAAATGGTTCGAAACTCTCAAAATGAGTTGGCGAAGCGGAAAGCAGGGATTCAAAAATCGCATCCGACAAATTGCCTATTTCTTGGAAGCTTGCTACTTCGCACAGCAACTAGAAGCCAAGAAAATTGATCATATTCACAATCACACCCCCATGAACAGCGGGGTCATCTCCATGCTGGCATCCAACCTCACGGAGATTCCCTTCAGTATGACGGTTCACGGCCCTGGGATCTTCTTTGAACCCAACAACTGGGGTTTGGGTGACATGATCAACCGAACTTCATTCACGGCCTGTATCACCGATTTCTGTCGAAGTCAGTGTATGATCTTCGCTCCGCCAGAATGTTGGGATCGATTGAAGATCGTTCACTGTGGACTCAAACGAGACTTCTTAGACACCCCCTTCACTCCGCTGCCCGATAAACACCGATTCGTTTGTATCGGAAGGTTCTGTCCAGAAAAAGGGCAAGTTCAAGTCGTCGAAGCCACAAAGGTCCTTCGCGATGAAGGGCACAACTTTGAAGTCGTCCTCGTGGGAGATGGCGATTTAAGACCTCAGATCGAAGAAAAGATCGAAGAGTACCAACTCCAAGATCATGTGACCTTAACGGGCTGGATGGATAGCTCTGAAGTTCGCGAGGAGATTTTGAAGTCGCGCGCTTTGTTGATGCCAAGCTTCGCCGAAGGTTTACCGGTAACGATCATGGAATCACTATCGCTTTGTCGTCCAGTGATCACCACCCGTATCGCGGGCATTCCGGAACTCGTTCGCGAAGGAGAAAGTGGATGGATCACAACTGCTGGGTCTGCTTCCGAGCTGCACGAAGCGATGCGAGAAGCTTTAAACTGCCCCACCGAAACGATGGAAGCGATGGGAAAAAATGGGCGAGAGTTAGTTTTAGAGCACCACAACGCCGAAACCGAAGTCGCCAAGTTGATGCGCTACTTTAAAGGTGCGGATGAGAAGGACTCGAAAGCGCAGGAAAGTAGTCCTCACGCTCCGCGTGAGGAGAACTTGACTTCGACGAACTAACTCTTGAGTTTCTAAAAGCCAAAACGAGCTGCCCGTTTAGGGATTTCTACGAAGCCTATAAATTAATCTGAATGCTAAGGAAGGTTGGAGTCGGATCCCAATCTATTAGAAATAAAGCCTTAACTAGCCCGAAGCGCTAGCGAGGGGCAAGGGTTTTCATTCCGGCCCCTCGCTAGCGCTTCGGGCTAGTTAAGTTGGAGATCTTAAAAAATTCACAGCCTCGGAGCGTACGGACTAAGTTGCTTCCTTCTTCGTCCAACGCGACTTCAGCTTCAAGAACGGCATTTCAAAGAAGCGGAAGCTCAGCTCGGACATCGGAATGACGACGACCAGGGTCAATAAGAATTCGACCAAATCCCTGATATCCGATTTCTCAAATCCCACCTTATTGAGAATCATGATCACCCCGTACTTAGCGATGTTATGGAAAAGGTAAATTCCGTAACAAAGCACTCCGATTCGACGAACCCATTTCCAATGGAAGGGCTTTACCAGGGAGTGATCATCTCGGATCACCACACTCGCTAAAAGAAGTAGCATAAAAATGTGAGTCGCTAAGCGAGGCCAACCCGCAAAATCTCCGGGAATATTTCCAATTCCAATTAAGATCACCAAGAAGATCCAAGTCGCGTGTCGACTTCCAACGATCTTGGTGCAAACGTCAAATCCCTTCTTCGAGTGCATAACGTGAGCGAGCAAGACTCCTAAGCAGATAGGAGTGAAGGTGATTTGAATAATTTCTAATTTTCGAAAATCCTCTCCTAAAAGGCTAATTAAAGGAGATTCTAAAAGTTTGAAATTGACCAATTGATTGAGGATTAAAAATCCAATCAGGAAAGGAATCGCAAACTTCCTCAGGAACTTCTCCATCGGAGGCCAGAGTAAGTAGAATTGCTCTTCAGTTGCTAACGACCACGTCAAACCCATGAACACCCAATCTAAATGAACCCAGTTGGATGTATAGGTCATCAAGTAGGGAAAGTCAGCAAAGTATTTCGGAGCGTGCTCTGAATCGGGCTTAACAAATAAGAACATCGCCGCGACAACTAAAAGTATCGCGTAATAAAGCGGGAAGATTCTCAACGATCTCCGCATATAAAAATTCTTCAGTGAGATCTCGGAGGTATTATCGCGCTCTCTTAACAGCAGAGTGACGATCAGAAATCCACTGATCACGAAGAACATATCCACCCCTAAGAATCCTCTCGCCGAACCGGGAAGGAACTCCCAACGCGGAGCGGTGTGATGCCAAACCACACTCACGATGCTCAAAAAACGGAGAGCATCCAATGAGGAAAAATAGCGCAACTGGAGAAAAGTTTTGTGATCAGGTTGGCTCATCGGAGGAATGTTACGGGAATCCTAAATGACTGGAGTCATTCGAATCATCAATGTGCTTAGACTCTATATAGGATCTTTATCGACCTCGGAGCAGGCAATCTGAATCGTGGGGCGGGGAATTAATTATCAACGTAACAATCAGGAGCCACAAAATTAACTAGCCCGGAGCGTAAGCGACGGGACAGAGCTAAAGTATTCCATGGGTGGAAGCTAAATACCTAAGCGATCCATAAAAAACAGGCCATTAGCGATTTCGGCATGATGACGTATCCCGTCGCTTACGCTCCGGGCTAGTTAAGGGGAATCTTATAAAGGTTCACAACGCCCTATAAAAAGCCTCTAATTTGGAGGAAATAACGAATCTCAAGTCGCCACCGGAGCCATCTGAGGAACCCGCGAGGGCACATGTCCCAAGGCGCGCATGCGTATAACAGAGACACATCCCGTAATCCCTCCGACAGCAACCATAAAGACAGGGTTGATCATCGCATTGAGAAGGCAGTCGACAGAATATAAGCCCGATAACGTTGCCAAGACCACTATGGGCCCATAACGGGGATCCGCCCAATACTGCGCCGGAAGGTACTTCCATAAAAATAAACCAGGGATCAACAAAATCAGATAGAAGCTGACCACTCCCACCCAACCGTGTTGCCCGAGGGTGATAATCCAAAAACCGTCCGCGATCGTGGCTTTCTCACCGCTTTCTGGATCACGGGGAATCGCCCTGGAGTACCCACCCCAACCGAAAAAGGGGCGGTTCCAAGCATGCTCGGCGAGCATCGTTTCATTCTCGAAACGGAACTGAAGGGATTGAGCCCTCCGCGCATTAACATGCTCAACCACCAAATCGACAGCGTTCATTCCCGTCCAGACATTGGTGGATCTGAGCCCGATGTAAAGCGGTGTTAAGGCTAAGAGAACCAAAATGGGCCACTTCATTTTAGTGAACTTGATGAAGGTTAAGGTCAGCATTCCCACGATACAGAGCCCTAAGGCACCCGTCGCTTTACACAGGACCAGCATCACGAACAAAGCCAGAAAGACGAAACTGATCTTGACCCAAAGAACCTTTTTCCAAGTTCCACACATCATGTACCAAAAACAAACTAAGGTACTCGCTGACATCCACATCCCGCACATCAGTCCATTCAACATGAAGACCTGAGGGCGGTAGCCGGATATGCCACCTAAACCGGCTCGACTCAATTGATGGCTAGCGATCAATTTGAATCCGTAAACGATTTTGTGGAGACGAGGGCTAATCCTAAGCTCGATGGCACACAGTGGCATGTAAGCGATCCCACCTAGGATAATTCCTTTTCCTAACTCCATGATGGATCGAGGGTCCGAAAAATAAACGCGACCCAAATAATAAGGAATGCCCCACGTGATCATGTGTTCGACCGCTGTAGCCATTCCGTGCCAAAGGGGCAAAGGCTTATTGGTGATCGAGGTGATAACAGGACAAAAGCAGAACACGGCCATCGGAATATCGATCATGGAAGGCCGAAACAAACTCAGCCGCTTTTCGGGATCGAACAGCAATCCCCCTAAGAAAACTCCCACACATGTCGCTGACATCTTGGTGTAATCGGGGAGTCCAGGGATGCGGTATTCCGCGTTAGGTAGGAAGAGCCACGCAAAGATAAATCCGATAATCACTGCGCGACGGGCGGGCATCAGCATAAACAAAAGGAGGATCATAGGGATCCACCCAAACATGATGAGAGGTACAAATATACTCATCTTGTTTCCCGTTTCTGCTGGTTGCTTTTAGTAGTCGGCTCACCCCGTGAGCCGGAAATAGCACCACATTTGATTTAAATAACGAAGAAGCGTTAATTGAAAGTAAAGCTACCCTTTACTACTCGCTTCAATAATTGATGCTACGAATTTATTTTTGAACGATAACAGCCAGTTCATCTAGTGAGCTGGAAAAAGCTTCTCACGACTGCCGTACCGGCTCACAGGGTGAGCCGGCTACTTTACGGCTACTGCGAGTGCGTCAACGCGCCTTCCGAATTCGCGCCCTTCCAGCTCTCTTCGTCATCATCCAAGTCTGGAATCAATCCGAGCTGCTTTTGCGTTTTCTTCAAGTGCTTGTTGAGCTTCGAGACCAAGACGCGCACATTAGGTTCAAGAACCATGCTATCGTGGTCACCACTCACCATCTCAATTTCTAAGCCGTTCGGTAAATAGGGTCCCCAGTGATTATCCAAGGTGATGAGGTCTCGATCTTCATTGAGAACTCTTCCCGGCCCCAAAACGTAGCGTTCGGCTAATGGAGGACGAATCAAAACGATATTGCCCTCGTAGGTCTTGGGTTGATAACTGTGAACAGCTTCTAAGAAAGCGTCACCGATCGCTTGAGATCGATACTGAGCGGCTTGCCCAGTATCTTGACGGGCATTTTCGCGCTCCTCAAGTATTTTCTGCCACTTCTCACGTTCGAGCTTCCACTGTTTGTAGTAACCGAGGCCGTGTTCTTTGATTTTGATCCAATGAAGCTTCAGCTTGTCTTTGAAATTGATCTTCGGAGCCGTCGTCGCCGGGGTATCCAACATGATCACCACTGCGACTTCGTGTCCTTGAGCCTTGAGCTGCTGAGCCATTTCGTAAGCCGTAACTCCACCACCGGAGAATCCACTTAAAAAGTAAGGACCTTCAGGCTGAACTTTTTGAATCTCATCGATGTAATCCTTCGCCATGGCTTCAAAGGAATTGTGGGGCGTTTCGTTTCCGAGGAGCCCGCGAGCTTGAATTCCATAGAAAGGTTGATCGTCTTCCAAGTGAGAAGCGATATGTCGAAGGTTCATGATGTTCCCGAACATTCCGGCAACCATGAACAAGGGTGGCTTTTGAGTATCGTCGACCGCTTGAAGGGGAACGAGTAATGAGTGTTTCATTCCCTTAGGTTGGGCTTCGCCATCCCCGGAGTCATCACTTTGAGTATCGCCAATCTCGGCCTTGACCAAGTTGGCGCATTTCTCAATCGTCGGGGCTTCAAACAAGACGGAAAGTGGGAACTCGATGCCAAATTTCTTTTTGACCTTATTGAAGAGTCGAACAGCGATCAAGGAGTAGCCGCCGAGTTCAAAGAAATCATCTTGAACTCCAATTTGGTCAACCCCTAAGAGCTCTTCCCAAATTTCGACGAAAGCCGTCTCCACATCATCCCTAGGTTCAACGTATTCACTAGCGAGACTCGGACGGGTGAATTTCTCCCCACTGCCTTCAGCTTCTTGAAGCGTTCTCGCTTGTTCAATCAAGGCATCTAAGGGAACCGAACTCACCACGATTTGTTGAGCCCGTCCCTTTTCGATGACGCGGAACAGAGCTTCCGTTCCGTCTTCAGGACGAATTCCTTGAGAGAGCAAGAACTGGAATTGACGCTCTTGCTCGCTGAGGTTTGAACGATTCGCTTGATCCGCATCCTGAGGACCACCCGCACCAAACGCAGAGGAAGGTCCGATGCGCTTAATTTCGAAGTCTTCAACTTCAACTAACACACGGCCTTCATGATCGAAGATCGTAACGTCAAACCGAGCGAGTTCTTTATCGATATGATTGTCTTCTGCCCCGCGGACGTGACTCCAAACCTTACGCGCCATCGGAGCGTACACTTTGACTCGATGGTACTGAATAGGAACGTAGAGATCGTCACAGTTTTCGTAACCATCGATCAGGGGCATCGCAAAACCCGTAGCGAGGTCTAAGACTGCGGGATGAAGAACGTAAGACTCGAGATCTTCAGTAAATTTGTCGGGAAGCTCTAAGTGCCCCAATGCTTCTTTTTCCCCGAACTCTTCGCGAATCAAGTTTCGCCAACGACCACCAAACTGAAGGTGTTCTTCCTGCCCGGTTTTAATTCCGTCAGCATCTTCATTGGACTTGTTGGGATCTAAACGAGAAGAGATCTCGGCTTTAGAAACAAAGGTTTCTTCAGGGTTATCGATGAAGAGCACATCCCCTTCGACGTGGGGCAACCAGGTTTCTGAACCTGAAGCCGTAGCTTCGGCTTTGCTCGCCACTTCGAAGCGATAAGAGTCATCTTCTTTTCTCAAAGTGACTCGAACTTCTTTAACTTGATCGTCAGGAACTTGAAGAGGGCTCGTAAAGAACAGGTCACGAATTTCTACTGCCTTACCTGATTTACCCGCCAAGGCGGCGCGCGCCATCTCAAGGTAAGCCGTACCTGGAATCACGGCGTGGCCTTCTTTAGTTCGGTGCTGATCGAGCACCCAGTGATCTTCACAGGAAAGCTCTGTCGCGAAAACCACCTCTTCTTTTGTATCGACGATACGTTGAAGCAAGAGAGGATGCTCAGCACGTTCAAAATCAACGTTTCCGGGAGTGAGGCGTTTTTCATCTCCTTGAGCCAAACGAGCTGCCATACCGACATCCTGCCAAATACCCCAACACACGGCAGTGGTATAGCAATCGGGATTTCGCGCAGATCGTTGAGCCGCGAACGCATTTAAGAAGGCATTAGCAGCCGCGTAATCCACTTGCCCAGCCGAGCCTAAGAACGAACTGGTCGAAGAAAAGACGACCATAAAATCGAGTTTATCGTTCTCAAGCAATTCATCTAATATTCTTGTACCGTGAATCTTACTGGCGAAGACGTTCTCGACTTCAGCGTGAGTCTTTACTTGAATCAGCCCATCGTCGAGGATACCCGCAGCGTGAATGACTCCATTGATCGCACCGAAGTGTTCTCGTGTTCGATCGATGGCTTGGCGCATCTCTTCGATATTGGCGACATCCGCTTTAAACGTGAGGACCTCAGCCCCACGTTCTTCGAGTTCTCGAACTTTTAAGATTCTTGTACTCACCGCATCGCGATTACCGTGAGTCTTCAACCAACTGTCCCAAGACTTTCTTGGAGGCAATCCCGATCGACCGACCAAAGCGAGCTTACACTTTGTTCTTTCAGCGAGGTATTCAGCTTGAGATAGACCGATGCCTCCCAAGCCTCCGGTGATTACATAGACACCACCGTCTTTCAATCGCTTCAATTCAGCTTCTTCAGCCGGAGCCGCGAGGTTATTCGGCTCGAAGATACGAACGAGTCGCCCTTGTTGACGATACGCCGCAATTTCATCGGGGCGAACGGCTTCAACTTCTTGAACCCAACGATCGAGTCGTTGAGACCCTTCGTTTTGTTCCACCAAATAAGAAAGATCGACATCGACGACTTCGCAGGTCACTCCCGGGAATTCTCGTGGAATCACGGTAGCAGGCCCAAAGAGCGCCGCCTTTTCGGGATAAGCTAAAGGTTCATCGCTGACTCGCTGCATGCCATTAGCAACCACAGTGATGTGAATCGGGTTTTCTTTGTGTTCATCGCCAAAGACTTGAGCCATGAAGAGCAAGCTGTAAAAACCGCGCTCCATATTACGATGGAAGAAACTCGATCCGGGACGATACACTTCGCGATCCGTCACCAACCACATGTGGAGGATCCGTTGCGGCTGAACTTCTCGTTCGGCGAGTTCATTGAAGAGTGCTTCGTAGTCTTCCCGACGTTCCGGCGTGATCGAATAAGAATCGTCATCAAATCGATAGAAGGTGTCCCCTTCATGAACCGAGATCACACTGTGACCTCGTTCACGTAAACGAGAAACCGTTTCCGCTCCTAATGGAGTGCCATCGGCAAAGACCAGCCAAGTTTGTTTTTCTTCACTCGCTTCAGGGATTTCGTCAACGAGTCGCCAAGAAGGCGTGTAGAACCATTTATTGAGATCTTCAACGCGAGCTAAGCTGACCTCTCCCCCAGCGCCAACCGCACGTACTTCACCGGGTTCGATGAAGTAACGATTACGCTCAAAAGGATAGGTGGGAACCGGAATTCGCTTACGCTGTTCTCTGGCGTAGTATTTTTTCCAATCGATCTTCGCTCCTGCCATCCAAAGACGACCGAAACTCGTGACAGTAAACTGCATGTCAGGAATTTCTTCTTTGGGATGACGTAGAGATGAGATCACGACTTGTTCGCGATCTTTATCGGGATGCGCGCGAGCGAGTGAACTGAGTGTGGATCCAGGACCGACTTCTAAAAGGACGTTCGAAGAATCCCGTAAGAGTTCACTCAAGCCATCGGAGAACCGCACGGTTTGGCGAAGATGCTTCACCCAATAGTCTTGCTCAGGAGTGTCTCCAGGCTGAACCCAAGTTCCAGTGAGATTCGAAATGTAAGCCATTTTCGCAGGCTTCAATTCGATCGATTTAGCCACCGCCCCAAACTCTTCCAAGAATGGATCGAGCATCGGAGAGTGAGCCGCCACTGAAATGCGAATACGTTTGTAGTCGACTTCTTTTTCAGAGAGTTGGGCTTCTAATTTTTCTAAGGCCTCAACCGTTCCCGACACCGCGCAGATTTCAGGGTTGTTGATCGCTGCGATGGAGAGCCCTTCACCTAAGAGAGGCTGTACTTCCTCTTCTGACATAGGAACGCTGACCATGCCGCCTTCGGGCATGCGTTCAAAAACTTTTCCACGGGAAACAACTAAGGCGAGTGAGTCTTCTAAAGACATCACTTCTGCCAAACAAGCCGCCGTGTACTCTCCGAGGCTGTGACCCGTCATGCCGACAGGTTCGATGCCCCATGTTTGCCAGAGTCTTGCAAGGGCGTATTCGGTAATAAAGATTGAGAGAATCGAATTCAGAGGGCGTTGCAATTCTTGAGCTGCTTTTTCGATGTCTTCATCTTTGGGGAACATCAAGTCGCTGAGGTCGTAATCGAGATGACCTTTAAGAATTTCAAAACAACGATCGACGATCTCTTTGTAGACACTTTCCGTTCGGTAGAGCTCGCGTCCCATATTGGGATATTGCGCTCCACCACCCGGGAAGAGGAAAACGATTCCGGCGTCTTTATCAGCTCGTTTTTGCGAGACTAAGCGTTGACTATCACGCTCTTCGAGAGCTTTCAGTAATTCATCCCGATCCGTAAAGGCTAAAACTCTACGATGCTCAAACATTTCACGACCGACTTGATAGGTATAGATCACGTCGTCGAGTGAGACATCA
The DNA here is from genome assembly GCA_028280485.1 of Planctomycetota bacterium. Taxonomy (GTDB): domain Bacteria; phylum Planctomycetota; class UBA8108; order UBA8108; family JACQVS01; genus JANQLS01. Next base: position 171,327 of record JANQLS010000049.1, read on the forward strand.
GGATTTTCTTGAATAAAGGCCTGGAAGTTATCCGTCGCAAGATCGAGAGCGTTGGGAGTTTTCGCCGAAAGGGTTAACAAGCGCCAATCACGCTCTGAATTTTTTGAAGGCGCATGAAGTAATGCTTCTTCCAAAACGATGTGGGCGTTCGTTCCTCCCACACCGAGAGAGCTCACTCCAGCTAAGCGAGTTTTATCTTCTTCAACTTCCCAGTCGTTCAACTTGTTGTTGACGTAGAAGGGAGTTTGATCGATCTCCAAAATCGGATTGGGACGTTCGAAGTTTAAACTGGCGAAGCGTTGTTTATTTTTGAGTGAAAGAACAACTTTGATGAAGCTCGCCACTCCTGCAGCCGTATCGAGGTGACCGATATTCGACTTAACCGAACCGATGCCACAGTATCCTGTTTCTTCGGTGTGTTGACGATAAGCTTCAGTGAAGGCTTTGATTTCGATGGGATCACCAACGGGAGTTCCCGTTCCGTGACATTCAACGTAACCTACGTCACCCGCATCCACATCCGCAACGGATAGGGCTTCGGAGATCGCAGCGGCGTGACCTTCAACACTCGGTGCGAGGTAACCGACCTTCCCTGCTCCATCGTTATTAATGGCCGAACCGCGAATAACGGCGTGTACAGTGTCTCCGTCCTCTAAGGCATCGCGAAGACGTCTGAGAATAACGACTCCAGCACCACTCCCGAAGATCGTTCCCTTACTTTTGGCATCGAAGGCTCGGCAGTGACCGTCGGGAGAGAGGATCTCACCATCTTGATAGAGGTAACCTCGTCCGTGAGGCGTTTCGATCGTAACTCCACCCGCGATTGCCATATCACATTCCCCGAGGAGCAAACTTTGAGCCCCTTGATGGATCGCGACTAAAGAGGTGGAACAGGCCGTTTGAACATTAACGCTCGGGCCTTTGAGATCGAATTGGTAGGAAACTCGTGTCGTTAAGAAATCTTTATCATTCCCGGTGTGACGCAAGAGGAAGAACCCTACGCTTTTAACCAGCTGAGGGTTTGTCATGACGTTGTACATCATGTAGGTGTTCATACCCGAGCCCGCGAAGACTCCGATTGCACCGGGAAAACGAGATGGAGGATGCCCAGCGTGCTCCATGGCTTCCCAAGAGCACTCTAAGAACACTCGATGCTGGGGATCCATGATGGCCGCATCTTTAGGACTGAAATTGAAGAACCCTGCATCCCATTCATCAAAACCATCCAAAACCATTCCGGCTTTGACGTAGTTTGGATCTTGAAGTAAGGATGGATCCTCGCCCGAGGCTAGCAGATCTTCATCTGAGAGTGGGCGTAAGGCTTCTTCACCATCTCGGAGGAGTTGGTAGTATTTATCGACATTCGGAGCAGCTGGAAAACGTACTGACATTCCAACTACTGCGATATCTGCATCAGATACTTGGCTTAGATCAAGCTCACTCATAAGAGCGATCCCATTATTTTCTCATCGTTAGAACCAACCGATGGATTTCCATCTCAAATAGAGATAGAACGACCGGTAAAGTTGCGTGTGCGTGCTCAGACCGCGATCGTTGGACCATTGACAGAGCTGCCAAAACTTCAAAGATCAACCCAAAACGCTTTACACATTCCAGGCCCAGGAAACCGTTTCACCTTTAATACTCTCAACGAAACGAGTTACCCGAAATCTGTTCCACTCCCTCCCGAACCCACTAAATAGCCGGCCCCAAAGATAAAAGGGAACAGATTAGGATAGCCTTGCACTACGATTCCGACAACTGCACCAACTTCGTTCTCGATGCGAACCCGACAATTTAAAGTTCGAGCATCGATTCTGTAACAACTTGGTTTACTCCCTCATTAGCTGACTGTTTAAACCAAATTTATACAGTGAAGAATGAGATTGAATAACCGAAGGTTATCGGACTTGCTTTGCTCTTAGCGACAAGATGAATTTGGGAATTAGAATTCCGCAAACGGTCTACTTTCCTAACCTTTTGGCTGCCTCTTTAGCCTTCAAGGCGAGGATTAAAAGACGACAACTCACGATAACTATCGTTGGCTATCGTTGACTTTCGTTTCTACTCGTTTGCTTTTAGACCCTTAGTTTTTAAAGAGCTTAGAGATAGCTAAAGATTCAAAACGGGCGACAAAAGGATTTGTGAATGTTTCCTACGCTCTCACCAGGATGAGAGATCGAAGGAAGCCAACCCATTCAGAAATCCTTTGGTTGCTCCTCATGATTCATTATCGGATGGAGAACCATTGGTTTAATACTCACAACCAATTAGCGGAACAATGTCGAGACAAATCATTCCTTAACCCATCTTTTTAAATCAGTTCAAATCATTAAAATACGTAAGTATCAGAATTGAACATCACCGAAGAGGGTTAGACCCAAGTTGCCCGCCTTTAGCTAATCAAGTATTCTTTCCCAGACAGCCTCAAAAATCTATGAGAAATACGGGAAACGAAATTATTTTCGCTCCGCTTTGAAGCAGTTTCACGTTAATTTGCATTATAGATACTAAATTTAGTTCTCTTACAAAGCTGTTGAGAATTCCTCACAGTATTATCGGTGAAAACTTGAACTCTGTATCCAACTCGGTATCTCACACCCTTCGAAAAGAAGCCATCTTTTTGGCTCTTTGTTGCGTTGCGTTTCTCGCTATGTTTTGGGCTGAGATTCGTGACCTCGTGATCTACTGGGAAAAGGAACCTGACTTTTCCCATGGGTTTGCGATCCCTTTCATCAGCGGCATTATTCTATGGGCGAATCGAGAACGTCTCGCTAAAGTTCCCAACGTAGGTTATCGCTTCGGCTTAGTTCTCTTAATCGTATCGATTCTCCTCGTGTTTCTCGGACACTTTAGTGGAACAAACTCCTTTAAGCGTTTAGGTCTCATCGGAGGTTTAGTAGGTGGAGTCGGCTTTGTTTTAGGAACTCAGTTCTTGAAAGCAGCCCCTTTCCCCTTCGTCTTTCTTCTCTTTTCGATTCCCCCACCGCTTTGGCATTTGGCGAAGTTTCGATTGAAACTTCAACAGCTCGTTACGGATCTTACCGCTCGAGTTCTCTACAATTTCGGAGATAACGCCTTAGCCCAGGGAAATGTGCTGATCGTTGGCGATGCAACGTTTGGAGTGACTGAAGCTTGCAGTGGAATTCGCTCCTTGATGGCGATCGTCACAACTGCAGCACTACTCGCTTATTTGTTGCGAGCTGGTATGGTCAAGGGAGTGCTTTTGGTCGCTCTCGCCATCCCGATAACGATCGCCGTTAACGTTTTGAGATTGCTCATTATCGCTTGGGCTTGGGTCCATTGGGACATTGAAGCCTTAGCGAGTGGTTGGCCCCATGAGGTATTAGGATTGGTTTGCTTCGTTCTAAGTTTAGGACTTCTATTTGGCTGTTATCGAGTGATCGATTGGGTCGCTCCCAACAAACAAGAGCAAGGAGCCTAGCATGAAACTGTCACGAGCAAAGATCCTTGTCGCGATTTTCGGAGTGGGAGCCGTGCTGAAGCTCTTTACCGGAGCCGAAGCCCCGAAACTGCCTCCGGTTCCAATTGCCAAGGCTTTGGCAAAATTTCCTTCGGGACTCGCCGGAGAGCAGTGGAAGGAAACTCGCTCCGCTTTAGACGAGCACACCCTGGAAATTGCCGGAGTAAGCGACTACCTACAAAGATTTTACGACAATGGCCGCCAGTCTTTCTGGTTTTACGTCGGCTACGTTTCTCAGTGGAACACGAGCGCTATCCACCATCCCGAGGTATGCTTCCCCGGGCAAGGGCTCGATTTAGAAAACACTTCGAAGATAGCGATCAACGTTCCGGAGCTAGCGGAAAAACACCCCAAAGGCTCGATTCGCTTCAACGAATTACTTTGGAAAGATCAACTCGGGAACCCGATTTACACACTCTACACCTTCTACTTCGATGGGAACTTCGAACCCAGCGAGTCTAAGATGAGAGCTAAGAACACGATAGGGATTCACTACTTCTCTATCATCACGATTTCGGGACCGGTGAATAAGGATGCTATCGATGTGGGGAAGGAACGGCTACAAGGAGCATTAAAACGCTTCCTGCCAGAGCTGGTAACGCACTTCCCCGATTTGGAAAAGCTTAAGGCTGATAAAACAAAGGAAAATGCTGATCAGTAGGTGACAAACTGATATTTGAGACGATTTGCAAATATTGACAACTTACTCGTTAGCCTTCATCGAAAAAGCGTCTTAGAATTTAGGGATGGTCTTTTAAAGGGACGAGTCAGTCGAACTCGTTCGGATCACCCCGCCAAAGACTTTTTATTACAAATCAGTTTGGATTAGAAAGTTAATTCTTTTCAATCACTGATTATCCGATAACATCTTAACTCTGTAGAGGTTGTTGATTTCAGTGCTAGCGATGGCGTTTAGTACGCTGTATCCAGTGCGCGCAAAACAGCCCCAAGGGAATTAGATCTTAACTATCTGTCAACTCGGTTAACTCCGTCAGGTCGTGAATGGTGTCTTATTTAGTTTTAGTTGAAACAAGCTCCTTCGGAGTGTGCTTCAACCGTTACAGCAAATCATAGATTTGCTTTCAATCCGCCAAACGCAGGCTCTGTCAGCCTACGTTTGCGGCCGAGTTGATTCCAACTCGGCTTAGTTCCTATTGATTAAACAGGAACTAAATTAATGCATAAAACTAAATATTGTCACTTCATGAAAAACGGTACATACATATGCGCCACGATCCATTTTCAGATCCTATGTACGATGACTTTGGCTCTGCCCCTACAGCAGTAGCTCAACGTCCGCAAAAACAAAATCCCCTCATGAGAACTCGAGCTCGCGCGGTTAGAACCGTCACGCGAATTCCAGAGTTGCTCTACGCACTCACCCGTCAATGGGGATGGATTGCGCTCTCTCTTTGTGTCGCAGCGGCATTCTCTTGGTACTCGATCAAGAAGATGGTTCCGATCTATGAGGGTAATGCGGTTTTGACGATTAAAGATGGAAAGTTGTTCGATACCATCATCGATCCCCGACAACGCTCGGGTCGCCCAGTAAGTCGAATCCAAGTGCAACAACTTTTAGAAGAGCATGTGAATGAGCTATCCAGTAGTAAGGTGCTTCGAAAGATCATCATTAATACGGGTCAGGATCAAGCTCAAGAGAAGAAGAAAGAACGCAACTCGCTACCGGATCGAATCAAGCAAAAGATTGCTCAAGCAAAACAAAAGCTGTCCGATGAGTTAGGCTTTGATAGACCTATTTCGGATGAATTTGGTCGTGAAAAAGTAGTTCGAGAGGCGATGGAAAGCTTCCAAAGACGATCTATGGCCGCTTACGATATCCCCTCTCAATCTGTAGAACTCACGATTTTTGGCGCCGATAGAAAGCTCATCAAGAAGGAACTTGAAACTTGGATCGAAGCCTACAATCTTCAAGTCGATGAAGATAATCGAGCTAAATTCATCGCTTTCCAGCAATCTAGAATTGGAAGCTACACCCAAAATTACGAAAACGCTCAAAAGGCACTCGAAGACTTTTTGAAGAAAAATCCCGATCAAGCTAAGTTCTCCCCTGAGTATTTTACTTTTCAGATCGAATCCTTGAGCTCTGAAATTGATAGCCTTCAACAGCACCTCATTATTGTGACCCTAACTCCCATCAGTCAGCCGGTCGCTGAGCGATCCCCTCGAGTTGTCACTCACAATCGTAACGGAAATGTTGTCGTATCTACCGAGCCTACAGATAGTGCAGAAACAGCTGAATTAAGGCTTCAACTCAAAGGGTATAAAGATCAGCTCTTAAAACTCAAAGCCGATGGTTTCCAAGACACGAGTAATGCGGTCAAGACGGTTAATAAACAGATCGCCATTTACGAACAAAAATTAGAAGAGCAAATCAAAGCCGACACTCTCTTAGCAGAACAGAAACTCAAGGAAGATGAAGAAAGGCTCAAACAAGAAGCCGAGAATGCGGCAAAAAGAGAAGCTGGCGAAGAAAGTGAAGCTGAGGTCGTAACTCCATTAGGAAATACTCCCGAACAAAAACGTCAAACTCAAATCACCCAAATTACGCAACAGATTGCAGCTCTAAAGAGCGCGCGCAATCAATTGCTCCTTGAGAAATCAAAATTCCTAAATACTCACGGTGAAAAAGTTGTTTTGCTACAAAAGGTAAAACATACGCGTGAAGAATTAGAGAACATGCAGCGCGAAGATCAAAAGATCAGCGCTAACCTTGAGCAAGAGATGGCAGTAAAAGTAAACATCACCAATCCCCCATTGGTCGGCTTAGACCCCATTGATTATCGCCCCCTGAGGAAACTCATGATCGGGTGTATCGCCGGAATCGGGATTGGACTTTTGTTGGCGATTATTTTCGAAGCTCTTCGAACAACGATGAGATTTAAACACGACATTACTGAAGAGTTCGACATCCCCGTGGTGGGAGTGATTCCAAAGCGCTGAGGAGCCTGGCTTTGAAAAAAAGTGCGAATAAACGATCAAAAAGATCGTCGAAGAGAAAAAATAAAACTTACTCAACCGGCAGCCAAGTGGTCATGGATAAAGAAGAAGAAACTCAACAAGAAGAACAACAACAAGAGGCTCAGCCGACGCAGCCCGCGAAGCAGGGTGGACAAGAGTTGACCTTAGCGAGTTCGAATCAACGCTCGCTTTCGGTCTCGACACCCAAGGTACGTCTGCCCGCCGAGATCCGTCGCCATAAGAATTTCATTCGCTTCCTTCTGAAATCTATCGGCGATAAGAAGCTCGTTCATCACGTAGAGAAGCTACGCGATGCCATTCTTCGTCAAGTGATCGAAGCTCAACGTAACAGTACTGGGTTAGGCTCTTTGGTTGGATTGACCGGTGCGCAAGGTGGCGAGGGAACCAGTTGGATCTCTTTGATTCTCACCTTGTCGTTAGGTGATTGCACCCACCGAAGAATCGCCCTCTTAGATTGCACCTTTGACCAAACTCGTTTTGAGTCCGTAGCCAAGGTGTTACGCCTCGACATGACCGATGTTTCCATTTACTTCGGTCGCAACGAAATGTGCGGCTTCCACAGTGAAGCTCAACCCAATACGTTCTTTCTCTGCACTTCAGATTCCACCAGCGGCTTATCGTTTTTCTCAGATAAACGCTTACCTGAGGTCCTCGATGAGCTTCGAGAACGATTTGATATCGTCATCTGCGATATGCCGCCCTTGTTGGATGGATCAGCGAACGTCTTTTTAACTCCCCTCTTAGATCACCTTTATCTGGTGGCCTCCCCCGGGAGGGTCAAGCATTCTCAAATGCAGGAATGTATCGAAGCCGCCACGATCGAAGGAAAAAACACGATCAGCGGAGTGATCCTCAACAAACAAAAAGTGCCCGTGTGGTCAAAACTCATCGGTAAAGGCTATTTCTATTAGTAGTCCGCAATCTCCGATTGCGGCCCTCCCGAGCAAATCCAACCCACCTGAATGATCAAAAAAGCTCACTCAAAGTAGCCGGCTCTTAGTAGTCGGCTCAGTCCCTGAGCCGGTTCGGCAGCCAATTTGATCCCTAAACACTGAAAATATTATGGGAGACAGCAAGTTGAGCCTCTCATAAATAGAAAGGCAAGCTTGCTTCAAAGCCGGCTCACGGGGAGGTTGTGAATTTTTAGATTCATATGAATTAAGCGCCAATATTAATAAGCCCGGAGCGTAAGCGACGGGACAATGCTAAAGTATTTCCTGGGTGGGAATTAAATGCATGAGTTATCCTTATGGATGTACCGATGCGGATTCATCGCGATGACGTATCCCGTCGCTGACGCTCCGGGCTTACTAATGGATATCGAATAAATTCACAACCTCGGGATAAGCCAACCACTCCGCTCCAAACTAAAGCAACCCGCTCCCCATCCCGTACCTCCGATAGCCATCCAACTTTCGTACCTAAATACGACAATCCCCAAACAAAAATCCCTATTCCCCAGCCAGCCTCACCAATCTCGCAACTCTTTATAGTTTAAAGCCTTACAGACCCAACCTGCAGGCTAAGGAATATCCTTAGTATGAAGTTCTCGAAAAGATCATGAAACTTCAAATATTCCCATAAACCTATCTTTCATTTTCCTCTTTATCCCTTAGAATCACAAGCTGTGAGAGTAATCAGGTCAGTCTGTCTACATTCCTTAGGCTACTCCCGTAAATTTATTTGCGGGAAGGGTTAAAAGGCATGTAGAACATTTGAGGCAGCTGAACAGGATTTCTTGTTACAAGATTCCTTATTTAAATGTCTCTCTGAGGCGCCTTTAATTATTTAATAGGCACTAGGGTTGATGCTTGTGTTCCTTCAAGTACTTACCTCAGGTTGGTTTCAGGCGGTTCCAACAGTCTCCCACAACAGTACACAAGTCGGAAAATCAATTTCGCTTTACAGGTTTCACTAGGAGCATTGCTTCTGTCGAAACGTCTGTAAGTGCTTTTGGTTTAGGTAATCAACCTCTAAATGACCTAACAGTTGTAGTAAGATCTGTTACTCATTTGGCATTTGTGGTTGAAGCCCGTGCAGTATTTTTTATGTTGCAACGAGCTCCTTCGGAGCCCGTTTCAACCGCTCAAGCAAATCGACGATTTGCTTTCACTCCGCTAAACGTAGGCTCTACGAGCCAAACTTTCGCGGCTGAGTTGATTCCAACTCGGCAAAATAAATTTTAAGGCAGTGTGTTAAAAAGCACAGGCTTCTCAAACGAGGAAACTCGTATATCTGTAACAGCCAGGAAGGGGCTTCTACAGAGAACGGAAAAAGAAATGATCAAGAAACTTTCTCTACTCACAGCATTTATTGTTACTGCTTTCGTGTTTTCAGCTTCTCAAGCTGACGCAGCAGTTCTCACGGCGCGTGAAACCATCAGAGACATGGCCTACGGCGACGGCAATGCTCGAAGCATGTTCCGTCAACGTGAAAGCAGCAACGGCATCAACGAACGCCTCCACGGCCAAGATGCTCTCGACGCCCTGATCACTGACAATCAAATTGACAGTGACTACGGCCTCGACAACGCAAACACCGTGACTTACCGTCACGACCTCACCTGGTTAGATCCTGAAGCTGAAGAATTCTTAGAAGTAAGAATTGTTATCATCGCTCATGGACCCGACGGTGCTTACGAATGGATTCGCTTCGACGGCGTTGACGCTGCAGCCTTCCATCACAAAGACGTCTCTTACCAAGCTGCATTCAGAAAAGCTATCTTCTTGGATGATTCAGTCGAAATTAACATCCTCCTCGAAGACGGTTACCTCGAAATCGAAATCGAAAAATCAGCTTCGACTTCTATCGTGACTTCATTGATCGACGTCACCTACGTCTCAGCCTCAACTCCAGAGCCAGCGACCTTGGCACTCTTGGGAATTGGTGGCGCTGCAGTTAGCGCAGTGGCACTCAGAAGGCGCAAGACTCAGAAGTAAGATATCAACTACTAGCTAAAAATAGTTTTAATGAAGCATTCATGCTTCAGGTAAAAAGACTGCAAGGAAGACCTAGACTTCCCTGCAGTCTTTTTGCACATTAGCTGGCTGTTCGGGCGTGGGGCCCCTCCTTGAAATTATCACCACACCATTAGCTCTCTCCCTGCCCCGATAAAGCTTCGCCTCCTCTATTCTCTTAACAATATCGGAAATAATTTTCTCCCGGCGCCATTATTTTGCGTACCCGTCGAGAGGAAGGTATTCTTAGTAGGGTTCTCTACGCACTTTAAGGGTCGATTACCCCCCCATCAGTACAAATTGTTTTAACCCAGTTAAAGCAACTGATTCACTTAGATTTTCGAATACCCATCAAAAGGGATAAGACATCCCGATGAGGCGCAAATCGCCGAGCAAGATATCCATCGTTGCTTTGTGTTTGCAGCTTCACGGGCGACCCTCTCAAAATTCAATTCAAGTATCGAATACTATGCTTAAAAGACTCGCGATCTTAGTAGCCATTCTCGCTGTTGTTGGAGGAACGATCTGGTGGCTCCTCAATGATTCTCCTCACAAGAAGATTCGTTCCTGGAGACAAGCTTCTCGATTCTTCTTCAATGAAGCAGGTGACTTAGCTACCGCTGAAAACATCAACAAGAAGATCTTAGAGTTCTTGCCCAACTCGATCCAAGATCGATTCTTCAAGGCGCGAATTCTAGAGTCCAAAGGAGACATAGCTTCTCTTCAAGCTGCAGCCGATCTCTTAGAAGAATTGGTCAGCGACCCCAACCCTCGTCTTTTATCGCTCAACCTCAATCGAGCGCGAATCCTTAGAACCCTAGGTCGATTGAGTGAAGCTCAGGGTGCCGCTCGGAGTGTAGCCGACTTATTCCCCTTCGAGTCCAACTTAGAAACGGCGAGAATTTCCCTAGCTGCCCTAGATCTCTACGGTGCCTTGAAAAGCGCCAAGTCAGCTCACGACGAACTCGCAAAAGATGCCTTCAGTCGAGCCCAAGCAAAAGAATTGGAAGCATCCATTTACTTCATGCTGTTGGGATACAAAGGCAATCAAAACGAAAAAACGAAGGCGGATATCAACAAAGCCGCACGCGCCGCATTAGATTTGGCAATCAGCGCAGCTAAAGATGTGCCCGAAGATCTCCTTCCAGCGAATCAGTACAATCTTTGGATGGCCTCCCTCTACGAAAAGCGCTCGAGAGTTCGAGCTCCCGGTGAGTCTCCCTGTTGGAGTGCGGCAAAGATTTTAGATTCAAAATTAGCCGACCTCAAACGAAGAGCTAAAGATGTTCCCGAACATCTTTATACCGCTATCGGTGCTCTGAAACTCAGAGCCGCTACTGAAGAGAAGAATGACATTCCTGATCGCTCCCCCCAAGTGATTCAGAGCCTCCTCGACCAAGCTCAAGAAAGCTTCACCTTAGCTCTCGCTAATACGAGTCCCGAAGATGCCAAGCCTCTCTTAGAGAAAGCTCCACCTTCAAAAACATCGGGTGAAGGACAAGCTCTGGCTCAAGAAATCGATGAAGAACTCAAATCTCGTCGAGACTACGTCATGAAGCTTCTTCATATCTCAAAGATCTTTTTGGCTTCCCCTCTACACTCTCATCTGATTTCAGATTCAACGGCTCTTAAACTGTCTCAACGGGTTAACGATGCTCGAACTGCGGATGATGAAAGTGTCAGTAAACTCTTTTCGATGGTCGTCGCCTTCGCGAAACTCAAAGAAGGTAAAGCCCAAGAAGCTGAAAGCATTTTGGTCGAGTACGCCAAATCGCAAGAGAAGGGACTCCAAGCGAGTGCCTACTTAGATCTTTGTCGCCAAAGCTTGAAGGTCTTAGCCGATCAATCGGTGGCCTTACGATTTATCGATCTCTACGACCAAATGAGTCCCAAAGATGAATTGGTCAACCGCAAGCTACGCTTACTCCTTCAAATGAAAAAGGAACCAAAACTCAGCGAAGAAGCACAGAAGCGAATCGATAAAACGCTCGCCAATTTAAAATCTCAACCCATCGAAAAAGATTCAGACCCCTTGGCTCGCGCTCGAATTCTTCAGAGCTTAGACAGTGCTGAATCCGCCTTAGAGTATCTTCGCAAGGCTCGTAAGGCATCTCCCGACAGCCCTTCATTGAGAATGGCTGTCGGAACGTTCTTACTTCAACAAGCACAAAACATCGAAGTCGAAGATCAAGCCCGAGACTTATACCGACAAGCCATCGCTGATCTTCTTCCTACTTTGTTCGATTCACCTGAATCCTTACCCTTAGTGAACCGCCAACTCAATTTTGCGTTTACTTCACTGCAAAAATTGGCTTCAGACGAAGACCTGAGTGAGCTTCTTGAAAAACCCTACCCCAATGCGAGTCCCGGTGACCGGAAAATGTTCTTAGAAACAGTAAGGGCATTTCTCTCAGGAGACTTCAAAGCCACACTCGAGCATAGCAACAAGTTAAAATCACCGAGCAACTTCCAACCCTTCCTCTCCTTACTGAGAGGAGTATCCTTGGTTGAAAATGCCGGCGACGCTCAGGATCAAAGTCAAATTGAGCCTCTATTAACGGCTGCTAAAAAAGAGTTCAATGCCCATCCCGAACTCATTGCTAATCGCTTTGAATTAGCTCACCTCAAGTTACGCGATGTGCCTTCAGGACAAGATGTACCGAAGGAGTTGATGGATGAGGTGATCAGCCTCAATTCAGCAAAGGGAGTCAAAGGCAAGGGCGACTGGTTGATGGCGAGGGCTTTAGACTTTCACGTTCGGTACCTCAAGCAACAACAACCCCCCAACAATGATTTGATTCAAGATCAGATCGAAAAGATTCAACATCACTTGAGGCGAACCATCGCGGCCGACCCTTTGAAGACGCCGGCTTACGTTGCTTTAAGCCGATCTTTCGAAGAACTGGCCAGCATGAAAGCGATCAATGAATCTAAAGATCAAATTCCAAAGTTGATCAAAGAAGCCCACGAACAATCCGTGATGGTTCTGAGAGCGGTACCCGCTCCCAATCATGCGGTCATCAGCAAGCTATCCGGTCATTTGATTTCATTGAATCAAGAAAAAGAATCTTTTCCTTATCTAGCCTCGATCAATCTCTTAGATCCACGCCCCCAGTACATGAATTCTTTGATGCAAAACTTGATCAGGAATCCCGAGATTTCGGACTGGGCTTTATGGGCTTTGGGAGAAACCGATCAATACCCCGTCAAGCTTGAAGGCGATCACCTTCCGAAATTAAAAAGCGTTTGGAGAAAATTCAGCGACGATATGCAAAGTAGGAATCCTTCTCAATACCTACTTTCGATTCGAACGATCGAAGATCTCCTTTCAGGGGAAACCACTCGTGATGCGGTGAAAGCCTTCCTCTTTGAAGACATCAAAGAAAAATGGGAAGCACTTCCTCACTACGAAGGTATGAGGAACATGTACATCGGTGAGATTCACTCTGCTGCTTACCAGAGTCCCGAACTCACCCGAAAACAAAAAGCTGAGCATTTAGGCAAGATGCTGGATGCCTACGAAGCTTCGATCAAAGCGTATGAAGCGAAAAAACTTCCAGCTCCTTTGGCTGTCCTCAATAATGCAGCTTGGTTTTTAGCGGTGGAATCACCTCGAATGGATCTGGAACGCGCCTTAGAGTTAGCCATACAAGCTAAAGATCGCTTGCGCACTCCTGCGGATCTTCCCGATGTATACGACACCTACGCCTGGATCCTCTATCGAAACAAAAGGCTTTCAGAAGCAAAAAACGAATACCAAATTTTGATCTCGTCTAAAGATAGTCCAAACTATCGCTACAACATGGCGAAGGTCCTATTCGACCTCCAAGATTACCGTGCCGCTCAAGACGAGCTAACCAAGGCACTCAACGCGCTCGATTTTCAGTATCGAAAGCAAGCCATCCAGCTCCAAGCTCAGGTAAGGAAAAAACTCCTCGAGCAATCAAGGTAGTCCGCACAAGGTAGTCCGCACTCTCCGAGTGCGGATGGTAGTAGGCACGCGCCGCGTGCCGTCCTCTTCTTTACCTTCGTCATTCCACTGAAACACAAAATCGCACTTGAGCCCATCAAATCAACTGGCTCGAAGCGTGAGAGCCGGTGAAAGACTAAGACGACATTAAAGATATTATTTGGCGGGATAGAGTCATTTCTACATTATGTAGATTAAAGCCATGCGAGATCAACTCGACGACTCGCCCCCTCCTTATGCTTCGGGCTAGTTAATGGAAATTTGTTAAAAATTAAAAACCTCTCCGAGTGCGGATGGTAGTAGGCACGCGCCGCGTGCCGTCCTCTTCTTTAAAAATAAAATCAGAAGCAAAGAAGACGCTCTCTTCACCCCCCCCCCAAAAAATACATGCTCTGACAACCGGGGCAAGCTATCAGAGCATGGGAGGAAGCGCCTAAGCGCAACATTTAAGTTTACATGTAAAAAAGGAGTCTCAGCATGCTGAGACTCCTTTTTGTTTTTAACTACAGTCCTAGAAACTTTGAACGGTAGTTTTAGTTTCTACTAAGGTCGACTTCCCAGGAGACCATAAAATCAATTCTAGGGTGGGTTGATCCCCTTGAAAGGTTGAAGCGATCAGGAGATGATTTCGATAGTAGTGAGCTTGTACTTCATAAGACTCCAGAGGAAGCTTGGCTTCTTCTAAAGCCCATGAGCCATTTTGAGGATCAAAAGATTCTATACTTCGGTTGGGAACGATCTTTCCATCCGAATCTTTGGAGTAGCCTCCAACTAGATAAAGTTTATTCTCAATCGGAATCAACTGAGCCGAAAGGCGAGCTTTTCCTGGACTGGGAATACTACCCCACTCTTTCTTTTTCAGATCAAAATACTCACATTGATCAACGAACTTAAAGTGCTCTTTCATTCCACCGACGAGATAGTATCGATCATTCAACAGCGCACCCGCAAAGGCTCTTCGGGATTGTTTTAATTTCGAGGAAGTTTTTTCAACAGTGGGTTCAGCTCCCGACAAGTTGATCTTGACGATGTCTTTAACCAGATGAAACGATTTATCTCGACTTTCTCGAGGCGCGTAGTCTAACCCGCCAAACACCCAAAGAGCTTTCTCAAAATAAGCGACACCAAATTGAGTTCGGCTCTCAGGCAGTTGTAGGTTGAGCTTTTCCCATTTCCGATTTCTAAAGCCGTACTTGTAGAGATCGCCCCAAGAGCGAGCGATTTTCCCATCGTGTCCGAAACCACCCAGGACATATAAGGCTTCATTTCTCGAAGGGCGACGCATGACCCTTCTCACCTTGTTTTTCCCACTCTCATTTGGAAGGATCATCACCGCGGATTGACGGGCTTCTGGAAAAGCAAAATGCTCTCTAACTTTCAATGTACCAAGTGAAACTCGGTAAGATTCTTTTAAAAAGTTTTTAGGCTTAAAGGCATGAGCATCTTGATCGTTATTCCCCCCCACCAAGATAAGTTCGTCTCCACGAACCCACTGGCTTTGCCGACCACGGGCTGCACCTGGATAAGGAAGCCGCACATGAGAAACGACTCCCTTTTGAATTTGTTGAGAAAGATGGATACGCTCGATCTGCCGAACGTGCCCACTAGCCGCAGCACCACCAATCCAATAAACTTCATCGTCACCCTTGGTGACTAAGCGATGGAAAAAGCGGGGAAATAATTGCTCTCCAACTGAAACCCAATCCTTGGAATCTTTTTGTAATTGAAGGATTTGACCATCCATTCCACTGACTAAAGCTTGGCCTTTCACTTCAAATGCTGACAAGCCGAATCCCATACCGGGATATTTTGGTCCTTCCGACCATGTATCCGATTTAGGATCATAAATTTGAGTTCTACTTGTCATATCCCCTTCATCAGTCAAACCACCAATGAGAACAATTTTGTTTTGGTGAACCGACAGAGCCACAGCTCGTCGCTTAAACTTTGGGCTTGCTATGGGTTTCCACTCTAAGGGGTCTTGACTGAGATCCGCCTTCCACGCCGTATCTAACCAAGCCGATTTTTCATTTTCACTTAGAGTCCAACCACCCATCACATAAAGAACTCCATCCAGAATGACAACATCGTGGGAAGAGCGATGATCCGGAAGAGGAGTTGCCTCGGTCCAAGTAAGTTTTTTAACATCGAAAATTTCTACCTCAGATAAGGAATGAAGAATTTCCTTTTCTTTAGTGGTTTTATTTTTTGCTGTTAATCCACCAACTCGATAGAGCTTTCCCTGAGAAGCGACCAAGGGACTGGCTTGGGTTGCGGTTCGGCGGGGTAATTCTTCCCACGTTTTAAGATCCTTTAAATTTAAGCGCCTAAAATTTGGCGATAAATTTTCGATGGAGTGGCTATGCGGCCGGCCTGAATGACCGCCGTAGGTATACAGCCAATCGCCTTCGATCGCAGCTCCAAAACTTGCCACGCCTTCAGGCATGACGGCTACAGGAGCAGGAGTCCAAAGACCATCTCCAGCCAGAAGAGAACTACAAAAAAACAAAGGTAACAACAGAGTTGTTTTAATTAACGATCGCATTTTTAAACCTAAATGAATTTAGTTTGTTCTAAAAATGAGCTCCTGCTAATTGCACAAGAACTCATTCGATGCTCCCCCTTCGAGGGAGGATCACCACCAAATACCTTGTGAATGTTGCTCATCAGTAAATGTTACTTTTGAGCGAAACGATAGCGCCCGCCATTATCCAATGCTAATTGAATCATGAACGAAACATTGACATCGCTTCCCGTACCTACGGTGTCGATCTTTACTTTTTCTGTGTTATTAGCTTTAGTCGAGTCTAAGATCTGCTTCACATATTCAAAGTAATTGATCCCATTACAGGTGGGTTTCCCATCACTGAGAACGATAATTCTTCGCTTCTCAACCTTTGAAGAATTCGCAAGCTTTAAAGCGTCTTTCATGCCTGGGAGCATGCAGGTCCAACTTTCAGGTTTGATGTTATTGACGAAGTTTAAAGCAGCTTGCTTGTTCTTCTTTGTCGCTTTGAGGGCTTTTTTATTAGCAGGGAATGACGTTGTGGTTTTCCCAAAAAAGACCAAACCAAAGTCCATCTCTTCTGAAAAATTAGAAATGACTCGGACCAATTCACGTTGAAGAGCCTTCCACCCTCCGTTGGTTGCCATACTCTCCGATTGATCCAAGCAAAAGAAGACTCCTTCAGCCTCATGAACACCACCGAAGAAGGTGATGATCTCAGGTGAATCTTCTTCCTCTTCCTCTATGGAACTAATGCTATAGGGAAGATCTAAGTTGGCTTTGAGGGATTGAGCGTCGATCGCTTCCCCATTTACAAATTCGTGATTGATGAGGGAGTACGAACCGCAAACAAGCATGAGGAAAAACACAATGCCCCATCCTCTCGGCAAAATGTCTTTAAGCTGACAGGGAGAAATTTCTTTCATCTTCATGAATTAGGACTCCTGCCAGAATTGAACTTGCTCACAGGGCAACACGAGCTCAGAAGGAGCGTCACCCCAAGCTGGGAATGGAGCCACAGGTGGGTCTCCCTCGAGGAACAAGAAGAATAGTTGAGCGATGGGATCGGAGATGTCTATAGCATCATCTCCATTTATATCTAAAGCCGCTTTACAAGCTGGCTCAGTCTCACCGAGAAAAAGATGAGTGAGGGTGAAAATGACGTCACTAATATCCTGAATGGTATCGCTGTTGGCATCACCACGTACGAAGGCCAAAGGTGTATTTGGAGCCGTAAAGAAATTTCCATCTAAACGATGCATACCGACGGGATAAACGGCAGGATTAAATGATCCTGTCATCGGAATCAAAAGATCTCGGTCACCATCCCGATCGAAGTCAGCCGAAGTGGGGGTACTAAAAATTCCACCAGGAACAGGGAAGTTCGTATCCAGAACGAAACGACCCACCGGACCCGCTTGTCGACCTCCCATATTGATATAGAGATCTGGTTTTTCTGAATCACCCAGTTCGTGCACATTGAAGATCACATCTTGATCACCATCGGCATCCACATCGGCTACGTAGAGTCCTAAGCGAATAGGCGATTGGCCTTCTCCTGGAATGGGGAACTGACCAAAACCAGGACCGGCGAATCTTCCGTAATCTCCTTCTTGCGCTCCTCCTTGGTTGATAAGGAGAGTTTGAGCAAAAGGATTGAAGACCGTATTGGCGAGAACTAAGTCGAGGTCTCCATCGAGATCGATATCTGCGGGAGTGATTCGATAGGTACTCTCATCGGCATCGAGCAAGAATTCAGAACCATCACTGAAGCCACCTTCGCCATCACCTAAAAGAAGACGATTCGTACCTGAACGTGCAAAGAGGACATCGACGTTGCCATCCAAGTCAAGGTCAGCAACGGAAGAACTTCTGGTAAGTCCAGGAGGATTTATAGCTGCATCAGAGGCAAACCCTGCGAGGTATTCAAATTGGCCTTGACCATCATTGATCAAAATTTCATTCGGTTGAAAAACGGGTTCACCTGTATCGTGAGCTTCGGCAATTCCATTACAAAGGATGAGATCTAAGGCTCCATCCCCATTGATATCTGAAAGATTGACATCACGTGCTCGAAGACCAGAGCCGCTTTTAAGAGGGAAGTTGATCGCTTCTTCAAACCTTCCAGTTCCATCGTTTAAAAACAGAAGATTGGAATCTTCACTTTCAGCGGTTGTGATCACAAGGTCAGAATCGCCATCACCATCGACATCTCCAGCACCACATGCAATAGCAAATGCAATACTGCTACCAATAATACCGTGAGGGTGGACTTCGCTTAAATTGCCCTGACCATCATTTAAAATCAGTTGCAAGACATTCCCATCGGTATCCGTCCCCAATACCAAAATATCATCCCAACCATCGCCGTTGAAATCTTGAGCGATCGTGAACTCACTCGAACCTAAGCCGTCGAGCGATTCAATGGTGGAAGCAGTAAATGCCTCTTCAGGGTTTTCAAACTCTTCCCCTAAAAATTGAAAGTAACTTTTAGCTGAGGCTGAAGATCCTTGCTCATTAGATACAACCGCATGAACTTGCAAGTCTTGACCCTCAAGACCTTCAATTTCAGAAATAGCGATCGTCACTTCAGCAAAACCACCAAAGTCAGTTTCCCCGTGAGCGATTTCAAACTCATGGCGACTAGGTGAAGTGGCATAGATACTGAAGCTTGAATTGGGAAGTGAGCTGAAAACAAATAGCTTCCAATCTTGACCGACAGTTGGCTGACTCGCCTCTAACCGTGTCGAAGAAGAAGTTACAGGATTGGAAAATGCACTATTTGAAATTGAGCAAACGGCGATGGCACAGACCATCACATAAAACCGAATTGAGGGCATCGGTAGAACCTCCAGGCGCAAGTAGGGTGAGATGGAAACTCTTCCATCTGGCTGCCTGGCGATCCGTAAGGGAAGGAGGGCTAGGTTGGCTTGAAAGAAAAGAAGGGTAAAAAACGTACCTGCTGAATATTTAGGAGCAGGTTTCGTTATGAAATTAAATCTTGTTGAGAACCAATCGATTATTTCGGGTGATCATCAATACGTACTCAGAATCTTCGTGAAGAATCTTCACTTTAGTTTTTGCACCAAACAATTGATCAGTGGAATAGACCGGCTGTTCATTTCCGGAGGCATCACTATCGTTTGGTTGAACATCGCCAGATTCTAGTTCTGGCGACTCACTCATGACACTCAATGTAGTCTCCTTTTTCATCGTTCAATTGATACCTACAATATTTATCCTTCGATGGAGTAAGGAATGCGGTGAACGGCTCACCGAAAATGTGGTGAAGGGTTATATCCCTGACTAGCGTGACAGAACTAATGTTTGGATAGCCAAACCAAAGTTTGAATAAATATACTAAAGAGTACCAGGCAGAACAAATAAATTCCCTCAAGAGGCCCTACAAACAGATAAAATACACATCTTTAAATATATAAATAATTTAAGACTTAAAACATCGCTCCCCGGTTAATTTACTCGGTATTTTTTTATTCATTTGATCGATAAGGAATACATCTGTATTATATGCCAAACTTTTGTATCCCATAAAAAACAACATTCAAAATTGGTGTCTA
Organism: Planctomycetota bacterium; assembly: GCA_028280485.1. Lineage (GTDB taxonomy): Bacteria > Planctomycetota > UBA8108 > UBA8108 > JACQVS01 > JANQLS01. Next base: position 190,822 of record JANQLS010000049.1, read on the forward strand.
CTCCTTGCTTTCCGCATTAAATTAAGGCTTAAATTCGATGAACAGCGCAACGACCTTCACTGTTAATGAGAAGAGAAAGCAATTTCTCAACTACTTAAGTCTCCAATCCTGCTCCTGGGCTAAGTACTCCCAGAAGAGCTATCTCAATAAGGGGAGAGGCATCGTACTTATCCGTGGCACCTGCAAATGCTGCGGCGGCCCCAAAGTGGGCTACGTCCAGCTCAAGAAAAATCCCTGGCTCGGGGATGTACTTAAAGAGTACCGCCCGGATTCAGAAATCGTCGTTTCCGATGGGGAGCGAACGGGAAATACGCTGACGCTTTATCAGTTTAAATTCGAAGAGATCAAGGCCATGCGGAAGGCGTTATTGAATTGATCCCCGACATTTACCTGCTAACAAATAACGATCAGGTCTCATCTTTAGCCTTCGCTCAATGAATCTCAGTTGAACGAGACTTTGAAAATCACAAACGGTCGAGAAAATGAAATTAAGTCATATCAAGTTGGGCTTACTCCTCACACTCTTCTTCACTCAACAAACTTTCCTCGATGCAGACTGGTCATCTTTTCAAAACGGAGGAAAACTCCAATTTAAAGATTCCCTCGCTCCACGATTGAGTTGGACTGGAAAGGCTGGCATCGCGTGGAAGACTTCCATTCCTGGCTATGGTCAATCGAGTCCGGTTTGTCACAGTGGCAAGGTTTATCTCACTTCGACTTCGGGTCCAAATAAAAAATCACTTCACATTTCTGCAATCCACATCAACACGGGAAAAGTGGATTGGACCTACGATGCCATCAACTCAAGCCCAGAGAAAAGCACGAACTACGTTAGTAAAGCGGCTTCTACTCCCGTATGCGATTCAAATGGAGTCATAGCCTTATTTGAAGGCGGAAATATTATTGCACTCAATCCTAAAGGAGAACACCGTTGGCAACGTGATTTGGTTGCGACCTACGGCCCCATCGATGCTCGACATGGTATCGGCTCTTCCTTAGAACAAAGTAAAGATCACGTCTATGTTTGGATTGAAAGGCAAACGAATCCTTACGTACTAGCCCTTTCAAAAAAAGACGGTGAAGTCATTTGGAAATCCAAAGGAATCGGCAAAACATCTTGGTCTTCCCCTCGCCTAATCCCAGTTGAAAAGGACTTTCATTTAGTCTTAAGTGGAATCGGTCGAATCGTAGGCTTAGATCCTAAAACTGGAAAACATCTTTGGACTTTCGAAGAGATCGCAGGAAATTCAACACCCACCCCCGTACCTGTGGGCAAGGGGAAATTCTTAATTGGAGCCACTGTAGGTAGAGGATCGGATTCAGGAGGTGCGGTATCTGCTGCGAAATCGAATGGCTTAATCGAAATTAAAAGAGATGAAGAAGGAACGTTCAATGCTTCATTCAAATGGCGGGCCAAAAGAGCCACGAGTTCCTTCGGCTCACCCTTCCACCACCAAGGTCATGCTTACTACGTAAATCGTAGTGGAGTTGTTTATTGTTTAGATTTAGAAACGGGCGAAGAGAAATACGCCAAGCGATCGGGATCGAGCATTTGGGCTACCCCTCTCGGTTTCGATGATCGTGTTTATTTCTTCGGTAAGGATGGTGTCACCACTGTTATCCGATCGGGACCCGAGTTCAAAGTGCTTTCCTCCAATCCATTATGGGAGAATAAACCGGAAGAGCAGCCTCAAGCCCCAAGATCACGGGGCGCGTTTGGTGGGCCAACTCTCTACGGTATCGCTTTCACGAACGGGAACTTACTTCTGAGAAAAGGTAGTACTCTATTTAAGATCGCTCCGAAGTGAGCTTGGCTACGGCGAGTTTGGCTACAGGGTTTGGTTACGGATTTATGGAATTTGGTTATGAAAGTAAATCGCATAAAAAAAAGCCCTCGCTCGATGAGCGAGGGCTTTTTTTTATGAGCGTATCTTTCGGCTTAAAACAGCGTATAGATAAAGGGAGCTACTGCCGTTCCACCGAGGATCACTAAGGCGGCGATGCCTAAGAGAACCAAGATGATGGGGAAGAGCCACCAGTTCTGATTTTCCTTAATGAAGGACATGAATTCGGCGACGATGCCTTGCTGTTTTTCAGTTGCCAGTGATTCGAAATCACTTTGCTTTTTATCTTCGTCAACCATGATGTATTCCTTTTAGCTTCAATACTGCCTGAAATAAGACTTCGCTGAAGCAACGGGTTTTCGTTCGAGCCAGTAAGTGGAGGCGTTGGGATCTAACTTACGCCTCATTGTATCGCGTCCGACTATTCGCATCAGCAATCCAATGGGAGTCATCAGCAAATAATAGGTCAGCAACAATACGGTGTGTGAAATCGTCCAACCGATCGGGAAGGCAGCGTAGAGCCAACCCAGGTAAATGGGTTTCCTAAGTGGTGGTACTGCATAGTAGATAAGGCAGAGACCCGCACCGATTCCGATAACGATTTGAACCGTGAGTACAGATTCGAACTTCCAATAAAGTATTCCACTCAAAAGGCAGGAGAATACCAAAATCAACAAGCCGAACCAGTTGAGTTCCGCCTTGGAAGGATCTTTTTTAATTTCTAAAAGCGCCATGATTTATCCTCTGGAGAACATTAATCCAATGCAAACTCAGCCAAGTACTCGTCACGATCGATTTGAGCATCAACCTTTTGTTTTTCCTTGAGAAGAACGTAGTTCTCCAAAACTAAGACATCCATGTTTGTTGCCATGAAGCAACGGTAAGCATGTTCGGGAGTACAAACGATGGGTTCTCCCCGAACGTTAAAACTGGTGTTAATCATCACCGGGCAGCCCGTTTTCTCGTTGAAGCTTTTGATCAACTTGTAATAACGACCGTGTCGTTCAGGGTCGACAGTTTGAACCCGAGCTGAATAATCAACGTGAGTGATCGCCGGAATCGAAGAACGTTTAACATTGAGCTTATCGATTCCAAATAACTTGTCGGTCACTCCGTTCGTCTGACAACGAATCGACTCCTGAACCGGAGCTACGAGCAACATGTAAGGACTGTTTTCTTGAGGTCTCATCTGAAAGAAGTCACTGACATTTTCATTGAGAACAGAAGGAGCGAAAGGTCTAAAAGACTCTCTAAACTTAATTTTGAGATTCATGACCTTTTGCATTTGCTCACTTCGGGGATCACCGATGATACTTCTCGAACCTAAGGCGCGAGGGCCGAATTCCATATGGCCTTGCATCCAACCGGCGACCTTTTCGCTGGCGATGAGTTCAGCGACTCGATCGCACAACTTATCTTCATCTTCGTGGTATTCGTATTCAGCGCCCACTGAATCTAAGTACTCTTTAATCTCATCGTTTTCAAACTTAGGACCGAGCAGAGAGCCTTTTTGACTATCGCCTGACTTCACCACTCTTTCGTTATCTAAAAGTTGATGCCAAACGAATTGAGCTGCACCCAAGGCTCCCCCGGCATCTCCAGCGGCGGGCTGAATCCAAATATTTTCGAATGGCCCATCCCGAAGAATCTTTCCGTTTCCTACGCAATTTAATGCTACTCCACCGGCGAGACACAAGTTCTTCATGCCGGATTGTTCGTGAGCAAAACGCGCAGCCCGAAGCATCACTTCTTCCGTTACTTTTTGTACGGATGCCGCGAGATCCATTTCACGTTGTGAAATCTGTGACTCAGGAGTTCGGGGCGGTGCGCCCATGAGCTTATGAAATTTTTCAGAAGTCATGGTCAAGCCCTGACAGTAGTTGAAATAAGACATATCCATTCGGAAGGAGCCGTCTTCTTTCAAATCCATCAAATGTTCTAAAATCAAGTCGACATACTTAGGATCACCGTAGGGAGCCAATCCCATCACTTTGTATTCACCCGAGTTGACCTTAAATCCCGTGTAGTAAGTGAACGCTGAGTAAAGTAAACCTAAGGAATGCGGGAAGCGTTGTTCGTGAGTGAGTTCGATCTTGTTACCGCGGCCCACTCCGTAGCTGGTCGTCGTCCACTCCCCCACTCCATCGAGAGTCAGGATCGCCGCTTCTTCAAAAGGGGAAGGGAAGAAGGCACTAGCGGCATGGGATTCATGGTGTTCGGTAAAGACGAAGCGCTTCTTATACTTTCCGCCGAGGCTCTTACGCATTTCGCGCGGTAGGTGAAGCTTGGACTTCAACCACAGGGGCATCGCCATCAAAAACGATTTAAATCCCACAGGAGCGTAGGCTAAGTAAGTTTCTAGGAGCCGTTCAAACTTGAGGAAGGGCTTGTCGTAGAAGGTCACGTAGTCTAAATCTTCAGCTTGAATTCCCGCGCGTTCTAAACAGAACTCAATGGCGTTGGTGGGAAATCGATAATCATGCTTTTTGCGAGTGAAGCGCTCTTCTTGAGCAGCAGCTACGATTTCACCGTCGACGATGAGAGCCGCCGCGGAATCATGATAGTATGCTGAAATACCAAGTATTGCCGTCATCTGGACACCGGAATGTTAATTACTATGTATAAAACTTAGATTGCGAAGATCACGAGAGCATTCCAACAAAAGTCACACATGAACTTATAGTTCTAAGTGAAGATTACTGAATCAGTCCTGCTTTGATTGTTTTAAGATTAAAATCGATTCACCCCAAACCCCTAAGGGTGTCTCAATTTTACAATTCTTAGCTAACTCCGAATGAGAAGGGAGGGAAGATAGCAAAGCAAATGTGCTGAGTGATCTAGAAGATAACCACTATGATCTTTTTATCACGTCGCTAACCCAAGGGCCTGACTGACCACATTGTTGACAAAAAGAATAGTATTTATTTTACACCTAGGACTCTCAAATGAGTCCTTCAAAGTACCCAGAGAGAAGGAAGGTGTCAAGATCCAGAACCTCTTATAACCATTAAAGATAAGAAAACGTCCCCCCAGTCAGGGCGAGATCTTTTTATGAAGTTTCAATTATGATTGCCGATGTTCTGAGATTAAACAAGATGGGAACCCCCTAAGGCCAATTAAGTGGGTGCTATTTAGGTTGTTAAGGAGCTAAGGAATTGCTTAGAAATTGATAAAAAACACTCGAAATGTAAGCACTAAAAATGTAGGCTGGCCCAATTGAATTAAAAGTATGATCGATGCGAGGGTGGCGGAACTGGCAGACGCGCTGGATTTAGGTTCCAGTGGGGTAACCCGTGGGGGTTCGACTCCCCCCCTTCGCATTCTTTATTCCTTCCGAACGCTCCGCTCCCCCCCCTGCCCAGCTAAATCTTTCCTCTTAGGTCACTCTAATCACGGCACTTTTAAAGAGGCGTTTTCCTCACTGAAGTACCAATATTCCATATAGGCTGTGAATTTTTAGACCCAACTACGTTCAGCACTTCGATCCCTCGCTAAAGCTTCGGGCTTCCTGGGCGGGTGATTTACTAAAAAATTCAGTAAGAGCTGGATACAAATCAAATAAAAAGAAGCCCTTAACTAGCCCGAAGCGCTAGCGAGGGGGCCGGAATGTAGATCCTGACCCCTCGCTAGCGCTTCGGGCTAGTTTAAGCTGAAACAATCTCTTAACAATTGGTTTCAGCGCACATGATGTTGTCTTCGGTGGGATCGATTCCGCAGGTGGGGAAGGGATCTTCGGGGATGGCTTCACCTAAAAATAGCGCCGAGAGAGAGTAAATCACGTCGCTGAGATCGACCTGTCCATCATCATTGGTATCTGCGGCATCTTCACAGAGAAATGGATTACCCGTGACATAGATCTTAAAGAGAGTGGTCACCGGATCTCCGATATCGAACCACTTATCATTATTCACGTCCCCGCGAACAAACGTAACGATAGGAGCCGTTGGATTCGCAAGTTCCACTTTATAAAGCGCACCTTGAGTTTGGGCACACATGTAAATCTCGCCCCGAGCATCCGTTCCAAATGAGGTGACTCGACCCTGGTCGGTCATCTCACCGGTTCGGTCTTCGATGTTGATAATGCTGCTCCCATTGACGTTGAAGGATTGGAACCACTTCCCTTGCCAATCGGTGAAAAGATAAGTGCCACGAATTTCAGGCATCGCGCAACCCCGATACACCACGCCACCGATCACGGAAGCCCCAGGATAATTGGGGTTCTCGTTCGGGTTGTTGAGGCGAGTATTGGGATAGACGTAAACAGGCTCGGTTAACGTACCGGGGCCTTGGCTGACTCCCCCGTCATTGTTGTCTCTACCCTCAAAAATTGGCCAACCAAAATTCTGCCCTGATGTTCCGCGGGGAATTAAGTTCAACTCTTCCCAACGAGTTTGCCCCACATCTCCGATCAAGATATCACCCGTAGAGGAATCGAATCCGAAACGCCAAGGATTTCTTAATCCGAGAGCGAAGATCTCATCTTTAACTTGATTGTTATTAACGAAGGGATTTGAAGGAGGAATTCCGTAAGGCGAATCAGCGTCGACATCGATTCTGAGCATCTTCCCTAAAAAGGACTGACCCGATTGAGATTGTTCGTCTTCGCCACTGTCCCCTAAAACAATGTACAAGTAACCATCTCGAGGGCCGAATAAAATCTTTCCACCATTGTGGAATTGGTCGGGCTGACATTGTGTGAAGATGATTTCTTCAGAGTCGACATCGGCCTGATTGGGATTATTGTTTCGAACTGAGAATCTCGCAACAACAGCTTGGTTATCGGCTCCACAGCCACCAGTGAGAATGTAGTAAACGTAGAAGTAACCGTTCTGATCGTAATTGGGGTGGAACGCTAAGCCCAAGAGGCCTTCTTCACCACAGCATGAAACTCGGTCGGTGATGTCGAGGAAGGTACCACTGATCTCGTTCGTATTGAGATCGACAATCTTGATGCGACCTTCTTGCTCTACCACAAAAACTCGATTGAAGTCACCATCAGGCGCCGTCACATCGACGGGTCTTTGTAAGCCATTGACGAGACGAGTTCTCTTGAGTTCTGTACCACCAAACCCAACTGCACCCTCACAAGAAGGAATCTGAGCGTAAACACTTGAACTCAACATTCCGAAGACCATGACTAAGAGAAGGCGAAGGATCACGATAGCGACTCCTAAGGGTTTGTTTGGGATCCGATGATAAATCTCTCAACTCAAGGACTCTTAAGTTAAGAGTTTTTAATCCGTTTTTTAGCCGAATGAGCATGAACAACAACGTGCTTAGATTGTATTGAAGATTTGACTTCATCAATTCAAGCGCGATCTTGAACGACTCTTATCACCAGAAACTAATAATTGAAGTGGATTCTCTGAAGAGCTCTGATTTAGCAGACAGGGGTGCTAATTCGGCGGCGATTTCAGACCTACGGTCAGGAGAGCGTGCTCGACAAGAAACACAAATTTAACCTCCTGGCTCGGACCGCCAAAACTCTACCTGGACTCTTCCAAACGGGGGAAATAATAGGTACTTTTTGCTCTTCAGAAGCAAGACTACCAAGGCCCAAACTTAGTCGTCAATTGGCTACTGAGCAAGTAAAATGCGGGAATATAAAGGGGATTTTTATCCCTGAATTAAGATCCAATCTGCTGCCTCAGCGATGTCTTCAAAAATCTCGGCCTCGAGACCTTCGATCTGTGCAACTTTTGCTCCGTAACCTGTTTTAACCAATAAAGATCCGGCACAGCCTGCATTTATCCCCGCCAGGACATCCGCGAGGTTGTCACCCATCATCCAAGATTTTGACACATCGATCGAATGTTCTTCTGCGGCCCTCAATAACATCCCCGGGCCCGGTTTCCGGTCAGGGTGCTCGATGGCATAAGGATCTTTGATGGTCGGCTTCAGGGGGCAAAAATAAATGCCATCCACTCGTGCCCCGAATTCCTCCAATTTTTCAATCATGCGATCGTGAATCAGGCTTAGACCTTCTTCAGTCAACATTCCTCTTCCGATCGCCGATTGATTGGTGACCACGATGATGAGGTAACCCGCCTCAGCCAACTTTTTAATCGCTTCTCCCGCACCGGGTATGAGCTTGAGATCATCTGGATTCGTCAAGTAATCGACGAGTTCGATCATCGTTCCATCGCGGTCGAGAAATACGGCGGGTTTCATCATTAAGAATTAGGTGTCCTGGGAGTGAACGGTTTCTTTATCTTTGTAACCGTGAGGGTAGCGTTCATGCCAGCGCCAAGCTGAACCTACGATGTCCTCAATCTTGGGGAATTGAGGCTCCCAACCTAACTGATCTTTAATCTTTTGTGAACTAGCAATCAAAATTGCGGGATCGCCGGGTCGACGTCCGCAGATTTCACTGGGGATAGTTCGCCCCACTGCGTTCTCACATGCCTGAAGAACTTCTTGAACCGTGACTCCATCACCGGATCCACAATTAAAGATCTCACCTTCTCCTGGCTTCATATTTTCAACGGCGAGCTGATGAGCTTGAGCGAGATCGGAAGTGTGAACGTAATCTCTCACACACGTTCCATCGCGCGTCTCCCAATCATTTCCAAAGATGGTGATCTTATCTCGTTTACCCACTGCAGCCTGAAGGATGAGGGGAATGAGATGTGTTTCGTGGTGTCGATCTTCTCCGAACTCCCCATCGGGATCTGCCCCCGCAGCATTGAAGTAGCGCAGGATGGCATAGCTCAGACCGTAAGCGTTCGAATATTCTTGAATCATCTTTTCACAGGCGAGCTTCGTCGTTCCGTAAGGAACTTTGGGAACGAGGGCCGCTTCTTCAGTGAGGGGCATTTCATTGTCGAAGCTGTAAGTGGCAGCCGTGCTCGAAAAGAGGATACGTTTGACCCCAGTGGCCATCATCGCATCTAAGATATTTTTGGTCCCAAAGACGTTGATACGCCAGTAGAGTTCCGGTAGACGAATAGAATCAGGAACGGAGGCAAGAGCTGCGAAATTCATCACAGCTTCAGCTCCGGTATCTCGCATCGCCTTCTCTAAGGCTTCTCGATCTTGAATATCACCTTCGATCAATCGATCTGCTGGGACAGAGTCGCGATTGCCTTCGCTTAAATCATCGAAGGCATAGGGATCGTGCCCTGAATTTAAAAGCCATCTTAAACAGGCGCTCCCAACGTATCCGGCTCCACCTGTAAGCAAAATCTTCATAATAAATCCCCTCTGAAATTGGCGAAATGAGTTCCCGTTATTCAACAGAAACCGATTAGCCCTGAAAGCGCATTCTGTTTATCAAAAACAAATTAATGATGGGAAGAAAAATATCTCCCGATTCACTTTTGATCTTCAGCCTTAACTCTAAAGTTAAGGACCAAAATCTTAGATAGCTCTAACTCTTTTCGTTATCTGTCACCGGTTCCGGCTCGACCACTGCATCGTCAGCTCCACCATCGCTTGGAGAAGGCGCATCTTTGTATTCCATAATCAAAGATTTCTTCCCTCGAAGTCGATTCGACCAATACTTCAAGACTCCAAGTAATTGGGGAAACTTATCCATGATGCAAAAGAAGGAATAAGCGAAACCGATCCCAAAGGAATCTCCAATCGATAAGCGATACTTCGTCACCCGTAAAATTTGCAGGGGGTAGGCGAGGAAGGCCAATAAGATCCAAGGATTCATGAATCCTAATGTTAAGCCCAATACGATCAGGGGAAAGGCTCCCGCCCAAAAGAGAATGCTACGAACCTCGCGAACGTGATGACGGTAGGGAGCTTCACCGTGACGCGCGGCTCCTTCGGCGTAAGCGTGGCCTCCACGTACCGCACGCTTCCACCATTGCTCATAGCGAAGGAGCGCTGCGTCGTGGAGAGTCATCTCCTGATCGATACAAAGGATCTTCCAGTCTTTTTTACGCAAACGTACACTCAGTTCGGGCTCTTCGCCCGCGATCATCGTCGGGTCGAAACGACCAGCTTCCTCGAAGGCCTTAACTCTCATCAGGGTGTCACCACCGCAACAGTCGACCTCCCCTGGAGGCACGGCCCATTCGATGTCGATCAAGCGGTTATAAATTGAATTTTCGGGAAAGCGTTCTCGACGACGACCGAAGACGACGGCGATTTCTGGCTTTTCTTCGAGGGTTACTAAGGCTTTTTCGATCCAACCTTCGACGACTTCACAATCTCCGTCGACGAATTGGATGTACTCCACTTCGGGGTGGAGCTCGAGGACTCGTTCTACACCGGCATTGCGCCCGCGAGCCATGGTGAAGGGAACCGACATGTCGAGGTCGACCACATCAACCCCCATCGAACGGGCAAATTCGCCACTACCGTCCGTAGAACCAGAATCGACATAGACCTGAACCTGCGAGCGACCTTGGAGAGATCTCAAGCAACGCTTGAGACGTTCTCCTTCATTCCGCCCGATGACGACGATTCCAATTTTTTCTAAGCCTTGAGACATAAGGCTATTTTCCCTCTCTCATTCGGCCTCAGCTCTCGCCATTAAGAAAACGAGGATCCGACCGTGAAATTTTAATTCATTCTGATGCAGCAAGGCCCTTTCAAGGCCAGAGGCTTCATGACATAATGGTGCCTCGATCTCAAGATCAGCACACCACTCTTACACCTTGAGTTAACACACCTATTACACGAACGAGTCGCACAACACGGGTCACTGCACCTATTGGGGCACTTTCATCCCTGTTTTAAGCATGCAATCAACTTGTCGGATGGGCAAGCTACCCATAAAACTCTGACCCTTTTGAGATCATTATCGGACCCTAGTCTGACATTTCACTTCATAGATAGTGCCGACGATCCGATTTTTGGAAAAAGATTTGGCAGTTTTTAGCGGAGCTATGGGTATTGGATAGGATCTCGCTTGAGGGCCCGTCCAATGGAATCGGAGTTTATGTGGAATTTGTTCCAATCTAAGTTGAGTCTTAAGCAATCTATCGATTGCTCAACGTACGACTCAAATTAGATCGTTACGAATATGAAAGATAATTCTATGAAAATCATCGTCCTAGGTGCTACAGGAATGTTGGGCCACGTCGCCTGTAAAACACTGAGCAACCAGCACCAGGTCATCGCAGTCAGTCGATCAAAAGTTTCCCCTGAGCTCAAAGAGAATCTTCTCAATGACTCGGGAGTGTGGATAGAAGGTTTTGATGCCCTCGATTTTGAAGCCTTAGGGAGCTTATTCGAAGAGCATCAGCCCGACGCTGTCATCAATTGTGTGGGGATCGTCAAGCAACTGGAAGAAGCCAAAAACGCCGTCCTCTCAATTGAAGTTAATTCTCTATTCCCCCACAAGTTAGCCAATCTTTGCGATCATTTTAGTGCGCGGCTTGTGCACCTCAGTACAGATTGTGTTTTCTCTGGAAAGATAGGACCGAATAAAGAAGACCAAATCCCTGACCCCGTCGATCTATACGGGCGAAGTAAACTTTTAGGTGAAGTCGATCGGGCTCCCCACCTCACTCTTCGTACTTCGATTATCGGCTATCAGCTTCGAGGAGCGACGGGGCTTGTCGAATGGTTTCTTTCTCAAGAGGGCGGAGAGATCAAGGGCTTCAATAAAGCGATCTATTCTGGTCTGACGACCTACGCTTTAGCTAAGATTATCGACACCCTGCTGACGCAACACCCGAACATTTCAGGACTTTACCAAGTTTCTAGCGCTCCGATCACAAAATATGATCTCTTGGTAAAAATAAATAAGATATTGGGCTTAAAAATTACGATACATCCTGAAGAGGAATTCTCCTGTGATAGGAGCCTGGATGGGTCGCGATTCACAGAAGAATCAAATATAGAAATCCCTTCTTGGGATGAAATGCTAACGGAACTTAAAACACAAAGACAGATCTATGAATCCTGGGCGAAACTTGAACAGCAAACTCTTTGAAAACAAGCATATCTTAGTCACCGGTGGAACGGGCTCTTTAGGTAAAGTGCTTGTCAAAAGGATCCTTTCCGGTGAATTCGGGAAGCCTCGCCAAGTCACCATCTTCAGCCGTGACGAAGCCAAGCAGTACGACTTGCGCTTGACGTTCAAGCACCTCAGCGCGGCTACTGAAGAAGTGATCTATCACGATTACGAAGACATCCTGCAATTTAAAATTGGTGATGTCCGAAACTACGGTGCTGTTACTTCAGCTCTGCGAAATGTAGACGTCGTTTTCAATACCGCCGCATTGAAGCAAGTTCCCAGTTGCGAGTACTTCCCTCACGAAGCTGTCGAAACCAACATCACGGGAGCAGAAAATATCATCCGCGCGATCGAAAGCCTCGATCTTCCGGTCGAAACGGTCGTGGGTATCTCAACGGATAAAGCTTGTAAACCTATCAACGTGATGGGGATGACCAAAGCCATGCAAGAGCGCATGTTCATCAGCGCCAACTTGAGAAGACCCGCCACGCGGTTCATCTGCGCTCGGTACGGAAATGTTTTGGCTTCGAGAGGAAGCGTGGTTCCCCTCTTTCATAATCAAATTAAAACCGGTGGCCCCGTCACTCTGACCACTCCGGACATGACTCGCTTCTTGTTGAGCCTCAATTCTGCCGTCGATACGATCATCGATGCCTATCGTTTAGCTCAACCAGGGGAAACGTTCATCCCTCGAGTCCCCTCTTCCAGCATCGTCAATATCGCTCGTGCTTTGGTTCACGACAGAGACATCGAAATCATCGAAACGGGTATTCGCCCCGGGGAAAAGATTCACGAAATTCTCGTGTCCGAAGAAGAAGCTTATCGCACGGTCGCTCGAGAAAGTTACTTTGTCATTCAATCGATCATTCCCGAAATTCGTGCTCTCAGTGATAACAAAGCCATCGAAAACGATGGTAAGTACACTGTCAACGGTGAGTACAGTTCGAAGAACGACATCATGACTCTCGAAGAGACTTATGAAGTCTTGAATAGTAACGGTCTTCTCGTCGAACTGAATCCCAACTTCACCGAACTCTTCGGTGCCTAAAGAAGAGCCAAGTGAGTATTAAAATGGGCTCCTCACCCTGCTTCCACTTTTCCATCGACGACGTCTTTGAGTCCCTGTTCGATGCTCAGGATAAAGGAATCTCATTGTGGGACCAACCCCTCTTTAAGTTCCTAGCTGAGCTTCACGAGGCTTATGATCTCAATGTCGATTTGTATCTATTCTTAGAAGGGCAAATCGAAGGAAAGGTGAGGCGCTTAGAGGAACTCTCCGATCGCTTCTTAGCAGAATTCTCCCAGGCCCCTTGGATTCGTTTGGGACCTCACGCTTTAGATTACGAACACGCCCCCTATCAACAAACCGAACCCGAGCAACGCGAAACGTTCTTGAGAACTTACGCTCAAATCGATCGTCTCGGGGGCAAGGGATCTCGAAGCAAGTGGGTAAGACTCCATTACTTTTCCGAAGCCTACGATTCAGCTGAGACTCTGCGAGCTGAAGGAGTCGAGGGTCTCTTCCTGACGGATAAAGATGCGGTTTCCTACCACTTGCCTGATGATCTTAAGAAGAAGCTCGAAGCCAAAGGTGAAGTGGATCACTTGGGATTAAAACTGATTAGATCTCACACTCGCTTGGAAACCTTGATTCAGACTCATCCCTCACCCGACGCCCTCAAAGCTGAACTCGATCGATTTATTCAGAAATACGGCTACTTAGTTCTTTTCACTCATGAGATCGACCTCAAGCAGCCCGAAGTCAGAGATTTAGCTCGAGCTTGTTTCGACCATTTGCTGGATCACGAGATGATCTCGCTTTGAAAAAACCAAAAATAGACACTTTCTCTCCCAGGTCATCTGCTCTTCAATCAGCTACCTCATCTCTGCCAGAAGCTGAGTTCCGTGATAAACTTCTTAGGCTCTTTTAAGAGGGAAAGTTGTACCTCCAAAGCGCCCATTCGGTATTATGATTTCATTCTATAGATAGCAGTTATTTTAGAATTAGCCATGTCGAACATCACGTCGAACACTGAAGTGGAAAGCCAGCCTCAATCGACCTCCAACACTCAAGAAGGACACCTACCCGATTTCATCGTCATCGGGGCGATGAAAGCAGGTACAACCACCCTTTTTGAATATTTGACGAAGCATCCCGATGTCTTTATGTGCGATCCGAAGGAGCCACAGTTTTTCAGCCGGAATAAAGTCTTCGACAAAGGAGAAAAGTGGTACCGAACCTTATTTTCCGATAAACAGGAAAACCAAATCTGTGGTGAAGCTTCGACTTGCTACTCTCGAGCCCCCCACTTCGAGGATGCTGCGGGCCGAATGGCCGAGATGATCCCCGATGCCAAGCTCATCTATATCTTGAGACACCCCGTGGAACGAGCTTACTCACACTACAAGTGGAACGCCCAGCAATACCACATGCATAGAACAGAAGTGGTTCAAACCTTTGAAGAAGCTTTAGAAGCTACATCCGAATTCGTTGACTCCAGTAACTACATGCTTCAGATCGAAAACTACCTGAAGCATTACGACAGAGAGAAATTACTGGTACTAACTCTGGATGACCTCAAGTCACAGCCCGCTGAAGTCCTAAACGCCTGCCAAGACTTTTTAGAAATCCCCAAGATCGACCTCACAGCCGAAGGCCAAATCCGAGCCAATGAACACGGCGGAACTCGAGTAGCTGATTATCACGCTAAGGGGAAGCTTAAAAAGATGCGGCAAAACCCCTTCTTTAAGCTGCTTCGTTCATTGATCCCCCAAGGGCTCAAAGAAACCGGCCGAGACCTCTTCCTTAAAAAAGTCTCGTCAAGCAACCAAGCGAAAAAAGATGCAGAACGATCGAGCGAGAAGCTTTCTCCTCTTACTGACGAAACGAGGAAGGCATTGCTAGAGCAGTTTATAGAGCCTAATAAAGCTCTTGAAGAGTTCTTAGGAAAAGAGCTTCCTGCGTCATGGTATGAGTAGTAGGCTCGCTCCGCGAGTCGTAGTGGTAGGCTCGGCCTTCGAGCCGTGCGAAACGAATCGGCTCAATTCTCGCAATCTACCTTGAATAAAAACCGAACTCTACTCATGGGTAAAATCCCTGTTGAGTTCCCACTAATTCCATCCTAACTTATCCTTCGCAATTGAATTTTATATAGCAGGATTAATCCGCCTTCGATCCCTCGCTAAAGCTTCGGGCTTCCCGGGCGTGAGTTACATTTGGGATTTATGGATAGCCTGATGTTTTGCTATTAATGTTTTGAACGTCGAAGAACGATAATTGAAATCACCCACCCAGGAAGCCCGAATCTTTAGGAAGTGCGTAAGCCGAAGGCTTACTTGCACGATGGAGCATAGCGACCCATCATGACTGAGCGAGGGATCGAAGGCCAATAAGGCTTAATTTTTTATTAGGCGCATTGGCAACACCTATACGTTCTCGCTTCATATCACTCGCATTCCAAGCCCGAAGTGTCAACGAGGGTCAGGTGCCGAATCCATGTTCAAACTTTCTACAACTTTAGACGTAGTGAGAGCGAGCCTACTACATCAAAAAAAAAGAGGCGGCTTCGATTAGAAGTCGCCTCTTTTTTTATTCAAACGGCACACAGCGTGTGCCTACTACCATCAATCTTCTTGCTTCGTTTGATCGTACTGCTTCTTCTTCTTCGACTCGCGTCGCCAATCGGTGATGATCGGGGGAAGAAGAAGTTCGGCTAAGCTCTTCTTACGAGCGCCTTTGAATTTTTCATTGGGGCGTTGCTTGAAGATCGTAGTGTGAGGACCTTGTTTTTCACCTTCAGGACGATCTTGAGTGTAGTAATAAAACGCCAACGATTTTCTAGAGTTACCTTCAGGACAGGCAATGATACCGGGATTACCGTGCCATGAAGTTGAGGTCGTAGTAAAGATCACTGCACGATTGAAAATGGGCAAAACCTTTTGTACGCAGTTTTCCATGGGTTCATCCCAAAGCTCAAGATGACCGCCGTACTCATCCTTCCAATCTTTATTGAGATAAAGGATCAAGTTCACACGTCGATGGAGCTTCAATTCTTTGTGCCAGTTGTAGTCAGCGTGAATCTTCAAGAAGCCGCCAGGGACGAGCTGGTGAAGTCCACCACCAAAGAGGTGGGGATCGGGAATGATGCTGGGAATTCCAGTAACGACCTCAATGAAGTGACACATGGCTGAACAGTTGAACTGATTGATCACGTGTCGAGTATAACTTCCCATGCGCTCTTCGACATTATTAGCGAGCTTGATCTCAGCTTGATTGTCGAATTGCTTCCACTTTTCACCGGGTGCAGGAAATTCTTCCAAGACTCCGTCTAAGACTTCAGGAGGGAGAAAATCATCGATAACGATGTGCGGGAAGGGAGAATTACTGGCGTACTGATCCTTCAACGACTCAGCCATATTCATGAGTCGTTCGCGATCAAAGTAAAAGTAGGGGCGTTGAAGAGTTTCTTGTTGAGACATAGCTCTATCGAATTTCCAAACTTGGACCCTTGCTACTGGCTTTATTGCACACGGGAAATCGCTAAGCAAAGATCCTAATGTGGTGATTAAATGTGATTGATCCTACTGCTCGAATGAAGAGATGGATTTCAACCCATCCAGCCCAGCGAATTAGTAAAATCTTTTCCCAAGAAGACTACCATCAGTACGAAATACGTCCACCGAGCAAGAGAGACTCCATCCGAGAATACGGATAGAAGGTAGTTTTTAGGGCGATTGTACTCTGGGTGAAAATCAGTATATTTCTCGGAATAGAAGGATTCCATACTGGTTTTCAACGTTTAGCAAATATCTCGCCCAAGTAGAGATTGAGCTCTTTGAGCTCTTTCTCCTTTTGCTTCTTTGGCTTACGGCTGATTTTTAATCGTAGGTATTTTTTAACTGTGCGTAAATATACCAGAAAGCTCGCGTATTTTTCCCCGAAAGCTCCGAAGTGTTTCCGGTAATAACTCAATCGATTTCGGTGCATGAGAACTTTTGTCGCTCGATTCATTCCAGTGGACTTCCCCTGAATGTGGAAGATTTCAGCCTCGGTCAAATAACGGGCCTTATAGGAACTCTTCCTCATGCGTCTGAAAAGATCCTCCATATTGAAAAACAAGCTCATATCTGGATCGAGTACCCATTGCTTTAAATACTCTTCAGTTCTGAAGAGGAGCACAGCTCCCATCAATTGATTGGCATCGATACTTGATTCGTGATCAAAGCTCGTCATCATGTTTCGGTTTCGTAACCATTTTCCGGGTGGAAATCTATCAAAACCAACCGATTTAATGAGAGCTATACCAGGTCCCTCAATTCGCTTGCAGCTGGGTTGGGTGGAACCATCAAAGTTCAACAACTTAGGAGCAACCGTGGCGTAATCCAGGTTGTTGTCGAGAAACTCGATCATCGAATCTAAGGCTCCAGCGGTGATCTTGGTATCGGAATTCAACAGGCAGAGATATCGGCCTTCTGCTTCACGCGCTCCGACGTTGTTTCCTTCAGAGAATAGAAGATTCTCCTCGTTAGCGATGACCCGAACTTGCCCGTACTCTCTTCTAAAGAACTCCACGGTGTCATCCGTACTCGCGTTATCGACAAGGATGACCTCGAAGGGTACTTTAGGACGATGTTCGTAGATCGAATCGATGCAGTCACGAGTCACATCTCGGGTATTCCAAGAAACGATGACAATCGATAACTCCGGCTTGATTTTCATGTCAAAAATGCTTTTTGTTTACACACCGAAAGCCGGAACTCATCAAAGTATTGAGAGTTCAAATGACTAACGAATCAGATGTAAAGGTGGGCAAATCTACTTTTTCTCGCTCGTCGATATGCCAACACGCCATGAAGCCGAATTTAAGTGGGTCGAGAATTTATTCCGATCAAATCAATTCTCATAAACACTTAGATTCTGACTCGCTACTGAAAAAAATGAGCCAAGAAAAATTCTGATAACCCGAGTGTTTAAAGAAAGCTTTCTGAATGATGGAATCTAAGATTGTTCCACATAACCTCAGAACAATGTTGAATGTCATGACTCAGAACGAAAGATCAGATCGGAGTCGTTCAATTCTTAAAATTAAACAAGAATAGGGATAATAAAATTCCTCTGGGCTCAACCACAAACGGGGTGCATTCTAACTGTTTAGCTTTTTTCTCTCCAGGTAATTTAAGTTGAAGTCGCCTGAATTGAAGGAGATTTATAGGTCTTTAATGTCTATCTGAAATCTCAGGAGTCAGGGAATAGTCCTAGAATATTCAAATGGCCTCCGATCCCGTCTTTTAAGCGATAAATAGTGTAAACTGAATCAAAGAAGCCGCTTCTTTCTTCCCCAATTTTCCAGCGAATAAATGCAAAATCCTGACACCACGACTCCCCCAGACAAGCCAAGCGATGCCTTAGTTTCGCCCGAGCTTCAGAAACCTCGAAAGAAGAAAAAGAGGTCGACGAAGCAAAAAGCGATTCGGGGAACAATATGGTCTGTGGGTTCTGACGCCGTTCGAGAAGGGATTCGACTGGGCGGTAATTTGGTTCTCACGTATCTCCTCCCCCGAGAATTCTTCGGGTACATGACACCGGTCAACACGTTTCAGATGGGGGTTGAGCAAGTCTCAAGTGTGGGAATTCGGGGAAGCCTCATTCGAAGCGAGCGTGGAGAAGAACCTGATTACATACATACCGCCTGGACGATTCAAGCTATCCGCGGGCTGATTCTTTTTATCGTTTCAGTCGCCTTAGCTAAACCGATGGCTTATTTTTATCCTGAAGTTCCGGATCTCGAATTCTATCTTCCCGTTGTAGCTCTGGCCTTAATCTTTGCGGGGTTATCCTCAACCTCTCTCCATCTATTCGTCCGTAAATTAGACCTCAAGAAAGTCGCCATCATAACGATAGCGAGTGCCTGTATCCGTTTGAGCATCATGGCGTTCCTCGCTTGGAAGTTTAAATCAATTTGGGCTCTGGTATTAGGTAGCGTGATCTTTCAGTGTAGCCAAATGGCCTTGAGTCATATACTCAATCCGGGTCCTCGTAATAAGTTCTTTTGGGACAAAGAAGCAGCCAAAGACATCTTCGATTACGGGAAGTGGGTTTTCCTCGGAGGGATCGTCACCTTCGGAGTTAAAAATATCGATCGGCTTCTCATCTTAAAAGTTGTACCAGATACAAAGGCTGGAGCTGCCATTGCCGGAACTTTCGCCGTAGCCGTCCCCTTTTCAAAACTCCCTCATAAAATCATGTCGGGCTTAGCCCAAAGAGTTCTGTTTCCCGTTTATGCCAAATTCACGCGTGGAAACCCCGAAGAACTCGAAGGTCGAGTTCTCAAAGCGAGAGGCATCGTTTTATTAGCCACCTTTTCGGGTTGCTTAGCGATCGCGTTAGGCGGTCCGGCCTTCTTTGCCCTACTTTACAAAGCTGAGTATGCGGATGCCGGTTGGATGGTGCAGTGGTTGGTTTCCATCACTTGGTTCTCCTTACTCGCAACTTCGGTCGACCGAGTCTTACTTTCATTAGGAGATTCAAAATCGGTTTCGATCAGCCTTTTTGGGCGCTTAGCTGTCGCCCTACCTTGCTGCCTCATCGGGAATTCTCTATATAAGCTGCCAGGTTTTATTGGCGGATTAACTCTCGGCGCTTTAGTCGGGCACATTATTCTTCAATTCCTACTCCACCGAAGGAAGATTCGGATCATCCCTCAGGACATTAAGTTCACCTTGGTTTTAGGAGCTCTATGGGTTCTCAACATTGTCCTGGTAAGGTTAAGCGGAAATGAAGACCCCACTCGAGACATCACCTGGGGAAGCATTCTGATCCCCGGAGCCATCCTCGCTTGTGTCGGGATATACGTACTCAAAAAAGTTAAAGAAGCTCTTAAAGACAGCCAGAAAAAAGAACCATCAGCTGCAGAAAATCCTGCAGAAGAAGAAAGCAAAAAAGACAGTGAACGTGATGACTAAATCTCAAGACACCAGCTCACTTCAAGCCTTCACTCCCGAAGAGATGCAATCTTTGTTGGAGCGCTTTTTCCATCCCGACACCAAACCCGAACTCTTACGTGTTCCGGGGCGTATCGAAGAACGTGCCGATGGAGTCGTCGGAAGATTGCCCTACGAAGATTTGGACACCACCATCATCTTGAAGTTTTGGGTCCGTCCCGGAATTAAAGGAAAACTGAAGTGGGGCTTGGGAAAAAGCTCCGCTCAAACGGAATACAAAGCCTTAGAGCACCTCTACAATCACGGCATGCGAGTCCCCCAGCCTTTAGGCCTATGTCGCGTCCCGGCTTGTGGGCGGCCTTATACCGAATCGATGTTTATGTCAGATTTAGGTAAGACCGTTCGTGGTCCTGATTACCTCGAAGACTTGCTCAAGAAGGGTGAAACCGAAAAGGCCGATCTCTTTCTCGAACAGATGATTCAGATCACAGAAGAATTACTCGATGCCAAAGTCATCGATACGGATCACGGAATCAACAACACGGTGGTAACCATGGAGGAAGAACCTATTCGGATCGATTTTGAAGTGGCTCGCATCGTCAACGATCCTTACCAAGAACACCAGCAACTCGCTAAGATGATCGGCCGCTACATCATCACCTACGCCTTCGTCATTCAACCCGATATGGAGGCGATTATCGCCTACGCTGAAAAGCTCTACGATCGATTGAAGATCGATAAAAAAGTACGAGGATTAATTCGTCAGTATACGGATGCTGCTTATGATCTACAGCGCACTTCGCGAGGCATTGATTATACGTTGGAGTTGCCAGTGTAGTCCGCACGCTCTACGTGCGGATGGTAGTAGGCACAAGTTGTCCGCACTCTCCGAGTGCGGATGGCAGAAGGCACACGCCGTGTGCCGTCCGATGCGAACACGTGATACTGATTCAAGAGAACATAATAAAAAGAAGAGGCTATTCTTAATCGAGTGGCCTCTTCTTTTTTTATAGTTGGATTTTTATTTCAAAAAAGAACGGCACACGGCGTGTGCCTTCTACCCTAGCTCTGCCAGGTGTAATCGATGCGACTCACAACTTGCTCGGGTTGCCACCACTCTTCCATTTCAGTACCAGAGAGCAGTTGTTGAATCATCTCATGATCTTCTTCGGGAAGCATGCTATCCCAAGAACAAGATTTCTCTTTCCAGTTCTTAGCGTGAGACTCCACGTATTGAGCGACTTTCGGCTCCCACTCTAATCCACTTATATCGTAGAGCTGTTTAGAAGTCGTCACCCCATCCTGAACGACTTGTTCGTCGAGAACTAGTTCGTACTGTTCTTTGCCTACTCCCGCACGATGCACAACGAGAGCTGCGTACCGCCAAAACAAAAGCTCGGCTTCTGCATTCGAAAGACGATCGATATCTCCGAATTGCTCTCGCGCTTCCGGATCGATTTCAGCCACTGATCGTAGACGATTCAGGTTGTTTTGATAGACGAAGTCTTCGGGATGGCTGGCGAGGTGACGGATGCGCCAAGAGTTTAAGCAACCCGCGGGATGGCGAACGATGTGAATCACTTTAACTCGAGGTCGATTCTCTAAAACCCAACGGATCAATCCTGAAGATTGATTGAACTTGAGAATCAAGAAAGCGTCTTCAAGTCGTGACTTCGATCCCGCCCACCAGGGTAAGGGCCATTCTTCTTTTTTTAGGGAAGGAGAAAGGATCCCCATCATCTTGCGCATCGTTCGAGATGCGAGGGGCTTCATCAATCCTGTTGAACGGATGCCTTCATAAAGATGATTCTTTTGGGGAGGGGGAAGAAAATCACGGTCACCCATCCGTTCATGGGTCCACTTAACGGCGTCATCCCAACCTTGTTCGAGAATATCGACTTCAGACGGCGGGATCGCCCAGCCTCGAGGAAACTCTCGAATCGCTTTAAACGGGGAAGTGAGGTTGTTGTAAGGCTCGTTTCGACAATGGGTATGAGAACTTTGATCGAAGATGTGAAGCAGGCGCTTACTTCCTGATCCCCCATTCCCCACGATGATGACGTAATCCCACTGGCGTTCAGTTGATCCCGATTGCTCTTCTGATTCGGGTCGTGGACTTTCCATCAAGACTCGCTCCTCTGGTCCCAGCTTTCTGATTCGACTCAGATCTTTTTGGCTTCGATGAAGGTGTAGTAGCCACCACCGAGAACGGCATTCGAATTGGCGTGATCTAAGTAGTTCATATCACGTTTTTCAGAAGATAGTAACTTAGAAGCCAATTTCACGAGGAAACTGATGGGCTTCAAGATCTTATGATTCTTACGAACGGAAGCGGCGTGCAATCCAATCACTTCGAAACCAGCATCCTTCAAGGCATTTTCGATCGTCAACCAAGTGAGGTGAATTCTTACTCGGGCTTCGGGAACGAGCTCATTCCCCTGACCTGGAGGACGATACTCCATATTCCCGTAGAGAAGGAAGCGCAATCTTTGGGCGATATTACAGAAGTTGTTAGCGTTGATGTACACATGTCCGCCCGGACGAATAATGCGGTGGAACTCTTTGATCGTCCCCGAGGCATTCCACAGGCGGTGGATGGCGTTAGCGAAGACAACCGCATCGAAGCACTCATCCTCAAAGGGAAGTGTTTTGTTGAAATCAGCCGTCGTAAACTCAACCCCTTCGATATTGAAGTTATCTGGGTGAATATCGGCAGCGTGCACATCCCAACCTTGCTCTTTCAGATGGCCCGTCAAAGCTCCCTGACCACAACAAGCATCCAAGATTTTACAGGGCGTCTTCGTCGCAAAGACCTTCTTCATGGTGTCATGGGAATCATCGGCTCCCATCACCATTACGCCCGCTGGCTTGCTTTGATCTTCTTTTTGAACTTCGGTTACGTTCTCAGACATGGGCTCTCCAATCAAGAACTGGAATGTTATTCCTAGAATCCTTAAATGATCTCAACTCTCTCGAGAGTTTCTAATGTGTAAATTTGTAACTACCGAAGAGGGAATCCATTCTGATTCCGATGAATTTAACACATCGGCAGTTGATAAAACTTCGGCTGGTCAGGGGCTGCGACTCAATGAGTTTCTAGGGGAGGAACTCAGAAAATCAAAAAAACATTGAACGAAGTTCCATAAATCTAAGCCATAGATCCACGAACTCCGGTAATCTCAAATCCCCCGCGAGATTCAAGCACTAAAATTATCTAGCCCCGAGCGTAAGCGACGGGATAGTCTCTACGGGCTCAAATAAAGCACCCTTACGAATAACAGAAGACTAAACTTCTCCTAACCGTAAGGGTGTTCATGAAATTGAATTTTCGTATCGCTGATCGCTTAGGGATTAAATCCAGCCCTCAAATATTGATCAACAGCAGTCGCTGTATACTCTGTACGCCAATTGGAACGTGACTGAGTGCGAGCCCCCTCAACGAAGGCTTCTAATGAGGCTGTTCCTCCCAACATCCCGTGGTACGTTCCCAAATCTCGATTGGGATCCGAGAAGTTATTGGGATTCACCACGGAGGCCCTATCTTCTAAAGAAAAATCGAGCCAACGATTAAAGTTCATATCTTGCTCTTCAATCTCAAACCACGCTGAGGTTGTGAAATCACTCCAATAATTATTCCCGCTGAAAGCGAATTCATCAGGGATGATATTGTCGATCCTCACGATGGGTCGAATAGTAGAGCCTTCTAATCTCGGCACATAGAAACTGTTATCGATAATTTGGATATTCCTGTAATCCAAGGGATAACCATCATCACTCATATGGAACCATAGGCCGATGCCATAGACTCCATAGACAAAATTGTTTCTAACGATGACGTTCTCTAATGGCTGCCAATTCGCGTCAGGTTCCGTTTCAAAGTGATTGGGCAAGTCAAGTTGAATGGCCGATTGAGCGACAAATTCAGCTGAGTTAATCAATAGATTTTCTTCGACGAGAAGATCGCGAGAAGCATTCAGCCAAACCGGCCCATGCTGGCCATCGTGACCGCACTTAACGACAACATTTCTTCTGACGACGACTCCCTGATTTTGCTCACCGGGAGACTTGCACTGAACGGCGATAGCGTTTCGATTCTCGGAGAAAATATTTCCCTCGATCAAACCGTTAACCTGCGGCCCTCTAAACTTCAATCCGCGATTTGAGGCGCGGGTGATGATGTTGTTTCGAATGGTCACATTCCGACCCGGCACACTGATATAAATGTTGTGTTCGTGAGTCAGACTTCGTCCGTTCTTATCGAAGAGATTCTCTTCGATCGTGATATTCGTATGATCTCTTGAGAATAGGCCTACTGAAGGATTATCGACAACGACACTTCTTCTTAAAATAATGTGATCACACCTAGAGTATTGAACTCCGATGTTGTAATTGGTTACGAAACAATCTTCGATCAAGATATTTGCGGGTTGGGCGCTATCCGTTCCTGCTACTTTGATTCCAGTAGCACTCCCACTGCCGTGGAAGGCGAGGCCAATAACTGCAACGTGACGAGCTTCACTTCTAAGAATGAGCCCATCTTCTTGCGAATTGATTCGAGGACGAGGGAGTGAATTGTCACCATAGGTTGAAATAACTAAGGGTTGAGTGCCTGAAGCTCCTGCGAAAGTCCAAGTACCGACGCCTTCATTCCAAGTATCACCCCGCTTTAAGAGAACCCAGTCGGCTCGTCCGATTCCATTGCTCTGTCGATCGGCAACGATCTTACAAGCGCGGGATATCGTACGAACAGGCCGAACAGAACTGAGACCCGTGTTGTTGTCATCTCCTTCGGAAGAACTCACAAAGAGGATTTGACCTCCTGATGGATCTAAATTCGTCCAACCCTCATCGGAGGGATCAGGGAGGAGTTCAGGAAGGTCGACATCGGGTCGCGGTTGGTCCACTCCAGGATCGGGATCTGGATCTGGGTCAGGATCGGGGTCTGGATCAGGAGGATCGATAATTCCTCCTGGAGGCAGCTTACCCAAATAGAGATAGCTGAGCATCGCGACAACATCCGCGATATCGACATCCCCCGAATTATTGAAATCAGCATTTTGGGGCGCTTGTAAGGTCGCAGGATTTCCACGAAATAAGTACCCCAATAGCGCAACGGTATCCGAGATATCAAACCTCCCGCTACCGTTGGTATCACCAGCAACTCCGGCTTTGAGCTCATGGGTTAGTGTCGAGAATGACCCTATCATGAGAGCAAAGATCAAGATCAAGCATTGCGCGCGCCGACCAAGTCTTCGAGTGCCAAAGTTCAACGAATTCATTTTTTCTCCACGTACTAATTGCGAATTACAAATTAGTGAAAAGTTGAATCACAAAAGATTCACGAATTGAGTTCATTTTTGAAAACCATTTCAAATCGAACAATTGAATGCACAAATTCACCAGCTTGGGACAAAGCTCGATTGCCAATGAATGCTCTTTTTGAGCCATTCACCAATAGAAGCTTTATACACAGGTGATAAGGGAAAGATTTCTAATGAAAATGAGCCTCAATCAATCAACTATGCGACTGCAATATTTGAGCATAGTGAATTGAGGGTCACTCTTCAGAAGAGCTCCTGAATCCGGTGCAATATGTTGTTGAAGAATCTGATTTTCTCCAGAACCCAAAACCAACTAGACGTAAAACCCAAACTCTAATGATTGGAAGTTTCAAACCCAGCGAAATCCAATCTGCATTAGTTCCTGTGGATTAGACAGGGACTTGATAGAGCCTCATACCTCGTCTCAGATAAGTTCCCAATAAGTTGATAAGCTTATGGGACCCAAGGAGGTTTTACCTGGCTTTAACTCTACAAACCGAGATACCAACTCGGTTCATTTCTAGAAGAAAAAGGCGGGCTGCCAATCTAGAACCGAGTTAAAACCAATCAGAAGAATAATGCACAATCCGCTAAGTTCCAGACCTTATCAGATAAAGGCCTAGAAAGATTGCTTAAACTTCACTCCCCCCTATAAATAAAGGCTAAATTCGAGGCTCGAAAAAACTTAAGTTCACTTCATATCCTAAAGCATAGTCGTCAGGAAGATAGCTTCAGTTTAAACTTTGCAACACAAACCTCTCTCTATCAAAGACCAACACTCAGTGGAGCTGCTTCAAACACGGGTATTACCGGTGCTTGTAACATTTCCCGCATTGGGCTAATCTTCAAATGGATACTGCATTCAGGCTATCGAGCTGAGCTTATTCATATCCAGGGTCTAGATTCTCTACACATCAGGTACAAATCCCCGAACGGATCGCCTCAACTGGAATCCGCTCTTCGCCCATCATTAAAACAACACGATCATGTCAAACACCGGATCCAACACCGAGATGCTCACTACTGAAGAAAACTCCAAAATCGTCCCCGAGCCAGTGTTCTTGGTTGGAGCTGAACGATCGGGAACGACTTTATGTTTGCTCTTACTCGATCACCATCCCGAATTGTGCTTTCCGGGAGAGTTTGACTTCACGATCAAGTTTATGCCCGAGGGAAAAGCTCCTGATCTTGAGGCCTATTACGAGTCGCTGAAAACTGATCGCATCTTCTTGTTTCACAAATTAGAGATCGATAAAGAGCTGAGCTTCGAAGAACTCGTCAACAGCTTCCTCATTCAAGAACGTGAGCGATCAGGAAAGCCAAAGATCGGAGCTTCGATTCACTTCAACTACGACAACATCCTCAAAGTTTGGCCGAAGGCAAAATTGATTCACATGGTTCGGGATCCCCGCGACGTGGCGAGCTCTTGCATCCAAATGGGCTGGGCGGGAAATGTTTGGTGTGCCATCGATAAATGGGTACACAGTGAAACCGAATGGGACAACATGTCGGCTTCAATCCCCGAGGATCAACTCTTAGAACTGAAGTTCGAAGACCTCGTTCAGGATGTGGAAGGAAATCTCACCAAGATTTGTGAATTCATCGGCTTGGATTATTCTGCCGATATGCTTCGCTTCCACGAAGACACCACTTACTCTCCGATCGATCCCAAGATCGCACAGAAGTGGCCGAAAAAGTTGACGGAAGATGAAGTTCGTTTAATCGAATCGAAGGTCGGTCCTCTCCTTGAGAAAAAAGGCTACGAGCCCAGCGGCCATCCCCCACTCCAGGTTGGTGCACTGCGCGGGTTCTTGCTCAAACTTCAAAGCGCTTATTGGACCCGTAAATTTCGCGTCAATCGCTACGGTTGGCGTCTTTGCCTTTTACGCCCCCTCGCCAAACTCTTAGGCATGAAAGGCTGGGTCGACAAGCTCGAACTCGAATTCAACGAGATTCAAAATCAACATATTAAGTAGTCCAATGTAGTCCGCATGCTCTGCATGCGGCCTTCCTTAGAAAATCTTTTAATTTATTAATCTACAGCTCCATTTCAAGCCCGAAGCGTCAGCGAGGGTCAGGCATCACTCTAACATTCTTACTTAATTCAGCTTTACTCTTATCGAGGGCTTTCTTCCTAATCAAACCGATACGCTTATTAAATAATTTATGTACTTCAAGCCTACTACTAAAGTCCCTCGCTCACGCTTCGGGCTTGAAATTCTTGAATCATCTAAAATAACAATTGAGTTGTAGCCGAACTCGTAAGAGTTTGGTTGAATCAATATAGATTATTTATGCTAGCAAGTTCTCTTTAATCTCTGAGAAGCTAAATTCCAATTAGTGAAAAAACTCCCCAAAAAAGTAACACTACTAACGATCACCATTAGCCTGACACTAATTGTCGCCCTCATCGCTTTAAATCAAAAATCAATAAGCGAGGCTTACTGGATCTATCAATTAGAGAATGGCGAAGATCCAATTAGGGCCTCTCGGGAACTGGCTGAATTAAAGTGTTATCGAGCTATCCCTTTAATCGTTCAAGAAATGGAAAAATTGATCGAAGAAGACACTGTCGGTATTCTTTTTGTTGCAGAAACCAGCGAAGTACATGTGTATAAATCAAGGTCCATATCAGACTTTAAACGAGAAGATTGGACCTCAGTTCATCCTTTGCTTTATTCAGTTTATTTAATGGGTAGAGATGGTGAGGACCAGCTTGTAAAAATCCAAAACAAATACCAGGACTATAGGGGATTAAGATCGTATCCTACAATTGAACTCTCGAAGATTCGTTTACTTCATGCAGTAGATAAAATTCTTTTAGGATGGAAACAAAAGGCACATATTCGAGAGTCAAGGAAATTAAAGTACGAGAGTCCTGATCATTTTAAGTTTTGAATACGTGTTTCAATCAATCTCCTTCGGAGTACCTTTCCTTAAACCACCCATACGCCCCAAACACCTCACCCGCCAGGGAAGCCCGAAGCTTTAGCGAGGGATAGAAGTGCCCGCAAGGCTTATTATTTTATAAGGCGTATTGACGATTAATATACGTTCTCGCTTCGACACGGCTCGCGGAGCGAGCCTACTACTAAGATCCCTCGCTAAAGCTTCGGGCTTCCCTGGCGGAACTCTCTTTTAAATGGCAAGAGGCATGCAAGGCTGATACCATACTTCTTTAAATGTGATTTTTATAAAAACTAACAAAAGCAGGGCTGAGGTAGATAATGGGCGACTACTTATTTCCAAATTTAAAATTGAGATCTTATCGTGTTTCTTTAAATCACCAAGTCGCGTGAAATTGGTAATGAAACTTAAACCAATATAAAAATCTTATGTTATTTATTAGGGCTAAGATTTTACAAAGAATAATCTGCATCATTCTTACTCTACTTATCGTCAATGGGTGCAGTCTTTTAGTACGTGGTGATCATGCAAGAAACGAAGAGCAAAATTATCCCTTCCCCTATCCGGGAGTATGCCTCGATCTCTCAGTAATCTTTGCTGGCAATGGGCCGCAAGGAGTTTACTCACCACTGATTGCGCTACTGTGCATCATAGACTTACCGATTTCATTTACAATCGATACGATCCTTCTCCCGAAAGATATTGGGTATTTGATTTCCCGGTCATCACCTAAGGATGAGAGCAAAGATGAAGAAACGCAAAACTAAACTAATCCTTCTCGTCTTGCTATGCTTCACTGCAACCAGCCTTGTAGTGCTCTCATCTCAAAAGTCTGTTTGGGAAACCTGGTATTTAAAAAAGATTCAATCGCCTTCAAAATCAGATCAATTGGAAGCAGCAGAGAAACTAGGGGATCTTCATTCTTTAAAAGCGGTTTCGAAACTATTGGATCTCACGAGTTCGACAATGGAATCTGATTTCGACTTCGAAGACCATTCCATTCAAGTTGATTTATTAGTTTGGAGGGCCCACAGAGACAGGTTAGCTAAGCTTTTTGTTGAAACAGAGAAACTTAATAGAATGCGTATGGCGAAAATATCCGGGACAAAGTTTGAGAGGAAAAATGAAACTTTAACAAACCCAGTTTTAAATCCTAAATTCTTGCTTGAAGGTCCCACAGAATTACTGTCTTGTGTAAGACTTGGATTTAAATCATTAGCAAAAGAAGCTGATAGATTTTGGCCAACATTAATGAAGTCAAATCAGCTCCTACTAAAATCAGAACACCCTGAATTAAAGATATTAATTTCTGCGCTCTTATCTATTAAGAGTAAACATTCGGCTGCTTTTCATGTGCGACTACATACAG
This sequence comes from Planctomycetota bacterium, assembly GCA_028280485.1. GTDB lineage: Bacteria > Planctomycetota > UBA8108 > UBA8108 > JACQVS01 > JANQLS01. The sequence goes on from JANQLS010000049.1 coordinate 220,123, forward strand.
AAATCAAAAATTCGAAATGGCAACATAGATGGTTATCTCTAATTCTTTTAGAGGATGCTTCTTACCTACCGGATCACATACTCGAGGACGTCAAAAATTTAATCGCAGAGGAAAATTCGTTGGTGTCTCTGCAAGCACTCCGTATTTATCAGAAACACGCGCCTAAGGATCAAAAAAAGTAAATTGTGAACGATCCCAACCCAGAAGCCCCCCATTCCATCCTCCAACATTTCCCAAGGAACTATAAGTTACTAGCGGCCTGTTCTTCGCGGATGGCTTTTTACGGAATGGTCTTAATGATCATTTCGGGATTTCATCTCAGCGCCGCCGCCACACCGTGGGTCATGGGCTATTTTGGGCTCTTCTTTTTCCTAGCCATTATTGCGTTTCTTCGAAAACTCGATGAGCCTGAATGTAAAAAGGCGATGGTTATCAATACGATTACGTTGTTAGTAGCCGTAGCATTTGCGATCGAGAATCTGACTTCGTTTAGATTAAATTTTTAATGCAGATTGAACCTTCGTTCGATCCCTCGCTAAAGCTTCGGGCTTCCCTGACGTGAGATGCATTTGGAGTTTGTGGGTAGCCTAGAGTTTTGTTTTTTAGGTTAGAAAAACGATTATTGAAATCACCCACCAGGGAAGCCCGAAGCTTTAGCGAGGGATCGAAGCGTCAGTAGGCTTAATATTTCTTTACACTTATTGGTAGTGCTCATACGTTTTCATTTCCTACGACTCGCGGAGCGAGCCTACAACTACTCCTCGCCTCAGACGGCACACAGCGTGTGCCTACTACCATCCGCACTCGGAGAGTGCGGACTACATTAGGCGGACTACTTACACCCCATCACCCCTTTTTTACCTAGGGAAACCACCCCCATTTCTCCCTAGTTCCCTGTTTTACCTGCCTCCCTGAATTCCCACCACATTCCGTAATTCTTTAATTATCAATACCTTAGTCTTTTTATCAGCCCATCGGGCATAGGCATTGCCCCCTCTTTCTCTCACGCTGCCTGGCGAATGGTTCGCCGTACCCGGCAGCTCCTTCTGGTTGGAGCCCTCAAGCTCCACTTCCAGGCCACTAATAGGAGAGAGAGGAAGATCGGATGAGATTCTTCACCCTCGCACTTATAGCGATCGCACTACCAAGTCTTTTTGGCTGTGCCAACCGTGATTCTTCAGGAACCACGACCGCTCCCACTTCGGCTACGTTGACTCCCATGCAGGAAGAAACGAACCCGGCTCCTGAAGAGACTCAGCAAGAGGAAGAACCTCAAGCTGAAGAGTCGCAGTTAGTTGTCGACCTCGACTTCGTTCCACCAGAAGAAACTGAAGGTTGGACTGAATTCGTTAGGGCGAACGATACCGAAATCGTTTTCGTCAGTTCGTCTGAAGGAAACGACAACAACGACGGTGCCCTTCCCGAAACCGCCGTTCGAACTTTGGCGAGAGGTAAAGCGATCATGGAATCTCTCGATCCAAATAACGAAGGTTCAGAGAACTGGATGGTTCTCAAACGGGGTGATACCTGGAATGAATCGTTCCGTACATGGAATCGATCGGGAATCTCTTCGAGTCAACGCCTACTCATCGGAACCTACGGACCAGGAAGTGATCCTCGCCCCCGAGTTTTAGGTGGATCGAGAGATGGTTTCCATGTGGGTCACAATGTTCGTCACGTCGCTATCGTGGGGATTCACTTAGAATCTTCAGGTAACTCTGCCTTCGCCGCAACTTCGAACAACATGGTCGACATTCTGGTTGAAGACTGTGTCATGACTCGGTCTCAAATCGGTTTCCAAGCCCAAGGTACTTCTGACGGCTTAAAGGTTCGTCGATCCCAAATTACGAACAATCCTACTTTAGGAATGTTCACTCAACGAACCAACAACATGTTGATCGAAGAGAACATTATCGATTCGAACGGTACGAGTATCACTCACAACCACAACATGTATATCAGTCACCCCGGTACGAATACGACGATTCGTAATAACTTGATCACTCGTGGTGCTAACCACGGATTGAAATTCCGCGGCCCTCACGTCAACGGAGTGATCGAAGGAAACGTCTTCGCAGGTAATCGTAACTCGGTCACAATCCAATGTAAGGATCAAGGTGAAAGAAACGTCAACGTATCTTTTAGAAACAATGTCGTCGTTGAAATCGGTCACGACGGTCAGCACAATCCCCTTCGTGTCACGACCGTTCGCGATCTCGTTATCGAAAACAACTTGTTTGCTCACGCTGCTGATTACCGCGCCCAAGCGGGTATTCAGTTCGCCCTTCCTCGTCACGTCGACTCAGCTCCAAATGGAAACTGGCCTGCTATCGAGAATGTAACGGTTCGCGGAAACGTTCTCTACAATATCAATGGTTTAGGAATTCACTTCCAAGACTCTATGCAGGGTAAAGCCGTTGAAATCGTCAACATGAACTTTACGAACAATGTCATTTCAGTTCCTGATTCGGACAGTCCTCGTGCGATCATTCGTTGTGACTCGGCCACTTCAGGTTTAACCCTGTCCAACAACTCTTACGACTGCCCCAACTCGAACAGCCAATGGTTCGAAATTAATGATTCTTGGCACTCATTCGACGCTTGGGTTTCGGCAACTGGAGATTCGACTTCAGCCGTCGGCATCCCTTCCTTCACCGACCCCACGCGTACTCTTTCTGAGTATCACGGAACTTTAGGTGGCGGAACCAATCTCGAAGCCTTCCTCACCGAAGCCAAAAGACAATCGAAGTACACCTGGCGTTTAGAGTACACCCCTAAAGTGATCGCTGCTTATATCCGCGCCGGGTACGACCTCGATCAACCTTAACAACTCTGACAGCCTGAATGTTACAAATAGCTTTTCCTCAAAAGAGATTTGAATCGTTCACGCAACTTACAACCTAAAGAGGAGTCGACCCTCCGGCCAGCTAGAGCCGGAGGGTCTTTTTTTTGCCTGTGCACTCGACTCAGCATCTTCCCAATATGTTTGAATCCCTCTTGATTGCTTCAATATCGGCATAAAATTTCAGGATCGCCGATAAGGCTCGACAGAAACTTTACAAATTTGAATTAAATCCCCACCTTTAACCAAACCTGAATATGCTCAATCTCAGAATATTCGGTATACTTTGAAGCCTGAATTGGGTCTTAACAAAAATATTCGGAATGATCATCTTCTGAACTGGAAAGCGAGCCAGGAAACTCATTTGATAGTTTCCTGAGCCTCCAAGAATCTAGCTACTCAAGTGTCTGAATCTACACCACGTATCTTAGTCATCATCGTCAATTACAAGTCTGCAGACTTAACTGTAGCTTGTTTACATTCCCTCAAAGAAGAAATCGCCCTCTTCCCTGGAAGTCGAGTGGCGGTCGTTGAGAATTGCTCGGGCGATGATTCTCTAAAAGTGATTCAAGAAGCAGTAGAAGATCAGGATTGGTCCAACTGGGTGGATGTGATCCCCGCGGATAAAAACGAAGGCTTTGCCGCCGGAAACAACATCGCGTTGAGAAGCCACTTCTTTAATAGTGAATCCCGACCCGACTTTGTTCACTTCCTTAATCCCGATACGGAGATCCGCCCCCACGCCCTCAAGATTCTGGTCGACTTTTTTAGTGAACACGAAAAGGTAGGCCTCTTAGGAAGTCGCAGTGAGGATGCCGATACCACTCCTCAAGTTTGCTGCTTTCGATTCCCCAGTATCTACGATGAGTTCGCCAGCTTGATGCGACTGGGAATCGTCGATCGGATCTTGGCGAATAAGATCTGTAGAATTCCCATCCCCGAAGAAAATATTCCCATCGATTGGGTCTCGGGCGCGACCTTGATGGTGCGAAGAGAAGTCTTAGAAGAACTCGGACCTCTCGACGATCGCTACTTCATGTACTTTGAAGAAACCGATTTTATTTACCGAGCTCGCCAAAAAGGTTGGCTGTGTTGGCATATTCCTTCAAGTCGAGTCATTCATTACGTAGGGCGCTCTTCGGGAGTAACCGTTCGTGAAGAACGCCCGAAACGTCGGCCGGCTTATTGGTTCAATTCCAGACGGCGCTTCTTTCTGAAAAACTTTGGCCTCCTCTATACTTTGGTTGCCGATCTCGCTGCGCTGACAGGATTAGCCCTATGCCGCTTGAGATGGTTTTTACTAAGGAAATCCCCTAATCAAGACCCTCCGTACTTGTTTCTGGATCTCCTTAAACACAGCGTCCTCCTCAAAGGCGGGAAAATTGAGCCCGTCCGCGATTTGGATGCTTCTGAGACAGCTTCGAATGAGAGTCTCCAAGTTCCAGAGCGGCCGCTAACTTAGCCGGATCAAAGGGTTTCAGAACCCCTGGTTCTTCTAAAAGTTTCAGCTTAGCTCGGACGTGGAGTTTTACTCAAAATGTTAAAATATGATAAACTCTCGATTGAGGGCGCAAAAGATCGAAGGATCTCTTCCTGTCCAAAGATCGAGCCTTGAATTCGGGTGATATCCGAGGAGATAACCTCCCATTCAAGGCAAGTTTATCAACGCATGAGAACTCAGTTAGAACTTTTGGGTTAACTGATTTCTTCAACTAGGTCACCGCGCAAAGATAGTTTTGGCTTCGCATTAGCGATTGCTAAGTACATTGAATATGAACTTAGTGCTAGCTAGAGTTTTGGTCGAGACTATGAATTTTTGGTTATGAGACATCCTTTACCCATTCAACAAGAGAAGTGAAGAGCGTGGGCAAGATTAAAATGTCAGATCATCCTGAAAGCACTCCGACGGGAATTGCTGAAAAAGAACGAACGGAAGAAACTGCCACCGCTTCGGTGTTGGTTTCCATCGTTACTTATAAAGCACCTGATGTCACCATCGACTGCTTGGCTTCATTAGAAGCTGAGGCGGCTTCGATCAAAAATTGTCGAGTCAGCGTTATCGATAATTGCTCGGGTGACGGATCCGCTGAACAGATCCAGGATGCGATCGAAAAAAATGGCTGGTCGAGTTGGGCCGAGTTATTGATGGCCAATGGTAACGATGGTTATGCCTCTGGAAACAACGTCGCCATCGGAAAAGATCTCAACAGCGAAACCCCCTCCGATTACGTCTTAATCTTAAATCCCGATGTAGTCGTTAAACCGGGAGCAATTCGCCACCTGGTAGAGTTCATGGAAGAGAATCCTAAGGTGGGAATCACCGGTAGTCTCTGTGTGAATCCTGACGGCACTCCTCAGAGCTCCTGCTTCGGCTTCCCGGGCTTGATGGATGAATTCTTAAGAGGGATCCGAATGGGAATCCTCGACAAGATCTTCCACAAATTCCTCTGCCGAGTCCCCCACAGTGATACTCGTCACCAAGCCGATTGGGTTTCAGGCGCGAGCATGATGGTGAGAAAAGAAGTTCTTAAAGATATCGGACTTCTCGATGACAAGTACTTCCTCTATTACGAAGAAACCGACTTCGCGCTGAACACCCGCCGCAAAGGTTGGGACATTTGGTATATCCCAGAAAGCCAAGTCGTTCACTTCGCCAGCCACTATACTGGGATCTTCACTCCGAACCCGGGCGATCAAAAACGCCGCCCCACTTATTGGTTCGAATCTCGACGTCGCTACTACCTGAAAAACTACGGTGCCCTCTATACGATTATGGTCGACCTGGCCGCACTCGTCGGTCTTTCTTTGTGGAAGATACGCCGAGTCATCGAAAGGAAACCCGAGTTCAACCCACCTCACTTCTTCAAAGACATGTTGAAGAATAGTGTGTTCTTAAAAGGGTTTTCGTTTCCGACGGGTCAGTCGAGGGAGCATACGTAGTCCGTACGATTGTAGTCCGCACACTCCGTGTGCGGAAAGTAGTCGGCTCGCTCCGCGAGCCGTACAAAGCGATAACGTGTTGCTGTTACAATTCGTCATCAAAAAAAGAAGAGGCCATACTATCAAGTATGGCCTCTTCTTTTTTTTTTTACGTTTATTTCTGTATTCAGAGAAGTACGGCACACAGCGTGTGCCTACTACCATCCGCACACTGAGTGTGCGGACTACCTTGCCTACTACTTCCGCGCCTGAAAATACCGAATCGTCTTCAATAAGCCTTCTTCGAGCGAAACTCTAGGCTCCCAACCTAATTTCTCTTTCGCTAAAGTAATATCCGGTTGACGCTGCATAGGATCATCTTGAGGTAGGTCTTCGTAGATCAATTGAGAACTCGAATCCGTCAGTTCGATAATCTTTTCGGCGAGTTGTTTAATTGTAAATTCCCCGGGGTTGCCAATATTGACAGGGCCGATGAATTCATCGGGACTGTTCATCAGACGCACCATTCCATCGATGGTGTCTTCGACGAAACAAAAGCTTCGTGTTTGGTTCCCTTCGCCGTAGATCGTGATGTCCTTACCCTCTAAGGCCTGAACGATGAAGTTCGAAACCACTCGACCATCATCCGCAGTCATGTTCGGGCCGTAAGTATTGAAGATTCTCAAGAGCTTGATGGGGACGCGGTTTTGAATGTGGTAACTCGAAAACAAAGTTTCCGCACAACGTTTACCTTCGTCGTAACAGGCTCGGGGCCCGATGGGATTGACATGCCCCCAGTAATCTTCTCTCTGAGGATGAACTTGAGGATCACCGTAGATCTCACTCGTCGAAGCCTGCAGAATTTTGGCTTTCACTCGCTTCGCCAAACCCAACATATTGATCGCCCCCATGACGGAGGTCTTGATGGTTTTGATGGGATTGAATTGGTAGTGGATAGGTGAAGCCGGGCAAGCGAGATTATAGATTTCATCGACTTCGAGCATGATGGGATTGATCACGTCGTGACGGACCAATTCGAAGTAGGGGGAATCCAATAAATGGAGTACGTTCGCTTTTCGCCCAGTGAAGAAGTTATCTAAGCAGATAACATCGTGTCCCTCGTTGAGCAGTCGCTCGCATAGATGAGAACCTAAGAATCCTGCACCACCGGTAACTAATACTCGCCTTCTCATTATTCAACCCTGTAAGCCTAGCGGTAACGATTGAGATCACAGAGCATCAAAGAATCGAGCTTAGGTCAGTTCAGGATTAAACATGCGGTCACGACCGATGCAACGGTAGGTGAATCCTAACTCTCGCATCCGATCGGGATCGAAAATATTTCTCCCGTCGAACACGGTGGGACTGGCCATCAGCTCTTTGATGCGTTCGAAGTTGGGGTGTTGGAACTCCCCCCACTCCGTGCAGATTACCAGGGCATCGGCCTCATTCAAAGTGTCGTAATTAGATTCTTTAAAATCTAACTCACCCGAACGAGGAAATTCCACCTTGAAAGTACTGTTGGCTTCGGGATCGTAGACGCTCAACCGGGCTCCTCGATCCAAGAGGGCGTTGCAGATGACCTGGGCGGGAGCCTCGCGGACATCGTCGGTTTTGGGTTTAAAAGCTAAACCCCAAATCGCGAAGTGCATCCCCTGAATCCCGTCTCGACCGAAATGATCATCGATCTTGTCGACCAAAACGTGTTTCTGTTCACGGTTCACTTCTTCGACAGCTTCAGAAATTTTTAGATCTAAACCGTGCTCTTTTCCGGTACGAATCAGGGCCTGAACGTCTTTAGGGAAGCAAGATCCCCCGTAACCAATCCCCGGGAAAAGGAAACTCATTCCGATTCGAGAATCAGTACCAATTCCCACTCGAACCGAGTTGATATCGGCGCCCACTTCATCGCAGAGGCGAGCAATTTCGTTCATGAAGGAAATTCGAGTCGCCAACATGGCATTGGCGGCGTATTTCGCCATTTCAGCCGATTCGACACTCATCACCAAAATCGGATTGTTGGTGCGGACGAAAGGAGCGTAGAGCTCTTTCATGATTTCGGCGGCTTCATCGGTTTTGACGCCGACGATGACGCGATCGGGCTTCAGGAAATCTTCGATCGCCGCGCCTTCCTTGAGAAACTCAGGATTGCTGACGACTTCGAAGGGATGATCGGTGTGCTTTTGAACTTCTTCGGTGACGAGTTTGGCTGTTCCTACAGGTACAGTCGATTTATCGACGATGACCTTCGGGCCATTCATGTTCTTGCCGATGCTTTCGGCGACAGCCAAGACGTAACGTAGATCAGCAGAGCCATCCTCACCTTGCGGAGTCCCCACGGCGATGAAAATCACCTCAGCGGACTCGACTCCGTCTTTGATGGAAGTGGTAAACGAAATGCGCTCACGCTTGAGGTTTGCGTGTAATAGATCGCTGAGCCCAGGCTCATAGATGGGAACTTCCCCCTGGCGAAGAGTTTTGATCTTTTCTTCGTTAACGTCGACACAAACGACATCATTACCGGTTTCAGCAAAACAAACTCCGGCGACCAAGCCGACGTATCCAGTTCCAACTACGGTGATATTCAAAATTTCCTCCTTAAAGCTTGGGAGAGCTTCTCGGTGATTAACCTTTGTGTATTTATTTTTGAGGATATAGACCCTCAACCGAGTCTCTCGCTTTAAATATCGGAAGAAGTATAGCTTTAATTGAAGAAAAAGCAGAGAGCTAACATGTATTTAGAGAGGCAAATCTTGAGAAGAGCAGCACAAATCCCATCATCCAATAACAAAAATCCTAAACACCCCACGCAAGCATCATTGCTCTTTAGGGGCTGACCTTGCGCCAGCCTTTCTCCCTAAATGGGTCCTCCAATTTAAGATGTATCCTTCGGTTTGGGAGTCGGGCGCCCACAAGGGACGCCCCTACAGGAATGTAGTCGGTTGAAGACGTAGGCAACCCAGACTATCGCCGTTCCTTCAAAAAGGCTTCAAATTCCTGAAGTTCAAGGGTATTCACGACTTCTGCTTTGGTAAATCCCGCTTTCCTAGCGATTCCCAAGCCGTATCGAGCGTGATCAAAGCCACTGGTGATGTGGGCATCCGTGTTAATTGAAGTTTTAACCCCGTGCTTTCGGGCGAAGGGTCCTAACCGCCAATCTAAATCCAATCGTAGGGGATTGGCGTTGATCTCGACGACCACCCCTAACTTCCCTGAAACTTCGAGCACAGCCTCCATATCGATGGCGTAGGCATCGCGCCTTAAAAGGAGCCTTCCCGTAGGATGAGCTAAGAAGGTAGTAAACGGTGATTCGAGGGCTTTAATAACCCGTTGAGTTTGTTCCTCTTGAGAAAGTTGAAAACCCGAGTGAACCGCAGCGATCACAAAATCGAAGCTCTCGAGAATTTCCTCAGAGTAATCTAAGCTTCCATCGAGCCGAATATCCGATTCGATGCCCTTAAAGATTTTGAAGTTCTGAGATGCATATTTCTCGTTCAAAGCTTCGATTTCAGCGTGCTGTTTAACGATTTCCTCAGGTTTTAATCCTCCAGCGTAACCCGCTGATTGACTGTGATCCGTGATCCCCAGGTACGTGTAGCCCAGTTTTCGCGCCGCTTCGGCCATATCTTCCATAGTATCACGACCGTCGGAGTAGGTGGAATGCGCGTGAATCATGCCCTTCAAGTCGGAGACCTCAACCAATTCAGGTAGAGACTGGGATTTCGCCAATTCAATTTCGCCAAAATTTTCACGCAGCTCTGGCTCGACGTAACTTAAACCCAAGGCTTCGAAGATTCCGGTTTCATCCTTTAAATCCAGTGAATCATCACTGTCTTCAGGAAATAAACCATACTCATTGAGTTTCAACTTTTTGGATCGAGCGATACTTCTAAGCTCCGTATTGTGATCTTTAGACCCAGTGAAATAGTGCAATGCGAAGGGAAATTGTTGATCACTCACCACTCGGAGGTCGGCTTGAAGGCCATCGGTGAGACGAATACTCGCTTTGGTTTCTCCCTTGGCGATGACCGTACTCACTCGATCAAATGTGACGAAAGCTTCGATCAGCGCTTCAGAAGAGGCCGGATCCTCAGCTGACACGACGATATCAATATCTTTGACCGTCTCACTCTTCCTTCTGAAACTCCCTGCGACCTCCAGCCGAATCAAGCCATCGACCGACTGAAGCCTGGCTTTCAGTTCTTCTGCGGCCACTTCCCCTTGAATGTAGAGGAATCTCCCCGACACTTGACGACGGTATTCGATCCCTTCGAGGATCTTGGCTTGGGTTTTCTCACCGAAACCGGAAAGCTCTTTGACCTTCCCTTCCTGGATCGCCCCTTCGAGCCCCTCCAGAGTCTCGATTCCCAATGACTCGTACAGAACTTTCACCTTTTTAGGTCCCAATCCGGGAACGGAGGCCAACTCCAAAAGGCCGATGGGCACTTCCGCTTCGAGTTCTTCTAACCGTTGGCAAGATCCCGTCTGCACCAACTGGGTGATGACCTCAAGAAGCGCCTTACCCACCCCCTGAACGTCGGCGAGTGTCCCATCTTCCACTTTGGGCCCGATTTCCTCCCCTAATGCCATCAGAGAACGGGCCCCATTTCGGAAGGATCTCACCTTAAAAGTGTTATCACCCCGTATCTCCATGTAATCCGCGATCAAATTGAGGACTTGGACAATCTCCCGGGTCTGCATCAGAGGGCTTCCTTATTCAGAAATTAACTAGTAATAAATTCGCAATACTTGCTTTTGGTATCTTTTAAGCCACCGAAATGTCGATATAATCGTCAGCTTGATCTTTACTCGGGATGCTCGTGTTTTCCCCCTCCCTCGCCCCCATCCAAATGGGGTCAGGGCAGATGGCCTCAAGGCCAGAGAAGATCAGCAAATCCCAATGGTTTAAACCCATTGATTTAGAACCCATAGTTTAAGAAACGATGACAACTGACGCCACCTCTACCCCCACACCCAGTGCCTTCGACACGATTGAGCACCTAAGAAATATCGCCATCATCGCTCACGTCGATCACGGGAAGACGACTCTCGTCGATAAGCTCCTGAAGGAAACTCAAGCCATCCCCGATCACCGGGACTTGGGAGAACGTATCTTAGATTCGAACGACATCGAACGAGAACGGGGCCTTACGATTCTCGCTAAGAATATTTCCATACTTTATCGAGACGTAAAAATCAATGTCATCGATACTCCCGGTCACGCCGATTTTGGTGGTGAGGTGGAACGTGTCCTCCAGATGGCGGATGGTGTTTTGTTACTCGTCGACGCCGCGGAAGGCCCGATGCCACAAACCCGCTTCGTCTTGAGAAAAGCATTTCAGAGAGAACTCCTCCCCATCGTGGTGATCAATAAAGTCGATCGCCCCGACGCGCGCATCGAAGAAGTTGTCGACGAAGTCGGAGTACTCTTCTTAGAACTCGCCACCGAGTTTGGTTTGGATGAAAATGAAGCTTTCGGTGGAAGAGGAATCTTAGACTATCCCATCGTCTTAGCATCGGCAAAAGAAGGTTGGGCCGGCCGGGAACTCGAAGAGAATTCTGAAGGCATGCGTCCCTTGCTCGATACGATCTTGGATGAAGTGCCCGCTCCGAGAGGAAACGTTGACGCCCCTCTTCAACTTCAGATCACGACCTTAGACTACAGTGATTATTTAGGTCGAATCGGTATTGGAAGAATTACCGCCGGTAAGATCAATGTTGGCGATCAAGTGTTAGTCTCCGGTCGATCGGGAGAACGGACTGCTAATATCAAAGATCTCTTTGTCTTCGATAAGCTAGGTCGAACGGCCGCCAAAGAAGCAACGACAGGTGATATTTGTGCCTTTTCGGGAATCGACAAAGTAGAAATCGGTGACACCCTCACCGACCCTGAAGCTCCCAATCCCTTGCCAATTCTAGAAGTCGACCGTCCTACGATCTCGATGGTGTTCTATGTGAACGACAGCCCCTTGGCGGGTCGCGATGGAACTTACTTAACTTCCCGCCATCTCAGAGCTCGCTTATTCAAAGAATTGGAATCCAACATCGCTCTTCGAGTTGAAGATACCGATGAAGCAGGAGCCTACAAAGTCTCCGGTCGAGGAACGCTTCACTTGGGTGTTTTGATCGAAAACATGCGTCGCGAAGGTTATGAATTCCAAGTCGGAAAACCTCAGGTCATCTTCCGTGAGGAGAATGGCAAGAAGACAGAGCCCATCGAATTCTTGGTGTGCCAAGTCCCCGATGCCTTTGCGGGCAAGGTCATCGAAGCCCTAGGAAATCGGCGAGCGGAGATGCTCAAATACGAATCGAACGGAACGCGAACTCAACTAGAATTCAATGTTCCTTCTCGCGGCCTGATCGGAACGGGAAGCCGACTCCTCAACCTCACTCAAGGAGAAGCGATCATCTTTCACAGCTTCCTCGCCTACGAACCTCACCGTGGTGACATTCCGAAGAGAGGCCAGGGGGTCATGATGGCTTCAGAATCGGGTCAAGCGATGGGCTACGCTCTTTTCCAACTTAAGGATCGAGGCCCCATGTTTATTACACCAGGCACGCCGGTCTACGAAGGCATGATCGTCGGAGAGCACTGCAAGGATAACGACATCGCGGTCAATGTCTGCAAGGAAAAGAAACTCACTAACATTCGTGCCGCCGGCTCTGATAAAAACATCCTTTTGAGCCCCCCACGGCAAATGTCGATCGAAGAAGCCTTGGAATACATCGCGGACGACGAACTTCTCGAAATCACTCCCGAAACCTTCCGCCTCAGGAAGCGCCTCCTCTTAGAGCGCGACCGCCGTAAAGCCGCTCGGGGCGTGTAGTAGTAGGCGCACCCCGTGCGTCGTATTCCTTTATAAACAAAAAATCACTCGCGATTTCGAAGAGGCTCTCCTTACAAGTAGAGCCTCTTCTTTTTTTTAAAGCTATTTTAGTTCATTGAAATCGATTCGCTTCGTACGACTCGCGGAGCGAGCCTACTACTGATCCTCGCTTCAGGCGGCACACAGCGTGTGCCTAGTACCATCCGCACTCGGAGAGTGCGGACTACATTGAGCGAACTACATTACCGGCCCAATTAGGTACATATCCTCCCATCCAAAAACCAGAAATTATATCGGACTGTCCAAGTTCGAGATAACTCTGATTATCTTTACTTAAAATCCCTAACTAACCGGCCAGTAATCCTTTTGTGGGGTAATCTTCTCAGAACCAATACCGGTAATCAAAGCAGGAGGCTTTGACGGATATTGAGCCGAGTTCGGTATGAATCGAGCTCTCAGAGAGGAGGGAATTCATGTCTTTCAAAGGAAGACTTATCGGAGCGACCGTGGGAATCGCTATTGGGCTGGGGGTTATGGGCGTCAAGCAAATGAACAAGGCGAGCGCCGAAAGTGACGTGAAGCAAGATGCACATGTCATCGTTCAGGAGCTCACCACCTACAGCGCCAACCAGGATTACCACGAAGAAATCTTTGAAGAAGCTCACGAAGAAGCTTTCGCCGTATCGTACGACATGGGTTCGTCACGCCGAAAAAGCTTTAAATCAGCCTCCTTTGATAAGACGCTTTACTTTGAGTACCTCTTTCAATACATGAGAGGCGTTGCTCTTCTCGAAGAAAAAAAAGAGATTTCGAGTGCAATTAAAGATCGCCATGACAAGTGGAGAAAAGATAACAACATCAATCCTGATGAATGGGAGGGATTTGAAGACGAATAAAGTAAAGAGAAAGAGAACTAATTGGCGGAAGTGAATGCTTTTACCAAGCGTTCATCCGACAAATCTAATCGGTACATTATTTGGTTGTAGTTATACCTGGGAGTGGCGACTGGATTACCTGAGAAGGTATTGACGTAGGTACCTTCAAAGTAAATCAGTCGCCCCTTTTTTTGATCCATGAACGCGTGGTGAACCGGATTATAAAAACTGTAGTTTTTATGGGTCACGATCTTCTTAGCTCGAAGCCAGGGGCCGGTCGGTTCTTTTGCTTCAGAATACCAAATTTCTCCTAAGTTCGAATCTCCCCCCAATTGAGTCGCAATCATGACCCAACGCTTTCGATAAGCGTTCCAATTGACAGATCCCCGAGCCAAAAAAATGGGTTTCCCTGAATCGACATCAACAGGAGTATAACGAGCTTCCGATGGCAGAATCTTCCGTTGGGCTAGCAACTGACCTTCCAACTTAGCATCAACGGGAGGAGCATCGACACTCCAGCGCCATATTAGTTCTCCCTTGGAATCTCGTAAAACTTTTAAGTCATCTTTAATGGTGGCATCTTCTAAACAGGTCCACGCTTCATACTGCTTTAAATCTGTAAAAGATTCATAGTTTGCAGGCACCCTCGAAGTCGGAAAAACCTCACCCAGAAGTAAATATTCTTTACCTTCCGATTTGTAACGAACAGGGTGAGCCTGCCCTGGCCATCTCCATAGAGATTTTAAATCTAATGATTGCAGTCGTACGAATTCTTCCTTTTCATCATCGTACACTGCTAATCCGTGCCCCAACATCTTGCTGAGAGATTCCATATGAGCGTAATGACAAACGAGTTTCTCTTTTCCCGTTTGATCTTTTAAAGTCACAAAGGCATCCGACCACATCAATCCCTTCTTAACATTCAAGCGACACATCGGCTTACTAAAGCCCTTTTCATCGGTAAAGTATTTTAAATCGATACCGACTGAAGGATCGAGTCCACCAGAGTTAGGTAATGAAGAGGTCGCTCCGGCCATCCAAAAATGCCCAAGCGGGTAACTGTGCCTTGAGGTGTCGCCCCAAAACCAATAAATTTTATCCTGGTAAGGAACGGCAAAAGCAGAGTCTTGCCCCACGACTTGGGCATTCAATAAAGGATCTTTAATGGGAACTACTTTCTTAAGAACTACACTATCGTTATAGATTCCTCCACCCGTTATGCGATAGAGACGTTCCGCCAAATTAAGCCGTTTTATCGAGACTTTATAGCTTTTCCCGGGAGTTAACTCGAATCGCTTACCTCGATAACCAAAACCATCTTTTTGAAATTCATAACCGTGGCTTCTTATATGAAAAAAGACTTCGCGGTTCAGCAAGCCAGGATCGGTTATTGCAACTCGCCCCGCACTATCAGTGAAGAAACGGATGTGATTCACCGTCTCTAGTTCCACGAGGGGAACACCACGCTTGGTAGACTCGTCCACAACCTGAATTTCTACATTAGTAGGCTCTGGTTTCGGCTTAGGAACTGGCTTGGTTTCTTTTTGAGGAAGAATTTCTTGAGCCTGGCAACCCAACTGAAGAAAAAAGAAAACACTGAGAACAAAACCGGTACGCAAAATTCCTAGTCGATTCATTAGCTTAATAGATCCATAGAACTTAGATAGCCCGAAGCGCTAGCGAGGGATAGGAAGAAATAAGATGATAAAGCACCCTACAGCATATGACGTCGCGCGAGCGAGAACACTAACTATCTATAAATAAAAACATCCCCCCAACAACTCGGCTAAAACTTAGAATTCAGCCGACATCCCCACCCAACTAATAAATCGACTTCCCCAAAGCTGAAAGGATCAACTCGACTCCCAATTGAGCGGTTGAATTTTTGATATCTAAAATCGGATTGGCTTCGACGACTTCAAGAGAAGTCATCGCTTTTGAATCGCTGATCAGCTCCATCGTCAAATGAGCTTCACGATAACTCATACCACCCGGGACAGCCGTACCTACACCCGGAGCGATCTTGGGGTCAACGACATCTAAATCAAAACTTACGTGCATGCCAGCCAGCCCCTTGGAAGCCACAGCGATCGCTTCTTCAAGTACTGCTGACAGCCCTCGCCGATCGATGTCTTTCATCGTAAAAACTTTGACTCCAAAACGGGCGATGTTTTCTTTCTCAGCATCATCTAAATTGCGTATCCCCACCAGAGCACAACGCTGGGGTTCAATCTTAGGAGAGAAACCTCCTACTTTAACTAATGCCGAAATTCCCTCCCCGAGTGAAGCCGCCAGGGGCATGCCGTGGATATTCCCACTGGGAGAGGTTTCAGGAGTATTCATATCCCCGTGAGCGTCAACCCACAAGACTCCCATTCGTTGATTTTTATTTTTGAAGTGTCGGGCTGCTCCAGCAATTGTTCCGATGGCGATGGAATGATCCCCACCTAAGATCAGAGGGAAGCGACGTCCCTTCAGTGAACGCGTGACTCGATCCGCAAGGTTTTCATAGATCTGGCGGATGTCCTTCATCGGGGGCTCTTTTTTGCGTGGAAACTTTTCTTTCGCAACCTCGATATCTCCCCCATCGCGTATGGCGAGTCCTTGCTCACTGATACTTTCAACCAATCCGGCAAGGCGAAAGGCAGTCGGAGCCATACCCACCCCCCGAAGATTTCCTCCGAAATCTACGGGACAACCGATGACTTCGATGGGGCGTGGGGAGCTGCTCTGAGTCGACTTAGAGACGATGGGTTTATTCGTTGAGGTGCTCATTTTATGAATATCGGATGATTCAGATTCAAAGTTCAGCTTAGATTCTGAATCATCCGATATTTAGTAGTAGGTTAGCATTTCAAGCCCGAAGCGTCAGCGAGGGTGAAAGAAGAGTTCGGTATAAAAGTCTTTAATCGGTGGGATTGAGTTTTCCCCACAATTCGGAGATTAAAGTCGATTGAGATCGACTCAACATTTCGTCTCTTCGCCCATGCTTCGGCCTAGTTAATAGGATACACGGCTCGAATGTCGAGCCTACTACTAAGCGCTCACTAACCCTCAGTCATTTAATAAAAAGACGGCACACAGCGTGTGCCTACTACCATGAACCATCATCCCCACCGCCCAACGCCACCTGACCAACCCGTTGATCTTGCGATCATCGGCGGTGGAATCAATGGGGTCGCTTTGGCTCGTGAAGCAATTGCGAGGGGGAAGACCGTTTGTCTTTTTGAAAAAGGCGATATCGGAAGTGGAACTTCAAGTCGATCCTCCAAGATGCTGCACGGTGGCCTGCGTTACTTAGAACACTTTCAATTTCGTTTAGTCTTCGAAGCTCTCCGTGAACGGACCCTGCAATTAGATTTAGCTCCTCATCTTTCACGGGCAACCTCCTTCGTGATTCCCGTCTACCGTGGAGCTTCAAGAGGAAAGTTTTGGATTCGCTTAGGAATTTTTCTCTACGACTTGTTATCAGGAAGAAAGAAACTCGGCAAAAGCCAGGGCTTGAGTCAAGCTGACATATCCCAACGACTCAAAGGTATTCGAGAGGAAGGCCTCGTAGGCGGTGGGCTCTATTTCGATGGAGTCATGGACGACGCCCGAATTTGTTTAGCTAACTTCATCGATAGTCGAGAATGGGGCCAAGATTCGTTCACGGGTTTGAGCTACACCCAAGTGAATAAGATTGATAAAGAAACTTTATTCACTCTTCAACTCACGGATCTTATCACGGGTAAAGATCACGAAGTTAAAGCCCATAAGGTCATCCGAGCCTTAGGTCCCTGGGCGGATGAACAATCAGATCAATCTCTTCTTTCGCCCTCAAAAGGTTCGCATATCGTTCTTCCAGCATTAGATCCAAATGGAAAAAATCCGAACGGCATTCTTCTGACTCATTCGAAAGACAACCGAGTCTTTTTCGTTGTCCCCTGGATGGGAAAAACAATTGTGGGAACAACTGAGAGCCCTTTTGAAGACACCCCTGATGATCCTCAAATTTCAGTCGAAGAAACCGAGTACTTATTCAAAGAATTCATTCGTTTATTCCCAGGGCACGATTTCACTCCGGCTGATATCCTCGCCACCTACAGTGGAGTGCGCCCTCTAGCTAAGGCGGATACATCGAATGGCAGCACTGGAAAAATCTCTCGTGAACATCGCCTGGTAGAATCCAAACCTGGCCTCTACAGCTTGGTCGGTGGAAAGTACACAAACTACCGCGCAGTAGCTGAAGAAACGATTGAAGAACTCTATCCTGAAAGCTCATCGAATGCGACTCGAACACGCCCATTGACTGGGGGTGAAGAAGGACCTCTGACGGAAGTCCTTCCTAAGATGCAATCTGAATTTCCAGACGTAGAAAGCGATCGATTAGAGCTTCTTTATTCCAGATACGGTTGCCGCATGAGAGAAGTTCTTTCACTCACCCAGGATCAACCCCATACCGCTGAGCCCATCGATCAGGAAAAGAGTGTTCTACAAGCTGAAGTGATCTACTCCATCCTCAACGAAGAAGTGTTCTACCCAGAAGACTTCATCACCAGAAGAAGTCATTTGAGGTACCAAAAGAACAACGGGCGAGAAGCTTACGATTTGATCGAGAAGTTGATTGTGGAGACATTATCGCCAGAGTGCGTTCCAAAGGACCTCGAAGAGGCGAAGGCAGCTTTTTTCAAAAAGTTAGATTACGAAGATCAATTACGAGACCGGCTGGCCGAGTGTATTGAGGTGTGAATTTAAATTTTTAAGGGTCTCCCTCTTGATAGTGAATTATTGCTCAATTTATTAACTAGCCCGGAGCGTAAGCGACGGGATGCGTCATCGTGATAAATTCCCATTTGACATGATTCAATGGATAGTTAAGGCGTTTAGTATTCACTCACAATACACTTTAGCTTTATCCCGTCGCTTACGCTCCGGGCTAGTTAATCTCGGTGCTTGCATATTGAAGGTGGATTTTAGATCCATCGGAAATTAAAAGCTGACAATCCCCACTATTTTCTTATAGCCTCAAATCCTATTTGATATCATGCTGAGTTCTTCACTTTGGGGAACGATTTGAACTCCCCCTTCAACCAGCACTCAAGTCAACTTTCATATTGCTCGAAACCATGGAACTCGTCTCACGTCACATTTTAGTTCATTACAACGAAATTGCGCTAAAAGGGAAAAACCGCGGCTTCTTCGAAAAGCTACTCGTGGAATCCCTCTACGTTGCCTTTCGAGGCTTGGAGGTCCAAGACATTCGAAGACTTTCAGGAAGAATCTTGGCCGAGTTCGAGAAGGAATATTCGTATCAGGAAATTGCCGAACGCCTGCACGAGGTCATCGGGATCTCCCATTTCGAATTGACTGAGAAAGTAGATCAAAATTTGGAGGCGATCCAATCTTCTATCGGATCTTTCATCCAGGACAAGGATGTGGAAAGCTTTGCCATTTATACGCGTCGATCAAACAAAGATTTTCCCATGAACTCGGTCGAAACCAATCGAGCCCTCGGCTCGTTTGTGGTGAATGAAAAAGGTTGGAAGGTTTCCATAGATGCCCCAGAGCTTCCGATCTACGTTTATCTCGTTGGAGACGCCGCCTATATTGCCTACCACCGCGATGTCGGTTCCGGCGGGATGCCCTACGGCACTGCCGGCCCCGTGGGTATTTTATTATCAGGGGGAATCGACTCTCCCGTCGCCGCTTATCGAATGATCCGAAGAGGTACTTCACCCATTTTCATCCACTTTCACAGCGCCCCTTACACCGATCAAGCGAGCCAAGATAAGGTCGTGGATTTAGCGAAGCACCTCATGCGGTATAAACGCTCCGCTCCACTTTACCTGGTTCCTTTTGCTGATCTTCAAAGAAAGATCGTTCAAGAAACGAAAGCTTCTTATCGAGTGATTCTCTACCGCCGCTTCATGATGCGTACGGCAGAGGCTATTGCGAAAAAACACGGCGGTAAAGCCTTGGTCACCGGGGAAGCTCTCGGTCAAGTAGCGAGTCAAACTCTTGAGAACCTTGCGACCATCGACTCCGTGACTCAAATGCCCATCCTGCGTCCCCTCATCGGTCACGACAAATTAGATATCGTGCGTGAAGCCGAAAAGATAGGAACTTACGAGACTTCGATTGAGCCCCACGATGATTGTTGCTCCTACCTCATGCCCCAACAGCCTGCCACGAAGTCACGAAATGAACAATTGGAGGAAGCGGAACAAGTTTTTGACATCGATCAAGAAGTCCAAGCACTGATCGAAAAATCAGAAAGGATCAAGGTGGGAACTCCCCCAAGGGAGAAGAAGAAGGATTGAAGGAATCGTGGTTAGCGCCCCTCCATGGAGGGGCGTCCCTTGTGGACGCCCGTTTCCCGAGTCAACGTGATCCTTCAAGGCACATCAGCACTTTCAGGAATCGGGCAGGGACGAGCCCTGCCCCTACAGGTGGGATGGAGACTGCAATTAACTACCCACCAACATCCCATTCCTCAATCCATCAGCGACCTCCGCTCCGCAAAGCTCCTTGACTAAAGCCAAGGAAAACTCGATCGCCGTTCCAGGGCCACGGCTGGTGATGATATTGCCGTCGATGCAAACTCGATCTTCCACGGTGTTCGCCCCGGTGAGTTGATCTTCAAAGCCAGGGTAACTGGTAGCGTTTTTTCCCTCTAAAACTCCGGCAGCGCCCAGGGCGATCGGTGCTGCACAAATGGCTGCGACTCTCTTTCCCGAAGCCGCTTGTTTCTTAACCAACTGTTGAACGCGGGCATCATCCCGCAAGTTCGTAGCTCCCGGCAATCCTCCCGGCAGAACCACGAGATCCCAATCTTGATCGGCCACATCATCGAGAGCCGCATCAGCCTGTACAACCACTCCATGGGCACCATCGACGGAAGTTCCACCCAGACCGGCAGTCGTTACTTCTAATTCAGCTCGTCTCAAGACATCGATGATCGCGATGGCTTCAATTTCTTCAAACCCGTCAGCCATCAATACGCAGACCTTAGCCATTTCTAATCTCCTATGAGTAATTGAATATTTTATCAGTGATTTTTTACTGAGACTTTTTTTGGGGACTTTTTTTAGGGGAGAAGCTCGTGCTTCATTCGGTAGCGCTGATATGATAGGAAGTCCTGTTCCGAGGATCAATCCTCCCGACCCTTTCCTTCTAAACTTTCGGCCACTCGTGAGTTCTTCATCCCCAAATCCAGCCTCCAAAAATTCCCAAGCCTTCCCCGGTAAAGGTAAGGACTTACTCCCTCAGGCATTTCGTGACTTAAAAGAGGGCGAGCTCCTTGTGAATGAGTTTTTCACGAGTATTCAGGGAGAGTCAACCTTTCAGGGCCAACCGTGCTTTTTCATTCGCCTAACGGGCTGCCATCTGCGTTGTGTTTACTGCGATACCGAATACGCGTTCTATCAAGGCCAAAAAGAAACGGTAGAGACGTGCCTTGAACGAGCTCACCAAGCCCAAGTTCAATTGGTGGAAGTCACCGGCGGTGAACCTCTCCTTCAAGCATCGTGTAACCCACTTCTGTCTCGGCTCTGTGATGATGGATTTACGGTACTTTTAGAAACCAGCGGTTGCGTGCCTCTCCATCGTGTCGATGAGCGAGTCCATCGAATTATCGACGTGAAAACCCCCTCCAGTCAGATGGACGCTTACAACCTGAAAGGGCTGGAAGATCAACTTCGCTCCCAAGATGAAATCAAGTTTGTCGTCGACAACCCCGAAGATTACGAATGGACTCGAGCTTGGATTCAAGACCATCCGAAAATCTTAGATCGAGGCATCCCCATTCACATTTCTCCCTGCGAGGGGAAATGGAAATTAGAGGAGCTCGCTCAAAAGATTTTGGATGACCGACTTCCAGTGCGTCTTAACTTGCAACTCCACAAACTGATTTGGCCCGATAGAGAACAAGGCATTTAACTGCTAAGGCCCTGAACCTAAGCCCCAAACCCCACGATTATGGAATTAACGACGAATCCTACTTCCAATCCCGAAACTCTAAAAAGCTGCTCTCCTCGCGGATCGGGCAAGCAGAGAGTTGTGGGAATATTCGTACTGTTAGCCTTTGTGGGAGCCGCCTACTTATTTTACTTCGCCATCGATATCGATCGTGAACATGTCGTCAGAGAAGTTCCGGTTCTAAAAATTCCGAGTTCCGAAAATCCGAAATTGTATCTCTATTTACCCGCGAAAATTCTTCTGGGAAAAAAAGAAGAGAACTCATCCAAGCCTCAACGTTGGATTCAACCGATCCTGTCGAAACGGCCACTCGACATCGATTTAAAAAAACCGGCCTTCAGGATTGCTGGTAAATCCTGGACGACCCTGCCCCCTGATAAAGTGTTGGTTTTGGTTGAAGGCGATGGAACTGTTCTCACTCGGCAACTTCCCGCCTTCCCGAGCTTCCATCATCAACTGGAACAAATCTTTCAATATACCTGGGCCGAACAGCGTAACCTGAACTCACCCCCGGCTCCCCTCAGTCCCTCAGGAGTCCTGAGGCAATTCCAACAGGTCATCCCCAACTTCCCCTCCTCTTTTGCCCTGAAACGCCCCGCGCCCCCCTCTGGGAACAGAAGCAACTAAACTTTTAAATTACTAGCACTTACAGACTTTCTCCTCGACGGAAGAATTCACTTCTCTCTCCCCTCCCAATCTTGCTGCTACAATAGATGGATCTCGAAGGGTCTCAAACTCTAAGCCCATCCCTTCGTCACAAAAATTCGTCTCAACAAAAACCTATCAGATTTACTCTACAGTATGACCTTTCCAATCCAATGATCGGGGTCGGAAGAGCCGGTGGGTCCGCACGTATATCTATGAAGGAAAACCGTTTTTTTAAAACTCAGGTCAGCGTCTGTTGCCTGTTAGTGCTAGGTCTCTTGTCTTCGCTTGGGTGCCTCAAGGTACCGACCTACCATCTAGTACACACCATGCCGCACAAGGATTACGTTCAATCCAGAATCTTTATCGATCAGGAATTGGATGCAAGTTCCTATAAAGAGATCGCTCAGATGGAACTCGATCGCATCTTGAAGAAAAGAACTTCCGACCAAGCCCCTCTTTACAGAGTGAGTTTTATATTTTCCGATAAGAATAATCCGAAGGGCCTCTACGCAAAATTGGTTGCACAGTTCCTCCGAACCGATACGGTAGATTTCTCTAACCCACAAGTTGTGTGGTCGACATACCTTCATTAAATTCCAGTGAACCAACTCCAACAACCATCTTCAAAACAGAACTTGTTTACAAGACCGAGAAGGGCTTTCTTAAGCACCCTCTCCGCCATACTGCTGAGTATCCTCTCACTTCCGGGTTGTGGTTTGTTTTATGAAAACCGACTCGATCACGACTTGTTCGTTTTACACTCGGATCATAACGAAGAATTTTTAAATAGTACTGCCGAATATATTCAGCAAATCTACAATGGGTACATCAAGCTTTTTAAAATCTCGCCCGAGGAATTAGGAAAAACAAAATTCTTCCTCCAAGGTCAATCAGGCCCCGATGAAGTGATCGATACCAAATACTCTCCTCAACTTCTTGGGTATTACCTTCCTTTCTTTAATGTGATCAACTTAGATACGATCAGTTCCTGGACCCGCCAACCCGAAATATTGAAACAAATATTACTTCATGAAATCGGGCATCACTTTCTTATTACTCAACACCCCGATGCCAGTTCAGAGTGTTGGTTTAATGAAGGATTGGCAAGTAACTTAGAGGTCGCTCAATTCGAAGGGTCTCACTTTGAGTACCCTCTCTTAAATCCTCAATTGTTAAAAATCGCTCGACTTGCGATCCTCGCTGATCCTGATTCCGTCAGCCTCAAAGAATTTCTCTATACCGACTGGGGCACCTTCCATCACGACACTAAGAAGTCGAAGCACTATGCTTTAGGTTGGTCGGTCGTCTACTACATTTTGGAATACGTTCTGACAAGCCGAATTCCCCTCGGGGAGAGAATCCGTATGCTCTACACTTTGGAGCGCGATGAACTCGCTGAATTGGAACCCGACTGGAAGGCTTTCCTCGCTCATTTTGATCTCACCTCAGAGTTGATTCGAAGAAGTCAAATCTTGAAGGGGGGTAAGTTAAAAACCTCTCAACACCTGACCGCCCTCTGGGCGATCGATCAGATCAGCGTCTTGAGGCACTTGGATCGAAATCGAGTTATCCACGCTCTCCTGGCGGGATTTGAACACGACGATGTTCGAGTGCGAGAACGGTGCTACCTGGGTTTTTTAAAAGCGGCCGGTCGCCTGGAAAATGAAGAATTCCTCGATCCCCGACTCATCCGAGATCTCTCGAAAGGACGAGAACATTTAAAAAGTTTGGTGAAACTTGAGCAAATCCCCTGGAAACTTAGGCGGGCCATCTTGTTAAAATGTGCGGATGATTTGTTGCATCACCCGAGCTGGCTGCCCGTTTTTATCGAAGCTCTCAATGATCCGAACGGAGAAATTCGAGTCGCAGCCGCTGTGGGTTTATGTGGAACAAATACCAAACCCACTATGATCAATCCCCATTTCTGGCGAAGTGAATCTTTAACCAAACGCCGAGCCGAGGCTCGCGAATGGTACCAATGGTGGGTGACCAACTTTATGGGCACTGAGTTTGGACCCACAATTGCCGAGATTCAAAAAAACTCTTCATTGAAACCCGCCTCAGTCCCCTCCCTAGAATCTGCTGGTCCTAAACCAGCAGTCCTAATTCAAGACAAGCCGAGTAAAGCACTCCCTACCCAATAATTCATTTGTTTCGTTGGAATCCCCTGAAACGAATTGAATAAACCGGATCTTCGGACGTTCCGAGTACTTGAGGACACTTTGGGAGCAATTACTAAGCTTCCACCTCAAACAGGCCGATAGTTCTGAAGAAGGCTTATCTTAAGCTTTACGCCCGAGTGGCCGTTTGACTCTCAACAATCACCACAGTGAGAATTTCATGAATACGATCATCGTGACTGGCGGAGCCGGTTTCATCGGCTCTAACTTCGTACATCACGTATTGGCGAATACCGAAGATAAAGTTGTCATCATCGACAAACTCACCTACGCCGGCAACCTCAGTAATCTTGAACGAGCGAAAGACAATCCTAACTTTGTCTTCGTACACGCAGATATCTGTGACCGTGCTGCTGTCGATAAACTCTTCAAAGATCACTCCCCCACTCACGTGGTCAACTTCGCAGCGGAATCTCACGTCGATCGTTCGATCGATGGTCCTCGCCCCTTCATCGAGACCAACATCGTGGGAACCTTTGAACTTTTGGAAGCGAGTCGAAACTACGTGGATGCAGGAGCCGAAAACTTCCGCTTCCTTCATGTCTCTACTGATGAAGTTTATGGCAGCCTAGGCGATACCGGCTTGTTCGAAGAAACAACCGCCTACGACCCCAGCTCTCCCTACTCAGCTTCTAAAGCAGCTGCCGATCATCTTTGTCTCTCCTACCACCATACCTTTGGACTCGACGTTGTCGTCACCAACTGTTCCAACAATTTTGGCCCTTTCCACTTCCCCGAAAAATTGATCCCTCTGATGATCCTCAACGCTCTCGATGGAAAAGATCTTCCGATCTATGGCGATGGATTGAACGTACGAGATTGGTTGTACGTAGAAGATCACTGTTCGGGAATCTTACTCGCTCTACTCAAAGGGAAAGCCGGGGAGAAATACAATATTGGTGGCGGAAACGAACGAACAAATATCGAAGTGGTCGACAAGATCTGCGAACTTTTAGATCAATTCCGTCCTGCTGATCAAAACGAAAAAATGAAAGCCCTGGGAAAAGCGAGCTACAAAGACCTCAAGATCTTTGTTAAAGATCGCCCAGGACATGACCGTCGCTACGCCATCGATGCCAGCAAAATCGAAGGCGATCTCGGCTGGAAAGCAGCCTTTGGTTTCGACCAAGGTATGGAAGCTACGGTCAAATGGTTCTTAGACAATATGGATTGGTGTGAAGAAGTCCAATCCGGAAACTACCGCCGTGAACGATTAGGGTTGACGACGAACTCATGAGAGTTAAGGGGAGGGTTGAACTTCAAACGTTCAACTTTCAATGCTTAGCCGAACACGGCTAACGATTAAATAAAAACATTCAACATTCGTTAAAGGACCTCGATCATGAAGGGCATCCTTTTAGCCGGTGGATCCGGAACGCGGCTCTATCCCGTTACGCGTGCGATCAGTAAACAACTGACTCCCATCTTCGATAAGCCTCTGGTCTATTACCCTCTCTCAACTTTGATGCTGTCGGGCATCCGAGAGATCTTGATCATCACCACTCCCGAAGATTCTGATTTGTTCAAGAAGCTCTTAGGAGATGGATCCGAACTCGGGATCAGCATCGAATACGCCACTCAGCCCAAGCCTGAGGGAATTGCACAAGCCTTCCTCATCGGAAAAGAATTCATCGGTGATGACGCCTGCGCCTTAGCCCTGGGAGATAACATCTTTTACGGGCACGGATTCCCCCAAATTCTCCAGAGCGCTGCTGGTAACGATGCCGGAGCAACCGTCTTTGCTTACAAAGTCGCAGATCCCGAACGCTACGGAGTGGTCGAGTTTGATGCTGAAGGAAAAGCGATCAGCTTAGAAGAAAAGCCCGCTCAGCCTAAGTCGAGCTACGCCGTCACCGGACTCTACTTCTACGATTCACAAGTCGTTGAAATTTCCGAAAACTTGAAGCCTTCAGATCGCGGCGAGTTGGAGATCACCGATGTGAACAAAGAGTACTTAAATCGTGGTCAACTCCAAGTGGAGAAGATGGGGCGCGGCATCGCTTGGTTAGACACCGGGACTCATGAGTCTCTACTTCAAGCTGCGAACTTCATTCAAGCTATCGAAGAACGACAAGGATTAAAAGTCGCTTGCTTAGAAGAGATTGCCTTTAGGATGGGTTACCTCAATCACGATCAAGTGGAGAGCATCGGTAAAATGATGGAAAAAACCAGTTACGGCCAGTATCTTCTTCGCATCCTTGAAGAGGACTAATCCCTAAGTTTGTACTGACCCGTCTGGGCTAAATTAAATTCATTTTTGAAATTCATCATCCCTCATGCAAGTCACTCCCACGGAACTCGACGGCGTTCTCCTGATTGAACCTAAAGTCTTTGGTGACCATCGTGGTTTCTTCTTAGAAACCTACCGCGAAGATCGTTACCACGAGAATGGCATCGAAGTGACCTTCGTCCAAGACAATCACTCTTCTTCGATCAAAGGTACATTGAGAGGCTTACACGCCCAAAAAGGGGAACAAGCTCAAGGTAAACTTGTGCGGTGTATCGAGGGATCTATATTCGATGTTGCGGTCGATCTTCGCAATGGCTCTCCGACCTTCGGCAAGTGGGTCGGCTACGAGCTAACGAGCACAAACTTTCGTCAGCTCTGGGTTCCTGTAGGCTTCCTACACGGCTTTTTAACTCTCAGCGATAAGGCTCAAGTCGAATACAAATGTACAACCTATTACAGCCCGGAAAATGAAATTGGCGTCGTGTGGAACGATCCTGACATCGGCATCGATTGGGGCATCGAAACCCCCATCCTTTCCCCTAAAGACGAAAAACTCCCCCTCCTAAAAGATGTCCCGGATGAGGACAAGTTTTGAGCGCCTGAAGCTTCATTGACCTAAGCCCTTAATAAAGATCATTCCCGCTGACATTTCCGGCCCTTTTCTCGAAGAAATATTGGGACCATCCTATTCTTTTGAGTCGCATGCCTATTATTTAGGCCACGTTAAATCGAACTCAGGAGCAAGGCGATGCGCCGGAAATTAAATCACAACATTGAATCTAGCCCCTCAAGCATCCTTCGACCGACCTCGTTTTTATTAGCACTCATCCTTTGTTTGGGAATGAGCAACGGTACCACTTCTGAAGGAGCAGATTCGGTTTACTTGAAAACGGGTGAGTTGTTTAGTGGAGATATCTTGCGGATCAATAAGCGTGAGGTTTCCATTCAACTTGAAAGTGGAGGTATCCTTCACTTCAGGAATTCACAAATTGATAAAGTTAAACGCTGGGTTCCTGACAAGCCTCTACCCGAGGTGATCTACTTCAATAAAAAGACCCAACCGATCACTTCAACTCCAAAGATCACCCAACAGCCGGTGACGATCAATCCATTTGAAATTGAAGAACCGATTACGATTGAGACGCATGAGCCAGAAGTTTTTACGAGTGATTCATCGTCAGCCAATTCAAAAATAGAAACCCCTCAGGGAGTTATCGAAACGAATGTAACGACTCCCTTAACCGAAGAAAACTCTCTTCATACGTCCTCCTCGGTAGAAGAGAACTCCTCAGAACAAATTCACGGTTCCCAGATGTCGGATTGGACGCTCAAAGCCCCGAAGGGATTTCAAATCTCTTCTCTTACATCTTCTGAAAACAGGCTTGCCTCTTGGATGGAACCCAGTACTCAAGCGTTAGTGAATCTCTTCACCTACAAAACCGATGAAACGATCGAAGACTTCAAAAACATCTTCATCAAAAAAGTACCGGGACTTTTACCCGCGAAAGTTTATCGCGACATCCCCTTGAATCGAGAAGGTCCTGGTGGCTTTAAAGGCTGGATCATCGAGTTGGAACAAAACATTGCTGGAGCAAAGATTCGCCAACTGAGCCTGGTTGTTCAATCGGACAATGAAATCTTCGTCCTCCGGATGACCGCCCCCGCCTCCACCTACAAATTGCTCACCCACACCTTCGAGCAAAGCCTGCATAGCTTCAGGTTGTCAGCGGGTTAGTCCGCACAATGTAGTCCGCACGCTCCGCGTGCGGATATCCTTAGGCTTACATTTCAAGCCCGAAGCGTCAGCGAGGGTGAAAGAATAATTCGGTTTTAAAATTCTTAGTTCGTAGGACTGACTCCCTCCTACGTTACGTAGATTGAAGTCAATTGTATTGAATTAAGCGTGCCGCACCCTCGCTCACGCTTCGGGCTTGAAATGTGAGTCTACCACCCCCCATTTCCTACTTTTACGATCTCACTCCATCTCTTAGAATATCCCTCCATAGAACTGAAGAGAAACCCAACTCCCAATTATCCCCATCAAAGAAGTAAGAACACATGACGCTCAATCTCGGCACTATCCTTGAGACTTCGACGCGCTACTTCCCTGAATCTCCCGCTTTAATTCACGATGACCATCGGCTCAACTACCAAGAAACTCGAGCTTGGGTCGTCGCTTTAGCTGACCATTTGAAGGCAAATGGTTTGAAGCCTGGGCAGAAGGTGGGGCTTTACATGCCGAATCGCATGAGTTTTACGATCGCATATTTCAGCATTCTATATGCTGGTGGAGTGGTAGTGCCTATCAGCTACCTCTCAGTAGCACGAGAGGTGCAATATGCCTTAGATGACTCCGAGTCCGTAGCTCTCATCACCTGGACGGAGTTTTCAGAAGTCTCCCAACAAGCCGTCGACAATGCCGAGACTTGCTCCCAGCTCTACGTCATGAATGAAGACGGAGCCCAATTTATTTTAGAGGATGAAGATTCGTTTTCCCCTACTGAAGGCGAAGGGCCAATACCAACGAATCCTGAAGACACCGCCGTCATTCTTTACACTTCAGGAACGACCGGTCAACCCAAGGGAGCGGAACTCACTCACTTCAATCTCTATTCGAACGCTCAGGTTTCCTGTGAGAAACTCTTTTGGCAACCCGGTCAAACTGGAGATGGCATCGCCCCAGGAGACGTCTGCTTAGCTGCACTTCCTCTATTTCACTCTTACTGCCAAACCTGTATTCAAAACACAGCGATTTTAGGTGGAGCCGCAATCAGCTACCTCGAACGTTTCGAACCGGTGAGAGCCTTAGAGATTTTAGAAAGAGACAAAGTCACTTTCTTTGCCGGCGTTCCCACGATGTACTTCACCCTGTTAAACGTTGAAGATCGCGAGAAGTACGATCTCAGCAACCTGAAGTATTGCTCATCGGGTGGAGCGGCGATGCCCGTCGAAGTGATGAAGGCATTCGACGAAGCTTACGGGGTGAGCATCCTCGAAGGATACGGCTTGAGCGAAACCTCTCCTGTCGCTACGTTCAATGTTTTATTCAAACCTAAGAAGATCGGTTCGATCGGGCTTCCCATCTACGGCGTAAGCGTCAAGATTTTCGATGAGAAGGATCAAGAGCTTCCCCCGAACGAAGTCGGTGAAGTGGTCATTCAAGGTCCCAACGTGATGAAGGGGTATTACAATCGTCCCGAAGCCACTAAGGAAGCTTGTAGAAACGGATGGTTCCACACGGGCGACATGGGCAAAATGGATGAAGAGGGCTACTTCTATATCGTCGATCGAAAGAAAGACATGATCATCCGCGGAGGCTTTAATGTGTATCCCCGCGAAGTCGAAGAAATTCTCTACGGCCATCCCGCCATTCAAGAGGCTGCGGTCATCGGTATCGCCAGTGATCAATACGGTGAAGAAGTGAAAGCTTGTGTGGCCTTAAAAGAAGGTCAAAGCTTAGAGCCCGATGAACTCATCGAGTACACGAAGGAACGTTTAGGCGCGCATAAATATCCCCGAGTCGTAGAGATTTTCCCTGAGTTGCCGAAGGGCCCGACGGGGAAGATTTTAAGGAAGGAATTGAGGGATTAAATCGAATTACTACGGTAAGTATTAACTACGATCACATTGATGCTCACAACTTAACCTCTCCAAAACGGCGTCGGCCCACACAGATAAGGCCCTGACGCTGGTGGTTCCATTCCCCCCTTAAATACAGATAATTTATCAAGCATGCCTAATAACGCCAAAAACACTTGGACCTCAGATGCCCTTGTAAGGGGAGATGCCGATGCTATTAAAAAAAGAGTTCTTGAAGATCCAGAATATATTCACGAGCGAGATTATGTCGACAGCACTCCGTTACTCAACGCTATTGAATTCAACCATCTTGACTTAGTTAAATTCTTGCTTAACAAAGGCGCAGATCCAAATATCAAAGTGTCTGATGGATACACCTGCTTGTTGTCGGCCGTCGAAAATGAAGGAAAAGACTCACTTCTTATTCTGGATGAACTGCTTCAAGCAGGGGCTGACATTCATGCTGAGGGGATCAATGGTTGGACTGCTCTGCATCTGGCAGCCGCACGAGGAAAAGCGGAAATGGCGGCCTCATTAATTGCAGCCGGTGCCGATGTAAATCGGCGAACCAAAATCGATGGGACGGAAACTCCATTGATGGAAGCAGCGTACTGCGGCCATTCATCCATTGTTCGTTTACTTCTTGAACATGGTGCCGATCCTTTGATGCAAGATTGCGTGAACCATCAGACCCCACTTGAGATGGCAAAAGAAGTGGCTAAAGGACCCGATCTTGAAGTCGCCGATGAACTCAAAAAGGAAAATCTCCCAATCGATGTTGATAATTTCATAGGTGACATGGACTTGCCCGATGATCAAATAGAATTCTTAAAAGAAGCGATGAACAATATTAACTTGGGACAGAGCTACGTGGATAGGCTCAATGAACTTAAAGACACGGGAAATCACGCTGAAATTATTCGTATTTTAAGTGAGTATAGACAGGAATAGAGATCAACGACTATCCATTAACAAATTAATGCTTTGATAGAAATGCTAAGAAACTCCCCTCATATGAGTCACCCACAAATTCATTCCTCGATCTCAATCAGACACCTACCAACCTTCATGACGACCATAATACTGATGAAACTCAGTCTTTTAGCTGGCTGTGGTGAAGCTCCACCCTTAGAGACAGAAGCGCCTACCACCGTAGATGGCATCCATCTCAAACCACGAGTGCTGATTGAAGGAAATGTTTCGCTCCTCATCCCGGATGGTTTTTCACCGATGACCGAAAAGGCGTTGAGGTTAAAATATCCAAATAAAGATCGACCCACGATTGTATATACTAACGACAAAAACACGGTGGATATCACTTTGACCCATACCTCAGTGAACCTCAACCCGACCGGAATTGAGAAGCTCCACAAACAAATGGAAGAGAAGTACCACAATCAAAGCTTTCTTGTGAAATGGCTCAAAAGTGAAATCGTAACCATCAACAAACACAAATGCTTCCTTCTGGACGTACAAACTCTGGCCAACAAAACAGTGATTCGGAATCTGATTGTGGGCACATCCTTGAAAGGCCGTCTGCTTTTGGTGAGTTTTAACGTGACTCGCAACCTGGAAGATAAATGGATTAAAGCCGGTCAAGAGATCGTTCAGTCGTTGAGAGTAAAGGCAAAATGAAAAGGAATGATAAAACATTCAAATGGCGATTTTACGTTTCTCTACTTTGTCTAATTGCTTGGCCCAGTACTCCAACTATATTGGGCGCGCAAAATATCAGCGAACTTAGCCTTCCTTTAGCTGGAATTGGGATCTTATCAATAGGGGCCGTACTTGCATTTAGCACCTTTATAAGGAGCAAAACATCCTGGCAAAGAGTTTCTTTTTTTATATTAATGATCCTAAACTTAACTGGCCTGACCTATACCGTATATCGATTTTTGAAGATGCTCCCAACAGAATGAAAACCGTAAACCAACTAAAACTTTACTGCCAAACGAATAACAAAATCGATGATAAATCATTCCAGTTAGAGTAGATTGTATTCAACTTAGATGACCGATTTATTTCCCTGAGACGAAACGTAAATCTAAGTTCGTTAAAAAGCTCTAACAATTAGGCAGTGAGGGCCAACATGAAAAAACTCATAGCAATCCTACTCGTATTAGCTGCGTGGAACGGAGTACTTACTTACCGGTTATTTCAAAATGAAAGAAAAGTTAAAGAGAATTACGCCATCGAGGAGGCCCGGGCTGTAATCACACATATCACAAGCTTATCCTATCGACTTCCACTTCTCTTGCGAGTAGCAACCAACGATATACTTGGCCCAACCCATCGAGTAGAAGTTATTCGAACCACTCGAAGCGCATCGGGTATGCAATTTCCCGGTGGGATAATCAAGGCAACGGGCTATAGTTTCGAGCTACCGAGCAGCACAACAGAAGACCAAATGGCAAGGGCGATCAGTCAATTTAAATGGTACGCAGCTTACTTGTTGGGAATTAGTCATGATGAATGGCCCTTAGAACTAAAAATTGGAAATAACCAACTTTCCATCTCAAATCCAGAAATCGACCTTAACGAGACACGAATCCTATTTGATGTTGAAATGCAAATCTCAACGAATGCAGCTCCTCTAAATTGAACACTTCAGAGAATGAAAAAATTGTTAATAAATCAAGATGTTAAAAAGTAATGGTGATCAGTAACGCATGAACCATCCCACCGAAGACATCCCCGACCGAACCCCCGTTTGGGATGCCATGCAACTCCTATTCATGGATACCGATGTCACTCTTTCTTACGACTACATCATTCAAGTCTGCGCTGAATCGAAATATGAAATCGATGACCTTGAAAAAATTTTATTTAATGAAGTCTTACCCGCTCTCAAGTTCAATATGTTGGATCTACCTGCCCCTGAATGGGCGGGCTTTAAAACGGAATGGATCGTTGAAAGGATTTTGGAGAAGCATCGATTCGGCAAATCTAAACCCTTAGTGTTTCGCCGCTATACTCAAGGGCATTGGGAGGCTCTCAGGCCAAAGATTGAAGAATTAAGAGAAAAGTCAGAATGACACGAGACTTCAAATGACGTATTAACTTACCATGCTCTAAGTCTTTGCCTTTAATTTGATTGGAGGTCAAACCGTCATGCCAATTGTCATCACAAAAAAATATTCCTCAATCCACTTCGTACCTACTGAAGATATCTTAGCTGAGATCCTCGGACACAGTAATTTCGATGGAGAAGATTGGAGTATCGGTGATCGCATCATCTTTGAAGACGGCACTGAAGCCTTTATCGATCAAGAGCCCGGCGAACTTTTCCACATCTGGACAGAACAACAGCCCGCCGACTTCGACACCATCAAAAAACTATTGAAGCAACCTGAGGCAACGGAGTGGTCCGAACTTTTTAAGAAGCACCAGATTTCAAACTCAAA
Source organism: Planctomycetota bacterium (assembly GCA_028280485.1). Taxonomy (GTDB): domain Bacteria; phylum Planctomycetota; class UBA8108; order UBA8108; family JACQVS01; genus JANQLS01. The sequence goes on from JANQLS010000049.1 coordinate 253,586, forward strand.
AACAGGCTGCCTGATTCTTCTTTGTTTCTATTTAATCATGGGTATTTATATCAGCACTTGATCTACCCTAAAGCGCGTTCAGATTATCGCCAAGCGTAGGAACACATAAGTCTAAAATCTGATTCTTAGTTCTTTAGCAGGCTTGTAAACAATAAGGATTCTTATGAACTTCTTCAAAGCTTACCTAAAAAAGAGAGCCATAAAAAAGATCTTAAAGAGAGTGCCCGGATTCCTTCGTCGTTCTTACGGAAAAAGCAAAACCTATACCCCAGGGCAAGTTCGAACGGCAATAAAGAGCACCGGATGTAACATTGATTATGCTTGTTATGCCTACGCCGCTTTTTGTACTCGTGAGAGATTCGATTCCTTCCATATGGAAACAGGAGAAGATTGTGACTACGATCACATGCAACAAGAAATTGGCGATCTTTGTTTTAACGGTAATACAAATTTCTCGGATTCCGACTTAAGCTATTATTCATCCAGCTTTGAAGATGGGTTTGGAGCAGGAGGTATCGACGGTGGGGGTAGTAGTGGAGATGAAACTTAGAATAAACCTAATCCAACTAAAAATAAAATTGATAGAAGAGCCCCATCTGAAGAATCTAATACTCTCTATTTATCAACGAAAACAACCATCCCGACAACCCAGTTCAAAAGGATGCCGAGCCCGGCCACAAATCTTCGGATGTTCATAGATAGGCTTGACAACTCCATTCATTAAATATTGAAGACTATGAACGACGTCTATAAGATCAGTTCGACCATTACCATCAAGATCACAAGCGGCTTCACACGGTAGTTCTTTTTTTCGAACAAAGACCACCTGTAGAACCATAATGACATCGTTCATATCTAAAATGCCATCAGCGGAACAATCCCCTCGCATAAAATCAGAATGATCATCTGGGATAATGACTTCAGCCAATGGAGCTTCGGAAGAGGTTTTCGCTGCTGGAAGACAAAGGATTAGAGTGAGAATAAATAACTTTAAGCCCACACTCGACCCACTATCACTTTTAAAAAGCTGAAGAATAAACATCTCTCCCCCTGAACTCATTCCCCAATGAATTTAAATCAACAATCCTCTAAATCGAAATCTTTCAATGAGTTTTAATCTGAATCCCTAAGCCCTGCAAATAAATAATCACCCCTCCGACTTATCCTCCAACTCCACTCCCTCCGGCCAGTGCGCGCCTTCTTCGATCCACTTGCGGATCTTTTGAATCTCTTCTTTTTTAAGAGGGCCGCCGTCTTCGATGGGAGGCATGAGGTATTCGTCGTCATCGTTGGCGGGGTTGATGGCGACGAGATTAAAGAGAGGGCTTTCATCCGGTTTACCAGGAACGATGGCCGCTCCAAATTCTTTTCCACCCTTCAGGGTTTCGGCGAGAGTATGCAACCTGAGTCGACTTTTACGCTTCTCAGGGCCGTGACACCATACACACTGCTTTTCTAAAATCGGCTGAATATCACGAGCGAAGTCGATCTCCCCATTCTTTGGCGCAGTGTTAGTATCTTGACTCTTAACCGGAGTCACCACCTCTTTAGTTTCCTCGTCTTTTGATTCTTGGGATTCCTGATCATTCGATTCTTGATTATTTTGGGTTTCACTCTTTTCGGGCTCGACGATTTCAGTTTTTTCGACCTTCTTTTCAGGTCCTTTTTCATCCTGAATCCAGTGAACGATTTCCATGATCTCTAAAGGAGTCAAAGTTCCTTTACCTTTGGGAGGCATCACATCTCGATCGTGGGGAGGAAGAGTGATGAGCCGAACTAAGTTACTCTCTAATGGCTTACCGGGAACGACAGGAGGTAATTCGTCATCGTTATCTCCCATCTCGAAAGCAAGCTCGTAAGTATCAAGACGATACTCCCCTTTTTGTTTTTCGGGGCCGTGACACTTAACGCATTGCTCATTAAAGATGGGCAATATTTTGGTTTCGAAAACCGTTGCTCCCTTAACGTTGACCTGCCTAGTTTCTTCAGGCGCTCCAGAGTGCAACCATTTCGGCATCATATCTTTGATCATTTGAGGAGCGTGTTCGGTCAGGAAATCTGAACCGTGAGTTAAGTTGCCCCCATAATGACCGGCAATCGATAAAATCCCGGCAACGAGAATCAAAGTAAATCGATAAGCCAATCCAGTCTTCCAAGAATAACTATTCGATCGCATCCTGAGGTGACAGAGCCATGAAATGATCGAAGCCCCAGCTACCCCGATACCCGTCCACTTGTGAAGGTTGAGGGCTTGTTCTTGGTATCCACCCTCTTCCGCTAAGATCAAACCGAAAGCAACTGAGAGAATCGCAGTGATGACCATTCCGATATGAACGACGGCGATACCCTTCCTCAACTGAGGACTTGCTTTGAAGAGCGCGTAGAATTCTAAAAAGACGATGGCGGCGAAAAAACCGATGGGGAGATGGAGGACTAAGAAATGAAATCGCCCAAAGAACTTCCAAGTGGGATCCAGCTCGACCGTTTCCTCCGCTGCGCTGGCTCCTTCAGGAAACAAAGCGCTCAAGCCCAAGAAAAGGATACAAGCGATCCAAAACGGGATGACTTTTAAGCTTTTAGAGCTGATACGAGGTGCAGTTGTTCTACGTTGCAATTGCGTGCTCTTTGTTTAAGGCGAATTTCATCATTTCGGCTCCTCCTCGACCGCAAGAACTCATTGTTATCGTTGCCTGGGTGATGGGGAGGGGTTGCGCGCCGCTCATTTCAGTATTGACCAATTAGCAATTATAACCAATTCACTGGGAACTTTAGCCAAGGAAGTTCCTTTCGATCAAGTCCCTATCACTTCTGATACCTTCATTGCGTCAATGTGCCCGATGGTCCGCCAATTTGGTGGGGAAATCACAGAGAGGCACCGAAGTCGTAGGTTCGTTCAGAATTTCCGCTAAGGTGGTATTCCCAAAAGCTTTCTCGACCTCTTCCAAGACCTTATCCAAACGTGAATGGAGAGGACAGAGAGCCTTCCCGTGGGAGCTTAGGCCCAAGGGACAGGTCCTTATCCTTTGAATCGGATCAACGGCACTCACAACTTGAAGGACTGAGAGATCTTCTGCGCTTAATGCGAGCGTAAATCCCCCATTCAATCCTCGTTGAGACCTCACAAGCCCTTCCCTGCTAAGGTTTTGCATAATCTTGGAGAGATAGGCTTGAGGCACCTTCGTCGCCTTAGCGATCCCGACTGCGGTGTGGGAAGAATCGGGCTTGGAGGCAAGGAAAACCATCGCTCGAAGGGCATATTCGACCGTTTGTGACAGCATAAAGCGTTACCAATTAAAGATTAAGACTAATTCACCCCACCGAATTAGGGGTGATAATCAATAGTTATGTTACCCGATCAAATAAAAGATAAAAAGGTCCTTTTATCTTTTTAACAAATGGATTATTGTAGTCCGCAGATGGAATCCACACGCTCCGCGTGCGAATTCCTGGCGAACCCAGATCGTTTTAGATCTTAGAATGGATAGATTGATTCATACCCGAATCGATTCCAAGCCCGAAGCGTAAGCGAGGGTTTCTTTAGATCAACAAAGCAATAGCATTTAATAAGGCGATCCTGTTCAGGGCTACGCGTTAGCTTCTCAAGTTTAATACGAAGACGGCACACGGCGTGTGCCTACTACCCTAGAAAGCATCTTCAACTCATGCGTCGAATTGGTCTCTGCCTCACCTCAGTACTCTTCCTTGCCACTTCCGTAAGCGCTCAGTCTTACTTCGAAGAAGAACCTATTCTCTACGGTAAACGCCCCACCACCGATCGCGTGACTCAGCTTCAAAAGCAAATCACCGAAGGCAAGGTTAAGCTGAAGTACGATAGTAAGCACGGCTACTTGCCCGCAGTGTTAAAAGCACTTGAGATTTCCCCAAGCTCTCAAATCTTAGTGTTCAGTAAGACGAGCTTTCAGCTAAGACGCATCTCCCCTCGCGCCCCTAGAGCCATTTACTTCAACGACGATACTTATGTAGGATCCGTTTTAGGCGGTGATGTTCTCGAAATTTCAGTCCAAGATCCTAACCAGGGCGCCGTATTTTTCACTATCGAGAATTACAAAAGTGACAAACCTAGGTTCGACGTTCAAAACTATGAATGCACTTCATGCCACGCTTCGTCGATGACAAAAGGAATTCCCGGTCACGTCGTCCGATCGGTCTACACCGCCCCTGATGGCCAACCTATTTTAAGAGCGGGCACCTTCATCACGGAAGACTCAAGTCCCTTTAAAGAACGTTGGGGAGGCTGGTACGTCACCGGAACTCACGGTAAACAGCGTCACATGGGAAATGTGTTCAGCCCGAGTCGAGACCGACCCTACGAACTGAATCGCGATCATGGTGCCAACCTCAAAAGCCTGGAGTCGAAGTTCAACGTCGATCGATACCTCACTCCTCACAGTGACATCGTGGCTCTCTTGGTCATCGAACATCAAATCTTGATTCAAAACTTAATCACCAAAGCCAACTTTCAAACCCGAAGAGCCATCTGGGACCAACAGATTATCGACGAAGCCTTAAACCGCCCAGCTGATACCTACAGCGCGGCCACCCTCCGTCGTATCGATCACGCGATCAAACCCTTACTCCAAGCGATGCTCGGAGTGAAATCAATTGGGTGGAAAGATCCCGTCAAGGGAACGAGCAATTTCACAAAAGAGTTTTCTCAAAAAGGAATCAAAGATAGGAAGGGGCGGTCGTTAAGAGATTTAGATCTAAAGACTCGCTTGTTCAAATACCGTTTGAGCCCTTGGATTTATTCAGAAGCCTTTGACGCGCTCCCTGAACCGATCCACGAACGTTTCTATCAAAATCTTTGGTTGATCTTAACCACTGAAAACTCAGAGGAACCTTATAATCATTTTGATAAGGGCGAGAAAAAAGCGATCTTAGAAATATTGCTCGAGACGAAAAAGGACTTGCCTGGCTATTGGCGCAATGGAGGGAATACGGCGACGTTTTAGTCGTCAAAGTAGTCGGCTCAATGTAGTCCGTACGCTCCGCGTGCGGATAGTAGTCGGCTCACCCCGTGAGCCGGGATGGGTATATTCATCAAGCATCAAGATTGTAACAAATGTCGTCGAAGCTCTTCCCATCTCGATGAACTAAGCGATGATATATCAACTTGAAGAGAGAGATTTTAAAATTATATAGAATTCCGAACCGGCTCACGGGGTGAGCCGACTACTTTGACGACTGATAATTCTTAACCAACTCCAGCGCCTCTTTCAAATCCACAGCCTGCTCGTAAAGCGCTCGCCCTACGACGACACCTTGAAGCGCTGGGCTGTTGAGATCTAATACTGCTTTGATATCTTCAAGCTTCCCGATCCCCCCGGCGACCACGATTAATAATCCTTTGTCTTCTGCGAGACTCAAGGCTTCTTTAACCAAAGGAATATTCGCTCCTGAAAGCGTGCCATCGCGATCGATAGCCGTGAGTAATAAAGTTCGCACGCCATTGTCGACAGCAAAGTCAATTCCCGATGCCAAGTCGAGCGAACTGTCTTCCGTCCAACCCGAAATCTTGACGCGTCCCTCTGCCATATCCATAGCCAAAACGACTCGTTCGCTTCCGTGTTCCACGACCATCGCTTTTAAGAACTCCGGATCTTGAAGAGCTCGCGTTCCCAAGATGACTCGAGTGACTCCCTGAGAAAGAACGCGTTCCACCGTTTCGGCATCCCGAATTCCTCCACCCGTTTGAATGGGAAGCTTCAGTTTGCTCGCGATATCGATCACATGATCTAAGCTATCAGGCTCTTTAAACGCACCCCCCAAGTCGATGATGTGTAAACAGTCAGAACCAGCATCGACCCACTTACTCGCAAACTCAAGGGGATCTAAACCGTACTGCATTTCGGCATCGCTGGCTCCTTGAACTAAGCGCACTACACGACCACCACGTAAATCGATGGCGGGAAAGATCCAAGGACGATGGGTGAATCGGGGGAAGTCAGGGGTGTTCATTGGAATGGTTATCTAAAGTTATAAAGTTTTCGAATTAGTAGTAGGCTCTTAACTAGCCCGAAGCGCTAGCGAGGTATTCTTTTCCCTCGCTAGCGCTTCGGGCTAGTTAATATTTATTTTTAAACGTGGAAACAAAACTTGCACGGCATTTCGTTTTTAATTGGACGACACACGGCGTGTGCCTACTACCCTAAGCTTGCGCGGAATCTTCGGAGAGAGTTCCCTTGGTGGAGGGAACGCTCGAAAGAGCTTGATCACGCTCCAACGCATATCGAAGCGCTAATGCCGTAGCTTTAAACAAGGCTTCGATCTGATGGTGGGCATTTTTACCGTGGATCAAATCGGCGTGGAGGCAGAGTTGGGCATTCATGACGAAGGCTCGAAAGAACTCTTCGACGAGCTCGGTGTCGAATTCCCCCACCTTCTCCGTCGAAATATCGACATCGAAGTGTAAAAAGGCTCGACCTGAAACATCGATCACGACCCGAACCAAGGCTTCATCCAAAGGAGCGTAGGCATGAGAAAACCGCTGAATCTTGAGATCATCTCCCAAGGCTTTTCGTACTGCAGTTCCCAGAGCAATTCCCACGTCTTCAACCAGGTGGTGTTGATCGATGTGAAGGTCACCGACGGCTTGAATGTTTAATCCCCAGCGCGCGTGCTTCGAAAGAGCATCGAGCATGTGATCAAAAAATCCCACTCCCGTAGAAATTTCGGCGGCGCGGGGTTCATCGAGATTCAATTGAATCTTCACATCAGTTTCACCCGTCTTACGGTTGACGGTGGCTTGTCGTGGAGAGGTATGAGCACTCATGAAGGATCATGCTTTTGATTAGAGCCTATTTAGTTCCTGTTGATTAAACAGGAACTAAGCCTGCTTGGGATCAAGCAGGCCGCAAGCGTAGGGTCGGACCCTACGTTTAGCGGAGTGAAAGCAAATCTATGATTTGCTGGAACGGTTGAAGCGAGCTCCGAAGGAGCTTGTTTCAACAGAAACTAATTAAGAGAGCCAAGCTTGGACTTCCTGAAGGAACTTGTCATTCTCTTCAGGAGTTCCGACATTAACTCTTAAACAACCCGACAGTGCGGGATCGTCTGCTAACTTTCTAACTAAAATTCCTTTATCGGCCAAATGCTGACGCAGGCCATCGGGATCTTCCGTTCTAAAGAGAAAGAAGTTCGCCCAAGATTCGAGGGGCTCCACCTTAGAAGTCGCATCGAGAGTTTCCATCATCCGATGCCGCTCTTGAGTGAGTTGCTCCACTCTATCGATGAAGACTTGGGCGTTGTCCCACATGACTTCTCCCGCCACGGCGTTAAAGAGATTCATATGGAAGGGAGGAACGATCTTACTGAACTCTTCGCTGATCGATTCCGGAGTTAACAAGTAACCGATCCTCAATCCTGCAGCACTCAAAGCTTTTGAAAAAGTTCTGAGGATAAGAACTCGCCTTCCTTGCCGAATCCACTCCGTTCGATCGTAACCGATTTGACTGAATTCACGGTAAGCTTCGTCGATCACTAACCATCCACCCACTTTCTCAACGGCATCGAGAACCTGAGTGAGCTCGGGCTCCGTCATCTCTGTGCCGGTTGGATTATTAGGCAGATTTAAGATCACCAATTCGGGTGAAGATTTTCCGATCTGTCGAACAATTTCTTCAGCGGGATACTCAAACCCTTTCGGTTTGGTATTCAATCGAAATTCTTTTAATCGAGTCTCCGTCAACCTTCCCCACATTCGAAAGAGACTGAATGAAGGGCTGGGAATCAAGGCAGTACGACCAGGTCCACCCAAAGTTTCGAAGATCCATTGAAGAACTAAATTCGATCCGTTACCGAGAAAGACTTGCCCGCTAGGCAATCCATTATGTTCCGCAAGACGCGAACGGAATTGCTCGGGGATGTCTTGATGATAACGATTCCAAGGGAGATCTCTCATACGCTCAAAGATCGCATCCTTGAGCTCTTCAGGAACATCCCAAGGAGACTCGTTTTGATTGAGCTTCACCTCACCCGCTTCCTCCACCAAGTGATAAGCTTCAACTTGTTCGAAGCCTTGACGGGGACCGGTAGGATTTTCTTCTCGTCTCAAAGAAACAGATTTTCCGTGAGCCGGGAGACGTTCGCCTTCAGCTAAGACTTCTACATCTTGGCATTTCGATTTTAAAAAGGCTTCCGATGCCTGACAGACATTACTGCGCTTCATGAAATCTTCAACGGAAAGACAAGAGGCAAACCTTGCCGTTCTACCCGTGGGTAAAACATGATTCGGCCCTGCGTAATAGTCCCCGACGGCGACAGGACTGAAGCGTCCGATGAAAATGGCTCCCGCATTTCGAACCTTCGCGAGAAAACCCCAAGGATCCTCCACCTGGATCGAGAGGTGTTCAGGGGCGATTTCGTTGAGACGGTCCGCCGCTTCATCGAGACTGTCGACACTTAAAAAGTTTCCGTTGTTCTCAAATGATTTGGTGATGACCTCTTTACGCGGAGCCTCCTCGATCAGTTCAGCAATCGCTTGGCGCACGGCCTTAACGATGCCCTCACTCGTCGCTAAGAGCGTACAACACGTATCTTCATCGTGCTCGGCTTGAGCCATGAGGTCGGAGGCCACCCATCGGGGTTGCGAACTCTCATCGGCGACCACCACGACTTCACTGGGGCCAGCCAATAGATCGATGCCGACTTCACCGTAAACTTGTTTTTTGGCTTCGGCGACAAAGGCATTACCCGGGCCAAAGATTTTATCGACCTTAGGAATGTTCTCCGTCCCGAAGGCTAAGGCTCCCACTGCTTGCGCTCCACCCACTCGGTAAATTTCATCGACACCTAAAACCTTGGCGGCCATCAAAACTTGATCGCTCACCTCCCCGTTAGGACCAGGAGGGGAAACGACTACGATGCGCTCCACTCCCGCAATTTGAGCGGGAATGAAGGTCATCGCTAATGTCGAGGGGTAACTCGCCTTCCCACCCGGGACGTAAAGCCCCACGGATCGGATCGGCGTCCAGCGCATTCCTAAACGGTTGCCTTCCTCATCCTCAAACTGAGTCGAACGAGGTTTCACCTCTTGGTGAAAACGACGAATTCTTTCGGCAGCTCGTTGAAAAGCTTCTCCGAAGGGATTGTCGATGTCGGCATTCGCAATCGCTTCTTGGGGCACGCGTAGCGTCTGCGGGCTGAGCTTAACGCCATCCCAACGCTCGGTGAAATCCAATATAGCTTCATCGCCCTTGGAGCGGACCTCATCGAGGACTTCCTCAACCCGAAGAGCCAGTTCTTTTTGATCCATGATTGAAGATCCTTCTAGCTGGGGTTAGGGAATGACTTTATTGAGAGGGTATTCGATGATGTCTTCAGCACCCGAGCGCTTGAGTTCGGGGAGGATGCGCTTAACTTCATCTTCTTTAAGGATGGTTTCAACAGCGACCCAACCATCTTCACTTAAGTGTGAAATGGTTGGTTTTTTCATCGCGGGGAGAATGGAGATGATCGAATCCAGTTGATCTTTTGGAACATTGAGCTTGAGCCCCACTCGGCCTTCCGCTTCGATCGCCGATTGAAGCAAGAGAGCGATACTTTCGATCTTCTGTCGGATCCAGGGATCTTCCCATGATTTTTTATTCGCGATGAGACGAGGAGTCGTCGACAAAAGCTCCGTTACGATGCGAAGCTTATTCGCTCTTAAGGATGATCCCGTCTCGGTGATCTCGACGATAGCATCGACTAAGTCAGGAGTTTTTGCTTCGGTCGCTCCCCAAGAAAATTCCACATCCGCTTCAACGCCCTGAGCGGCTAAAAAATCTTGCGTTAGATTAACGACTTCAGTGGCGATACGCTTTCCTTGTAAATCTTTGACCGTCTGAATATCTGAAGATTCAGGTACAGCTAAAATCCACCGGCAAGGTCGCATCGATTGTTTGCTGTAACAGAGGTCGAGAACTTCAACCACATCGGCTCGATTTTCTAAAATCCAATCTTTCCCAGTTAATCCGCAATCGAAGACTCCTTCTTGAACATAGCGAGCAACCTCTTGGGCTCGGATCAACATGGAATCGATTTCAGGATCATCGCAGGAAGGATAATAAGAGCGACTACGAACTGAAAAATTGAAGCCTGCTTTTTCAAAGAGACCAAATGTAGCTTCCTGAAGTGAGCCTTTAGGCACGGCAAGTTTGAGTTGTTTTTTAGGTTCAGTCATGATTTTCTCGATTTTCATTCCGCAGGAGCGGAGAGTTATTTTTCTATTTTGATTTCGCTATTCTCGGGTGGATCTTGCATCGCAGGGACGACATAAAAAAACCCGTAACTCGAAACAAGTTACGGGACCCAGCGATCAGCATTCTGGCGATCAGTTCACGCCAGAAACCGGGACCCGTTTGAAATGATGATGATGGTGATGATGAACCTCGGGATGCAGAGGACGTACTCCTCCCGGATGGATACTCCGAGCGGGAGACGCCCAGGCGGAACCAACGGTAGTACACTCAGCGATTTCGGCTGAGAACAGGTTCTGTGGGCTTTGGGTATCGATCATCACTTAATGACTCTATAAAAGATTATTCGGAATTTTACGAGTCCTCGACGAGGACATTCCGCACTAAACCCAGCACTTCTGGCCATCAGCTCCCCGTCATGAAGGGAGGCCTTTCCAATGTGGCCGGGCAATGAAAACAAATAGACGAGTATAGCGGATTAGAATCCGGGAGGGGAAGAGAAATCTACGAGATTACCGGTACTTGGGGGATGAAATCGGAAAATCTGCCCAATAAGCTGTGATTTTTAGTTTCCGACGAATCTCAAACCCATCATCAATACCCAAGCACCAATATTAACTAGCCCGGAGCGTCAGCGACGGGACATGGCAAAAGTTATTTGCGGGTTGAAACTAAATGCTTTAGCAATTCATAAAAACATATCATTGAGGAATTTTATACGTTGCCGCATCCCTTCGCTGACGCTCCGGGCTAGTTAACGAATAGCGAAAAATCAAATCTGATTCAACCACCGTAAAAACCGGTGCAATTTCGTCAGCCTCGAAGGTTGGATCTCAAAGCGATACTTAGTTAACAAATCTTCACACCACTTCGACGCTTCAGCCATATTCGAACTTTCCACTTCGAGTTCGTACTCTTCATGATTTTCTTCGAATTGCATGAGGTCGAGCTCTAATTGGTAGCCTTCCAATTCGAAAACGTGTCGTCGGTTTTTAAGCTTCCCTAGAACAACCAATTCTAGACTGGAGTGGTTCTTCTTTAGCTCAGCGATAACCGGTGAATCGATGGAAAAAAGCTCCTTTGGATTTTGTATAAGATTCTCAACTGAATTGAAATCGATCACTTCCTCATACTCTTCGGATTTAAACTGACCCGGTTTAATTTCACGCCCAACTTTGTAAGTAATGATGGCTTGATCGGTCATTCGAATTCGGAAGATGGAAAGACAATTCGCCAAGGTGCGATCTTCTGAATCGAAATAGATATTGAGCTGATTAAGAACTTTGGGCTCCCCCGCCAACTCAACAAGCTGCTGGTGAAGCCGATCAAACGAGCTTCGATCGGGGAGTTCGTATTTGACTTCGAGTTCGGTGGGCATGGGTAGTAGGCTCGCTCCGCGAGTCGTGCCGAAAAGATTTAATATTGGTAAAACAAAATTTTCTTAAATAACAATAGGGCTTTTCTGAGTTGGGTAGCCCCTCGCTAGCGCTTCGGGCTAGTTAAAGCTCAAAAAGCTTAAAGACCCTATCTAGCCCGAAGCGCTAGCGAGGGGATAATTTGATCAAGAAAACAATATTGGTATTTAAACTAAACAGCCTCCAAACCACGTATCGGCTTCGATACGACTCGCATTTCAAGCCCGAAGCGTTAGCGAGGGTTCCTTAGCATCAGCAATGCGTTAGTATTTAGCAAAGCGATTCTGATCAGATTTACGTATTCGCTTCGATACGGCTCGCATTTCAAGCCCGAAGCGTTAGCGAGGCTTCCTTAGCATCAGCAATGCGTTAGTATTTAGCAAAGCGATTCTGATCAGATTTACGTATTCGCTTCGATACGACTCACGGGGTGAGCCGACTACTTTACTCATCCTCCAGCGGTTCCGAAAACAAATCCATCCATTTATCGACTTCACGCTTGTCGAGTTTAGGCTCGATGTTTTTTGGTCGTTCAGGAGACCCCTGATCTTCTTCGACTTCTTCAGCTTCCATCGCTTCTTCGAAAATTTCGAATGGATCTTTAGGCGTTGGCGCCTGTGGCTCATCTGAAAAAACTTGCGTCCATTCTTCGATTTCGTCTGGATCTAGTTCATCGGGCTTTTCAGCTGTCGTGCTCACCTCTTCATCTTCGGTCTCATCTTCAATTTGAAAATGATCTTTTCCACTCACCCCCACGGTTCCCATCGAAAACGCAGAACGCCCTCCCCCAAGGATGGTCTCTTCTAAATAAGTAACGAACTCTTCTGAGCTCATCGTTCGAATCGAAGAGCCTTCCAGTTCTTTAACAATATCTTTTCGATCGGAGGAGACGACCAGTATGGGTTGGTTTTTCGATCGCCGTCGAGCTTCTGCTATCACGAGTTCATCGGCGATGGAGGGAGGCTTAGAAAATAGAATTTCGAAGGTATCCGTCGAAGCTCGACGAACGGAGGAATGGCTGAGATCCACTTCGATGGCCCCGTCGTAGATCAAGCAAATCTTAAGGTCTCGACGACGCTTCAAAAACTCAGCAAGCTGAGTTTCCATCATGCCGCGTTGGCTTTCTAAATCGAAAGATCCAAAGCCGAAGCCTCGCTTTAAAAGGTTATAGCCATCGATGATGATGGTTAATAGAGCCGGCTTCGGACTCACATCTGGGGGTCGTCCTCATCCCCAAAGCGCTGCTTTTGTAAGGCGCGAATGAGCTTCTCTTCTCGCTCTACAGCATGAGCGATTTCAAGTAACGCTTGTTTCTCAAAGGGATCTGAAAGGAAATGATATCCGATAGAATCGACGAGGGGGCCGATCTCTTCGCTCTCTTTGATCGATTGCTCGAAGAGCATCAAGACTTGCTCATCGACAGAGGAACCCACCAATTTTCTTAAACGTTCACGCAGACGACCACGAATATCATCGCGTTGAGCATCTTGGGGCTCTAGCTCCGGGATTTTGTCGAGGGTTGCGATGGGATAGGGTTTGATCTGAACCCAATCTTTGATCATCACTCGGTGCTCTCCGATGAGCACGATCTTGTAAGTACCGTCTTTGGCTTTTTGGTAATTGACTAATTTCCCTAAGCCAGCCACCGGAAAGACATCGGGATTTCCGGCTGTGTCGTATTCACGCTTCGGTGATTGCCACATTCCCACGGCCATCCAACCTTGAGAATCTAAAACTTGTTCGAGCATCACCTTGTAACGGGGCTCGAAGATTCTCAGAGGTAAAAGCACCTTGGGAAAGAGTACGCAATTAGGAAGTGGGAATACGGGACAGGAAAGAGGAAGCTTTGGCTCCGTCATTCTGACATCCCCCGAATCCAGTCTATGCGGATTCTCTTGTATTTCTCTTCTGCTTCTAAATCAAATCCTCGATGCTCCTCACACCGGGGAAATGAACGAAAAATCGTATGGCACTTGTAGCAAACCGTCACCGTCCTCAATTTCGAATAGATGAACACATCTAAACCGGTTACGGCTAATAACACAATAAACCCTAAGATATGTTCTTGCAACATCAGTAAAAAGGCAAGCAAGCCGCTGATGATGACAACGAAAAATCCTAGGCGACGGTTAAAGTCTTTCTGAAGATAAAACTCATCGCAACTGCAGACCGGGCAAACTTTAACTTCTTGATCAGGTTTTACTTCTCGCTCGGTGAAGGGAGTAGTTTGATCGCAAGCCTCACAGTGGAAGCTCTCAGGTAGGGTACCTTCTTGGGGAAAGGGAAAAATATAGGTTTGCCCGCAATTGGGACAACCGAAATGTAAGGAGGCGAGTCTCCCCTTCGTCGTCTGCTTTAAGATTTGACTGGATGGTTCAGTGGCGCACATAAATGAAGTGATAACTCTAGTCGGATAAAGTTTGGACGAAGACTGTAGCCAAATTCGCCAGAATTTGGACGCGAGGAGTTTTAAAGTTCACAGTCCCAAATTTTTAAAGCTTAACTCGACCAAAGCCTGGCGGCTTTGGCTACGCTTGGTGAATTTGGTTACAGAAACTCAAGGATGATGAAAGATGTCCCCCCCCCACGGCTCTCTCTTCACCGCCCTATCATAGGCAGAAATTCCAGAGATAGCTATAGGGGCCTACCCTGTTTCTCTCAAAGTAGTAGCTGCTGAGAGATCAATAGGTTCTTGGCAATCACCTCTCCCACCAGGACAAAGGCTACGATGACGTAAAGGATTCCTGTAGCTGATTGATTACTGCGGATCCTCACACACTCAAAGGCCATATAAGCCATCGCCACAGGCAATACGATTCCAAAGAGCAGGCGAACACTTATAAAAAGGCCCGATCCAGTGAAAAAGCCAACGGCTCCTCCAGCGCGTACCCAAATGTTCTCCCAATGAACCCCTTGGAAGTATGCCGAGATTCCGATCGCCAGGATCCTCAAGGTTAGCCCGAGAATAAAAAGGACGGTCACCCGCTTTAGAATCCCAAAGGAAAGACCTGGGCTCACCAGATACCAATGCCCTAAGATCATCGCAACTAATGAGCCCCCTAAAACCAAGGCTGAGGCCAAATAGTTGAGGAAGAGCCAGGTCGCTTGATGCCCTTCGATGGGGAGCTGATGCCCGAAGTTGTGAGAATCCGACCACAAACCGGCAATCCCTAAAGCGATAGCGATCCAAAGGAGAACGGACGAGATCACTCCCCCCTTAGGTGAGATGAAGACATTGTAGAAAATTAATGCTCCACATGCGCCAAGGTGAAAGTAATCGAGGCCTCGCTCCGAAGCCAAAATGGCGAGGGCATAAAACAAGACGGCGAGCAAGCTCATCAGTATGAAGAACTTTCTCCCCATCTCTTTTGGAGGAATCCACGGCATACCGATAGCAATCCCCACAGCCATCACTGTGGAAAATAGGTAAAACGTGGTAAATCCCCCGCCAGCTGCGGTGTCTGCTTGAAGTAAAAACACGGGAATGACTTTTTTAAAAGATTACTCGTTGGAAGCGATCCAACGTTCAGCATCGATTGCGGCCATGCACCCCGTTCCCGCTGCGGTGATCGCTTGACGGTAAACGTGATCTTGGCAATCGCCACAGGCGAAGACACCTTCGATATTGGTCAGGCTGGTTCCCGGTTTCACTAAGAGGTAACCATTTTCATCCATATCGAGTTGATCTTTAAAAAGCTCGGTGTTGGGTGTGTGGCCAATCGCGAGAAATAAACCGTCGAGTTCGAGATCGGTTTCTTCGCCGTTGACGGTGTCTTTGAGCTTGGCCCCGGTGAGCTTGCCATCGGCACTGAGGTACTCGCTGACAGTCGTGTTGTAGATCACTTCGATCTTTTCGTTCGCCAAGGCACGTTCCTGCATGATTTTGGATGCTCGGAACTCATCTCGACGGTGAAGCAAATAGACCTTTGAAGCGAAGCGAGTTAAAAACGTCGCCTCTTCCATCGCGGAATCTCCTCCCCCGACGACTGCGATGACTTTATCTCTAAAAAATGCACCGTCGCAAGTCGCGCAAGTTGAAAGGCCTCGTCCCATCAACTCGGCTTCTTTATCGAGTTTGAGAAGCTTGGGTTCGGCTCCGGTTGAAACGATAACCGTTTCCGCTTCAACGGGATCAGCTGAACCAGCGGGCCAAACTTTAAATGGCTTCTGGGTGAGATCAACTTTCTCAACCAAGTTGTCTTCCATCTTCGCGCCGAAGCGTTCGGCTTGCTTTCGGAAGTCATCCATCAATTGAGGTCCCATTCTCCCCTCAGGAAAACCAGGGTAGTTCTCGACATCGGTAGTCGTCATCAATTGCCCCCCGGGCAACATTCCGGTGTAGCAAATAGGATCTAAGTTTGCTCTTGCGGTGTAAATGGCTGCAGTCAATCCTGCAGGACCCGAGCCAACGATGATCACTTTCTCAGCCATAGATCTGCTCTTCTCTAAATGGAGTGGGTTGTTAACTTTTAAATTACTTTATTGAGTAAACGAGGTAGCAGCCTTGAGAGTTCCCAGCCGCAATTTCAAGCCCGAAGCGTAAGCGAGGGTTTCTTAGGATCAGCAAAGCTCTAATTTTTATTTAGGCGATTCGGATCAAAACTACGCTTTCGCTCCGTACGGCCATTCCAAGCCCGAAGTGTAAGCGAGGGTTCCTTAGGATCAGCAAAGCTCTAATTTTTATTCAGGCGATTCGGATCAAAACTACGCTTTCGCTCCGTACGACTCGCGGAGCGAGCCTAATACTAAGACAAGCGGGGATTATACACAGCTCAACGAGAATGAGGAACCCATCAGCCCCCGGGCTGGGCGTTTTTCAGGCGGGAAAGGAGTCCGTTAAAAATCCACAACTTCCTTGATGTCGAACCGTCCGCGCGTATCCCGCTGGAGGGTGGCGGCGGGAATCTCTGGATCGTGCTCGAAGACCACCACCCAGGCCTCATCCACAGCCCGGTTGAGGAAGGCTTCCTTTTCACTGTAGGTCGTTTGTGCACAGCGGTCGTAGCCCATGATCCAAGGTAGATGGAGGTGCTTGGAGGTTGGAATCAAATCGGAAGGAAATGCGACGGCTCCTACTCCCTGACCGACCAGAAGCCACTGGAGAGACTCCGTATGACCAAAGGCCAATTCCGCTTGAATTCCAGGGAGAATCTCCGTTTCCCCTTCCAGCTGAACGAGCGTGGCATTTTGTAGCGGCTTTATATTCTCACTTATGAAACTCGCTTGTTCACGGGGCCAAGGTTGATTGGCGTAATCCCAATGATCCTTTTGAACGTAATGAACAGCTTGGGGAAAGGTGAGCTCTAATTCACCGGAATCGTTTCGCTGGGTGAGGCCTCCACCGTGATCAAAATGAAGATGGGTAATGATGAGATCACTGACTCGATCGAGAGGAACCCCCCACTCCTTTGGAGGAGAAACTTGAATCTCGAACATCTCTTTAGATCGATCATCGAACTTTTCTCCATTCCCGGCATCGATCAAGACACCCTGGACATCTCGACCATCTGCCGAAGTCCAATTTCCATCTTTTTCGATCCAAAGTAAGCGTGTAGCTAAGGGAATGCGGTTTTGATCATCCGCGGCGAGTTTTCTCTCCCACAAGATTCGAGGAACGGAACCAAACATGGCACCACCATCTAAACGAAACGTTCCCGCTAAGATGGTTTTTAATTTAAACTCGCCGACTTGATACACCATAACCATTCACCTTGAGAAAGTATCATGGATGTCTCCACTTAGCCTTCACTTACAGGAGGATTTGAACCACTTCCTGGTGAAGGATGAGTTTTCTCGAAACGATCCGTAAGATGATCGATGCGTTGCTGAGTTTTACCTAATTTGAACAAAACGAACAGGGTGAACAGGGCTAATAAGGCGATCACAAATCCGTAAGCTAACCAAACGTGCCCTCTGAAATCAGGCTCAGGTTGGGCTGGGGTTTGAGATTCGGCTTGAGCTAACAGCATCGAGCCCTGAACCAAGGTGTTTAATAAAATGTCGAAATTCATTTTGAGTTCCTAAATCTTTTGACGCATGAAGGCATCTTCTAGTTGATCGCATTTGGCATCGGCTCGCATCGAGCTGGCTCGCAATCTCCAAAGCGCCATATAAAGAATGAAGAACGCTCCCGCTCCATACCAACGGGTGTACGTCATAATCTCTTTTTGAGTCCCCTCCATCGTCAGCTCCATCGGATGGGATTCTTCTCCGAACAAACGAATTGCGTACCACACTAAGGGCACATTGATGGCAAAGAGGATTCCTAAAACTGAAGAAAAACGTGCTCGCTTAACTGGGTCATCGATCGCCATTCTAAACATAAGATAAGCCATGTAGGTGAACCACATGATGGCAACAGTCAAGAGTCGCGGATCGCTCCAAATCCATGGTCGGCCCCAGGCAGCTTGCGCCCAAGTCATCCCAGTTAAAAGGGTGATACTACAGGCAATCACTGCGAGTTCGATGCAAGCCGCAGCACTTTGATCCCATTTCAGATCGTTTGTTTTCAACTGCCAAAACGAAATCCCGCCGGCCATTAGAAACATCGCCAAACAGGTGATCGCTGAAGGAAAGTGAAAATAGAAGATGAGATAACTCTCACCCAGCATAATCTCTTTCATGGGGACGTCATGGCAAACTTGGCGCAAGGTTTCAATCACCAACGCCCATCCCACGATTAAATGAACCCCGAGTGGAATCGACTTTAAGGTGAAACATAAAGCGATAAAGATCCCGGCTCCCGACAACCATTTTGTTCGAGCGCCTAAGGATTCAAAGCCTGGGAGCATGTAGAGTGCTGCGACCAAGACAGTGGCAACTAAGATTTTAAAAGCATCTTTCATAATTTGATCAACTCAAATTGAGTTACTCTTCGACCACCTTGGGGAAGAGAAGGTAACAAGCACAAACGTAAATTGCGGCTAAGGCTCCTAAGGTTGCCATCGCCGTCTCGGGTGAGGTGTAAGTCACCGCTAATTCAGGATCCGTAAACAAACGAGGATTAGCTGAAAGAACGACGATGATCACCGGGATCATCAAGGGGAAAAGCAAGATCCGCAAGATCACTTCTCCTCCTTTTAAACCTACGGTCATCGCGCTGAGAAGAACTCCTGGCGCCACGTAAACCAAGCAAAAGAGAGCCGTCACCACCGTGATGGGTAAGATGCGGTCTGAATATTGACCGTAGATTTCAAAATCAAAAAGCACGACGTAGGCGGCTAAGACCATGAACGACATCACCAGTACGTACAACCACACGGCCATCATTTTAGCGAGGTAATAGACCCCAGCGTCGATTGGCGCAGTCACGATAGCAGCCATCGCACCATTTTCTCGTTCGGGGAGAAAGGCTCGTGAAAGCCCAACGGTTCCCGAAAAGATGATGGCGATCCAATAGTAAATCGGCCCGAAAGTATCGATGAGCTCCGTTTTTTGAGACACGGTATAACTTCCTATAAACAGAAGCAAGACCGCGAAGAGACACATGTTGAGAGTCGTTTCCCGGCGACGAAACTCGACGGCTAAATCCCAACGAATCAATGAGAAGAAGGCTCTCCATCCGTTCATGCTCTCTTAGATCCTCCTTCCGTTGAAGAAGCCTCTAAGAGCAACTCTCGGATCGATTCAGATTCTTGAGCGGCGAGTTCACCATCTTTCAAAGCGATGGCAGAACTCGACAGTTCGAGACCGAGATCGAGATCGTGAGTGATGAAGATGATCGTGCGACCTTGTTCCCGTTGAGAACGGATGACTTGAGCGATGAGTTCACGCCCTTTAGGATCCAAACCCGTAAAGGGTTCATCGAGAAGCCACAATTGAGGATCGTGTAACAAACTCCTGATCAGAGTCGCACGCTGGATCATACCTCGAGAAAAATTTCGAACGGGTTCGTTACTTCGATCTTGAAGACCGAGAGTTTCTATCAGCTGGCGAGTCGCTTCGGACATGCCCCCCAGGCCGTAGAGGGAACTGTAGAACTTTAAATTCTCGTTGAGGGAGAGGTCGGCCCTCAAGGCACTTTCGTGAAAGACGACTCCCATTTGAGTACGAGCTTCCAGCTTGTGCTTCACCAGATCTTTACCGAAGACCATCGCTTTGCCGGAGGTGGGCAAAGTGCGGCTGGAGAGGATTTTTAGAAGAGTCGACTTCCCCGCCCCATTAGCTCCGAAGACAGCTAAACAATCCCCTTTCGAAACTCGAAGAGACACGCCTCTAAGAGCGAGTCGAAAGCCGTATTTCTTCCATAAGTTCTCAACCTCGATGGCCGGAACTTCACCCGAGTGATTTTCTTCGGGAGCTGAAGAGGGAGACGGAGCGGCGGACACGTTTAGCTGGTAGCCTTTTCACTGTTACGAATCGCTTTCGCTAAATCTTCGAGCAAGAGTAAGCGCTCTTGGACCTTCGCGGGATCCGTACTACCTTCTTTTTCTAATTCTTCGAGGCGCTTGGAGATCTCTTTGACTTTTTCAGGCATCTCGGAGCTGGGCTTCGCCTCGGATGGAGTTTGGGCCTGAGCCTTCGTCTCTCGAAGTTCACTCACTTCGTATCGAGCTAAGGAGAGCAGCGTTTTTCGCTTTTCTTGATATTGATTCTTAGCGATTTGGCCCTTTTCAAATTGCGCATCCAATTGAGCGATACGCTGAATGATTTCTTCACCCGAGGCCTCTTTCAGCACGGCCTCAACTCGAGGAGCTCGGCTTCCCAAAACTAAACCGATTAAAACCGCGAACAAGCTTCCGAGAACTAGCGACAAAACGACCTTAAGCGCTCCGGAATTAATTTGCCTCAAGACCATACTATCGACAGTCAAAACGAGCCCGAGCGGGGCGTTTTCTTTCAGGTTACTTTGACCCATCAGGTTCCAAGTGAGAGGTTTAGCAGTTGCCTGTTCCTCTTCGGCCAGCATGGGATCTAATCGTTTTCGAGTTTGACTCGACTTCAAAGCCGGACTCGCGATTTCCATATCTTGGTGAATACACCAAGCCGTGAACTGCTCAAGAGGAAGATCGACCGGATAAGCAAAGGCTTGCTCTTGGTAAGCAGGGACCCGGTAAGTCAGCATGTAAAAGACGCCTCGGTTGGCTTCGGTATAAGGAGCCTGAGGAGAATCGAGGATTGCCCAACCATCTTTGGTGATCGTCCAGCTTGGAGCTTGGCTCCGATCATGCACGTAAAACGCTTCGTTTTTGATGATCTTTGCTTTCTCGGGTAATGGAACTCTCGCGACGGCTCGGACCGTTTTTCCCGAGATCGTCCTGAGCGGCTTGCCGACGTACATCGTGCCAGCGTAGTTCTGGACCATCAAATTGACGTGCACTTCGAGCTCTTTATCTTCACCGGGCCCACCCCTTAATAGATAAAGAGTTTCCATTCCGGTTTGGGGAAGGAATTTCGAATCGTCAGAAAGCTCGTAGAGGATAAACTCCGTATCTCCTTCAGAGGAGATTTGAACGTTGAGGGTATGAAGAGGGATCGATGATTCGACGGAGGCAACAAAGACTTTCCCTGCTGGAATCTGGCTGAGACCATTTAAGGTCAACTCGAAGTTACCGTTTTCATCGGTCTTACCGGCCCACTTCTTACCAACTTGAACTCCCTCGGTAATCCTTAACTCGAAATTCTTATCGATGATGGGCAAACGAGGAGCTGTGGCTTTAAATCCAGAGCCGGCCTCATCGAGAGTTCCCATCCCTCCTGTCTTTAACATTTGAGTCCCATTGACCAAACGTCCTTTGAGAACAGGAGCCTGGGCTTTTACTGGAGCGGTGATGAGAAAGGCTCCAAAAACTAAAATCAACTTCACTACGAGGCGTGTGACCACGTCAATTTCCTTCTATTTTTAAACGATGAGTTGTTATTGGTTCTTCTTGTACTGTTCGACAAGCTTTTCGATCGCTTGCGTTTCTTCAGCTGAGAGCTGAGGCGAATCACGATTGACAATACGCTTAATCGTCGCACTGCGAACTTTATTCAACTCTTTGGTGACTTGAATGGCTTCGTGCTTTGCTTGTTCACGAAGCTTTTCGTAGTCTTCTCCTAACAAGCTACCTTCTTCGTGCTCAACTTCGATATCCTTGAGCTTTCTCAACGCACGATCTTTAGCCCGTTTGAGATGCAAGATCCGCTCGGAATCTTCGCGAAGATCCCAAGTCTCTCGGACTGCGAGCATCGCGTAGATCAAGATCAAGAGCGTTCCGACGGCAACTAAAGCTAATGTGTAAGACATTTCGAATTACCTAATCCTCAATCCATTTCCTCAAGTTCGCGCTCGATGGCATCACCGAGTTGGCGATCTTCATCCGTCAAGGCCTGATCACTTGAAGTCGAATCAGCTGAACTTGATTCAGGGGAACTTTTCGGACTCTCTAACACTTTATTGGTCACAGATTTTAAAAATAAAACGACCCCGATGAGAGCCCCCATCAAGAGAACGAAAGGGCCTCCATAAACCAAGAGACCCGACATCCCTTTAGCTTTGATGCGTCCAACAGCTTTAGGGCCGTGCCACTCAATCTGTTGGTTGAGAATCTCTTCATCACTTTTCCCCTGCTTGACCATCGCGAGAACTTCATTTTTTTGATGGTCCGCACATGAATTGGGGCAACCGTTGAGGCTGAGGGTCCAATTCTCTTTGGGGCAATTGCAGATCACCATACTGAAGAGGCGATTGATACGTTGCTCTTGCTCTACCGTAATATCGCTCGCATCGAACTTACCGTGATCATGATCGTGATGATCACCTTGCTGAGCCCATAAGCTAATGGGAGAACTCACTAAGAAGGGAACGAGAATGAGTTTTACGCTCAATATGAAGGTCTTCATGTTCTTTTCGCTTGAGAGATCGATTTAGGAGATCAATCCCGTTCGTTTACCGGGAGTGGGTAATGCAGCAAAGATGCCCCCGAGGAGCATCAAGACCGCGCCCGCCCAAATCCAATTGACCGTTGGATTCACGAAAATTGTGAATGCGATCGACTCTCCCTGACCGGCTTGGCTGGGACGGCGCATCGCATAATGAATGTAGTAATCATTGATAAAGTTCCTGGAGATCGCAGGAATGGAAATCGTCACTTCTTGTTTGTCGTAACGACGCATCTCAGGTTGAAGAGTGGCGACTGGAACAGCGTGGGAGTGATCGTGCCCCCCACCTTGTGCATCGGCTACCGGATGCACGTGGTCGAGCTTTTTGATCACGAAGTCGACTTTCTCACCGTAGTATGGAATACCTTTTTGAGGAATGTCTTCATGCTTAACCCACTCGACGACGTAAGGCGTTCCTGGGATCACCGCCGGTTTTTGAAAACCGATTTCCATCTCTTCCTTGACTCGGAAATTTGAACTCCAGATCACACCGACCGCCAAGAGCGCCATCCCGATATGAACGATGTAACCGCCATACCTTCGATTGTTCCCGAAGACCACTCTCAGTGGCGCGTCCATCCAAGTTTCACCTCGTCCTTTCACTCTCGACCGCACAGAACGGTAAAGCTCTAAACCGACCGTCGCGACGATGAAGACAGAGAAGCCAATGCCGAGCAGAGTCGAATAATAATGGATCTTATCCACCATTACCCAGGGATCAAACCGAGTTCCCCCCTGGCCGTCGGGAGCCATGACCGCAGGAACGTAGTCGCTGCTGATCCAATGAGGTAAACAGATGATACAAGCGACCAATCCCAAAATAGTCGGCCAGAAAACCCGACGAAAGAAGACACTCTTCGATGTTTTTACCCAGCCAAACTGAGGACCTAAACCTGTCAGCAAGAGGAGGAGCAAGAAGAGCGGTGTCGTCACCATCGTGTACACCGGAATTCCAGTCTTCTCACGAATCATCAACCAGTCGTGAGAAATCTTCCCGTACATAGAAAGGAAGTAAACCGTCGCACAGAGGGCGACGAGAATCAGGTTATTGAAGAAGAAGGCGGCTTCTCTTGAGAAGAAGGACTCGAGCTTATGAGTTCCTTTGAGGTACTTCATCCGAAGCCCAATCAGGAAGCTTCCAAAAATCGCGACTCCGATCATGAAAGGAATGAAACGGTTTCCGACATCCCCTTCACTGAAGGCATGGACGGATTCGACGACCCCACTTCGAGTCATATAAGTAGCGACAATCGTCATGAAGAAGGTGGCGATGATCAAGATGATATTCCACACCTTCAACATATCTCGACGCTCTTGCACCATGACGGAGTGAAGGAACGCGGTTCCAACAAACCAAGGCAAGATACTGGCATTTTCAACGGGGTCCCACGCCCAGTAACCTCCCCAGCCCAACATTTCGTAAGCCCAGAGGCCACCGAGAATGATACCGATAGTGAGGAAAGTCCAGACGATGAGAGTCCAGCGGCGAGTCACCTTGATCCAGTAATCTCCCATCTCTCTCGCCATGAGAGAGGCCATCGAAAAGGCGAAAGGGATCGTGAATCCAACGAGCCCTAAGTAAAGGGTCGGAGGATGGATCGCCATCCAGTAGTTTTCAAGTTGAGGATTCAGCCCGTGTCCATCGGGGACTTGGCCATCCGGAGATCGCAGCAATCGCTCATCGAGAGGCATCTCTTCGAACGGATTGACCGAATACGACATGTAGATGAAAAAGAAGATGACAGAAGACAGAACCATGTAGAGATAAGGTTCGATCCGACGCCCCACGGGATGCCGGGCACTCCAACGGTTTTGGAAGGCCGCGATGGCGGAGAACCCGCAGAGAAGGAGAGTCCAGAAGAGGATAGAGCCGTCGAGCCCCGCCCATAGGCCTGCAAACTTAAAGGGGCCACCGAGGGAGCGCTCAGAATATCGATAGATATATTCGATATTGTATTTCCCGGTCATAAAACCGTAGATCAGGCAACCGCTCGAAGCTCCGATGAGAACTAAAAGCGCGTAAAAACCCGTTCGTGATGCCACCACGTAGCGGCGATCCTTGAGCAACACTCCGATGACCGCTAAGAAGAAAATCACGACAGTCAAGCAAACGGCTAAAAAGAGCAGCTCTCGACCAAATTCTAGTACATCCATTTTAGGGTGATCCCAATCAGCTACTTTGCGCGAGGTAGGTCTGTTAGTGGTTTACACAATTACACTGATGCGATCGAGATCTACGAAGGCTTCAGTGTCTCTCTTCTAATTCTCTTTAAGGAGTTTGAACTCCCTCAGGTTGAGCAGGAGTCGTCTTCTCTCCCGGCTTCGGGGGAGTATAAGGTGCCGCTCCACCTGGTTGAGCTTCATACTTCGTAGGACACTTCGTGGTCAGCTCAACGGCGTGAAATGCGTTCGTTGAATTATCGAACACTCCCCTCATGGCGACCTGCCCTCCTTCTTTAAAATTGTCTGGAGGCAATCGCTTCGAAATGACAGTGAGTATCTGTGATTCGTTCTCAACATCTGAAACCGTGAACTTCAATGGATTTCCCGGCTTGATGATCTTGAGGATCTTGGAGTTATCGACCCGACACTCTTCACCCGATGGGCGCTTTTCGAGCATCTCAGTTACGGAATAGCGTTTGATCGATCCTTGTGCCACACTGATCCAGAGCAGTACACCGATACTACCCAGGAAGATCGCTCCAATAACTGCAAACTTCATCTCAAACCTCTTTTTTTTACTAAGAGTCTTTTACGATTTTTCTTACGATCACTAATAGTACTTTCGGTCGTCAGCGGGCTCAAAAACCATTAATATGTGAGGAAATTCAACTCATGGGGATCACTGAGGTTTTAAGCAGTAAAAGCGAAGCTTTCACATATACCTAAGCAGACCCAGTTCTTGAGGTTAAACTGATTACCGGCCCGCATGAAGCGCGTCACTCGGCCTCATTCCCGACCTCATTTTCTTGGTAGGATTGAGGGAGAATCTTTAGAGAATTGGCGCTACAGCCGACGTCTATAGAAGGATCCAAGCCGGCAAAGATACCAAACTCGGGGTACGGATAGGACGAAAATCCAGGTCGGATTTCGCAGATGTATTCGAAAGAGCCCCAATTTTGACGAGGAAACCCATTTTTCATGGTCTTATTAACTGAATTTCCAATCGGAATCCATATTTTGACCATTCCGCTGGTACTGGGCCTGGGCTTTTTATTCGGCTGGTTGGCTCGATCTGCGGCGACCCCCACCAAAAAACCGAGGCGCCCGGACCCGGAGGACGGGGGGGCAACTGGGGATTCATGACAAGATGATGGGGTCAATCTCGCCCTCTTTGAGGAATGCGACTCATCTTAAAACTTCTTAATAAGCCCGGAGCGTCAGCGACGGGATCTCGTCGTCCCAGATATCAGGAAAATTTTAGTTTTAAGAAAAAGTCAGGGAATGGGCCCTCCTCCATGAATTACTTTTACCGTGTCCCGTCGCTAACGCTCGGGGCTAGTTAAATATTTTTGACTCGGCAGCGATCTCAATAATCCGACAGCTCCCGCAATTTCTTCAAAAACGATTTAAAATTGGGCGCTACCAGCCCAGCTGGAAGTCCTACTCCGACTTCGGCAACTGGTGGAAATAACGAATCGTATCTTCCAAAGTAATCCCATTTAATTGATCATCTTTAAACCGTGATTCTTGAGTGATGAAAAAGAAGGGACGCATGTCGGGATTGAGCTGAAAATCTCCTTCTAAACCCAGTGAGCCTTCATACTCAAAGACGTCATTCGCTAATGTTGCTTCCATCTTTTGAATCGAAGAAACGTCCTCTTCATCGTAATTATCCCAGGCGATAAGAAAATCGGATTTGGATAATTCCACCCAAACTCCCCAACAATATTCATCCTCTTGACCCAGGACTGGAACGGGAATCAGACTTCTTATGAAATAGCGTTCATCCAGCTGACAAAAATCACCTTTTAAGATTCCTCGACTTTCTCTTTCTTCATCCGAGAGTTCAAAGTAAGCGTCGGGGAGTTCAAACGATGCTTCTATTTCACCGATGTCATGAAGTTCACCGCAGTGTGAGCAACGTATTTGATCTGTCATTTGATGTGAGTCGTTCCGATTTTTATATTCGCAATCCCTAAGATGCGAATATTAACCTAAATCTTGTTAACTAGCCCGAAGCGCTAGCGAGGGGAAAAACTCCCTCGCTAGCGCTTCGGGCTAGTTAAGAGCCTTTCTGTTTGAGCGTTGGCTCCTTTAACTAGTTAAAAAGCTTAAAGTTTCCCCGAGAGGATAGACTAAATTGAAAGATTGAATTGTTCTTTTAAAACAAAACGCCTGGGCCAATATCTGTCCCAGGCGTTAAATTTGAAATACTGATAAAAGAAGCTATTTTGTACTTTAAAACAAAGGCAATGGGTCGCCGTCGCAAATGATAAATGGACGACCAAACTTATCGTGCAATTCAGCTCGATGGTCGATTCCCATCGCTTTGTAGACGGTGGCGTGTATGTCTCCAGGAGTACACGCATTTTCTTTAGGACGGTCAGCCTTATTATCGCTGGCACCGTAAACTTGACCGCCTTGAATTCCACCACCGGCGAAGAAGAGCGAATAAACTGCGGGGTGATGGTCGCGCCCACCATTTCCATTGACCTTAGGCGTTCGACCGAAATCCGTCAGCATGATCACAAGAGTTTCATCTAACATGCCGCGCATATCGAGATCGGTAAGAAGCGCTGAAACAGTTTGATCGAAGACGGGAAGAAGACGCTTTTTCATCTTCGGGAAGTGATCTCGGTGCGTGTCCCAGTTATCTCCGGCACCGCCCGCTAAATCGCCCGCACCTGCGCAAACTTGTACGACAGGTACTCCAGCTTCAATCAATCGACGAGCTAACAACAATCCTTGCCCCCCGATGTGGTCTCCATACATCCCACGGATGCGGGGATCTTCTTTGTCGAGGTCGTAAGCATCGCTGATGGATGAATCGAGAAGCATGTTGGTAGCGGTTTGTCGGAATTGATCTAACAGTTGATATTCCGATTGAGTGTTTTTATCGCCTTCAAGTTTTTTGAGAAGCTCGAGGCGGTTCATGATGCGATCTTCCTTCATGCTGACTTTGAGAGCCAGTTCTCGTCCCGTAGTGCGAGAAACTCCACCGAAAGGTTTTCCGGCAGGGGTGGGAATGAGGATGGGATCGTATTCAGAGCCTAACCAGCCTCCGAATTGACCGGGCATCAAACCCCCGTTGTCGTACATGTTGTACGGCAAGCGTAGAGCGGGAGGAGCCCCTTTGGTTTGGTCTTGGAAGCGCGAAATCATCGCAGTGAGGGAAGGCCAATTCGTTCTGTCTTTAGCTTTTCCTCCGGTAGGCGCTTTCCCTGTCAAGCTGTAGTAGATTCCTCCAGAGTGAGCTCCCGCGTTATGATGAACGGATCTCACGATGGCAAGCTTGTTGGAATGCTTGGCTAAATTGGGGATAAGCTCACCAAATTGAATTCCATCCGTGGCGGTGGGAATCGCCCCAAACTCTCCCCGAGCATCTTTATTGGGAGCGTCGGGTTTGGGATCGAAGGTTTCTTGGTGCCCGATTCCTCCCCAGCAATAAATCACGATACAAGATTTTGCCTTTCCGGATCCGGCAATACTTGAACGGGCTTTCGCTTGGAGGAACGTCGGGATGGTGAGTCCCGTCAATCCGATGGAAGATCGAAGAAAATCTCTTCTAGAAAAATTTAGACTGAACATAACTCGCTGACCCTATAAGGATCTGTACAGAACTATAAGACACGTTGACAGAGAAACTTACCTACCAGCTTAGGCAAAGTAGGCAGATCCATCTATAAGTTTTCTAAAGAAACTATAAAAAATGCGGCTATATCGGAACTCGAGGGGGTGAAAGAGGGCAATATTCGCCCCGAGAAACCCACCTACAGCCCTTGGAGGGCTACTTTATCGCTTAGAAAGCAGTTAGTAAGCCCGGAGCGTCAGCGACGGGACCTCTTCTATAAACCCTAGACCGTCCATCCATCTCGGAAAATCTAAGTACTTGAGAGCCCTACATTAAACGCCTGATCTCAGGCTTCACCGTGATCCCGTCGCTGACGCTCCGGGCTAGTTAAGATTGGCGTTCAAAGAATGTAGCTAAGAACTAGCCGCGGAAAACTCAAAACTGGCATCCCATGGAGCGGCATTGAGCGGGCCAACGGCCCACGACAATCATCACTTCTTCTTCAGCTTCGGAACCACCGCGGTCGAGATCTCTTCTTTCACCATGAAGTATCCATACGGCTTATCGTTGAGATCGGTGATGATCCAAGTGTTCTTAGAGTAAGAGTTTTGCTGACGCTTATCCCCAGGCTTGAGAAGTGCGTAAAAACGCAGTTGGCCGTTATAGCCCTTCCAAACCAACTTCACGGGTTCACCTGACTTGTTTTCGAAAAAGATTTGAGTGTTCAACCCGTTTATGGATTTAGGAACGGAGTCGGTTTCAGTAATCGGAATCCACTTCAAGGTGGTCTTGGGCTTGAGCTTCTCCTTTTTAACCTTTTCGTAGGTTGGAAGCTTGCTTAAGTCGATCCCTAAGATGACTTCTAACTTGGGGAGAGCTTTCTTAAGTTTCTCTGCGCCATCTTTGGTGACTTTTGTTTGCCAGACGTAAAGGCGTTTGAGCTTCTTCAGATTGTTCAACGAGGAAAGCGCTTTGTCGGTAATCTTCGTCGAGTAAAGGTTGAGGTACTCTAATTCGGTTAAATCTTTAAGGTGCTCAATGCCCTTGTCCCCCACTTGAGTTTTTTCCAAATGAAGGCGCTTTAACCTCTTTAGCTTGGAGAGGTGACTCAATCCTTTATCTGTGATTTTCGTTCCTCGAAGGTTGAGAGAAACAATCGATTTCAGTTCGACGACTTTAGCCAAACCTTTGTCATCTAAATCTTTCCCTCTGAGATGGAACTCAACTTCCCAGTCTTTGCTGCCTTGAGCGATGCGACGTGCGAAGCCACCCATCTTTTTGATGCTTTCGGCGGCTTTGTTTTTCGGTTCTACTTTTTTCTCTTCAGCATTGATCGTGCCACTGAAAACCATAGCGACAACGATGAGAATTAAACTGAATAATTTCTTCATGACCCTTCGTCCTTCATGAACGTTTTCTTGAATTGCGCAACCCATTGTTGGCTCCTTTAAATAAGGAACTTCTTTTTGTAACCCCTGAATCGATGAAAAGCCTAGGGGTGGATCACCCTAACTACCCTTTACCCTATATAAAAATCTTAGTGCAAAAGCGCGACAGTTTCAAAATGGAAGTGAGTGTGATTGTAGAAATAACGCAAAAACACCGTGAATTCAGACGCATTTGGAAGAGGGATTCGATTAGGATTATAGGTCAGTCTAAAGGAATAATTACCCCTATAGCGTCACCCTGATACGTTAACTATAAATCGGATTGGATCCTGTAGCGCCACCCCTTGCGGGTGGCCTTACCCAAGAATGCATTGAAAGCATTAAGGTCCAATTGAGTTTCAGGGAAAGGCCTGGGGCAAGCCCTGGCGCTACAGGCTTCATCAGATTTCAAATTAGCATCAAATACCAAATAACGATGACAAACCGAACTCTACTTCTAACACTCTCAGTTTTATTTTTTAGCAGCATTCCCTGCCTCTCCACCGAACTCACCTCCTACACCCCTCCACTTTCCAAAGGAAAGCCCAATATCATTTATATCGTCAGCGACGATTTGGGGTATGGCGATTTAGGATCGTACGGTCAAAAGGTGATTCAAACTCCTCGCCTGGATCAATTAGCCGCACAGGGAATGCGCTTCACGGATCACTACGCCGGACACACCGTTTGTCGACCATCCCGACTAGTTTATTTAACGGGTAAACACACGGCCCATACGGCGATCGCAGGAAACAATAAACACATCCTTCCCAAAGGATCCGTAACCGTAACTTCTCTACTGCAAAAAGCAGGGTATCGCACGGCGGGCATCGGGAAGTGGGCCTTGGGTGCCAATGGTTCAACCGGCCATCCGAACCTTCAAGGATTCGATTTTTTTTACGGCTACTTAGATCAAAGTGAAGCCCATGACTACTATCCCGAATACCTCTACCGGAATGAAAAGAAGGAACGCCTTCCAGGGAACGTCAACAGTGGTAAAAGAAATGTCTCCTCCAAGAAGGTCACTTACGCTCACACCCGCATCACAGAAGAGGCGCTAGCGTTCATCAAGAGGAATAAAGATAAACCCTTTTATCTCAATCTGACCTGGACGATTCCTCATACCAACAACGAAGCAGGCCGAGTGGAAAAAGACGGACAAGAGGTTCCTGATTACGGAATCTATAAAGACAAAGACTGGCCCAATCCCGAAAAGGGATTCGCGGCGATGGTCACTCTGATGGATACCGATTTAGGAAAGATCGTCGATCTTCTCAAAAAATTAAAAATTGCAAAAAACACCCTGGTTGT
Organism: Planctomycetota bacterium; assembly: GCA_028280485.1. Lineage (GTDB taxonomy): Bacteria > Planctomycetota > UBA8108 > UBA8108 > JACQVS01 > JANQLS01. Next base: position 284,535 of record JANQLS010000049.1, read on the forward strand.
CTTTACCTCTGACAATGGTCCTCACCAAGAGGGAGGCCACAAAATGGAATACTTTAATTCCAACGGAGACCTCAGAGGTTTCAAGCGCTCCCTTCACGATGGCGGAATACGAGTTCCGATGATCGCGTGGTGGCCCGGGACGATCAAACCGGGCGTAACCGATCATATCTCTGCATTTTGGGATTGGCTTCCAACCGCTTGTGAACTCGCAGGTGTCGAAAGCCCAAAAGACATCGATGGTATTTCTTTCGTGCCGACTCTTCTAGGGCAGAAAGATAAACAAAAGCAACACCAGTATCTCTTCTGGCGGTGGAGTCGATTCAGAGCCATTCGAATCGGGAAATGGAAGGGAGTTCAAACGAATAAAGATTTAGCTCTCTACGATCTGAGCCAGGACATCGGGGAAGAAAAAAACATCGTCACTAAAAATCCCGATATGGCTAAAAAGATGAAGGCTATTATCGACGAGTTAGAGTAGCTACTGTCGCGTTCCCGTCCAAGCACTTAACAACGATCCATCGTAATAAAGGAACACATCAGAAGTGGCGAAAAGTCGATTGGGATTCCGACGAGGATCTTTGAAGGGCTCGATTTGTTCTTTAAACATCGACTCTTGAAAGCCTCCCGTTTCCAAATCAACCATCAAGGCGAGCTGGCCCTCGCGTCCCTGGTGAACAAGCTTCATCAATTTCTTCTCGCTCACCTTGACGATGGTACCGGAACGGTTTCGGGGGTGGTTCCGATCTTCAGATGGATTCACCAAAAACTTCCTCTGCTTGAGATCGACGACTGCGAACTGAGGATGACTAAAGACTAAAATGTCTCCATCTATTTGCGGATGATTATAGGATCCCACCGGTCCCACTTCAAAGCGGTACGCCTCATCGTCGAGACGAAAGACGGTTAAGATTTCATGTCCTTGGCCGGGATTCACTCGGGTTAATAAGTAGTCTCCTTGAACTTGCATCAACCGAGCATTTTCAGCTACGGGGAAGGCGACCTTACCGTCGAGATCGTATCGATAAAGTTCATCGACTTTCTTTTTATAATTTCGAGCTTCAAAAACGACGGCGCTATCTCCAAAGACGGGCTGACGAATCTGAATGCGATTCACCATGACACCCTTGGCTACGGGAGGGCCCCAATTTTGAAGATCGTTACTGACATAGAGCTCATAATCTCGAATCATCCCGTTGTTATTGATAATCACTGCGGGCAGATATTGAAGAGCTTGAATCTTTTGGGATTTGCCTAAATCGAGTTGAATTTCGTGAGGGTGCTCAGGGATGCCCCCGATCCACTGAGTGTGCCACCAAAGATCAGGGTCACCGTCAAAAACAGTTTCGGGTCGAGTATCGTAACGAGCCTGAGTTTCTGTACTCGAAGTTTTGATGACACTCCAAGTATCCCGAGAGATGCGTTCCCCATCTTCTCCTCGAACATGAAGCTCGGCGATCGACATCCACCCCCGACCATTGATCTCGGAGAGCCCTACCAAGCGAACGTAACGTGCTTCCTTAGGAGCAAACTGAACTTCGTAATATCCGTTTGTCAGCTTCTTACCATCCACTAACGTAGCCCCCGGCTCATCGTAAACCTTCATCTCGTGCTCATCGACCACCGAACCGGTTTTGGAATCGAGGATGAGGTGACTTGAGGAGCGTTGAAAAGAAACATTGAGAAGATGAAGCTTGTCTCCATCCGCCTTGACTCTCAACTGATCAGCACCGACTGGTAAACTCCAAAGATGCGAGCCAGTCTTGAGATCGAGGGCGATCACTTTGCTCTTTCCATCGTGGAAGATTTGTTGATCTCCACTCTGCATCGTCTGTTGAACTTGAAGCTGAATGGGAGTGTCCCATTGAATATGACCCGTTTGACCATCCAAGGCGACGACATTGCCTAAAGACCGACCTAACCCTCCGGCATGATCGACAATCAGCAGCTTGTCATCGACTAAATGAAGACCGGGGTCACGAGCTTCAACAAAACGACGCCACTTCACAGCTCCTTGAGCGCTGACATCGATACACTCTAAAACCCCTTCACTCAAGAGATATCCTTTTCCTTTAAGAGGAGAGGAAGAATCAGGAAGGGTTAATCTTGCACCAGGACGGGAGAGCGTCCAAGTTCGTTGAAACGGTGGAGTGAAGGGCTTTGGATCTGGGTCATGAACGATATGGATCGCTTCGTTCAAGGGTTGGCGCGAATCTTCGGCGGGTTGATCCGTGACGACGAAAATGGATCCCTCATGAACTTGAAACGCCATCGGGCGCTCCCCCTTGAGATCCCAAGTTTTCGATTCGAGAACTTGGCCATTGGATCCGTCGACGCGCAAGAGTTCTAAGTCGTTTCCAACATAAATCGAATCGCCGATCATTTGGGCTCGACCGATGTGGCGACGTTTTAAAATTTTCTGCCACAGAGTTTTTCCTGAATCTAAATCGACACCCAAGAGTTCTTGGCGGCCTAAAACAATTAAAATTCCTTCAGTTTGCCCCAAGACATCATGAGCTGGGGAAAAAGGATTATCCCAAAGCAAACGACCTGAAGATTGATCTAATGCAAAAATCCTCCCCGCATCCCGAGGGACACAGATCACCTTGTCTTTAAAGATAATGGGAGAAGAACCAAAACCAACTCCACCGACGGCATGATTGCGACGGTAGTAGTGAATCCAATCGACTCGGCCATCGCGGGCATCGGATTTCGAGATGATTCCACAATTGGAATTCGCGTAGATGGCTCCTCGGTGTACCGTCACCCGATTCCCGTAGAGAGCGTATTGAACTTGAGTTCGTTCCAAGTTTGAAACGAAATCGGAAGATCGACCCGCTTGAGCAATTTCTGTATCCCAAAGCTCGGTGGAAGTTGAGGGATCTAAACAGACGAGAGAGAGACGACGATCACGTCCATTTTGAATATTCCCTCGACTACTCAACCGCAAGAAGTAAAGCAAACCATCCGACAGCACGGGGTCAGCTAATGGAATTTGAAATCGCCACTGATTCTGAAGTCGAGATCGTTGGGCTTCTTGGGATGACCAACGTGGTTGCCCCGATTGAAGATTGAAGGCCGCTAGCATTTGAGGAGCGGAGGTTAAACCCCAACGAGTAAAAATATCGATGCCATCGGAACTCGGTTTATACGTTCCGGGCAGAAACGATTTGGGATTGCCGTCTTGAGCTAAATTTCTTTGAACTTGAGTCCAACGAGCCTGATCCGTTTTATCTTTATCAAAGCAAACCAATAAATTTCGACTGCTGATCAACAAGGCTTCTTCGATGACTTGCAGGTCAACCGAGTAGGAAGCACCAGCAGTGTTTGTAGGCCAAGGAGAAACGGGTGGAATCCGCACCACCTTAAATTGGGCCTGATCTAATTGAGAGATTTCTTCCTTCTCTATTACTTTTGCCGTCGGTAAAAGCTTCTCTAAAAGCTCAGAAGTAGTTACCGGTTGGCTCAACCAACTAAATTTCTTCTGGGGGTCGAGTTTCCCGAACTCGGCCTGCAGTTCTTCTTGAGTTTCAAATTGAGCCAGGGCGGCTAAGCGTCCGAGTAAGGCGGAATTCAATAACTCTGGATTATGCGTATGCTCTAAAATTTGATCGAAGCTTCGGAGTGCCGACTGAGTGCGACCTTGCCACAAGGAATCACTCGCCAATTTGAGGAGCAGTTTTTGAGCTGACACCGCCCAGGGATAGCGGCGGTTGTACATCAAAACTTGCTCTTCCGTAGGAGCTTCAGGGACGACCTCAATCGAGAATTGCTCTTCTTGAACTTTACGCAAAGGCTCGAGTTCACGGCTCGGTTTTAATTTCAGATGGAGATCTAAGACTTGTGCAGGATCCACCAATCCACTGAAATCCTTCCACAGGATGATTTGATCTTCGATGAGAGCGTGCCCCGCGAGACGATCGAAATGTTCAGGGACATCCATCGGTGAACGATCGAGAGCCGTTCGCCAATTCCCTTCGGGATCATCCGGCTCAAGGTAAAGGAGAGGGCTCATCTTCCCGATGTTGATCAAGGGAGCGGGAAGCTTGTTGAGATCGACCTCCAACTCACTTCTTAGGCGGAACCAAAGATCACGAGTGACGGGATCCGGATGGTCTAAATCCATCTCTTCTTGGAGTTCACTGTAAAGATCGCGAGTTTGTGGAGTGTCTAATCTGCGATGCGCTTGAGCTCGAATAATTTTGTAGTGTACATCATTGGGATTTTCACCAACGAGGCGATCCATCTCTTCTCGAACTTTGAGAAGGCGCCCTTCCGTGATGTCGATATCGACCTGAGCCTCAAAAGCCTCTCGTCCGATTCGGCTCGAAGCCCCGAGGGCGCCGATTCGCTTTAATGCGCATAATCGCCGAGTCGCGAATTGAACCCAGGGGCTCTTATTATTCGTACGTCCGGCGACAGCTAAGATCTTTTGCAGACACCGTGAAGCGATTTGCTTATCCCCGGGATTGGAATCGAGGAGTTTTTTCAGCAAGAGGTGTCCCGCCTCATTATTCCCTGAACGATAAGCATCTTGGGCGCGATTCCAAAGTTCGGGATCTTCCGCTCGAAGGACTTGAAATGAAAATATGCAAATGAAGGTGAGGGCAATCCAAGATCTTTTCATCTCAACGGCTCCTCACTCGAATGGGTTTACCTTCCGCATTCGTCAGTCGCAATCGAACCCACCAACGGTGATTGATATTGGAAGACTTGACTAAGATGCGATTCCACTCGGGCTTCAGTTGAAGTTTTAACTTCTTTTCTTCGGCGATCGAGTCCTGACGGTCTTTAAAGGTACTTTCCTTTTCTAAAATCTTTTCGCCATTCAACCAAACCTTGAAGGCGTCATCCCCATCGATCGAGAGGAAAACTTCTTCATCTCCGACCACATTAAAATCGGAAACCGCATAGGCAACGGATAAGGAACCGGGAGGAGGAACAACCAAGGCTAAAAGTAGCTTCCCATTGGTCTGATCCACTTTAACTTCCGACCAACCGATCTCTCGTTCGATCTCTTCTTGATTGTTATGCCTTCTTCCGTCTAAAGACCAAACGTATTTAGATGGATACTTCTTCTCAAAATCGATTTCTTTTTCGGGCGGGTAAACGGTTTGAAAACCATTGTTTTCTCGATCGTTTAAAAAAGTTCCGATGACTCGAAAATTCGCAAGATAACCCTGGGCTTTGGCCACAAATTCAATTTCTTCATCGGGCGCGATACTCCCCAATGCTTTCGCTGCCGTCAACCTTCGATCTTCATCGGTACTTTGAAGACGGTCGCCCAAGAGCTTGATCGCCGGTTTGAAATCCTCTTTACTACCAGCCGCCCCGAGGAGCTTGAAGGCCAAGTTTCTGGTGGTCTCGTGCTCACTCAATAAAGCTTCTTCTAAGTAGACAACCATTTCCCCGCGAGGAGCATCCGATACTGGAGCGCTTAAGAGGGCTTGTAAAGCTGCTTGAACCACGGGCACCGAACTGTCGGCCATTCGCTCTTTTAACTGATCGAATAAATTCACGCTTTCGCAGTGAGCTAAACAGCGAATCGCTAAAGCGCGAATCACAGCCTGCTCGTGAGTGAGATAGTTTTTAAACAACTCTTTATGTTGATCGGGCTCCATCGAGTGTCGTCCCAATGCGATGAGACCCAGTCGAATCGTCTCCACATTCTTAGCTTGCTTTAAAGCCTTGGCCAAATCTTTACCCAACTCGGGAAGATGAACCAGTTGAGTGAGAATAGTCGATGCTTTGCGAATGCCTTCATCTTGAGGAGGCTCTAACAACTTCTGGAGCTCCCCTTTGAGCTGTTGACTATCGAATCGTCCCAGTATCCCTAAGATCTGAGCGTAACGAAGATCTTTGACCTGAAACTCATCTAAGAGTTGTAGTAAGACGGGAATCGCTTGGGGGCGAGAGAGATCATCCAGAGCTTCGGCCACTAATATGCTTTCCTCCGGGCTGCATCGAGCGAGAAGCTTTTCAATCTGCTGTTGATGATCTGCTTGAGCGGCACTCACCAGGGCTCGAATGAATATTGGAATTTGATCTTTCTTCAGGTCTTTGGAAAAACTCTGAAGATGAGGAAGGGCCTTTTGAGGTGAATGAAAAGCTAAAGTGGATAGCGCTCGAGTTTTTACTTTTAAGTTCTCATCTTGAAGAAGTTTTTCGATGAGATCAAAGTTGGGAGGTGTGATGAACTCGAGACCTTCGGCGGAGGCCAAACGGAGTTCAAGGTCTTGGTGCTGAACGTAAGATAATAAAAGCTTCGCACTTTCCTTTGAGTCGATCTTAACCCGAGCGATGAGAGCTCTTCCTCTTTCCCAGGAACTCAAGCTTTCGTTTTGAACTAAGCGAGTCAATTCAGGAATCGCTTCGATCGCCTGATGTTGGGCGAGATAGTACATCGCTTCAGCTCTAAGGATCCAATCGTCCTCGGTGAGTTGAGCGAGCATTCTACCCACTCCGATAGAGGGTAATCCCTTTGGAGCTTTTTGCGACTCGACCTCGGACGATATAAAGAAACCGACGAGGGCAGAAAGAAGAAGAATGAAGAAATTAAAGGGGATGAATTTTCGCAATCTAAACCTCAGCTACCGTTGGTAGATAGGCAAAAATCGATAGGGAACTCCGAGGACTAAAATTGAAATCGAAGTTCCGTACGCCGTACCATGACCGCCCGACCAAGAGCCGTCTCCAGACTGTTGGGCAAGAATTGTTGCCGCTACTTTAGGATACCACGCCTGGAAGTCTGCTTCAGAAGATTGGTACATCGCCTGGATGGCATAGTAGTGGGAATAGTGAAAACGGGGAAAGCCTTTATCGAACTTTTTCTCGGGATAGGCTTTAAGAAAATCTAATCCTCGCAAAGTGGCTTTATGACGACTTTGACCGCACATCACCAGAGACATAACCCCCGCCGCTGTTCGGGCAAATCCAGCCTCACTGGTGTTAGGCATGTATTTAAAGCCACCCGTGATTTCATCCTGACAACTGAGCACGTATTTTGTAGCCCGTTCGATCGTCGATTTAGGTACGGCGATTCCTGACTCTCTCGCTGAATTCAATGCTACCAATTGCATAACGGTCATCGATAAATCAGCATCGGCAGGTTGCGGATTATATCTCCATCCTCCTGCTTTATTTTGAGCTCGAAGAGTGATATCGACCGCTCTTCTCAATACATTTCGTATTCGAGGATTCTTACTTTGTCCCCAAGCCTCCGACAGGGCGAGGATCGCTAAACCATGTTCGTACATTCCAGCGTGGTTATTCGGCGTCCCGATGAAACCTCGTTGTTGCTTACTTTTATTTAAAAGATAAGCGAGCCCTCGATCCATCACTCGGCCGTAACGGCCTCGACCAGGTACATATCCCTTGAGGAGAAAGGCCATGATACTCAAGGAAGTTTCAGCGACGGGATTGGACCCTCCCCCCCAACTGCCATCATCGTTTTGGACTCCGGGCTTAGCGAGGTAGGCGAGGCCATCGGTTATCGCTTTCCTGACCTCGGGGGTAAGTCGGGCCACTCGAACGGCTTGTCCTCCCGTACGACTCTCTTGACTTCCAAGTTGAAGGGGAAGTTGAACGAGTGAAATGATGATGAGGCTTAATGTGAGTAGTCGATATTTATAAGTCATTTCGCCAATTCCTCAAAGTAAGCAGCGACTTGCTTACGAAACTCAGGAGGTAACATCTGAACGAACTTTTGAATTGCAGCCGAGCGTTTACGTCTCGACAGAGCAGTTCTTGCAATTCCAGAACGAGCTACTTTTCTACCTTTCGCGATGGTAGAAGATGTTCCTGCTGCTGAACTTTCTTGTAAGTCTTTGGGATCACCTTTAAAGGGAGTCGGTTGACCGAAACCTTGACCTTGTCCCTGGCCTTGACCTTGCCCCTGTCCTTGGCCTTGGCCCTGCCCCTGGCCTTGTCCCTGTCCCTGTCCCTGTCCCTGTCCCTGACCTTGGCCTTGACCTTCTCCGAATCCTTCGGCTCCAAAACCTTCAGCTCCAAAGCCTTCGTCTCCGAAACCCTCGTCGCCAAATCCTTCATCACCGAAGCCTTCGTCCCCAAAACCCTCATCACCAAAGCCTTCATCTCCGAAACCCTCGTCCCCAAAGCCTTCGTCACCGAAGCCTTCATCCCCTTCTTCTTGATCGGGCTCAGTATTCTCATCTTCCAAGCCTTCTTCTTCTGCCTCTTCGAGTTCTTCGGCAGCGAGGATAGCATCGGCTAAGGCCGCTTCCAAAAACGCGATCGCTTCAACTTGGGCTTGAACCGCAGGTTTTTGCTGGCCTTGATTGAGAGCCTTAGTGGCGACAGTTAATTTTCCGAGTGCTTGACCGATGGCTTTTTTAATGGACTCGGCACTCGCGGTAGGCGGGTTTTCGGTATCAGAAGAATCGAATGAGCTCGCCGATGGAAAAAACTCGGTGAGGTCCTTTTCACTAAAGGTTTTTAAATCATTTGAAATTTCAATTTGTTGAGCCTCGAATTGAGATTTCTCGTTTTGAAATTTTCGGTTATCCGATTCTTCTACATCTTTCTTGAGCTCTTTTTCTCGTGCGATTAAATCTTCTAACTCTTTGATCAAGTCTTCGATCGTCTCTTCTTCAGCTTGAAGGATGACCTCGACTTCTTTTAAGGCTTTGATCGCTTTGTCTTGATCACCCACCGCGCCGATCGCTCGATTTCTCGCAATCTGATCGATGGCTCTTGAGAGCAAGCTGTCAGGCTTACTTTTAGTTAAAACATCCATCGCAGCTTGGAAACGTTCGCCGGATTCACCCGTGGCATCTTCAATCGCTTGAGTGAGGATCGAAACAAAGCTTTTGTATTGACCCACTACTGATTGTTGAGCGCGAGAGAGGCGACCTTGATCTAATTTGGCGGCTTGTGGATTTAAAATACTTTTCTTTCCCCACTCTTGGGTTTGGCGACGCAAGAATTCTTCAGTGGAGATGATTTCTCGAATCAATTTCAAGAGGCGGTCATCCACGAGGACTGTGCTCGTTCCACTAATGAAGGTTTCCATCATTCTTAAGATTTCCCCAATCTCCGCTTCCGTTTCAACGAGCTTGGGGAAGGCTTCCTTAAGATCGGCTCGAGCTGTTCGCAAAAGGCTTGCTGCTTTGGGTAAATTTTTAGTTCCAACAGTGGCCAAGATCTTGTTGATCGCGACAAGCGTTTGCCCCCCACCTTCTTCGAGCAATCCGTTCGACTTTAAGTCTTCAATCAACCAATTGACCCGTCGGACGACGACCCCAACTCGACGTCGGAGGTCGACTTGAACACGTTCTTCGGTTAGAAGTCGATCACCCGTTCGGAGGATGTCTTTTTCGGGGAAGGCGCTCAAGTTGGAATCCCTGAGAGAATTCAGGAGAAACACAAAGCTGATTCCCAACAGGAACATGATTTTGGCTGGAAGTTGATACGACCTTCTCATGGCGTCTCCTTCTCTTGCTCTTTGAGCTGGATGACACGGTCTTGAGAATCTTTCTCAGACTCGTGAGCGCGACGAATTTCATCGCGTTGTTGACTTAACTCTTCACGAAACCAGGTTAGGTATTGCTCGGGCTCAACGATGCGGAGTTGTCGCGTCATCGAGCGACGCAGGTGGTTGATCTTATCCGGGTGTCCATCCGACACTTCGATGGCAAAGGACAAGGTCATACCGGGTTTCAATTCTTTAATCTTATCTTTGAGCTTCCAAGAGAGATTGACTTTGTCGCCCTTCGCCCCTTTAAACGAATGAGCCGGAACTCGTTGTTCGTTGCTCCCGTCAACCGAGTAAACGACCCAAGCTTCGTTGAGGCCATAATCGTCATCGGCTTGAGCGACAAATCTCAATGTCTTTTCAACAGTAGCCATACCGTCCGATGCGGGACGAACTAAAGCGACTTCTGGAATACGATCTTTTCTTACTTTAATACTGTGCTGAACATCATCAAACTTAAAGTTTTTACCGCTCTCACCTTCGACCCATTGAAACGAATACTTAAAAGAAGTGGGAGCCTTCATTTCAAAACGTACGATCTTACCAGTCTCATCGACGACAGCCTCGACGACTTCTTTATCGGATTTGACCTTAAGACTCGCTACTTTGGAATCGCAGCGAAGCTCCCAATTCAAGGTCGCACTTTCGGGCACTTCAAGGTTGAGTTGATCCTGGGTGATCGGATCGAGTTTCATGTACTCAGGATAGGAAATCTTCACGATCGTTTTAGTCACCCGAGGTGATCGGATGACGCGAAGGGCTTGAGTTTCACTTTCATCATCACCGAGGACAACGCGGTATTCGATATCTCGAACCAGTTCTTCTAACTTACGAGAGTAATCGGCTTGAGTAGCATCGACTGCGGTGGCTGATGATTTGACCAAGGGAAGAGACTTCCACTCCACTTCACTTCCTAATGGACGCACTAAGAGAAGCCCTGATTCAGGTAAGACCTTTTGGGCTTTGGCTTGAATGATGGCGTCGTCGCCGGCTTTAACGACGAGGCCTTGAGAAACTTCAATAATTTCAGTCTCGGTGGGATAACTGACTTCGGCTCCTCCCAAGCGCTTGAAAAACGCTCCTAGATAATCTCTCCAACTGATGCTCAATGCGCCCGAAATCAACACAACGCCTGCACAGACCATCAAGAGTGTTTTTAACTGTTTGAAGTCGACGATCTCTCTAAAATCGAGAGGCTGAGTTCGCACGACGGCTTCACTCCTTAATGCCTCTAGGAGTTCGTGGGAAATATTGGGTTGATTGAGGATCGTCGGATCGAGTTCTGTATACGAAACCAAAAGTGAAGAGAGCTCGGGATGGCGCTCTTCGACTTCCAATGCCACGAGAAGTGGATTGAAGCGCTGGAGATGCTTAAGCCAATCCTTCCACAAGACCCACAAGAGGATCGCGACATTGATCATCGGCAAGACGATACCTAATCCCGACATTCCTGCGCGCGCGAAGATCCCCCAATCGATGATGAATGAGAGGATGGTCAGTGCGATCAACCAAATCAAAAGGCAGGAGGCACCGCGGATGTGAATCAAGCGCCGATGGCGCTCGAATGCCTGTCGCAGTTTCGATTCGATATTGTTCTGAGCGTTATTATTATTCTCGTCGGCCATGGTTCGAGGATCAAACGAGGTTGTCTCTTCGTCTGAGGAACCACTCGATTCCACAGAACAGAACAAAGAGTAAGAAGAGGAAAGGAACATCCCAAAGATCTTGCTCGACCTTCACCACTGTAGTGATAGGTTCACGAGGACCGATCTTGGTTGCTAAGGAGGATAGGTCGCTAAGACGCATCACGCTTCCACCCGAAAGCTCTGCAACTTGACGAGCGACATCCCCTCTCATCGAAGTTTCTCGACTCTCCAATGGGATGGTGGAAACTTCAATTTGAACTTGATTAGAAATCTCTAAATCACGAGGTTTAGTTTTTAAAATGTAAGTTCCATCTCCGCTGGCGAGATGAACTCCCGAATAGAGACCAGGTGAATCCGGAACGGGGCTCAAAATGATTTCCACCTGGGAATCTTGGAGTCCCTCTTGTTCTAAGACTAAGGGGTACTCATTCTGAATCACCGGCTCGAACGACTCCGTTAATACGTTAGCGAAGACGCGAACCTGCTCACCACTTGAATAGCTTTTACGTTCCGTATCTAAACTGACTTGTTTGTTTTGTCCCAACAGACGAGAGAGTGTGAGGAACTGAATCGTCTGTCCCCAAAATTTGGCGTGATATCGATCCCCAACTTCCCTTCGCATGCGCCAAAGCTCTTCGGTAGCCACAAACAAACTTTTCCCCGTCCCGTAACGCTGCCAAGAAACCAATGGATAATCTTTTGTTTCTTGACCCGATTTGGGAAGTGCGAGTAGGACGGTCGCCCCGGGCTTGGCTCCACTCAATCGAGGAACGGCGTAGAGTGGCTTAACTTGGGACCAAATTCGAGCATCGCTTTGTACGGAAGATGAAAGTGCGGCAACGGGACTTTCTTTCCCCGCATCAGTAATCGTAGGATGCGCACTGGGGCTCACCCCTCTCCAAGGTCCGTCGCCGAGATTGACAGGCAAGACGACTTCGATCGGAGTATCTTTGTAAGTAGTCGGGGCCGCCATCGGCCCAGCGAGCATCAGCAAAGATCCACCACCCTTTTTTACCAACTGATCGATCGCATCTAACTGCGGAGGTTTAAAGTAAGACGAAGGCACGTCCCCTAAAATGATAAGGTCGTACTTCATCACATCTTTGATATCTTGAGGAAACTGAGGCAGGTGACGAGGAGAGGTCGCAGCGAGTTGAGGGTCGCCCTGCGTCATGACAAAGGTCACGTCCAAACGAGGATCTCTGAGAAGAACCCAACGCAAGTAACGATATTCCCAACGAGGTAAACCTTCGACGTAAAGCACATTGATCTTCTCATCGAGAATACGAACCTTACTCTTTCGCGTGTTGTTTTCCGCGGTTGTTTCTCCGGGTAAAGAAGTCACTGAGAACGCAAGTTCAACTGATCCGGAATCCTTTTTAGGAATAAAGGTCATCTCCTCAAATTGAAGACCTCCCCTGAGTTCGATGCGACGTTCACTCGCTCGGTCACCATCGATCGTCAAAGTCAGTTCGACCGTTTCACCCTGAAAACCTTCCGATTCAATCTGTACCCTTAGCGGTACCTTATCTCCCTGGAAGACCACCTCTGGAGCCATCACTTCGCGCACACGAATATCTGGAGGGGCCGGCACTCCGACAGTTACGGCATGAATAGGGATTCCTCGATGACCCAGGTCTTTAGCTACTTTTAGAGGATCCGTTCCTTTGATCCAAGCGTAGTCACTGATAGCGACCACGCCTTCAACCTGCTGACCGGAATACCGGGCCACTGCTTCATTGAGGGCTGAACCGAGTTGGGAGGTGGACCCATCTGGCTTTCTCGCGTTGATCCAGGCTGCGGGATCCTCTGCACCGCCTTCAGGTTCGACCTTTTCATCGAAGCTAAAGAAACGAACATCAAATTGATCACTGAGTTTCTTTAAAACATCGATCTCAGGATGGAGCATAGCCTGCTTCGCCAGTTCAAAACGACTCACTGAACCGGTAGCTTCTTGCATCTTTTCCACATCTCCACTGAGGAGAGGATCGGCTAACTTCATCTTGCCCATCACCTTTGCAGCTTCACGAACATCTTCTAAATTCGTTCGTTGATCTTGAATGGTCATACTCGATGAAGAGTCCACCATGAAGAGAAGCGTAGGTTTTGAAGTTCGATGCGTTTGAATCTCGGCGATGGGCTCTAAGATGATAATGATCAACATTAAGAGAGCGAGACCTAAGCACGCCCCCATCAAACCCCGCCGCCCTTTGGACAGTCGGGATTCCGCGCGATAGGAGTAAATCACAAATGCGATGGCGAGAACCACGAGAGTTATCGCTAAACCCCATCCACCTCGGAAATGCAGGCTAACGTTATCAATAAGCTGGGAATCATCTATGCCAAATAGCGTCTTCAACATCGTTTTCCTCAGGATCTCCGTGCTGCTTGGACTTGATTGATCTGAAGGGCGCCACCTAAGTCACTGGCTTCACCTTGCCGCATCTTGTCGGTAAATCGCTTGGCTAATAAGGCCTGCAAAATGAAGGCTGCAGTACTCAAGACTAACAATAAATGGGCGAGTTCTCGTCCTCGTCGACTGTTTTCAATCGCTTCGATGAGCGTTCCAGTATCACTGATCGCTCGAATCCCTAAAGGTTCGAGTTGAGACTGAAGACTGGAAGCATCTAATGAGGAACTCATCGATTCTCTTTGATCAGGATTAACCGCCACTTGAAGGGATTTAAATTTATCGCCTCCCTCAATTTTATAAATTCCAATGGACGCGGCATCGATGGGGCAGGAAGGATTCTCTCCTACCTGAGTCACTTTTAAGGCTTGCGCTTGACCGGTGGGATCTAAAACCTGAATGTCACTTCCAACCTGCCGCTCAGGAACCAAAAGCTCTACCGGAGTTCCCGCTATTAAGTGCTGTGAACTAGTATCACTCGTCAAATCCGTAGCTGCTTGTTGGAGGAGCATCGCATAGAGGGGGTGAACCGGAAGTTCTGTCCATGAACGATCCGCTGAAGTCGTAAACAAAAGAACATCTCCGCTTCCAACCGATCTTGATAGCAAGATCGGCAACTTGGTTTCGGTCGACAAGATGACTTCGCTCTTACTTGAAGGAGTCGCCTTGATGAGCTTTTTAAATCGAGCCGTGTTAAAGACCGATTGAGGCAATCGTTGAACGACTTGAGCTAAGGAATGCCCGCTGTTAACCGGAGCGAAAGCCCAGGGTAAATCGGTTTCAGGAACCTCTGCTATTTCTTCAAGAGTAGCGGGTAAGAGGTTGTTAAAGTTTTTGTTATATGTTTCCGGTTGAACCTTGTCGCCCAAAAAGACGATCAAGCCCTTCCCCGCTTGAACAAACTTCTCTAGTCGCCCGACCATTTCGGGAGCGAGATCTTCGACGTTAGCCATCACCACAAGGTCGAACTCACCTAAGTTTTCTAAGCTCAAATCTTGAGCTGCGATGTGATGGACTTGAATCCCCTTCCCGGCCTCGCGGTTGTTGAGGCGAAGAGCCCGAACAGCGTAGTAAGCACCGTTGCGCTGAGCATCGTTGGTACCGGTTGTGAGGTCTCCATCCACACAGAGCACCTTAATTCCCGGCGAGACAGAGGCGATCGCATAGCGTTCATTATCGAGACTCAATTCATCTTTAGTCAGCTTGGCTTTAACCCCGATATCTCCAGGCTTATCGAACGAAGCAAAGAAGGAAAGGGTTCGAGTTTCACCCGATTGAAGTAAACCGACGGAACGACGCGTGATCAGTTCATCTCCGAGGAAAAACTCGATCGAGCCGGCATCGCCTTGACGACGTCCATAGTTTTTGACTTCAGCAGAAAAACGAGCCACTCCCGATTCTTGAAGAGAACCAGAAGAATAAGCCAACTGTGTGATCGCAAAGTTTTCTTCGCTATCGTTCTGAAGTGGAACCACAAAGATCGTGGCTTTCTTGGAAATATTCTCGAAGGCCTCTTTTGCCTTACTTGAAAGCTGAGCCCAATCCACTTCCTGACTATCGGTGATTAAATAACATTCATTCGCGGGTGTTTTTAATTCTGAGACCAGTTCATCGAGTCGCTCTAAGTTGGCTTCTAAATCTAAAGGATAAGTTGTCGCTTCGGCATTCTCTAAGATCTCAAGGGCTTGAGCCGGTTGGAATCCCGTTCTCCGGAGTAGAATATTCGGCTGGCGACTCATCAGCATCAGACTCAAAGGATCACCATCATTTGCAGTCTCTAAAATCTTTCGTGCCTGGGAGAGCGCTTTTTCGAACCGGGAATGTTCACCATGAAGCATGCTGAAGGAAGCATCGATACCGATCACCATGCCGACTTTCTTCTCTCCGAGTATGGCTGTCGCATCTGAATTCATCGTTGGGCGCAAAAGAGCCAAGCCCAAAAACAGGATCGCGAGGCATCTCAATGCGAGCACAATGAAGTCTTCCAACTTCACTTGGCCCGAACGAACGACCAGAGCCTTTCTTAATAGCTCCATCGCCGCCCATTTGGTTTCTTTGCGATTCTTTCTATAGAGGAGATGGATGATGATAGGCACAGCAACACCTAACGCCGCTAATCCTGACCATAATCCTAATGAATTTAAAAAACCCATTTAAATCAATCTCTTTCGCCTCAGTTGTTAACTTCTAAGTGAGCATCGAACCATTGAATGCCACAAGGAAACGCCACGCGCCCCTTGAACTCAACCTGGAAGGTCATCTGAGTCGCTGAACCTAAGGGTATTTCAACGGCTTCAGGTGGACTCCCCTTCTGAACGACTTTTGACCACAACTCTTTACCAGCAGAGCTAATCTTTAACTCTACATCACAACGGCTGCCCTGAACGGGAGCGATATACCCCTTTAAAACTGTTTTGCCCTCGGCTAAATTCCATCGGTATTGAATACTCGAAGAAGGATACAGCCGGACGGCTTTAAAAAACTTTGACTTGGGTAGACTCAAATCTTGAAGCACCGGAGCCCCCACCTCGGGGCGAGGTGGCGGAAGCACGAGGCCTTCGCTTTTAAGTACTTGAGCGTCGATTTGGTCAAGCCAAACACAATGCGTTGAGCGTTTTCTTATGTACTGGATCTTGTCGAACTGAAGATTAATTTTCCCAAAAGCTTCGTGGTTCAAGGAAAGCTTGTCTCCCTCTAAAGCAATCGAACCGTTGAGTTGGGTACCGTCGTCCAATCCGAGTTCAGCCTGATTCTTGGTGAGGGATTTTGAACTCTTATCGTCCACTTTTGCGAGAACGAAACGAGTTACCGTCTCTCGAGGAACGGGTAACACACCCAAAACACAATCGATGGCGATATCTTTTTGCCGAATCCAAACAAGCTTGCCTGGGATCGGCTCACCCTCGACTCGATAGAGGGTATTGGGTTCTTCTTCTGAAGAAGAGTCCGGAAGAAACTGAAAACTAGCTATATGCTTCAACTCAATTTTCTTCTGACCGAAAAGAGCGCTTCGAACCGTGACTTCCTCTCCTTCGAGATTCAAAATTTCCACCGGCCAAACTTCACCGTTTTTAAGTTTTAATCCAGCCAGTGTCTTTGAACTCGAATTGATTTCGCTCTTCATGCTTGAAGATGAGCGCGTCATCAAAAGGAGTTGATCGAGGCTCAGTTCTTGATCATCACTGATCAGCTTTCCCTCTTTAAGGGTGATCTCAACTTGTTTCTTCCCTGCTTGAGTCTGAATAAAAGCTGAACCCGTCTCTAAGTTGGGCACCGTTTTTATGATTTTTTTTGACTTACTCTTTTGCGTTTGAGCGATACGATCGACATTGATGTGCCCCCAAATGCTTTTGGACGCATCCACAATCTCAAGGTGACCTCGCTTTCCCTCGAATTCTTCAACTGACAAGGAAACGAGCTCAAGAGCATCGTCATTCGACCCGGTAGCCAATCTTACAATTTTCCCCTCCACCAAGAGTCGCACGCTCACCGCTTGCGGGTTGCTCCCTCCACTGATCAACAAATCAATAAAGGGAAGCTCGATCAAAAACTCCGGGGAAATTAAAATCGAAGTTTCCTTATCCGAAGCTTTAAAGCTGCTATAGAACTGAGCCCCACTGTAGGAGCCTACGCGTCGTCGCATCACGCGAGTCGACTGAGAGGGACCATGAATATTGGCATCCCCTTGAATCGACCAACCCTGATTCCGCATCTGATTAAAATTGTTTTGCTCAAAATCAGAAATTAGGATTTCACCCGTGGGAAGAAGGGTGGAGAGAGGTCCCATCGGTTTTCCGTTGGGATGTTTTTTAGGCCCCAAGCGCTTGATGAGCTCTTGGTATTCCGAGAAGGTCAAAAGGCCATCTTTATCTTTATCAGCGTGGGGATGTTCTTTTAAGGAAAGTTGAAGGCGAGGATGTGTTTTGGATGTTAATTCATTCGCGTTCACTTCATGAATCAAGTTCATGAAGCTGAATACGATTAAAACCAAAACTTTAAGCACCCTACGCTTGACCATCCTCACCTTCCCTTGTTCAAGACACTTCGTTGCAGAAGATGATTGGAGAGAACCTGTTCAACGGGATCCCGAGTATTGACGAGAACGTAGTCTACTTGGGCTTTCGTACAGGCATCTTTGATCTCAGAAATAAAACTTTCGAGTTCTTTTAAGTAATTAGCCCTCACTCGAGCGGGTTGAGTGATCAACTCACCCTCCCCTTCTAAACCCACAAATTTCCACATACCTTCGAGAGGAAACTCCAATTCCGCGGGATCGAGAATGTGGAAAAGAATCACATTGTGGCCTTTAAACCGCAGGTGGTTGAGGCCTTGAATGAAATCTTCGGTATTGTCTAACAGGTCAGAAAAGACCACGACAAATCCTCTACGTGACATCCGGTTGGCGAATTCGTGAAGGATACTCCCGACATTCGTTCGGGGCTGAGGATCGGCCTTCTCTAACTCGGTAGAGATATCATGGAGGACGCGCATGTTACTCTTCGGGGCAACGTAACTTCGAAGTTGATCATCGAAGGTCCCCATCCCAACGGAATCACCCTGATCAACGATCAAGTAGGCGAGACTTGCAGCGAGGTATTTTGCGTACTCAAGTTTAGAAATTCCGTTGGAGGCGTAAGTCATCGATTCACTGGAATCGATGAGCATATTCGCAACGAAGTTTGTTTCAGCTTCAAAAAGCTTGATATAGTAGCGATCACTACGGGCATAGACTTTCCAATCGATGCTTCGGACTTCGTCCCCCGCAACGAATTGACGATACGCCGTAAATTCACTACTGATACCACGAGCCGGACTTCTATGTAGACCAATCCTGATGCCTTCGACCACTTGTCGAGCGATGACGTCCAAGGTACCAATCTTCGAGAGAACTTGAGGATCGAGATACTTAGCTCCCGACGGTTGGGATCCCTCAGGCGGATTGGGCATTATAGAGACCTCCATCCTTTGGAACGGCTTCGATCAAGCGACGAACGACTCCATCCGTGTCGACTCCTTCAGTCTGAGCCGCAAAGTTCAATCCCATACGATGGCGTAAAACGGGAAGAGCGAGGGCTTGAACATCTTCGATCGAGACGGCAAAACGACCATCCAGGATGGCTTTTGCCTTTGCACCAGTGATCAAGTTCAAGCAAGCACGAGGACCGCAACCCCATGAAACCCAATTGTTCACGAAGTCAGGGGCTTCTGCTTCTCCTGGACGAGTTGATCGAACTAAGCGTGAAACGTACTCGAAGATGTGATCGGTCACAGGTACACGCTTGACCAGGTCTTGAAGGTCCAAGATTTCTTGTTGATTCAAAACGGGCTTGATATCCGGTTCATCTCGACTCGTCACGGCCTTCATAATCTCAATTTCTTCTTGAGGTGAAGGGTAACCGACATGAATCTTAAACATGAAGCGGTCTAATTGTGCTTCAGGCAAGGCATAAGTTCCCTCTTGTTCGAGAGGATTCTGCGTCGCTAAGACAAAGAAGGGAGCTTCTAGGGGCATATCTTCACCACCTGCCGAAACCATCTTTTCTTGCATAGCTTCAAGAAGAGCTGCCTGAGTTTTGGGAGGCGTACGGTTGATCTCATCAGCGAGAACGATGTTCGCAAAGATAGGACCTTTACTGAATCGGAATTGCCGTTTCCCGGTTTCAGGATCATCTTGGAGAAGCTCCGTTCCTGTGATATCCGAAGGCATCAAGTCAGGAGTGAACTGAATTCTCTTAAAACTCAAAGAGAGACATTTCGCTACCGAACTCACCAAGAGAGTTTTAGCCAAACCCGGCACACCCTCAAGAAGTCCATGCCCTCGACTAAAGATCGCGATCAAAACTTCGTCGATGACGGAGTCCATACCAACGATCGCTTTACGCAGTTCGGAAATCAATTCTTCTCGGGCTGCTTTCAGCTTCTGTACAGCCTCAACATCGCTAGAAGAAGTCATCGGATTGGAGGAGGGGTCAGTCATTTCGAGCTGCTCCTTAATTATTTGGAAACCCTTACCAAAGGTCGTGGAGACCGGGGGAGAGACAGTGAAACAAGTGGAATCGCTCAGCACTGAAGAAAGATTCGGATTCGACCCAACCGAAACATGATGAGGAATCTTCAGAATAAGCTAACGCTTCAAAAAAGAATATCAGGACTAAATATTACTCCTGAAATAACTTGCTTACTGTTACGCACCCTTTTTTAATCGATCTTTAGAATATCACCTTTTGAAGTGGCAGTTCAATGCTTCAAACCCTAAGAATTCCAATTATTTCGAGGAATTGATCGGGGTGATCTCAAGAGAATATGCCACTTGGATGCCTAAGAATTCATCGTATCCACTTAAATGGCAGTTACGATTGGATTTGAAGGCGGAGCCTCAAGCTGAGAATCCAATCATTAAATGCTCTTGTCACTAGCCAGATACTTAGCTAGATTTCTCTTTAAATGAGCATGCTGGTCGATTTTTAAACGCACTTGATCCTCAAACTTTAGAAAACGAGAGGTCTATTCATGGATCGTTTTCAGATTTTAAGAGTTTCTATCATTTGCTTAATCAGCCTGAGTTCTTTCGGAACAAAGCTCAGTTCTCAGGACTCCCCTATCCTCGCCGAAAATCTCGGAGCGAACGAGGCTTTCGTCGACGGCGATCATATCTTTTATAAGGTCTTTGAATCTTTCTCGAACCAAAATCTAAATGGCGATGGAGACATGAAAGACCTCGTTCTCCACTACAGAAACATTCAGACGGGCGAGGTTGTCAACACGAGAATTGCGGGCGACTTCCTCTACCAACAAATTCTCTCCAATCGTTGGCTGATCTTAATTGCCCAGGAAGCCGACCAGAGTGAAGATTTAAACGGCGACTCTGATATGGCGGATCGAGTCCTCCAAGTTCACGACCTCCAAACTCAGACCACCACCAACTCGAATTTAGCTGTCTCTACTGTCCTTCACAATCGAGAAGGAACTCAGCTCCTTCTTCGCATCTCTGAAGAGCATCAATTCGAGGATCTCGATGGCAATCGAGAAATTGAGAACGGAAAACAAACTCTTCATATTTATTCACTCGAGACCGGGGAGATTAAAAACTTTGGCATCGATGCATTATTTTTTTTAGAAACCGAAACGGAATACCTTTTCTCGATTTTTGAATCCGAAAAAAACGAAGACTACAACCAGGATGGTGACCGTGCAGATCCAATATTTCATTTTTTAGACAAAGAAACATTGGAATTGCGAAACACCCAATTTAGTTACGCCGTCACGGGTGCCTTCAGGTGGACTCCTAAAGTTTTGGAACAGGGTGAATGGTTGTACTTTTTAATACCTGAACGAACTCAAGGCGTTGACTTCAATTCCGATGGCGACCAGGGAGACTTAGGCGTTCGAGCTTATAACGTTCATTCGAAAGAGATTTTAGAAGTTGCGGCGAGTTCCTTCAATACTACGAAATTCAATAACCACATCGTCGCTTACGTAGAAAAAGAGTCTATACAGCAGAGGGATCTCAATGAAGACGGTGACACCCATGATCAAGTCACTCATATTCAAAACCTCCTCACCGGCGAAATCAAAAACCTAAAGGTAGCAGGGTTTCCCGCAGCTTTTCATAATGATTTTGTCATTATTCGGGTGAGTGAAGGAGCTCAAAACGAAGACTTAGATGAAGATGGCTCCATCTTTGGTGAAGTTTATTTTCGTTATAACCTCGCCACCGATGAACTGACCAATTTACATCTCTTTGGGGGCCCCTCCGACAATGTCATAGTCACAGAAGATTCGTGCTTGTTTCTCAACCAGAATGAGTTCAGCCTGAAAAGAGATCTCAATGGTGATGGCGATGAGGCCGACCGAAGCATCATAAGGGTTGCC
>JANQLS010000060.1 GCA_028280485.1 Planctomycetota bacterium
GCTTTTAGCCTATTTTTAGTGGAGCGACGCAGTTCGAAGAACTGCTTGGAGCGTTTGAAAGTAGGTCGGAACGACCTATTTTCAACAGAAACTAATTAGTTTATGTTGAATCTTGCTCCTCCGGAGCGTGCTTCAACCGTTTCAGCAAATCATTGATTTGCTTACACTCCGCTTAATGTAGACTCTACGAGCCTACATTAGCGGCCGAGTTGATCCCAACTCGGCTTAGTTCCTGTTGAATCAACAGGAACTAATTATTACGGTGCTTCCCAGCCCATGTTTTTTGGATTGTAGGGGACTTTATCTTGGGGGAATTTTTTAAGTAGCTCTTCGGCTCGTTGAATCAAAGTGTCGATGCCCTCCGCTAAATCACTGGGTTTAAATTCAACCAACTCGTGAGGGATAACTCCCACTCCTTCGATCCCCTTTCCTTTATTGAAGCGTGCTTTGTTGGAGTGAACAGAGACGTAGAGAGAAAACAATTCCGAGGGGAGTTGAAGGGTTCGCTTACTCGATGACATCCCCGCCGTTCGGCTCTCGCCGATCATGTAACCCCGACCATCTTCAGAAAATCCACCCGCTGCGGTTTCCCCGGCACTTCGAACGGTGGCATCGATGATGACGACTACGGGGCCGCCATAAGGACTATCGCCGTGGCTTCGATAGCGCTTCTTGTAAGAGAATTGTTTTCCCTTAGGAATGAACTGTCCCATCAAGGCATCGTGATCAAACCCTCCGCCCGAATTCCCTCTGAAATCTAAGATCATTCCCGGCACATTTCCAATTGAACTAAGAGCCGAATCGGTCTGCTCTGGCAAATTTCCGGGGCAGCGACGAAAATGGATATACCCGAAACCATCTTTCGTTTTTCCGTATTTGAGGTCTTTAGTGATCGTTAAGCCTTCCGGTAAAAAAGCAGGACCATCGGGAAGGTAACGATCGTTTGCGTAGACGAGGGTTCTCGATCGCAGTTTCTTCTTCTTATCTCTGATCGTTAATTTTAATTTCGTTCCTTTGGGAGCAGCTAATCCCCAGTGGGTCGTGTAGAAGAAGGCTTGTTGATCAGTTGAGAAACTATAAAATTCGCGCAGTTCAGCTGTTTTTTTGTCGATCCATTTTGAGGCTGTCAAGCCGTTGACTTTCGCAATTTCCATCCCCGGAGTGAAACCTCTTTTCTTGGCGACTCCCCAGGAATTCTTAATGTAGATTTTCTTGTCGATTTGAGTCCAAAACATCCCGGGTCCAACCCACTGTCTTCGATTTTCTAAAGGCCAGCGGATATTTTTTGCTTTGCCTAAGGGTCTCACACTGGCGTGACCATCTTTAAGTTGAGCGAGCAAGCGAATGAGTAAGGACAGATGTTGAGTTGAATTTCTAACTCGCTTGGCTTCTCGTTTAAATTTTGTTGAGACTTTTTCCCAGTCTATCTTTTTAGCTTCGAAGAAATGACCACAATTCTTTTTCAGTTCCGTTAAGGCAAATTCGACATCTCGGAGATAGAGATCCCGTTGAGGCTTGGCTTGAACGGTAGATTCAAAACCTAAGCCGAGAACGAAAAGGCATAAGGTGATTTTTAACCAGAGATGCTTTAGGTGGAGAGGGAAGGAAGTCGTCTTGGGGGGAGGCCCAGAGGTTGGTACTGTAGTAGACATGGGGATACTCCAGAGTTTCTCATGCTTCCAATTGAAAGGAGTCTTTGAGAGCTTGGGTTAAGGCTTCTTCGCTTTTACTGAATGCCCTGATTTATTAAAGGGTACTGAGAGTCACCTCAAAATAGAAATAATAATAAAAGGGGCGTGTGTTCTGGGTATCGCTTCCAAAATTATTTTAACCGGGAGTCTTAAATCCTCGCATAGTTTTTTCTTTAAGCTGGATTTTTTAAACAAAAGTTCGCTAAAAAGGAGGGTCCATTCGTGGTTTTAAATCCATTGACTTCTCTGATTGAAAGTGACTCTATTCCATCATGAATCTCCCACTTGAGAAACTCTTGATTGCACTGCTCCTCATTTCTGGGCTGGGCTCTACGATCTCCTCGGAAGAAAATTCAACCTGGCCTCAGTTTCGCGGCCCTCAAGGAAAAGGATTTTCGAGTTCTACTCTGAAGCTTCCTGATCGCCTCAGCCCCAAAGACAATGTGATTTGGAAAGTTCCCTTGGGGTTTGGGCACGGTACGGCGGTGATTGGAGGTGGGAAGATTTTCTTCACCACTGTAGAAGATAAAAAGCTTTTCACTTTGGCCTTAGACCAAAAGTCGGGAAGCGAGCTTTGGAGAAAACCGGCGAGTTATTCCAAGTTAGAAAGTTTACATCGGATCGGAAGTCACGCTCAATCGAGTTGTGCAACCGACGGAAAACACGTGGTGAGCTTTTTCGGCTCGAGTGGCCTCCATGCTTACACGGCTGAGGGAAAACACTTGTGGTCCAAACCGATGGGGCCCTTCAAAAACGGCTTCGGAGCCGGAAGTTCGCCGATCATCGTCGATAACAAAGTGGTCTTGTGTCAAGACCACGATACCGATTCCTTCCTATGGGTCTTAGATGTAAAAACGGGAGAACCCGTTTGGAAAAAAGATCGTTCCTTGTTTCCTCGGGGATATGCCACTCCCGTTATTTGGAATGTCGATGGTCAGAAACAGGTTGTCATCGCCGGAACTTTGAGTATCGTCGCTTACGATCTTAAGGATGGTCAAGAGATTTGGACGGTTCACGGCATCGCGAGATTGGTGAATACGACTCCGATCATCGAGCCTAAAGAAAACATCCTTTACTATGCCGGTTGGTCTCCGGGAGCCGATCCGGGAGATCGCATTCAGGCCAAACCCTTCGACGATTTGTTGAAAGAGATGGATTCCAATGGAAACCAAACCCTCGAGTATAAAGAGTTTGGAAAAGATTCACCTTTGAGGCGCCGGTTTAATCAGATCGATCGAGATAAATCAGATTCGATTACAAGAACAGAATACGCTTCGATGAAAGTGATTTTTGAGAAAGCTCAAAACATTTTTATGGCGGTTCTTCCTGGAGGTAAAGGGGATATCACTCAAACCCATGTGAAATGGAAATCCTCTCGATTTTTACCTTACGTCCCTTCGCCTCTTCATTATCAAGGAACGCTGTTCTTGGTTAAAAATGGAGGCATCGTGTCGAGTTGGAATCCTGAGAATGGAAAACAAATCAAGGTCGGCCGAGTTTCAGCGCGAGGAGATTACTACGCTTCTCCCACAGGAGGTGACGGAAAAGTTTACTTCGCGAGTGAGAAGGGAGAAGTCTGTGTGATTAGCGCTGAGGCCCAATGGAAAGAACTCTCGCACTCGAAGTTTTCAGAACGTATCTACGCCAGCCCCGCGATAGTCGACGGTAAAATATATTTGAGAACGGAATCAGCTCTCTATTGTTTTGGGCTTAAATAACGGGTGCCATCGTTTTATATGAAAATAATTGCCGGGAATTTATATCCTATAAAATGGGCTCTTCGATTCATTGCTCTTCTTAGCTTGAGTCTCCCTGGAACTCTCACGTTAGCTCAAGAAGGAGGCATCGAAGTCTTCTCCGCCGAGCCTCTCTTTCAAAAGGGTTGGCGTTTGTCGGTGAGTCAGATTTATCAAAATAAAGAGGGACAAAGAAGTGGAACTCGACATGTCACCGATGCTCAGCATCGTACCTTCGATAGCCACCGGACAGTCCTCGGAGTCGATTACGCCTTCTACCATAATTATTCGGTGACTCTCTTGGTTCCCTGGGTTACCAAGGTTGAAGAATCAAATAAAGGGTCGACTCAGCCCACGTTACACTCCTCCGGGTTAGGAGATGTTGCGGGACTTTTTAAGTACGCACTCATTCAAGAGCACTGGGAGAGTAGTGCTTATCACTTTGCCATCATCGGCGGTTTAGAGTTTCCCACCGCACAAACGAATCTACGAGATCATGGCATTCGATTACCTACTCGCATGCAACCCGGGAGTGGTTCCTGGGATCCATTGATCGCGGTCGCAACCAATTTAGAGTTAGATCTCTGGCGCTTTGATGCTCTCGCTTTGGTGAAACACAATACGGAAGGGGCTCAACAAGTCACTGAAGGTGATTTCTACTTAGCGAGTCTCAGTGGGACTTGGCGCTTTTTACACGCGAAATACCCTGGTCCGACAGGAAATTTGAAATTAGGTTTTCAGTGGCGGCATCAGGAACGAGGATCCATCGATGGAGTGACCGATTGGAATTCTGGAAGAGATGAGATTATCGGATTAATCGGCACGACCTGGCATCCCAGCCCAGATACAGATATTACTTTCACTTTAGACTATCCCTTTTATCGTTACCATAAGGGAGTGCAGTTGGATCGTAGGCTAAGAATCTTCTTGGCATTAGGAATCAGGTTTTAATTATGAGAGTGATGAGAACACAATTTTTGGCCGGTCTTTTCAATCTTTTAGGATTGAGCGTGTTAATTGGAATCCTTCAAGGTTGCCAGCTTCTGCCTCAGCAAGTAGCGGGAGAAACTTTTGCCGAATTGCGAATGACCTTACATAGCTGAATATGAAACGATAAGGCTTTCGGATTGGAGAAGGCCTTGCGGCGTCAGTTAGGCGCCGATTGGATCGATTTAGACACGCGGCTAAATATCGCTAGAGTCGGTTTGGTGAAACCTCAAAGAATTGAGATTTCCAAAGTTCAAGCCGCAATGAAAGAAGCCAACTATAAATTGGCACGATTTGATTTAGTTTTGCCCGGAAAGATTATTCAAGCATCCTGTACCGATGGAGTGAATCCCCTGCTTCAAACGGCTGATTTTGTGGTGGATAAGACTCAGCAGATGTTTCATATCTCTGGAAGAGAGTTGAAGCAGAGTGCTGGGGAGTCGGATGTCACCCAGTATTACGTCGTGGAATATATTCTTGAAGGGGAAGTTCCACCTACAGACTGCCCTAATCCCAAGGTTAAATTGATTCGTAAAAGGACCTCGACTTCGCTTCCTAGTAAGCCCGTGGAGGATGGGTGATTTAAAGTGGCTTAAGAAAAAAATTAAACTAGCTAAAAGACTGAACTAATTATTGTAGTCTTGTTAGTAGAAGTAATAAAAATTACTAAAACGAGTATCAAAACTCACCATTCGACATCAACGGCAACTTACTCACCGTCTCCCCGGTGGCATCCAAAATTGCATTGGCGATCGCAGGACCTACAGTTTGAAGGTGGGCTGCGGTGAGTTCTCGGGATTCTCGATGGGGGCGATTGATCAGGATGATCTCTGTCTGAAGATGAGAATAAACTCGGTGTTGATGGTCCTCTTGAACCCCTGAGGTCGTGCCGTAGAGAAATTCCTCAAAGGTGATCACCTGAGATTTATAAATCCGACTTTTAAACGCTTCAGGATGGGGAACGAACCCAGCATCGATGACCAACAGAAGTTTTTCAACGTAAAGCTGAGAGGCATTCCGGGGAACATGAACCCAGGCGACGCTCGCGATCTTGGCTTCAGTTGTCGAGCCATGAACAGCTAAGCCTCGACCGGATCGACCTGAAGAGTCTTCTCGGGTTTGCCAGCCTTGAGTTTGGCGTTTGACCGAATTGAATATTTTTTTCCAATCAGGGCTCTCGTGAACCAGTAACTCGTACCGAATAGACAGCGCATCGCGGCCCTCATCCTGGGCGACCTTGTCGAGCAGGCTTTCACGACAAAACACATTGAGTGCGATGGCGTTGGGGTCGGAGATCACTCTTTCATTCGATGCTTCGTAGATACCCACTGGAGGATCTTCCGAAATCTCGATCCCGTTTAGATTGAGTGAAATACTCTTGGATTGAAATCCCGTTCCTTCTTCATCTCGAGTGAATCCGTAACCCTTGAGATAAGGAGGGGGTAAATGAGGGGCTGAATCCGATTGAGCATTTTTAACGACGGATAATCGAATGGAATCTTTAAATCGATCGAATACCTTTTCAAGAAGGTTGAATCCTTCTGGGAGCGAAAAGGGAAAGTGAGAGCACCACAGTTCGGATTCGACTTCGTCTATCTTTTTATACTGGGCGGATCTTAAGAACTCTGGAAATATTAAGTCGTCACTTTGGAGATGAGGCGGCGCCGAAATTTCTATCGCTTCATTCTGAACGGAAAGTTCAAATAAGATTTCAGTTGTTGGGGAGGAAGAATGAGGGGCGAAGAGGACGCTCTTTAAGTCTTTAAATTCTTTCTCGAAAAAATGTTCAAGATCGAATTGGATGAGAGTGTGTTCTAACCACGAATGGTGGAGCTGTTGGTAAGCCCTTTTTAATTCCGCCCGATCTCTCGAAATTAAAATCAAGTAGGGGTCCACCTGGATGAAGTTCAATGATGGTTCATTGAAAAATTCATCGAGGTCGAGTTGATTCCAATTCCCCGAGACTTCAGGAGGGGGGAGGAGGATAAAGGCTTCATAGCCATCAAAGCTGTCTATCTCCTGAGATGGATCGCTACTCTTTTTTGAGCTTGTTCTCTCTTTAGAATCTCGATCTTGATCCTCACCGAAATCCTCATCGATTCCCGGAGCTTCAACTGAAAGTTCTATCGGATCGAGGAGGGGAACGGGTTGGAGTAATTCTTCAAAGGTTAAGGCTTGTCCTCCAGGTCCCCAGACCTTTCCATCTTGAAGACGTACTTGAGACGGTGAAAGTTGCCAACGCTCGGCCGCCCTACTCTGTAGGGACCAACGAGTCTTGGTTGCGGCTTCTTTAAATTTAGGCTTGAGAGCCTCGAAGGGACTTGTACTTGAATTCGGTCTCAAGGTCTGAGGGGAGCTGATGACGACCTTCACCTTGTGAGAAGGTAGAGTCAATTCATCTGAGACTATCTGGTGAAAGGCTTCTCGAATTTCTTCTGTTTCAGGTACCTGGTCGGCTACGGCAGTGACGGTTCCATCGCCCCACATATAAACCCAAGCTTCGGCGGGAGGAGTCGTTGAGGCCGCCGCAGTCGGTGATGGCATCGCGCCTTGAGGAGAATTACAAAGAACGAAAATGCCTCCCCCAAAAGCTTGCATAAAACCTCTCCTCGACCAGGGTGAAGGTTTCTTCGTTTTGGTTTGAGACTTCTTGTTTTGAGTCTTGTTAGAATGAGGGGGATGCCGCTTGCTCGTCATATCCCTTGATATTAACTTAAAGCGAGGGAATTTCTTCCATCTTATTCTTGCCTTTTGCTAGGTCTCGGCTCCATCATCGTAAGTTTGTCAACTTGTGTAGAGGTCCAACCTTAAGGGATCTCTACCGGCGCGTAGAGTTCTAACCTTAAGCGTTTTTTTATCGAGGATTCAACATTGCGTATTCGATCCATCTTTTTAAGCACTTGCCTCGTTTTCTTCGGCATAACATTACCTACTTCGCTTACGAGTGAAGAGAAGGTCAAACCCATCCGAGCGTTGATGATTACGGGCGGCTGTTGTCACGATTACGAAGGGCAGAAAAATGTTCTGAGTGAAGGGATTTCGGAGCGTGTCGACGTAAAGTGGAAAATCGTTCACCAGGGAGGGAAGACGACGAATACAAAAATTCCATTTTACGAAAATCCCGATTGGGCCAAAGGATTCGATGTGGTGGTTCACAATGAATGCTTTGCTCATGTCACCGACCCTAAATGGACAGAGAAAATACTCAAGCCCCATCGCGAAGGTCTTCCGGCTGTCGTCATTCACTGTGCGATGCACTCTTATCGAGATAAGACCGACGAATGGTTTAAGTTCGTCGGAGTCACCTCCCACGGTCACGGACCTCACTACGCCTTCGATGTGATCAATCTTAAAAAGGATCATCCGATTATGAGCGACTTCGGGAAGTCGTGGAAGACGCCCCAAGGTGAGCTTTATCACATCGCTAAAGTTTGGCCCAACACGAAACCTTTAGCCCATGCACCTCGTCGAGGTTCGGATAAAAAGGATGTTTGCGTTTGGACGAATTCCTACGGTAAAGGACGTGTTTTCGGGACGACGATCGGGCACTACAAATCGACGATGTCCCATCCCCATTACTTAGATATGGTGACCCGCGGATTGGTCTGGGCGGTCGATGGACCCGAGATTCGTAAAATCAAAAAAGTCAAAGCACCTCTCGTACCCGTAAATCTTGCGTTGGGTAAACCCGCTAAGGCCTCCGCTGAACAAGATGGTAGTAAAGTGGCTTCTCGAGCCGTCGACGGAGATTTGAGCTCTCGATGGTGCGCTAACAATGACGCCTTTGGTCATTGGTGGCAAGTCGATCTTCAAAAAGCGGAAGAGGTCACGGGCTTGAGAATTGTCTGGGAGTTCGAACGTAAATACAAGTACTACGTCGAAGCTTCCCTGGATGGAAAATCTTGGACGCGCTTAACAGATCACACTAAAAAGAAAAAGAAAACCCGAGGAGATACGCATCAGTTTAAAACTCAAAAAATCCGTCATCTTAAACTCTCCATCGAAGAACAAGAGGCAGGAGCTTGGGCGAGTATTTGGGAGTTTGAAGTTCATGGAACGAAGTTAGAGGATGCGACGAAGGTCCAAGAAAAGAAAAAGAAGCAAGCGCTTCAAGCTTACCAACGAGATGTGAAAGCCCCTGAGGGATTTGATGTTTCGATTTATGCCGTTCCCCCTGAGGTCACCTTTCCGGCAGGACTCGCGGCTGCTCCCAATGGAGATGTCTTCATCGCCGTCGATAAAAATAGCTCAATCAGTCGAGATCCCAATCGTGGGAGCATCGTTCGTTGTCGAGATAAAGATCAAGACGGCACTGCGGATGAAATCACAACTTACGTTAAAAACATCGACAGCCCTCGAGGGATGAGTTACGCCGATGGTTGCCTCTATGTCGTGCACCCACCATTTTTGACTAAGTTTGAAGATCAAAACGATGATGGTGTCAGTGACAAACAGACGACACTCGTCGAAGGCCTCGGTTTTGACCTTAGTTTTAGAGGGGCTGATCACACTTCAAATGGAGTACGACTCGGTATCGACGGTTGGTTGTACTTAGCCATCGGTGATTACGGTATGGTCGACGCTAAAGCTCGCGATGGAAGTCGGCTCAAACTGTTAGGTGGTGGTATCGTTCGAGTGAGAACAGATGGAAGCGATCTTGAACTCTTCGCCGATGGATTGAGAAATGTTTACGACATCGCTGTTGGTCCTGAACTCAACGCCTTCACGCGCGACAATACCAACGATGGTGGCGGCTGGGACATTCGCGTCACCCATATCACAGCGACTTCGAAATACGGTTATCCGACTCTCTTTAAGAATTTTTCTTCGGAGATCGCTCCTCCTTTAGCCGTCTATGGAGGAGGTTCGGGAACGGGCGCTTTGACGGTAAGTGAACCCTTCTTTTTTGACGCCCCTTACGATCATATGGTGTTAACTGTCGATTGGGGGAGGAGCCGTATTTATCTTCATCCTCAATTGAAGAAGGGAGCGACCTTTCACCCCACTCAAGAAGAGTTTTTAACGATTCCCCGCCCAACCGATCTCGATGCCGATGCTCGTGGGAATATCTATGTTGCCAGTTGGAAAGGTGGTATGTACACCTACACCGATAAGCCCGTTGGCTTCGTCGTTCGACTGAGTCAAAAGAACAAACGTAAAGCGAAATACGTAGAGCTTCAAAAGGCTCCCTCGTCTCAACTGATCACTGCTCTTATGATGCCGAGTCACGTTTACCGCTTGAACGCTTCCCAGGCCCTTATTCGTCGGGGATACTCCGATGAAGCCTGGAGCGGATTGAAAGGAATCTTAACGGCAAAAGTGTCTAAGGCTAAGAAGCAGAATGAATTCAAAGCATCGGGACCTTCCCATCTCGCTCAGGTCGCCGCTTTATACACTCTTCAGCAACTCGATTCGAAGAAGGCTCAGCCGATTCTCATCGAACTCGCTCAAAGCCATGCGTCGTTAAGAGAGCACGCTCTTCGCGCTTTAGCCGATGATCTCGATCATAATAAGTATGCTCCTTTAAGTTTATTCCTACGGTCCCTGAAGGATTCAAACTTGAGAGTCGTCCACCAGGCAATCGTGGGCTTAGGGCGAATTGGCAATAAAGAAGCCGCAGAAAAAGTTTTGCCTTTTACGACTCATGAAGACCCCGTAGTTTCTCATAGCGCAGTTCAATCACTGATCGCGATGAAGGCTTACGAGGCATGTTTGAAAGTTGCCTTTAATACCGAATCTAAAGATTTGAGAGCTGGATGTTTTAAAGCTCTCAATTGGCTTCACTCCGAAGAGACCGTTGATGGATTGATTCGAGGATTTGAAGGCTCGACCGAAGAAGACCGAAAGATCGCTTTCCTCACTTGCTTAATCCGTCTTTATCACACTGAAAAACCCTGGGATGGGAAAGGATGGTGGGGGACTCGACCCGATACTCGTGGTCCTTACTACCGACTGATTCCCTGGGAACAAACGGATCGTATCAAAACTTACTTAGAGCAAATTGTCACCAGCCCTAAATTTTCAAACCTCACCCCAGAACTCTTGCGTCAATTAAGACGTCATCGTGTGAATCTTCCAGCCGCTAACAAACGATTGTTAGAGCTTGCGAAGAAAGAAACCCAGTTACGTCAAGCTGCTGTTGAATTGGCTAAAGATATGCGGGAAGTTCCCCTCGAGTATTTAGAACTCCTGAAAGAAGTCGCTCTTTCGATGGAATCTTCCGGCCAGATGAAAAACATGGCGATCGAAGCTCTTAAGAAAATCAAAGGTGGTAAGGGTTTGATGGCTTGCGTTCTCGCTTTGAGTGATAAGAAAGATTTTGCTAATAAGGAGCGCACCTGGGTTCAATTCGTCCGGGATCGTCGTCACGCCTGGACTCTCGATTTCTTCTTAAAGCTCACGGAAGCCGATGAAGTGGAGCAGCGAGAGATCGCTTACGGCACGATTTTAAACCTTGCCAGTAGCCGAAGGCTTAAGGGGGAAATGAAACAAAAGCTTCTCGGAGCTATCGAATCGGCTTGGCAGAGTCCGGATCAAGCGGAAGCGTTATTGTTGGCGATCGGTAAGATGCGTTGGAAGTCCCGGGCTAAGGATGTCGAGCATCATCTGACGAGTACTTTGCCCAACGTTCAAAAAGCAGCGGGATATGCTGCAGAACGGATCGGTTTAAAGCTAACTCCAGGGAAGAAAGCTACGATTGAGAAGATGACTTTCAGTGAGTTGGTGAAAAAAGTCTCTAAGGCCAAAGGAGATGTCAATCTCGGTAAAAAGCTGTTCACGCTTCAAGGTTGCAACAAGTGTCATACAGTATCCACCAAGGATAAGCCGGTGGGTCCCTTCCTCGGGGGAATCTCAAAACGCTACAACCGTCTAGAATTGACGAAGTCGATCGTTCAGCCGTCGGCGACCATCGCTCAGGGATTTACTACCAATTGGTTTTTGACCAACAAGGGTCTACGGGTTCAAGGATTCATCTCGCGTGAAAGTGGCGATGAAGTGGAGTACCGAGATACGGAAGGTAACCTTCATAATTTGAAAAAGAAAGACATCATCACTCGCGGAACCACCACCGACTCGATGATGCCCGTAGGCCTCGTTTCTTCCTTGAGCCTGGAGGAGATGGTTTCGCTTTTAACGTATTTAGAATCTTTGAAGGCAGAGTAAATTTTTATATGGTTTCCCTCGAAATCTGTAGCAAAAGACGACAGTCATTTGGGGGATATCACTTTAAAACGCAATTCCCCCAAATTCTGGCGAATTTGGCTACAAATTGCCGTGGATATTCCGGTGAGCTAACTTAAAATTGATACTCACTTTGGGTCTATTTCACCGTCTCCATCACAATTAGACTTGGATATTCAAGCATGTTCCATTCTACACATCGGCTCTATGCCTTGGTCGTGGCTATCCTCATTGTTAGTTTTTCTCCAACCGTTACTGCTCAACAAGCTCCCAATGGTTGGATTCAGGATCAAAGTTGGCTTTTCCTCGGGCCTTTAGGCAATGGGAATGGCTGTAATCCTAATGCGGGTATGGATCTCAATTGGATCGCTCCCTTTGAGATTGCTGAAATTGCTCCAGAAGACAACGATGTCATCGATATCGACTTTGGTTTAGCCCAAAGCACTGAATGGAACGGAGCTCCCGGCCAACCCACTTGGTTGAGTGCCGATTCTATGGGCTTAGCCGGTGGAAATGATGTCATCAATTATCTGACGATGTTTGAGGGCCAAGGATTTCCTGCGACTGAGCAAATGGCCTTTGCAGCAACTTACATCACCTACCTAGGAGAAGAATCCATCATCGTCGAGTTTTGTACTGCGAGTGATGATTCCATCAAAGTTTGGCTCAACAATTCCGAAGTCAATACCGTAGGCGCCTGCCGCGGAACTGCCGGAAACTGTTCAGAAACGGCTCTCGCGATTATTCACCCTGGAGTGAACTCCTTAAAAACAGCCGTCTGGCAAGGTGGTGGAGGATGGGGATTCCGATTGCGTATGCAATTTCCCGACGGTGAAGTCATCAACGACGCTCACAATGATTTTCTCTTCGCAAACCTTCCTACTGACGACCCCGTAGAAACGGCTCCTTCAGGAGCTCGACGGGAAGTCGCAACTTCGATCCCAGAATGTATTGAACCTGGGGACGTCACCGTTCGAATCGTCGGTGATGGTTCGGATGGACCGAATGTCACGATTATTGAGCAAATCAACGGTCCCGTAGAAGTTAAAGGCATCACGGGAGGGGGAGTCTTAGAAGAACCCGAAGAAATCGTAAAAGTTCCCGTGGGGATGTTTGAAGATGCCCGCGATGTTGGTGGAGGGTGTACGAATGGAGAAACCATCGAGAATGACGATGGAAGCTATACGATCACCGGAGCGGGGGTTGATATATGGACTAATGGGGATGAATTCCAATTTGCCTATTTAGACGCAACGGGTGATTTTGTCATGACGGCTCACGTAGCCGATGCCGAGTGGGCGGGTGGTTCTCGCTGGGGTAAGGGGGGAATCATGGCTCGACAAGATCTTTCCCGCTCTTCACGCTATTCAATGGTTCAAACTCACGGAGAAAACTTAGCTGACTCCGATCGTTTCGCCGGGCGAAGAACCCACCGAGGTAATGACAACTTCGAAGAAACCATATTCGCTGCCGGTGACCCTGAATTAGGAGAAGGTGGGGTTCAACAACCTTGGATGCGTTTAGAGCGAATTGGAAACATTTTCACGGGCTATACCAGTACAGATGGAATTGTTTGGGAAGCCTTAGGAAGTCAAGATTGGGGAGCTAATGCTCCCGCTACCGTACTTCTCGGTCTCGCACTCACCTCACACTCTGGTTGTAATCCATCGAGTATAGTTTTCACCGACGTCGAGCTCGACGGTGGGGATGACCCCAAGCCTGAAGTCGGTGGGAATGGTGGAACCATTACTTGGAACCTGACGCGGGAACAACTGAATCAGGGAGTTGAATACGTAATCGCGGGTGACGCTCAGGTTTCTCTTTTTGGTCACGATACTGAAGAAGTTCTTCCGGGCCCAAACTTGGTGGATGTCACTCCAAACGATGGCGATGGATTCGGTATTTTTCCATTTGCCCACGATATTGGTAATCCCTGTGGAATGGGTAACACGGTTTACAATTCTGATGAAGATGCCTACGCCGTAACAGGAGGTGGAGTTGATATCTGGACGAACGGAGACCAATTCCATTATGTCTATGATCGAGTTGCTGGAGATTTTACCTTTACCGCTCACGTCAAAGAGCGAGTTTGGGTTCCCGGTTCTCGTTGGGGAAAAGTAGGAATTATGGCGCGACAAGATTGTGGACCACGTTCACGTTACGCCTCTGTTCAAACTCACGGTGAAGATCCTCAAGACGGTGATCGCTTTGCTCACCGAACGGATCACGGTGGAAGTAATAATGCCGAGAGCGGGACTCGCCCCAACGGAGAACATTGGGAATGGCAACGCTTATCGAGAATCGGAAATACCTTTGTAGGTTTCCTCTCCCAGGATGGAAGTACATGGGAAGAAGTAGGACGAAGCACTTGGCCGGATGCACCAGAGGAAGTTCTCATCGGATTAGCGAATGGTTCTCATGGAGTCTGTGAACTTGCCACCATTACGTTCGACGAAGTGGAACTTGAAATCCCCAATTTCCAAGTTACCCGAACGATTCCTCCTTGCCCTGTTCCTGGACAAGATTCTACTGTTGTATTAATTGGGGAAGGAGAACCCAACGGCCCAACGATAGACATTCTCGAAAACATTGTCGGGTCCGTCGAGGTGGATAATATCTCTCACGGTGGAACTTACTCTCCTCGCCCCGGCCTAACTCAGGATAACCCGGTGGGCTTGTTTGAAGACTCTCGCGACATCGGTGACCCCTGTACTGAAGGGGGGACGGTCGAGAACGACGATGGGAGTTATACGGTAACCGGAAGTGGTATCGATATCTGGCAAAATGGAGATGAATTCCATTATGCTTACAGCCTAGCTTCTGGTGATTTCGACATGGTTGCCCGTGTATCCGATAGAGCTTGGGTACCGGGATCACGCTGGGGAAAAGTGGGAATCATGGCTCGACAAAACGGGGATAAAAGTGCTCGTTTTTCTATGGTTCAAACCCACGGCGAAGACCCTCAGGATTCAGATCGCTTCGCCGGTCGGAGAACTCAGGGTGGGCGTGACAACTTTGAGCAAACCATTACTCCCGAAGGAGAGCACCGTGATTGGATGCGCTTAGAGCGAGTCGGGAATGTTTTCAATGGATACTTCTCTAACGATGATGGAGATACCTGGGAACTTCAAGGGACACACGACTGGGGCCCCAACGCTCCTCGAACCGTCATGTTAGGTTTGGCTGTAGGATCACACGGTAATTGTGATACGGCTTCGATCACCTTCGACGAAATTGAAATTCTGGGTGGAGATGGCCCCCATGATCCTCTCGCAGGCGGGGGAGGGGTTATCACTTGGAATAATGTCGAGCGAAGCGTTCTCGCGGGATCTGGAGTTTCCTATGAGGTCAAGGCTGGAGTAGGAAGTGGAAATTCCGTCTTGGTGAATGGATTGGCCAACAGTAATCCCATCTCAGGGCCCGGTACAGTCAGCTTAACCGATGGATCGGCTGTGGTTGAGAATGTCGGAATCTTCGATATCGCCCACGACGTTGGGGGCCCCTGTGCCGTCGGTTCGTCAGACTACGATGCCGGCAGTGATACTTATACGATCACCGGTGGCGGAGACGATATTTGGACGATCGGAGATCAATTCCAATTCGCATACTCGAATGTTGTGGGTGATTTCAGCATGGTAGCTCACGTCGTTGATCGAGTGTGGGCCCCGGGATCACGCTGGGGAAAAGCGGGAATTATGGCGAGGACGGGCTGCGAAAATAATGCTCGTTACGCCATGGTTCAAACTCATGGTGAAGACGAGCAAGATTCTGATCGCTTTGCCGGGCGTCGAACTGAAGGTGGAGACGATAACTTTGAAGATCAACCCTTTGCAGCGGGTGGACCGGGTAATCCGGGAACCGAAGTGGATTGGATGCGTTTAGATCGTGAAGGGAATATGCTCATCGGTTACTACAGCTCAGATGGTATCGATTGGATTGAGATGGGGAGATTGGATCTCGGGGATTCAGCTCCGGAGGTCTTGATGGTCGGTTTAGCTATCACTTCTCATGCTGGTTGTGCACCTTCGTCGATCGTCTTCGATGAAGTAGAATTGAGTACTGAGGTGGATCCCAACCCCGGACCTCTGTTTAGAAGAGGGGATACCGATGGAAACGGTGCCTTAGAAATCACCGATCCGATCAATAATCTCTCGTTCCAGTTCTTGGGAACGTTTACTCCCCCTTGCCTGGACGCTGCCGATTACGATGACAACGGTAAAGTTGAAATTACCGATCCCATCGCAAACCTATCTCACCAGTTCTTGGGAACAGCCCCTCCTGCTCCTCCCGGTAAGGATACCTGTGGTATCGATACCACTCCCGATGCGGTTGAAAATGAGGAACTCGGATGTGAAACCGAGCATCAGAATTGTCTTTGATTCTGATCTTTAAAGCTAAACCGTAATTGATTCAGTTCGCCCGTAGCCAAACTCTTACGAGTTCGGCTACGGGCGTTTTTGATGAATTTGGACCTTGAATTCCATTCCTCCCTCCTTTAATCGGCCTCCCATTTGCTATAAACTCGGTGGCTTCAATGTGAATTTCTGCTTTCACTAAAATTCCCTTACATCGAGGCAAAACTGATGGGAAATACTCCCCACGATCCTTCGGAGATTGGCGCTTTACTACGTTCAAGAGTCGATGCCCTCGCTATCATCGATCCTACTGGGAAGGTGATGGCGACCAACCTGGAATTTGAATCGATCTTTGGTTTCACTCAGGATGAAATTATCGGTAAGAACGTCAAAATGCTGATGCCTTCTCCCTATTTCGAAGAACACGATGAATACCTTCGGAAATACAAGGAGAGTGGGGAAAAAAATATTATTGGGATCGGTCGACAGGTCTTAGCTAAGCGGAAAAATGGGGAAGTTTTTCCGGCAGACCTCTCGGTGAGTGAACTCAACTTTTCCGGCTCTGTTTATTTTGCAGGAGTGATTCGAGACCTCAGTGGAAAAATTGAAGCTGAAGAGGTGCTGGTAGAGCAACGAGCACGATTGGAATCGATCGTAAATACCGTTGTCGATGGCATCATCACCATCAATGATCAGGGAATCATCAAGAGCGTCAATCAAGCTGCCGTCGATTTGTTCGGCTACTCTAAGAAAGAACTTATCGGACAGAATATAAAAGTTCTCATGCCTTCCCCCTATCAGGAAGAACACGATACTTATCTCGAAGCCTACAAGAGCACCAAGGTTAAAAAAATTATCGGAATTGGAAGGGAGGTTCAGGGTTTAAAAAAGGATGGAACGGTCTTCCCGATGGAGCTTTCGGTGAGTGAAGTTCGGTTTAAAAATAAGCAAATCTTTACGGGTTTGGTTCGAGACATCACCGAAAGTAAAGATTTAACCAATCAACTGATTGAAAAAGAAAGCTTAGCGAAGTTGGGGGAGATGTGCGCCATCGTTGCCCACGAGATTAAAAATCCAATCGCCGGAGTCATCGGAGCCTTGAGGATGCTCGAACGGCGAGTTAAAGAGGATGAATTTCAATCTGAGTTGTGTGAAGAGATGGTCTCGAGAATGAAAATTCTCGGTGACCGAGTCAATGATATTTTAAGATTTGCTCGCCCTCGGGCTCCGGTTATCAAAAATGTTCCGGCCCGAGCATTGATCGAAGACACGATCCAACTGATAGAGAAAGATCCTTTATTCTCTGATGTTCGTGTCGAGGTCCAATGGCCTACCGAAGAGATCGAAGTGGCCTGTGATTCCAATTTAATTAAAGACATCTTTTTAAACCTTCTTGTGAATTCCGCCCAGGCACTTAAGGATCAACAAGGAGAGATCATCATTCATTGGGAGGAATCTCAAGGCTGTGGACTTTTCTTTATTGATGATTCAGGGCCGGGGATCGACGAAGAAGTTCTCGATCAGATTTTTCAACCTTTTTTTACAACCAAGCACTCAGGTACAGGTTTAGGTCTTTCCATCGCTCAGCGCTTAATCAAAGGCCAAGATGGTGATCTTCAAATTCAAAATCGACCTGAAGGCGGCACTCGCGCCATCGTGAGGATCCCGTTGGCTTAAAATACTAATTTTCTCTTAAAAACCAAATGGCGCTTCATTATCCCTCGCTAAAGCTTCGGGCTTAGGGGCGCGAATCGCTTTCAATGTTGAACTTGTAGCAAAGGATTTCACGCAATCCATCTATAAATAAGTATTGAAATCACCACCCTCTCAAGCCCGAAGCTTTAGCGAGGGATAGTGGAACGCTTACCAACTTGAAGTTGGATTTTCTTAAAAATTTCACAGCCTCTGAGCATTCCCAATTTTGCCGTTTGAGCTCCATCATCATTTTCATTCAGCTCATTTTCTATAGTTTGGCCCCTCGCTTGCTTTATGGTGCTTCAGAACGATCGAAAGACTCTCTCTTTCGATCACCTTTCAGAACTCGAGCATGGAGCGTGTCGCGTGTCAGGAACGGAACATCATTCAAGTGATGCATCACCCCAAGCTAGCCGAAGAGACTTCTTAGAGGATGGCTCCAAAATCACGATGTTAAGTGGTTTAGTGCTTGGATACGGAACATTTGGCTACATTGCCGGTCGGTACTTGTACCCCAAGGACACTAGTGAAAAACCCTGGCAGTACGTAGCTCGAATCGAGGATTTTTCTCCAGGGGAATCCCGGACTTTTGAGTCTCCCGAGGGAGTTAAGGTCGTTATCACCCGGCGTGAAAATACCCATGAGAGCGGGGAATTCTTCGCGCTCTCTGGGATCTGTCCTCACTTAGGTTGCCAAGTTCACTGGCAAGGTAATGAAAAAAGATTTTTCTGCCCCTGTCACAACGGTGCGTTTGATCTCGAGGGAAATCCAACTCTCGGCCCTCCCCAGAAGGCCAATCAGTCATTACCACGGTATCCCTTAAAAGTCGTCCGTAACCTTCTCTTTATCCAAGTTTAGTATCGGGAATTCCACACTATGAGTGTTTTATCCAATTGGTTTCAAAATCGGATTCCTATCTCCGGAAATCAACTAAAAGAGCTCACGAACGAACCCGTTCCGAATCACTTGAAAAGATGGTGGTTCTGTTTGGGGGGGACTCCCGCCTATTTGTTCGTCGTGCAAATCATCACCGGGATTCTCTTGGCGTTTTACTACGAGCCTTCGACCGGAACGGCTTACCAGTCGATCGATTACATCACCAACAAGGCCAATTACGGTTGGTATCTGAGGAGTGTTCATAAGTGGGCCGCCACCCTGATGATCGCTTCCGTCATCCTTCACCAAATGAGAGTTTATTTCACTGGGGGATACCGCGCTCCCCGTGAGTTGAATTGGATGGTTGGGATGTGTTTGCTCATCTGTACCTTGATGACCGGATTTACGGGATACAGCTTGGTTTATGAGCAATTGAGTTATTGGGGAGCCACTGTCGCTGCCAATATCACGGATACGGTCCCTGTCATCGGTGGGTTTTTAAAGAAAATGTTGATCGCTGGAGATGCTTACAACGAGAAAACCTTATCCCGGTTTTTTATTCTTCATGGAGCAGTCCTCCCAGCGGTGATGGTCATGCTCTTGGGGATTCACATCACTTTGATTCGTCTTCAGGGCATCACGGAATTTAAGTTTCCCGATGAAGAAAATGATAAGAAAACTCATTTCAGTTTCTTCCCGGATCACCTTTATACCGAATTGATCATCGGCCTGGTCTTGATGATTTTGCTCAGCGCATTAGCCACGATCTTTCCGGCTTCATTAGGTCCGGTAGCGGACCCCACAGTGACTCCCGAAGTGATCAAACCTGAGTGGTTTTTCTATGTTACCTTTCGTTGGTTGAAACTCTTTTCGGGTTCAGTAGCAGTATTGAGCATGGGCTTGATCGTCTTCACCATGTTCGTATGGCCCTTTATCGATGCCTGGGTTCGACGGCGTTGGCCCGCATCGGAGTTCAGTGTTTGGCTCGGAATCATCGCTGTTATCAGCATCATCGGTTTGACTGTTTGGGAAGCAGCAGTTGCTCATTAAGATCTTGAAACTAAAGTAAAAATACATTTTTCAGACGGGTTGCTAATTGGAGGCTTTCTCTATGGACCTTAAACAGAAACGTTGGGTCATCAGTTTTCTCGGCGGACTCTTTCTCTTATCCTTGGTTTTCGTTCAGTGGATGGAAATCCAACGGAAGAAAGAAGAGTCAGGTGAAATCAGCGCACACATTAAAGTGCCTGCGAATTCTCAAGCTTGTGTGAATTGCCATACGGGTTTAACTCCTGGGATCATCGATCACTGGAAGGGGAGTACTCACGCTATGAAGGGGGTGGGCTGCATCGAGTGTCATGAGGCCCAAAAAGGGGATGCCGACGGTTTTGATCACCACGGCTTCCATGTTGCTACGGTGGTGACTCCGAAGGACTGTGGTAAGTGTCACCCTCAAGTTGCGAAAGAGTTTGATGCTAGTCACCATGCTAAGGGCGGAAACATCCTCCACTCATTAGATAATTACTTGGCCGAGACGGTCGAAGGGTCGAGAGTTCCCTTCAATCCTCACTCCAAGACTCCGGGGCTCGAAATAGATAAGGTCAACGGAATGGCGAGTGCCTTCGTCGGTTGTCAACAGTGCCACGGGAGTAAGGTTGCCTTTGAGGGTGTGGATGGAAGCACGATTTCAGTCACCGAGTTGGCTCCCGGTGAAGATGGAAAACCCACGAATCAAGATGCTGTCAGAAAGATTAAAAAAGATGAAAATGGAAAACCCATTTTCACCTCTGGAAGTTGGCCAAATACTGGAATTGGTCGGTTAAACGTCGATGGCTCTCGTGGTTCTTGCTCTGCTTGTCACTCTCGACACGATTTCTCTCCCCGTCGAGCCCGACAGCCCGAGAACTGTGGTAAGTGTCACCTCGGACCGGATCACCCTCAGAAGGAAATCTTTGAAGAATCAAAACACGGTATTGCCTATCGTGATTTGAAGCATCATTTAAATTTAGATTCTGAAAACTGGATCTTAGGAAAGGATTACACCCAGGCTCCTACCTGTGCGACCTGCCACATGTCAGGTAACTCTAAAAATGGAGGAAAGATTACCCACGATCCAGGAAGAAGAATTTCTTGGACGAATCGACCTCCTGTTAGCGCTCTGATGGATACGGATAAAGATCACAAGGTCGTTAAAGATCTCGATCCCGCCGAACGTGCCAAGAAAATCGAAGATACTTGGCAGGATAAGCGAAATCGAATGAAGCTGGTCTGCGGGCATTGTCACACCTCTGATTATGTCAATGGCTTCTACAAGCAATACGACGATTTCGTTGTTCTCTACAACGAGAAATTTGCTAAGCCCGGTCAAGCGATCATGAAGGCTCTCTTAGATGAAGGTTTGATCACTAAGATCAAATTCGATGAGGAAATCGAGTGGACTTGGTTCTACTTATGGCATCACGAGGGGCGTCGTGCTCGACACGGGGCCAGTATGATGGCGCCTGATTACGCTCACTGGCACGGTATGTACGAAGTCGCTGAGCGATTTTATCAAGAGTTGATCCCCCAAGCCCGAGAGCACATTGAGCACGCTAAGGCTCACGGGAATGCAGAGGGTGGTGAAAAGGTCGAGAAGCTGATCGAGGAAATCCTCAGTCGACCGGAGCACAAGTGGATAAAAGGAGAATAGTAGTAGGCTCTACGTCGTGAGCCGACCATGCTTGATCTTTTCATTGAGTTCTAAAAATTAAGTAGCTCAACTAAAAAGAGAATCACCCTGTAGGGGCTGGCCTTGTGCCAGCCCTTTTTTTGTAACCGAACTTGTAAAAGTTTGACTACAGGGATTAACATCTCAGGGGAGGTTACAGATTCGAAATCCAATCCCGCCTGTAGCGCCTGGGCTTGTCCCAGGCTATTCCCTCAAGTGATCTTAAGATTTTAAAAATTCAAGCGGAGCTTTAAAGAACGGCCACCCTCAAGGGGTGGCGCTACAGGATCAATTTATTTTCATAGGAATAGCCGTCCGGCTCACGGGGAGGCTGTGAGTTTTTAGCCCAAAACTGATGAAGCTTCTTTTATCTCTCGCTAAAGCTTCGGGCTTGAGGGGCGCGAATCGCTTTCAATGTTTAATTTGTAGCAAAGGATTTAACGCAATCCATTTATAAATAAGTCTTGAAATCACCAACCTCCCAAGCCCGAAGCTTTAGCGAGGGATAATGGAGTGCCATTTGGCTTAAAAATTGATCTACCCTAAAAATTCACAGTCTCGGGGTGAGCCGACTTCTAATTACAATTCGAAACTTCACACTCCAAATCATTGGCACCGATCGCGTCACAAGTAATGAACGGTGGTGGAGGTGTCTTACCCCCTAAAAAGAGCCACACCAGTAAGGTTACAGGGTCTGAGGTATCTAAAGAACCATCACCGTTCACGTCGTGCATGGCATCGCAGTCCACCGGTGAACCGACTCCTAAGAAGAGTTGTCCGACATTCGCTAAGACATCGGAAATGTCGATATTCCCATCCATATTGACTTCCCCTCTTCGGAAAGGAACTCCCGGTTCGCAATCTTCGCAGGATCCTATTTGAAGGATTCCGTCGATGACCCTGAAGGGTTCAGATATTCGGTTGATAGGGGAGACCGAGATCAAGGTTGGTGAAGCAGCGGGGATATGAAGCAGTTCATCGCTAAACTGAATCGCGGTACGCGTGTCTTCGACGCCTTCCCGAAGCTTGTACTCGATTTTAGCGACGGCAATTTCACGATCGGGAGGGAGGTAAGCGTCTCGATTGATAAAATCCGTGATATAGCCGTACGCGGCTCCCGGGGCTGGATCCCCAACGGCGATGTTTCCGTAAGCAATAAAGGCGCTGGGAAGATCCAATTCCTGGTATTCGATGGAAACGATATCTAACACTTCGGGATCGTGGG
Organism: Planctomycetota bacterium; assembly: GCA_028280485.1. Taxonomy (GTDB): domain Bacteria; phylum Planctomycetota; class UBA8108; order UBA8108; family JACQVS01; genus JANQLS01. The sequence continues at coordinate 22,455 of JANQLS010000060.1, forward strand.
CGACGCCAAAACTCCAACCCACCATATCTACATCGGGATGTTTGAACGTGACCCAGGCGGTGATGGTTGTTTCAGGTTCATTGGGAATCTCAGTGAAGTAAGAGCCGGAATCAGGAGACTCAAACCGAATAGCAAAATAGCTATCAGAGCAATCATGCTCACCTTCATCCACGCAGTAAGTTCTCTCTTGGGTAAAACCCAGCTGGAAGGAACCGACCACCGTTATGAATAGAATTGCTAATGGTAATACAGCGTGAATGATCACTCTAAGCCCACGACGATGCCCCGTACTCCAAGGATTCAACATTATGGAGTTCCTTCCCTCAAAGAAAGACCATCACAATCCAGTTATGGTGTGATGGATTCCTTAGCTCTCGTTAACGAGTTTATAGTTTTTAGAATGTTTATTTAGCAGACTTGCGACCCGAAATGATTCTAACCTGCGGTATTCTAGGCGAAGAAATGAATCCCACTGAAATTTTAAAAATGAGACCGCAAATTTACTCGTTCATCTTTGAATCAATAATCCTACGTAGGACTCGATGCCTTGTAAGTGAGTGATCCTTAGAATAATCCTCGGCTTTTTCAACAAAAAGTGGGGTGATCACGGTATTTAATGCATTTCAGTCTGATCGACAACGATAAGTTAAGGTTCGCTCGGTATCTGGTGACTCACCTTCATTTTTCTACTGTTGAACGTAAAAATGCGGTGGTACCGGAGGGGAATTAGGGCCGTTCAAGTTGATTGACAAGCATCGTTGCAGCCAAAAATCCAAATACACTGATTTCCTAAAATGTGTTCAGGGCCTCCGACAAAGAGGTATTGTAATTCATAGATGACGTCAGAAATATCGGCCAATCGGTCTCCGTTGGCGTCTAACAATTTGACGCTGGATTCGCGGTGGATGCAGGGGTGATTCTCTGAGACTTTGCCTAAGAATAGCGAGCTTAATCTACAGATGGCATCGGAGATATTTAATTTTCCATCCCCATTACAATCTCCAGGTAGAACTACGGGCTCCGAGCTTGAAACCGGAGCATCGGAGACAAGCCAACGAAGAACTCCACTATTCAAAGTCCCGTGGTTTTGACCGTTCTCATCCGTCAGTTGAGTTCCTTCAGCATCATCAAATTTCCAATAGGCGATCAAGCCATCCTCTCCAGGTCTTATAGATCGATTAAAGGATTTCGCAATTTCAGTTTCAGTTCGAGCTCTTTTCCAAAAGCGAAATTCATCGATACACCCACTAAAATTTCGGACTGCCGCATCTCTGGATTCCCCTAGGATCAAGGGAGTATTCGGGACGGAAACCGTTGCTTTAAACTCCGTACTACTGTCTAACTTTCCATTGATATAGACCAAGGCTTCATCGCCATCGAAGGTTAGGGCGACATGAGTCCAACGATGGATTTCGATTGGAGTTTTTCCTCGAATCTCATGCCCCATCACATTACTTGCCAAAACTTTCGTTGAAGATTGAATGGCTAATGTCACTCTTTGATTAAAGCTGATCGCCCAATCTAAGATGCGGGGAAAGGCGTTCGTATAACCTTCTGGAAAAATCCAAGCCTCGATAGTGAGGGCTTCCAAAGAGTTGAAGGAATCCGAGTAAGGAATGGTGACGGCTGCTTTTTTCGATCTGAATGAAAGGCAATGACCGGCTGAACCCTCCTCTTGGGCGAAAAGAGTTGTCGGTGCTTGAGCACAATATAAAAGTAATAAAACTAAATAGATCTTCCCTGTAGATGCCATAATTTATATCTGGGTTACAATCTTGAGTTTTGAAAATTGGGAGTGAGATTGTTTGATATAAATTATAGATGATCTCAATAACTCAAGGTAGATAACTTTAGGGAATTGAGATTCGTGGGGTCGAATAGGGAAGGGATTGTGGCGAAATCTAAAGCTCTTTTGGAGTTAAATCTTTGGATTCAGCCTCTTCCTCTGACTCAAAGCTATCGAAGGTTAAGGGCAGTGCTTTCTCTGGCTCATTTCTGAAAATAAATTCGCAAGCTTGAATGCAATCCCCACAACGTAGGCAGTGATGGTCGGCTGGAAGATTTTCTAAACTCAATCCCCCTGGCCCATCGATCGTCGTGTCTAAGGATCTCGGGTTGAGTTGAACGGGGCAGATCATTTGACAGGCGTCGCAATCTTTACACGTCTCAAGCTGGGGGTGGAAGTGGATTCCTGCAGGCCCCTTGACGTGAACGACTGAATAATAAAGGCCGATCGGGCATGCTTTTT
>JANQLS010000131.1 GCA_028280485.1 Planctomycetota bacterium
CTTTCACTCCGCTAAACATAGGGTCTTCGCCCCTTTGCCGTAATAATGGAATAAAGACCTAGGGTCTTTATTCATGGCCGAGTTGATCCCAACTCGGCTTAGTTCCTGTTTAATCAACAGGAACTAATAAACTTTTAAAAGACGAAGCCTATGAACACTTCAGAATTTTTCCAATCTCTTATCGGATCCTGGGAAGGAACGGTCAAAACTTGGTTTAATCCCGACGAATTAGCGGACGAAGCGACGGTCACGGGAGAGATTAAAACCGTCGTCAATGATTCGTTTCTCAGGCATACTTATCAATCTACAATCCAAGGCAAAGACCGCTCTGGAGAGGAAACGATCACTCAAAACTCCGTAACAAAAAATTTTCAAGTGAACTGGTTCGACAGTTTTCACTGTAATTACGCCTTCCTCTTTTCTGAGGGTGAAGCGCTTGAAGGTGAATCACCAATGGGATTTTCCGTGATGGGCAAGTACGACATCGCCCCTGATGCCCCTCAATGGGGCTGGAGGACGACTTATGAGCTCAGAGATCAAAATACATTTGTGATTACAGCGTACAATGTGACTCCCGAGGGCGAAGAAGCAAAAGCAGTAGAGACGATCTATAAGAGGAAGTAAGCTAAATAATATTTTTAATAAAACCAACAGGACCTCCAACACTATGAGTGAATTCCTGGTGTCGACAGAACGACACCGCTTAGACCTTAAAATGATCCATCAGTATCTCGCTGAAGAATCTTACTGGGCTCAGGGAATTTCCATGGCTACCGTTCAACTATCGATTGAAAACTCCATTTGCCTTGGAGGATTTCTAAAGGACCAAAATATAGCGTTTGCTCGGGCGGTAACCGATAAAGCAACTTTTGCATATCTGAAAGATGTTTTTGTGTTACCCGAATACCGAGGCCGAGGATTTGGAATAAAAATGGTAGAAAGCCTTCTTTCCCATCCCGACTTGCAATCGGTGTCTAACATCATGTTAGGCACTGAGGATGCCTTTAGCCTCTACGAAAAATTCGGATTCACTCGCTGCCACGAAGGTAGTACTCACATGCAACGGAAGCTTAATTGAGAAATCGAAGCAGGTAACTTTCATGAGTCTTTCTAAATGGTTTCAACAAGCCAAAGAAGCCGGCCAGTCCGCTTTTTCAAAAACCACGGAAGTGATCGGGAGTGGTGTCGGATTCGTGACTGAAACCATCGGGAACACGAAGATCTTTGGTTCGACGGAATCATCAGATTCTTACGACTCCGAAAAAACTGACGAAAAGCATTATTTCCTCATCCCCGACCGGCTGAGTGAATTTGGATACTCCCTCTACACGATGCGCTGTCTTCCCGATGGAGTACCTCCGATCAACGACCTTCCTAAAGCTCGTTTCTTTCATCTCCCCAATGATCACGCTCTTCCCACGGTTGAAAAAATATTATTAACTGAAGCAGAATCCGACGCCGAGGCGGAAGAATCATCTCCCACTTCCATCGGTAACCGTTTACATGAATTAGCGGATCAGGTCGATCGTTTAGACAGCAAAGTGTTCAATGGAGTTTTGATCATCGGAGGTTTAGTCGCTCTGATCAATCCGATCGCTGGCGCGGCGGTGGCGATGAAGGCTTTACTCCCCTCGGCTGGCTTGATCCTCTCGAAATACGGCCTCAAGTACGCCGGAGAAACCGCGACGAACATGGAAGCCCAAAGTCGCATCAAAGCCGCTCAGAAAGATGTTCTTCAGCAATTTAAAGAATCGAACACCCACTCCTTGGCGAATCCCATCCTGGGACAGCTCGACAAAGCTCTCGAAACGGAAGAAGAAGAATACGATCCCATTCTCGACTTCGACCTGGAGTCCCTTGACTTTGGTACTCAGGGAAAACAACGCCTATTGAAATTGACTTGTCAGGCGATTCTCAATGTTTACAGTGAGACTCTCAAGAATAAGAAAACTTGGAAAGAAGCCTCTCTTGGTCCCGAAGATATTCGGTTCTTAGAATTACTCAAAGGAATTGCTGAAGACAAACCCGTTAGTTAGTTAATTATGCCGAACCCCACATCTAAAGCAGTTTATTCCCGTCTTCGAGCTTTACACGTTGTCGTCGTTCACGCACTCTCTTCTCCTCCACCGGAGTTTGTCGAACAGGTTCGTCAATCTCCGGAAGAATCAGAAAAGACTCAGAGTGCCTACCTCGAAAAAATTTCGAGCCTTCAAAAATCAAAGGTTTGGAATTGGATGACTGATCGAGAGCAAGCCTTCTTAACTTCTGACCCACTCAACTTAGACCCAGAAGAACAGATCGCTCTCTCCTGGAGAATTGAAGCCGCCCAAGTCTTACTCTGGGCATTGGGGCTGCTCGACGAGTTACCTGCTTACGGTCCGATGGCCGAGCATGAGATCTTTCAATCTGTTCCCGATTACTCCTGGAAGCTGATTTACAACGGTCCCCAGTTGAGGTCGCCCAAAGAAATCTTAGCCGCACGAGATACAGCTGAGCTGTGGCACTGGCGAGCCAGAACTCGTCAGCTCAGTGATTCTACTCCTGAACTGCCACCGGAGATCCTTCAGGCTGGTTATGCCACTTACGATGATATCGTCAGAGAAACGGCGAGATCAGCACACGAACAAAACGTCATTCCAGAGCTTATCGAAGAGGATTTCGCAGTCGAGGAAAAGGCCTATCGAGACCTTGAAGAAGATTTGGCCGATCAAGTTCATTCCATCATTATGGAACGACACTTTGCCTTGAATTGGTTGTGCGGGTATGCGTCCAGGAATCGTTGGGAAGAGACTCCGACGAGCACGTAGGGACATCAATCGTCCAAAGACTGACGAGATTGGGCGCGATACGCCTGAATCTATAAATCTTGAATTACAATTTCAACCTACTATTTCCTCTTCGACTTCAACACCTTATCAAATAACTCATAAGCCTTCTTCCCCTTCCACTCATGCCCTCCTTCAAAATCATCGAATAAAAGATTCTTGGGTACACCTGAAGCTTTATAGACAATCTTTAATCGACGACGAAATTCAGCTTCTTGTTTTGCCGGCAATAAAGGATCATTGGAGCCGGCTTCCCACACCACCGGTCGAGGGGCGATTAAGGCGGCAATCTCGGGATGGTCGCCGTATTTGAGCAAACCGGGAATGATTTGAGCCCCACAACCCCAGGGACGATCGATGCGCTCGATTAAAAGATTGAGGACTCCGCTGGGAGCCGCGACCTTGATTCGTTCATCTAAGGCCGTTAAAAACATCGTCGTTCGTCCTCCGTAAGACAAACCCGCACAACCAATCCGTTTGGGATCCACCTCATGTCGAGTGACGAGATAATCCAAACACCACTTGAGATCTCGAATGTTGCGAGACAATAAGAGTTGCCCGATCGCCTGTAAACGCGCAAAGACGATTCCACAGGGATCGTTCCTTCCGTAGCGTTCATGCTGAACTCTTCTTCCGAAGGGAAGCATGCAAGGTGCTAAAACGACGTACCCACGTTTAACGAATTCTAAACCGTAATCGTACCCCAAACGATCGATCTCTTTTCTCAATGCTTTAGAGCGGTTTGCATCTTTAAAATCCACTCGTCCGACGATGGGATCGTAGCCGTAGCGTCCGTGGCCATGAAGTGCTAACACTGCTGGACGCCTGTCTCCTGGCTTAATCCGATTGGGAACTAAGAGATAAACTGGAACAGAAGGATAATTTTCGGCCGTTAGCAGCAGCTGATGGCGCGTAAAATCTTTGAATAACTTTCTATCTTCTTGAATGACTTTCCATTTTTTGGGAGGGGTGGTGTCTCCGAGGAGGGAGTTGAGTTTGGCTTTGAAATTAGCCTGCCAAATTTTTAACTCTTCAGGTGAGTTCCCCTTAAATTGCATCGCAAGAAGATTGCCATTTAATGACGAGGAGATTTCTTGATCGATGTCACTCGAATCCGCACGAAGTTCCTGCCGTGAAGGATTGTAGATTAAAAACAAGACGAAATGAGCAGCAAGAAAGATATTTTTGTAGAGAGATTTCACTTATATAGACCTCTTAAGGAAAACCAAAACGACTTCATCATATTTCACTCAAGGGAAAGCAGAGATTGGTATTAAAACAATAAAGGAAACACACTCAAAACCTCAAACGATTGCGATTTAAAATTTCTCTAAAATTTTATTAGCCTTCAACGAGATATGACTCTCAGGATATTTCATTGAAATGTTCTCTATGTAACTACGATACTTTGGCTGCTGTTCAACATGCAAATAAGAGAGTAGGTTTAGATTTAGAATGATTTGATTTTGAGATTTAAGCTTGGAGAGTTTCTTGGCTAAAAATGGAATCAATTCTTTGGGAGGCTCATCAAATTCCATGAGAAAGGACCTATCCATTGAGTTCAGCAAAGAATCATTTTTAAAAAGTTCTTTTTTAATCAATCGAAGACATGAATCTCGGTATCCCCCCCCAGCGATAAGCTCATCAAAATATTCAAAAGCCATCCAATTCGGAACTCTTTCATTTTTCGATTGAATCAAATCCAATAGGAATTTCTGAATCCCCCTTCCCCTCTCTCCGCTTTCTCGTAAAAAATCGCTCAAACTATATGTAAATTCGTAAGGAATATACGAATTTACTCGACTTACGGCTCTGAGATCTTTCCCCCAATAAAGATCAGCCTGTATTCGATGAATGATTTCGCTTTCAATTTTCGAAATAGGAAAATTACTGTTCAGTAAATATTTAGCCCCAAGTAAAGTTTTATAAAAATCCCAATTTGTTAAACATTCTTCTAAATGTGACCTCAGAAAAATAGGATCAATCCCTAATTCAATGATCTCTTGAATCATTTTATCTTCATAGGGAAGTGAGGTGGAGCCTAGTCGATTCAATGCCATCTCCTCAAACGCTGTTTTTGAGGCACCCGCTTTAAAATAAACTGAAATAAGATCTAACTCATCTATGCGTCTAGTCCATAGAGAATTCAACAAAGATTCTATAAATGGTAGGTCAGATTTCTGGAAGCAATTAAATTGTTTAAAGTAGGCCGTAAATACTTTTAAAAATACATCCCTGGAATATGCGGAGACGTGTTTTTTCATCAAGCCTGAGATTGAGGGACCAAACCTAATTAACTGCCTGGCCAAAGATTCAATCGTGAGATAGCTCAGCAAATCCGTATTTCCACTATTTTCGAATTGGATATCCTGGAAAAGCTTAAAAATACTTTTAACGAGTTTTACCTTTTCATTAATTTCGGCGGGGATGGGCAAGTAACCGATCAGATCGTTTGAATAACGGTTAAAGTCATCGGATCCAATAGCCTTTACAACTTCACTAAATAGATCCTCCCTATCACCCCCGCTCTGCCACCAGAGCGCAATCAGAGACAAGTTTCTAAGTTCTACATTTTTTGAGGACTTATCCTGACTTAAAACCTTCAACTCCTCATGAGTATCAGCTTGAGGAAGAAGCAATATTTTCAGCCTAAGAAAAGATTCGCGACTTTTCTTCAACTCACTGACTTTCAATTGATTTAGCTGATTTTTAATGTATTGATCCTTCGCAGCCCGAACAAGAAGCTCGTGTTTAAAATCGTTTAATTGAATTAAAGAATCATAATCAAAATAATGCACCTGCCACCGAAACCATCGAACGAGCGTATCCAGAGAAGATTTAAAATCTTCAGATTTGATGATTTGACTTTTATTTATCTTTTTTAAGAGGTAATCACTTTTTCCATAAGACCCAAATCGATACAGCCAATCGATCACTTTATAAACGTCAATATGAACGACAGATTCGTTCTTATAAACCTTGAGTGCGGCCTCAAGCTTGGCATTTATCTCTTGAAAGCTCAATCCATAGAATGGATTCGGAGAGTTTTTGTTATTAACGTACTTCATCAAATAATCTGAATAAGAATATTGAGAATTTTCGATTTGAGCTTTTCTTATTAATCCTTCAGCCAATTCTCTATATCGATAAGAATCATCGAGATGCTCACAGATCAAGGTTCGTACCCGCTCATCTCGATGACTCAATAGAATTTCAACTATCCCTACTCCGATTGGAACATTTAATGTGTAGTGTGAATCAAAAATATCTTCAATTATATCTTTATCAATTAACTTATATTCACAGCTCAATAAAAAAGACCTTACTTCTTTTTTAGACTTGAGGCCGAGATAGCCATAAAAGGTGGCTAAGGTAAATTTGGTTTCTTCAGAACACAACTTAAAGGCTTCTATAAACTCTAAATCATACAAATGAAGGTAGCCAGAAAGCTTATCTCTCAAAAAATAAAAATAACTGTCTAAGTAAGAAACCTTCCCCCCGCTGATAATCCTCAGAGTATCAACAATGAGTGGCGAGAGTGACTCCGGGTATTCTGATTTGGAATCCCACTTCGGCCCAAAGTCTCCATAGTTCAATTTGCCATCCCCCTCAGCAAATTTCTTAAATATGAATTGCGCTGATTTTAAGTGAGGTTTCTTTACCTTCGATATTTCATTTAGGATGCGATTAAGTAAAAAACTTTTTTTGTCCTCATCATCAATCCCGCCCACGTACTCAATTAAAGCTTTAATTTTTCTGGGTGAGTCCCTATTAATAGTCGCCAGCAAGTAACAGCAATCTTCAATGTGATCTAAATCCCCAGCAATCGTGACGGGATCCAGAAGAGCTCTCGAAAGAGTAGGTTCTATTTTTTTAGCTTGTTCTCTGTTCTCGAAGAGGCAACTAACGGCCAAACTTCTTAATGATTCATTAGGACTCTTAAGATATTCGATGAAAGAATCTATACCCGTCGGCGAAATCTTTATTAATTGGCTTAACTCCCATCTTAAATGCTTATATTTACCCCAGCGAGTATCAGATCTTGATTGATCAATAAACTTATTAATTTGATTTCTCCAGTATTCCGCAGCCTTTTTAGACTGGATCGAAACCAAATAATTTGCAGCTTCTACTCTTTCATGTACCTCGGAAGATTTTAATTTTTGAAGAGCGCCCCACTCTTTATTTCTCGTAAGCTGATAAACGTAAACTCCACAAATAACTGCAACAAGCTCAAGGAACAGAAGAAGGTAAATCTTCTTTTTATTTGAATTATTGTTGGTCATTAAGTTTGGATTTCGTTGAAATGATTAATCCTGGTTACCATTTTTGATTTCAATCAAAAAGTATTCACAGTTACTTCAAATACTTATTATTTCATTTATGACAGTCAATCTCAGGCCTTTTAATCTAAGCCTCATTGCTTCAGCTAACAATCCATCAACCTCGTACGCCTCTTCAGCTTTTGGTGAGATAGGGATAGCTTTCCTACTAACGCTTCTTCTTTCTACCCCCCTATTGTCACAGTTTCGTCTCGACGGCCATCTAAAGGCTAAAGACACTTCTAATTCCTTCATTGAAGTTCCCTTATCCACAATCATTGCCATCGCCCACCAAAAGGGGGAAGAAGCTGAAGCCTTATCCTTTCGAACTTTCGAGATGCATCCCGCGGGGTGGTTCCGGTTGTCTGGAGTTGAAGGCGACTACACTTTAGCGTTTACGAATCCCGCTCATTACACGCCGCCAAAGATAGTTACGAACCAATTCTTTAAAAAGGGTGAGAAACTTCATTACCACTTAAAGAGTTCCTTTGATTTCGCGAATTTCTACGACAAAGAATGGGATTCCAAGCCCGCTAAAAGTTACTACCAGCCCTTCTTTGCGAAAGGAACGAGTATCACTTCGGTTGGATTTAAGCTGGCGACGGATGGTGTGGATGGCTCAGGTCCGAAATCCCAAGAGATCTTGGTTTCCATTCATGAGATCCCCCAGCCCGTTGATTCGGAATCAGCTCTGAACTGGCCTCAGATCGGTCCCACAATGCCTGCTCTCAATGTCGATTGTGGAGGTCCCAAGAACTACTGGTATTCCGTCGGTTGGAATTCCGGTGAAGTCCCCGTTAAGCCTGGGCGTCGATACGCCGTACAGATTCGTCCCAAAGATCCCACCTCAACAATTCAAGCTTTCTGGAAACACACCCCCAGCAAAACTCCTGGTATATTCCGAACAGATGAAACAGATAACAAATTTGAACCCTTCAACATTTGGTTGGCGGTTGGTTCGACGGATAAAGGCTTAACCCTTCCCTACAACAAACGTGTTCATCACAAATTTTCAGAGCTCTCTAACATCGATCAACGCTGGTCCCAAACTTGGGTCGCTCAGGGGAAGGGATTGGCATCAGTCGTTCTTTACGCAGCAGTCAGCGGAAAACAACCTCCGCTCAATCGTCAGCGAGTTCGCGTTCGTGTTCGTGAAGATGGTCCTCAAGGAAAAGTCGTGGGAATTGAAAAAATAGCGGTTGGAAATGGAAACTACACCGGAGATGCCTCCTGGGGTCATTTTGTTGCTGCCTTCAGTCCGAATGAAGTGCCCTTAGTTCCCGGAGAAAAATACGCCATCGAATTTGAAACGATCGAAACATTTCACACGATCGGAGACTTCGTCAATATCAAAAAGCAGGTCTCAAGCGGTATCCCCGGATTTAATCCCTATAAAAAATGTGCTCCCGATAAGTACCCAGCAGGAACAGCCTACAGAGGCAAGGGCGCAAGAAAATGTGATTTCGATCTCGATATGCAGATCGTTGAATATGTAAGTGAAAATAAAAATTGGAGCACCCAAGTTCAAAAGAACAATCTCATTCTACAAGGGGAAATGAATTCATTTCACATTTCAAACGAAGCAGGAGAAGAATATCAAGCGGGTTGGAAGACCTTCAACCATACTCCTGATTCAGTATTTTTTTCAGTAGAGAAATCCAAAGATGGAAATTCCTATTTTCAATTGGCTATGAAAAGCCCTCAAAAGTCCATCGATGCGGGCTGGGTTCAACGTGTTTCCAATTTGTCGAATGACAACACTTACAAGTTAACCGGGAAAGTACGATCGACTTGGCCGTTAAGCCTTGAACAACGATGTGAAATTGGAATTGATCCTACAGGCCAAGTTAAAAATTCAAACGCTTCGAGTATTCACTGGAAAGCCTTTCCTCCTCGTCACGGAGAATTTTTAAATTACACTTCTGCTCCCATTCGTCCCGACGAATCTACATTAAGCATCTGGCTGAGAGCGAGAGTAGGGAAAATCGATCACCGCTTTCCTTTCTTAGGTGACTTTGATGCTTTCGCACTCAGAAAAATGGATTCTGGATCCCCTCAGCAAGATCAACGCCAGTCTTTTCGGGGACCGACGAACTCGATTCCTCCCGAGTCAGAAGGCCAAAAGTTAAAAAGATTAGAGCTCGTACAAAAACGAAGATCCTACATCCCCATCCTCGTTCATCGTGGGGCTACGCGCTTTCATCCTGAAAACACATTAGAAGCTTTTTCCGCTGCCATCGATCGAGGTGCCGATGGGATTGAGGTGGATATCAGAAGAAGTACAGATGGTATTCTTTACGTCTTTCACGATAGGACTCTCGATCGTATGACCGATCAAACGGGAAATTCTTTTGATAAGACTTATCCCGAACTCCTCAGTTGTAGGGTGGGACTTAAAAATTACAAAATTCCCACCCTTGCTTCTGTTTTCACCTTAGCTCGCGACAGAGGCGCATTAATTCACTTAGATGTGAAAGAGCCTGGCTTAGAAGCCGCGATCCTCCAATTGATCCAGGGATCCGATCTCTGGAATCACATCGTCGAAGTTAACGCAGGCAACGCCAGCACCATTCGCCACCACCCTAAAATCAAACGTCTTCAATACAAGGGTTGGTTTCCCCAAGACCATCAAAAGGGAGTGAATCTCAAGAATGCGCAGCGGAAGTTTCTAAAGAATCCGGGAACGATGATTTTTACAAAGTGGGATCCCATTGAGGCGGTTAAGTTATTGGGAAGAAGGGAGAGTGAAGTTTTTGTTATTCCTCTTGGTTATTGGCAACAGTGGGAATAAGCTCAGTAAGTGGAATTTTTAAGAAGTTACTCGATCCTTTTTTATCATTTTTTGTAAAAGATCTTCGTTCTATGAGATTGAAATATTCTAAATTCGTCATTATTTCTATTTTCCTCTCAAGCCATTTTTCTTGCAGCATCTTCAATTCGCCAAATCCAAAAAAATTTGAAGATATAACCCGCTTCGACATTGCTCTAAGATTTACAAAGTTTCGCACGCAGCCCGACAGCCTCGGCTTGAGTACAGAGGATGGTGTTGAGTATGAGCTTCTCCATCCAATGGAGGAATCTAAAGAGGTTGGAATCGCCACTCATTTCAGTAACTTAGATTCATTATTGAAACGCTTCCCGAACAGGAGAAATATCATTTCAATTGATATGAATAAATTAACTTCAAAGGAGTGGCCCTCTGATTTGCTGAATAAAATTGAAGATTACTTTCAAGAGCAAGGATTTAAAAGAGTTTTAATTTTCCAGGTTACCTGCTTTGGAAATTACCCTCTATTAAGAGGGGACCTTACGATGGAAGAATTGTTTCCTGAATTTAAAGAAGAAATCATTTCGCGTCGGGCTAAAAAGACTTCAAAACCTTAGTTTCAAACTTCCACTAAAACACGATGAATTCAAACTGCGATTTTTGCCAAATTGAGGGTGCCTGGAAGTACTATAAAAATGCTGAACAAACCATTTGCCCCATTTGTTTAAAATTACTTGAATTTTTCGGGACACTGGGAAGTCCAAGCAGATCACCACCGATTACGGGTGAGACTAAAATCTCTGATCTCATAGAAGATTCATTAGACCTTGTCGAATTTGTAATGGAATTCGAAGAATCGTTTGCTGAGAAATCTGGAAGCGGGTTGAGTATTCATGAAAAAGAACTACTTAACGACACCCACCTTACCCTTGGAGAGCTCTCTCGAAAGATTCGAGATTTAGAAATCGATAACTAACACATTAAATAGAGTTGTTCATGAAACGCCTTCTTTCCTACCTTTGGGTTCCCGTCTGTATTGCTTTAGTTACCTTAATTGTAATTTCTTATTTTGATGATTCTTCTACGACCAATAATGCCCAAACTCCTGAAGAAGCATTAGAAAAATTCAAAGTGACTATTCAAGAAAATGATTGGGTAAAAATCCACCCCCTCTTAACCAACCGATCATTCGCTAATGTCGTCGTATCCAGAATTCAAGTTGCATTACATTCTCCTGATTTCATGCTCATGATGGCTCAAGCAAAAGGATCTGAAAAATTAGAGAAGAAAAAAGAAATGGTTGCCGATTTTTCCAAATATGAACAAGAGTTAGAGGCCTTGTTAAAGAAGCACAAGGTTGTCATTGGAAAGCTTAAGGATCGAAAGTACTTCCCTTCAAAAGAACAAAAATTAGAGATATTTAATACTATTGAGAGTCCAGCGATTCTTATGAATAGCTTCGACTCTCTAAATAAGCACCTCATGCTTGCCGGAAAAAGCCCCAATGTATTTTTACCTCTTTATAAAAAGGCCTTATTGAAAGAGGTCGAAATTCAAGTAGATTCGGCTAAGGGAAAAATAGAGGTCAATGGGGTTAAAAGAACCATCCAGTTTAAGAAGGTGGATGGATCTTGGCGATTGGATGTTTGATTTGAAGAATACACATTTCCTGTAGAGGCGGGTCTTGTACCCGCCCTCCTCCGTACAATGAGTAGCCGACTTCAATCCATTGATTCGTTTCAGGAATCGGGCGCCCACAAGGGACGCCCCTACAGGCAGATTTCCACTTTTAAATTTTCGAACCTCCTGTTGAGATCCCCTCTGCCAAACCTTAAAAAAATTAGCTACGGCAGCTCTCGAATCAAAAAAGTTTTCACTTCAAGGATCGTATGCCGCTGCCCGTGACAAAGTTCGAATCCTACCGGACCCTCTTTAAATCGACTCGCTGATTTATAGTTGATCGTCTGGACTCCATTAAGCCAAGCTTGGATGTGTTCGCCCTCAACTTTAATGTAGTAGTGATTCCAATCCGATTCCTTCACCAAACGGCCGACATGCTTCTGTGGGAATTCATCTAGCATGCCCTCTCCGCCTTCCTCCCAAAGGCATCCCCAGTAGCCGCTCCCCATGTCCGCTTGATAACCATGAACTTCGTTCAATGATTTGGGTTGAAGACGAAGTCCCACTCCTGAATTGGTGGAAGATCCCGTCATTTTTAATACAGCTTGAAGCTCAAAGTTTTTGTAGCTCTTCTTGGTCAGAGCATAATGGTAATCACCCCCTTTAGATTCACCTCGAACTCTGCCATTTATAAATTTCCAATAGTCCGTTTCAAACTTCCAATCTTTAGAGTTAGTCAGTAGATTCTCCCATCCTTGACCAGCTGGTTTTCCCGAACTCAGCATTCCTTCTTCAGGCAGAGTAAAAACGAGAGGATTCAAAAGATCATTAATCCGTTGAACGGTTTGATCGACGAGGGATTGTCCTCCTTCCGGACTAGCGTGGCAACTTTCAGGAACGGCGCTATAACTTCCCCCCTTTACTGCTTCTTTCGTCGGTAAATAGTGAGCAGGCCCGGTGAGTTGAACGACAAAGTTGAGATGAGCATCGCTTCTACCTAGAATACGCAATCCATACTCAGTAAAAAGTTCGAATTGATTCGTACAAATGATCACATCGTCAAATCGCACGATGTGAAGTTCAGTAGAAAATTTTCCTTCAGGGTCTTTTTTTAACTCTTTTTGACGCTCTAAGGTCTGCTTGCGCCAAGATATCGGTCGCGCTAAACGCGGAGCACGACCGGGATACTTCTGGAGCTCTTCTTCCAAAGCTTTCATGTGATCTCTGATCGAAGTTTCATGAGATGCACTGAGCTTCCATCCGGGTAGCCGGATGTTTTCAAAAAGGTGAGTGTGCTTAACTTTAGATCGAACATCTTTCTTGATCACTTCAAAAGTATCGAGAGCAGAATCGGCTACTCGGCGTCCAAACTCTTCGACCCAATTATCGACGCCTCGAAGTCGACGCATCCGGTCTTCAGCTTCCGTATGAACTTGACGTGTCGTCATTTGATCGCCCGATGGACCGCACCAGGCAATCACGGTAAAATCTTTACCAAACTTCTTCTGTAGTCGAAGTCTTACGTAGTGCCAAAAATCGGCAGAGAGTTTATCCCCCGCCCCCCAGGCTTCTTGAGATGGACTCCACACATTCAGTGCGCACGCGATCGGTTGGTACTTAGAGTCAAAAAAGAAAAGAGCAGGGATCCCTTGGTACTCCGGCCCTTCGGGACCTTTATAATTCGCGCGATGCGTTGGACCTAACAATTGGGCAGAACCATCGAGATAGCTGGGCCTTCGGTTATAAGCTACTTGAGCGTGACCAATTCCCCACGCCAATCTTCCTGGTTTCAATTGCGAATAGGCTTTTACGATGGCTTTAGTGACTCGCCCTGTAAAAAAACTCTGATACTCTTTGATCGTCAGCACTCCTTCGGGAAGAATAAAATTATCCCGCATCACTACTGGGCCGGCGTGAGTATGAGTGACGCTGATGAAGATTTTACTTACGTCTAATTTCGGTAACTTCTCAGCAACTGATTTTCGAACGGCGTGAACCATTTCCCAAGGAATATGAACGAGGTCAGCGCTCACGAATACTGACTGTTCACTCACTTGGTTATTCTCATCGCGTGACTCCACCACCACCACACTAGCCGTAACGGGAGAATCGACTCCCTTAGAAATTCTTAAATGAAAAAAGCCTTCCAATGCGACGGGTTGGTCGGGAGTGATACTGACCTGGGCATTTCCGATGTAAAGATCGGCAAAGATAAACTCACCTTGAAAGAGTAGAGACGATAGGCACAGCAGGAGTAGGTTAATTCGTTTCATGAGAGTTTATTATGGATTCAAAGGATTCAGAAACACCGGGAAACTTTTTCTCACCTCAGAGACGAATCATCATCGTGAAGACTTATACATCGTAACCAGAGGGGATCGACATTGGGGTCACCTTGGAATAACGCGATTAAGGTGTTCACCGCATCCGAGATATTTAAAGCGGCCTCACCATTATTCAAGTACAGAAAGGAGAACTCAACTGATATCGAGTCGAGATGCACATTCAGTCTTCACAAATTTTATATTCCAAACACGAAAGCTCATCCGAAGACGCATCGATTCCACATTCACTCGCTCCGGGAAAGGGAGGAGCCTCTCCACCTAAAAACAGAAAACGGAGTTTATAAATAGGATCGGTTAAATCGATTTCCCCATTGTCATCGACATCGAATGCATCTAAACACCCAACTTCGTTTTTACCTGCAAATAAAAATTGTAAGATTCGAATAGGGTCGCTGATATTGATAAGGCCATCGGCATCGGCGTCACCTCTTAGGAAGGGGTTATCATTCGACTCGCAAGCATCAGGGATTTGGTTCTCATTTAAATCTTTATCGATAGCTTTTTGCGCGTCCACGAAAACGATAATCGCTTTATCTTCATCACTAGCGCTCGTAACAAAAATAAGATCTTGAGTGCCATTGTTGTCTAAATCTCCCACAGTAAGATTTCGTGCATTGAAGCCTAAAGGAAATAGATAGGCATCGGAAAAGTCACCCTCGCCATTATTAATAAAAATAGAAGCATTCTCTACATCTCGATTTGCAGTAACTAAGTCGAGATCCCCATCTAAATCTAAATCAATAACCTCGACAGCGTTGGTTGCGAGCCCAGCTTTATAAAAATCAAACGTCTCAAAATTCCCTTGCCCATCATTTTTCATGACATAAATCCCACTTCCCGATCGACTGGCAGAAATTAAATCGAGATCTCCATCACCGTCGAGGTCTCCGTGGGTGATATGCCTTAACCATCCACCTAATTGTTGAACAATTGAAACATCGTTGAGTTGCCCCTCGCCATTATTTTTTAATACCCGAACATATCCGGCAAACATGTCTGCAGAAACAATATCGATATCTCCATCAGAGTCTAAGTCAGCCGACACTAATGAGAAAGCCATGTTATTGACTAACTTAATTTGAAATACCTCTGAAAAAGTTCTGTTCTTTAGATTTTTATAAACTGTGATAAATCCGTAATCAGGGCTGCAGACAATAAGATCCGTAAAATTGTCGCCATCAGTATCCGCAAGACTCAAACCAGCCGGATTGTGAGACCCATTATCAAAGTTTGTATTCGTAAAATTTTCACCATCCCCTTCATTCCAGAAAATATTAATAAATGTTGAACCGATGGGACTCACCACAAGGTCATCAAAACCATCATTGTCGAGATCTCTTGCCAGAACAACGTAAGGATTAAGTTCGGTATTGAGAGTTTTAACAACAGTAAATTGCCCCTCCCCATCATTGAGTAAAATCTGAAGTCGCATAGTGTCCCTGACAACGATAGCTAAGTCGAGATCCCCATCATTTTCGACATCCAAAGTCGTCACATAGTACGGATTAAATCCGAGACCCGAAACTACTTTAGGTGTTCCCAATTGGAAGGTATTTGTCAGGTCACAGGAATCAAGAATTCCATTACCATTGCAATCGAGACTGGGATCCGCATTAATTTCATCTTCATCGAGGATTTGATTTAAATTGCAATCCGAAGCCTGAAGATCGATGGCTAAGTTAATATTGAAAAGGAAAGCCCAGAGAAAGATTGCGCGGACTCTTGATATCAACCCTGACTTTATCATTACAATTCCTGCTAATTGAGTTTCGTGGAACGAGATCCCATTTGCTAATATCCACATAGACGGATTCAAAACACGAAACCATGCGAGAGAATTAGTTAAATTTTAAACCGATTCCTGTTCTCCCTCAGTATGAATGATCTATATTTTTAAAGTAAAAATAATTCTACTTTTGCTGCAACAAAACGGGCCTGAATTGAGTCCTACTTAATTCCCTGATAATCCACAAGTACGTCCCCAATCGAATAAATATCATTTACCCTTCACAAGGCGGGTAACTCTCACAGTTGAGATCTCCCTCAGTCGGATCTTCGCCACAATTGAGGCCGGGAGGGGCCGGGGCCTGGCCGTCAATAAACAAGAAGCCGATCGAATTAATCGCATCGGTAAGATCAACCTGATCACTATCATCGTAATCCAAGGCTGAGAGACATGTGGGATCAAAACCACCTAAGAATAGATAAGTCAGAATAGTAATGGGATCGGTAATATCGTAAGTTCCATCCATGTTGGCATCAGATCGACGGAACAACGGCGTCGAAGGTAAAGGCTCAGGGCAATCGTGAACGATTTCTCTCAATCGAACTCCTGTACCTAAAACCTCTACTCCAAATATTCCTCGTTCAGAACTTAATGAGATAAATTGATTCTCAACATAACTTAAAGGCCCCCTTCGATCGACCTCTTCATTATTTTCGTCCAAGGCAATTAAAATTACTTCTTGGGCGGTGAGTCGTAATGAGACTTGCGCTGCCCCCCTCATAAGATCTTCTTCAACACAAGCGGTATGGAAATTGAAGTAGGTTACTTCTTCATCGTTAATCGAATCGGGTATGAGGAGTTCAAAGTCTTCATCTTCAGAATTAGGTTCTGCGATTCTTAAGAGCGTACCTTCACCCTCTCCACCAGCAGAATGGGTAATGATGACTCCTCCCAGATTCAAGTTACCATCTTCATCGAATGTACTATCAGAATCAAATCCTACAGTTGTCCCAATAGCCACCGGCTCAACGACATGATTGCAATCCCAACAAACATCGAAAAGTAAACTTTCAATGCCAATGATTTCAATTCTTACAATGCCGTTTGCATTCTCGAATGTGACCGTATGAAATTCTTGATCCTCTATAGTTTGAAATTCGACTTCATTAAGGGTTGAGTCCGTCACTACGCACTCCAACCCCTGGCCCCCAGCTTGAACCTTCATTTCTACTTGTGTCGGAAACCCTCCAGCACAAGTCTGACTCACTTCGAGAATAGATCGTTCGGGTAATAGTATATCGGTCACTCCATTATCACAAATGGGATCGATCTCTGTAGAATGTTGTCCTACGATTAAACCGGGGGAACTTTCACCACCGACCTTAGACAAATACAACTGTGGCCAGACGATGTTATCGTGCTCTCCTTCTTCCAATTCACAAAATGAAACACACCCGCGAGACCTAAACTCTTGATCCACTGGAGAAGAAACCTGAGGAATTGGCTGTATCCCAGAAGCCAATTCACTGACAGAGTAAATTCCTTCTCGGTTAGTCCCATTCGTTTGATTGTGAATGACAAACTCTACGGATTCTAATTGCGCCAGCTCACTGATCACACCCAACGGATACGCAAAAAATAAGTAAACTCCTTCTCCCCCGGAATCCCCTACTAAGCCCGAATCATCGAGGTCGAAGGGAATTTCAATGAAATCAGTAAGTGAGAAACTTTCACCCGGATTGGCTTCGTCAGGAATCAATTCAAGAGCAAAATCATCCGGTTCAAAATAAGAATTCCCTATAGGTGATTGAACTCCTGCTGGGTTAAAAGGCAAATAAAACCCGACTCCTGGATACCCCTCTTCAGGATCAAACTTTGGGAATCGAGGATCAGCAAAGGCTACTTGGAACTCAGCTTCCCAATCTCGGATAGTGCCGTCAGGATTTCTTCCACTGTAACTCAGTCCACAATCAGGAAGGACTTCACATTGTTGCGCGATGCCTTCAGGGCTTCGGTTGGGGAAGCGCAATTGGGTGTCGAGGGTTTCTAATCCGTAAGTAGGAAACTTTAGTCTGTATGTAAAGACATCATGTTCAGAATTCGAATCGTTCGGTACGAGATCATCCCGCTTAGTACTAAAAGAGACCATTGTGCCATCGTCAGAAAGGCTCAAGTCCCAGATTCGCCGGTGATTAAAATACTGGTGAGGAAATTCAATTAGACATCTCCTATCTAAAATCCGGTCATAGATCCAAAAGTTATAGAATTGATGACTCACCGAACCTAATACGTATCGACCGCTTTCACTGAGGGCTTCTTTTCCAGGGTAATAATCCAAAATTCGAGTCGTTTGACGAGTTTCAAGGTCATGAATAAATAAATTCCCTTGGTCATTCTGAATTCCTGGAACGAGGTTATTTGCAAATGATTGGAAAGAAACTATTTGCCCATCGGCACTGATTGAAGGGGAGGGTATTGAATCTAAATTGCCTTCTTCTCCAGTACTGCTCACACTCACTCTCAAAACCTGGTCAGTTGGTCGGTCATAGACGAAAATGTCACGAACTCGGTTTGTATCATTACTAACAAGGTTTGAGGAATCACTAAGAAACAGTACCCTCGCTCCATCAGCACTCATTCCGTACAGGTGACTGCCACGGTTACTCAGTTCACCGTTCGCATTTTTTGATATTAGAATAGTTTGCCCTGCTAAACGGTCGCGAAGATACACTTGTAGTGTACCGTCGGAATCGGAGGTTAAATTGCTTGCACTTGAATTAAACGCAACAATTTGGCCATCATAACTGATATAGGGAGCATAGGAGGAAGCATCATCGGCCTGTACACCGAGGGATGAAACTGAAATTCGTTCAGTTAGCCCCAGATGAATGTTGTGGACGAAAATATCGTAAAACCCATTGGTATCACCAGGAACAAGATTACTTGCAGCTGACACAAAAGCTACCGTGTTCCCATCTCCACTAATATCTGGCCGAGTCGACTGAGCATTCCCTTGTTCACCAGAGCTTGAAACACTGGCTCGGATGACTTTTTGACTTTGATTATCCTTTACAAACACATCAGGAAAATTATTGGTATCACCAGGAATTAAATTATTCGCGCGTGAATAAAAAACGACTCTGTTTCCATTTGCGCTTAAAGCTAGTAATTGACTGGCTTCATTTCCTCCAACACCTTCAAAATTGATACTTGCTCTCCTCACAGGTCCCAAAAAATGACAACCATCGTCACCGCAATTTCCAACTGCAGTTGAAAATCGAACGACAAACTCTTCTGCGCTAATTTCTGAAGGAGTTACTTGCCATGAACCGTTAAATAATCGATCCACACTGACCGGGTAAACCTCTCCTCCGGTACCAAAATTAAATGAAGAACTCGTCAAACAAAGGATTTGAGCGCCGTTAAAGGGCCCCGAATCTGCAATCGTCCAGACAGCATCTAAGTCTCCGGGATGGATCTCTACCGCTTGAGTTTCTATAACTAAACGATCATCAGTTTCGACTCTAGCATTTATCGAATCCAAAACTTCTACTCGTAAACCAGCCTCCCCGCTCGGATCAATTTGATATTGGAAATGTTGAGAATCGACTAAGGTTAAATTGAAGCTATATATTCCAGCGCCAAGGAAAACGGTGTCATCTCCTCGCCGAAGAGTATGCCCTAAGCCTTCGGCACCAAAAGTCCAACGACCGGGGTAACCTTGAGTTTGTACATCCACAGGAATAGTGTTAAACGTAATAGTATCTTCAAAAACGAGGAGTCGGCCTGGGTCGGTAGTCGACAATGTTCCGTCTAAAGCTACTTGATAAGTCGCTTCAGATTCTTCGACGAGTTGAAGAGAAAGTGTGTATTCCCCGGGCACCAAACGAATCGTGTTATCTCCACTATAAAGTGAAGCCGAAACCCCATCGGCTCCCGACCACCAACGCCCTTCGTAACCAGCGAGATCAAAATTCACAGGAAAAGTCAGTACCGTCAAGCGATTCTCAGCTACTGATAGGAGAGGGTTTTCCGTTGTCACCGTTCCATCTAAAGTGACGGTGTAGACGGCCTCAGTATTAGCAATCCCCTGGAGACTGAACGTGTATTCCCCTGGAGCCACGGAGAGTGTCGCATCTCCATGTCTTAGAGCCGGTGGTACGACATCATGACCACTCCACCATCTTCCAGAATATCCGTTGAGATCAAATTCCACCGGATGGGTTAATAAGGTTAAGCGGTTCTCAGCGGCTGACAGGAGAGAGCTTTCCGTTGTCACCGTTCCGTCTAAAGTAACGGTGTAGACGGCATCGGTGTTGGCGATCCCTTGCAGGCTGAAGGTATATTCACCTGGTGCAATAGAAAGGGTGGCATCACCTTGCATTAAAGAAGCTCCGACAGCATCCGTTCCCGACCACCAACGACCGGTATACCCATTTAAATCTAACTCAATGGGATGGGTGACTAAGCTTAATTGATTTTCCTCGGCCGTAAAAAGAGGGCTTTCCGTTGTTACGGTTCCATTTGCAGTAACGGTATAAATCGCTTCAGTCCCGGGAATGGTATGCAGTGAAAAGATATATTCTCCCGGGGCTATGGAAATCGTTTGATTGTATTGTTGTAAAGAACTTCCGACCTGATCCACTCCAGTCCACCATCGCCCAGCATAACCGTTGAGGTCGAATACAATTGGGAAAGTCACCAAGCTAAGCGAATTTCCTTCTACGTCGAGTAAAGAACTACTGGAACTCAGTGTGCCATCGACTTCCAAACTATAAATCGTTTCTGAGTTTGTAACTCCCATTAAAGAAAAGGTGAATTCCCCGGGAGCGACCGAGATTGATTGATCCCCTTGTTGTAAAGAATTCCCAATATTATCAATCCCGGTCCACCAGCGGCCCGGGTAATTGTTGAGGTTAAAGTTGATGGTGTGAGTGACAAGACTGAGAGCATTACCCGAAACAGTAAATATGGGACTCTTCGAACTTAAATTTCCATCCGGGTCCATACTGTATAGACCTTGAGAACTTTGGGCTCCTACTAATGAAAACAAGTAATTCCCGGGTGGAACTGAAAAACTTTGATCTCCCTGTACCAGCGTATCTGCCACGACATCGGTGCCCGAGTACCAACGCCCCGGATAGCCATTTACTTCAAAATGAACAGTGTAAGTCACTAGCTCTAACTCACCTCCAGGGGAACTTTTAATTACAGAAGGGTTGCTCGAACTGACCACTCCATCTTTATCCACCGTAATCACAGCCACATTGGGAGCGACATTATTCAATGAGAATTGATAAGATCCTTCAGATAGTTGAAGAGTTTGATTTCCTTGTTGTAGACCGCTTGCGCCTAAACTCCACCGACCTACATACCCCCCCGCATCGACACTGATGGACTGAGCCCAAAGGTTTGAACAACTCAGTAGTAGAAAGAGAACGAGGATTATCTTTAGTGATTTGATTTGATGTTGAAGCATGGGTCGATCCCCCGAAAGGAAGGCTTGATCGCCTTCAATCATTTCATGGACTTAAATATAGAATGACTTAGAAAGGGATCTGTTTATTGAGTTCAATTTCAATCGTCAACTCACTCAAATTGAGATTTTAAACAGGCCGATCCTTAGGAGAGGAACTGTGAAAAAGATGAGGACTGGGACAGGAGAAAATTAGGATTTATCAAAATAATAAGCTATTCAGGTTGCTCCGAATCGTTATCAATCTTATCGAATACTTCGCGTAACCTTTTCAAGGCACGTAAATACCGCTTTCGAGCTGCACTGTGTTCAATGTTTAAAACAAACGCCGCATCTTTACTACTCAAATGCTCAAAGTGACGAAGAACCAAAATCTCGCGATCGTTATCACTCATCTCCTCTAAGGCATCGCGAACCATCTGTTGTGCTTCTTTACGAACGAAAGCTTGAGACGGTGAGGTTTGGGAAGCTACAAGTTCACGAGCGATAAACTCTGAGCTCGCACAAGGGTAACCACCTTTAAACATAGGCTCATCTCGACGAGCATCCTGAGCTTTTCCTTGAAGGTGTTTCCGGTGGATTTGAAGTAATCGTTGGAGAACTAAATACCTCACCCACAGGAATAGGGGAGCCGGGGGTTCCTCTAAGTATTTTTCAATTCGCCTAGCGCATTCGATATACGCTTCTTGAACGACATCACTGGGATCCATGCGTTGACGAATTCGAGGATCCATTCGAAATTTCACCGCTTTTTCTAAGCGGGGAAAATATTGATGGAATAATTTTGCGAATGCGCTACCGATGTCGGAAGCTCCTTTAAGCTTCTCAATATCATCATCTTGAACCGAAGGTTTATTCATTTCAGTGGTCATTATTTTTGAGAGTTTCGGGTATCGGTCGAGTGTCACCTAGGGCGTGGGCTGCTTCAGAGTGTAAATGTAGGAGTGAACTAGCATCGCCTGAATTAAAAACTTTGGGAAGTGATACTTGACGGTAGGCATAATCAAAAATGGTGCGAGCGAAATCCTTTTCCCCAAGTTTGAACAGAGCGATGGAATACGGATAATAATCTTGGGCAATAATTTTTTCATTGGTTGCCAAAGGAATGCTTTTTTCAAAAGTACTCTTAGCCTCTGCCCACATCTCCTTCTTGACCTGAACGACTCCCAAAGTGTTTAAAGCATTGTAGGAATCTGGCATGAGCTCTATTGCTTTTTGAACGAGTTCGTAACTACGATCAATATTTCGGATCTCGATGGGCCCGACCGCATACCACCATGCGAGAAGATTCGAGTATTCGGATCTTTTTTCAGGCTTCAGATCAAATTTTAAAATTTTCTCATAAACCTCGACAGCCCTTTGAGGTTTATGAACTCTCCAGGCATAAACTGCGAGTTGAACGCCAACCTTCTCGTTAGGGTTGAACTTAAATCTAACATTCAATTGATTAAACGTAATTTTATTTCTTCTATAGGGATCGAGTTCCCCTAAGTTTAGCGTTATAACTTTTTCTTCCTGAGAAATTTTCAATTCATTGGAAGGCGCTTCACTCACATCCCATTCGAGTCCTAATTTTTTGAGGTTTTTATATAGGCGATCGAGATCCCAAATGTGAACAGGGCCTCCAACTCTAGATCCCGCAGCAATATATTTACCATTCTTAGAAATACGTATGGGATTTATAACTTGATCCATCTCAAACTGAGCAAGCGGTACTAATCCATCTCTATGATCCAACAATGTTAATTTACTTCTCGTGGTAGGAATCAAATGAGAGTAAGCATTCGTATGAATCAGCGAGTAGTTCTGATTAGAAACGAGGTTAAATCCTTTTCCATCATAACTATCTATCTCTTTGTTCTTCTTAAAATCAATCAGTCGACAACTGGAATTCCCAGTAACGAAAATTGTATCATTTGAAAGAAAACTAGAAATAAACGTCCCCTTTCTTAATTCACGGTAAATAACTTCTTTTTGAGTTAGATCCCAAATTTCGAATTGTTGCCCTCCCATAATGTCACATAAAGCAAGATACTTACTATTCGGACTGATCGCCACATTCCCTGCGACTGAGAAGGTTTTAAAATGAAACTCTTCTTGAGTTGGATCAAAGTGATGACTATGAAAGGCCCCCCAATCTCCAACAACGATTTTTTTGTCTTCAAAATAAGCTAAATTACCCTTATTGACGTTACAAAGCTTTCGAGGAGGTCCCACTGTGATGTGATGCTCTTGCTCATTCCAGTCCCAGTGCCATATTCCTTGTTGATGACTGGTAAGGAGTTGAGTTCCATTCGAATTCCAGCGGACGAATGATGCACCGGGGAGAGGAATTTTTTTTACGATGGAATAATTTCTCAAATCGATGATGTAGACGCCAGTGTCTCTCGTGGTGGCACACCAGCGATTATTCGGATGGAAATCAAGATTTCGGTTGGCTTCCTTACTATTATCATAAAACTTGATTAATCTATGAGATCGATCATCAATTATCGTTGAAACATTGATACTGTTTAACTTACGACTAAAAAACTTATTTCCAGTTTTACTAAAGGCATCGATATAGCCGTTTAATTTGGATAAAAATTCACCATTATGAACGTCGTACAGAAATGAAATTGGAGTTTTCGACCAACCCGCTGTAGCAAGAAATCTCCCATCGGAAGAGAATTCAATTTTTTGAAAAGTTATCGATTCATCGACTATACGAGTGGATTCCGTCTCTAAATCCCAAAGAACCAACGGACGCCAACCAGTTGCGATCATGGTTTCACTGGGGTGCCACTGTAAATAGACAACGTAGTCATCGAATCGGGAAGGAGGTTGGTGAAGAGTATGAAGCAACTTACCAGATTGAGCCTCATGAACCGTGACGATTCGTCTTGAAGCGTCCACTAAAGCAATTTTATTGCCCTTAGGACTAAAAGCAAAATAACTACATTTTTCCGCCCATGATGGAAGACTGTGGTGATCCTGAGATTCGATGTCTACAATTTTGACTTTTCCGTATTTGTTAATAGAAACGATATCTTTTACAGGATGATAACTTAAATGAGAAAAACAGGAAGCATCGGTGGGAATGACTTTACCATCGTTAACTCTTACAAATTCAAGACGCTCCGAGGATAATCCACGAATCAAAAATTTTCCGTTAGGAGTGAAGGTTAAGCTGTAATCAAAAGCATCGATAGAGGCTGGGATACGACGCTTGTTTTTCGTTTTTAAATCGATCAATAAGACATCTCTTCCCTCCCCGATGGCTAATGTCTTCATATCAGGTGAGATCGACGCAACCATCTCATCCGGTACGGGGAAACTCTCTACCTCTTCAATTCCGATCTTTCCGCAATAAGCGATTGCAATATTTCTCAACTCAAATGAAGGAAGGTAATCCGCAGCCTCCGAAATTATTTTATAAACCTCACCTCTATTCTCTGGCAAAACCGATGTGATACTCGCCTTGGCTTGTGCCACCTGAGATTCCCAAAGATGCTCGAGGGCCTTATCGCGCTCAGTTTCGAGATCAGCTGCAGTTTTATCCAGAGTTTCTACCGTCGTATCTAACCTCACCGCACTGAAGGTAGCGAGGATCGAAAGAATAAAAAGTGCGGCACAAAGACCTGAAATAAAGGGATTTCTACGAACAAAAAGCCAACTACGTTCAAACGCATTCGGTAAGCGAGCTTGAATCGGTCGCCCTTGAAGAAAACGGTCGAGGTCATCTCGTAGGTCTTCTGCTTTGGAAAATCGTCTCGCCGGATCTTTATCGAGGCACTTTAAGATAATGGTTTCGAGATCACGAGGAATCTTCGGGTTGATATTTCGAGGAGCGGGAAGATCACCATCCATGATCTTCTTCATCAAACTCGCTCGATCCAACTCATCGAAGGCAGGTTGAAAACAGACGAGCTCAAAGAGAGTGGCGCCTAAGGCGTAAATATCACTTCTAGGGTCGCTCCAACCTCGAAATCGTTCCGGGCTCATGTAGCGTAATGTTCCCACCACATCCCCCGATTGAGTTAAGGCATCGCCATCACCCAGTTTCGCTAGACCGAAATCGGATACCCAAATTTTCCCCTGGCGATCTAATAAAAGATTCGCGGGTTTAATATCACGATGAAGAACCCCTGCCTGGTGGGCTACAGCCAAAACATCAGCAACGATGGTTCCCAGTCGAGCGATCCCAAGGTAATAACGAAAACTACTGAGATCACGGGTGGGATTGGAAATCTGCGATGCTGATCGAGACAGTATTGATGAATCAACCTTAGAAATCGAAGTCGCAGAACCGTTAGTCCCCTCCATCATCGAAGTACGCGATTGACTTCCATCGATAATCCCGAGACGAAGTGCTGAGGCTAATGCACTTGCGAGATCATTTTCATCAGGTTCGAGGCTAAGTTGCGGGTTGAGAGAAGGATAACTATTGCTCGTCTTCTCTGCGATATTTGTATCTACTCCAGAGTTCTGATGATACTGTTTCCTCAAGGCTCGAATGACGTTGTCGAGATTATCCCCATCGACAAATTGCATCGCATAAAAGCTAAGATGTTCAACTTCACCAAAATCGTAAACTGAGACTAAATGAGGATGAACAAGTCTCGCCGCTGTTTTGGCTTCGAGTTCAAAGCGACGACTGCGGGAGTCATCATCTCGAACACTCTTTGGGAGAATTTTTAACGCGACACTACGGGTCAGCGAGATCTGCTGAGCCTCGTAAACAACTCCCATCCCGCCTCTTCCGAGAAATCGAACAAGCTCATAATCACCGAGAGTTTGACCGATTTGGAGAGCTTCACTTTGAGGAGCATTTTGACTATCGATGGTTTCACGATCTTCCAATCGAAGAATGACGGGCAACGTCTCCTGGATCTCGTTCGCGATCTCCGGGTAACGTTCCATGTATTCTTCAAGGCGTATCACTTCCCCTTGGCGTTTACGCTCAGCTGCTTCATCTAAGACCAACTCTAAGGCAGCTTCTCGATCGAAAGAATTCAAAAATTGATTCTCCTGAGTCAAACAATGGGCAATGCTCGGAGCCCGAAGTTAATACTTTGGGCTCCGAGCATCTAACCTCTACCAGCATGAGGTAGCCAAATTCACTAGTCTTTGGCTACCTCTTCAACTACGAATCAAGGGTCACAGTGTTCCTGATTGTAAGTACACTCAAATTCATCCGGAGTAGGATCCAATCCACACTCCGTGGGTCCGGGTGGAGGAATAGTTATACCTCCTAAAAAGAGATAAGTGAGAAGAGTAATCGGATCTGTGATATCCAAGACGTTATCGTCATTTGCATTGGCTGCACCATAGCAAGGAGAGGCCGGATCTCCAATAAAGAGATGAGCCAATATAAATAATGGATCCGTAATATCGACCGTACCGTCAATATTAGCATCCCCTCGCTTGAACTCATCCTTGAGATTCTCAACGGTGATTTCGAAACTACATTCATCGGTATTACCTGACTCATCCGTCACGATACATAAGACAGTATGAGTACCCACTTCAAATGCAGTTCCCGGCTCAGGAATGTACTCGATCGTGACTTCACCACAATCATCATTCCCGATGGCTTCCCAGGTCACGAGCGCCATACCCGTTTCGGGATCCGGAGCGACGACCATGTCTTCCGGACATTGAATCGTGGGTGATCCGAGATCCTCAGTGATCATCATATGACTACAGTCATAAGTAGGGTTTTCACTTTGAGGGATACCATTCGGCCCAGGGACCGTATAGACAACCTGGACGGGAGGTTCTCCGATACCTTCGATGATACAGACTTCAAATTCTTCAATCTGCTGCAGGTTCGCATCTTCTTGAGCGCGGAAACGAGCTTCCAGTGCACGCACCGGATGATCTTCATCAATGAAGACACCCGAGTTTAAAACGAGAGCAACCACGGCTTCACCCGCTCCCTGGGGAGTGACGATCACGGAGAGAACATCACTGGGATTGATATCGGGTCCAACCACAACTTCTACTAACTCAAGGTTTTCTCCATCCCACTGCAACCCGGAAGAAAATCCGGCCACTGGATTCGGAGACTGAACCACAAAGAACATACTTTCAGAAAGACCACATTCGGTATGTGATTCTACCAAGCCCAGGTGACTCGGTTCTACATGCAATTCGTAAGGTCCGATATCAACAATAGGCGCTCCTCCAACTCCAGTATCTGTTACCGAAGGATCTTCACCGGCACGAGGGCGACCTCTCACATCTTGAAGAAGATTCAGCCCTTCAGCGATATAATTGTTACCCGCATCGTGATTGGGAGAGCCTGATTGAGTTCTCAAGCTATCATCCAGTGTGCCTGCCAATCCATCAGGGCCATTCTCATCTTCAAAGAGAGGAGCCAGACTGATGTTCCCAGCACCGACGTGGCCATCCTGAATAGAGCAATAGGCTACAGTAACATTCGCATCTTCGTCAGTATCAAAGTGCCCGATACCAGCGTCTCCAATATTATCCCAGAGGATCGAATTGAAAACGGCAACGTTGGCCCCCACTCCGAGGTGGATGGCGGCGCCTGAAGTTGCAAAAGTACTATTGTGGATAAAAGCACAATGGGTGGTATTCACTTGAGAATTGATTCCGGTGATACACCCTCCGGATTCATTCTCATTGTGAAGGAAAGAGGAATTAAAGAGACTCAACTCTACTCCTTGAACATGAATCGTTCCTCCATCGGTGGTTTGTGACGAACGATTAGAAATGAAGCGAGTAGAATGAGCCGTAATCCTCGGTCCGGGAATACCAAGAATGGCGGATCCCTGATCACTTTCATTCCTGTAAAAATCACATTCAGTTAACTCTAAATGAACATCTCCTGCAATTAATAGCGCAGCACCACTAACCCCCGTACTAAAAGCTCCCTCGATGCGAATCCCAATCAATTCAACCATTCCCGATTCTAAGTTTGGATTGATATGAAGGATATTGAAGGTGTTGTCATTCAGAGTGGAAGGATCAGATGGATCATCGTTGAGATCCAAATCAGCAGAGAGAACTGTAGGTGCTCCAACCGGATCGCGTTCATCCATATGGTGTTCATGACCATGGAAGCCACCCACAATCCGAATTCCAGGACGCACCTTAAACGATGCAGCTCTCGGCTCAGGATCATCTTCGCTCACATGTGGAGTGTAATGACCTTCAGCAACCCATATTTCTACTGTCTGATTTCCATTGTCGAGCTGAAGGTTAGCTTGAACTAAAGCTTCTTCTAAGGTCACAAAAGCTCCCTCCCAACTCAGCCCATCTCCACTCAAGGGAGAATCACGACGCACGAAGAAATTATTGATGTCACACTCGTCACCTAAACCATCTTCATCGCTATCTCCCTGGTGTGGATTAAAGTTGAGGGGGCAATTGTCACAGTCATTTCCGATTCCATCGTTGTCGATATCTTCCTGACCGGGATTAGGAATCCCTGGACAATTGTCTTCATCGTTGAGAATGCCATCTCCA
Organism: Planctomycetota bacterium; assembly: GCA_028280485.1. Taxonomy (GTDB): domain Bacteria; phylum Planctomycetota; class UBA8108; order UBA8108; family JACQVS01; genus JANQLS01. The sequence continues at coordinate 28,558 of JANQLS010000131.1, forward strand.
TCATTGTCAGGAATGGGATATCCACGATCTAAAATGTTGATTTCAAAATTCCAGAACGCTGAAGCTCTCCCCTCCGAATCTCGAACTAAAAGTTCCACTTGGTGATTTCCAGGCTGGAGGCCTTCAGGAAGGATCAATTCCCTTCCCGGTCGAGTGACTCGACCATCGAAGGTCCATGAATATGCATTGAATGGGATATCGTTCCCATCCTCAGGGTCCCAACCTCGGGCTTCGAAGTAAATAGCTTCCCTCAAACCAAACTCTTGACCATTGTAAGGAGCCATTAAGAATACGAAGGGGCGACGATTCGGCACGATGAATGGATCAGAAACTCTTGTCCCAATTCTAAATCCATCCGATGAAGTCACGCGAATACGAGAACTTCCGGGAGCCGTCTCATCATCACTACCAGGAAGTAAAGAAGGATCATCCAAAAGGTAAGTTGTCTCGGTTAATCCCGACGCTAGAAGCATCCACGAAGCACCATCGTCATTGGAGTAATGAATCGTGTGTTCCAATGAATCGCCATCCGCATCGGAGGAGTTCCAAATCACAGTGAGATTATCAACAACCCCACCTGAAGGGGCCGTGATCGAATTGACCACGGGGGCATTGTTGCTATGCACTCTCGAAGCGAGAAGTTCACCGTGATCACTCAAGACATCAATTCTCGTGGTGCTCGAATCAGTAAGAATAACTGAAAAGTTATTCAAATTACCTTCTCCACCATGATTATGATGATCCTGGGGTCCCGAGGGTAGGTGGATCGATTGCGTGATATGACCCTGCTCATCTCGGCTGATAATTTGTAAATCAGCGTGAGGATCGATCAATTCATTTTGTCTTTGAATCGCTTCTTGAATAGAACCCGGATCTAAATATCCAGGCGGAACTTGCATCACTCGCGACAACATGACATTGCCCGTTGATGAATCGACTAAACCTTCGATCAGAATATATCCATCATCAGCTAAACCAGCAGCTCCACCTTCAGCCCCTCCGCTTCCTCCATCCGCAGGCCCTAAGCGATCGATGATTCCCTGCCAATTAAAATCGGAAATCCACCGTGGTGTACAATAAGACATAAAGCTTCTTGCGACATCCGGACCAAAGGCCGTTCGACTAATCCAATCAAAACCGAATAAACCGAGAGGATCAATAGAGCCATCCGGAAGGCTAGGACCGATTTGGTTTGGAGGATAGGGATACTGACTGGTAAGCCCCTCTGGATCTCCACAGTCGACATGTCTCCAACGATCTCCTTCAATACCGTTATAGTTATGAGCAACTTCTTGCAACATAATCCCTCCCCCAGGATAACTACTGATCATGGGAGCTGGACCACCTTGGCCACTATCCATACGAGTCCAAGCAGCGTGTCGAAATAAACTCGCATAACCCGCAAATCCCATCGTTCCAGGTGGAATTAAGCCCATGTAGTGACGTACTGTTTCCTCCGCAGCAGGAAAACATTCGGGGCGATCTAAAGGTTCATCGTGAATCAAGTGATTGAGGACATGAACCTGATCTTCAGGGAAACTGTAAGTCGATCCTCCAGGTATAAAAACACTTCCAATCCAAGATCGTTTTCGAAGAAATCCGGGACGGAATCCCAATCTTAGACGATCGACCGGATACATACTTTCAAAGCGACTCATAATTCGAGCGAAAGCTCGCTGATTCGATTCGTTATTGAGTTGAAAGGTACCTTGTTGAAGTTGAACGGGTCGGTACTCGATGCAAACTGGATTGATTCTCTCAAAAGTGACGGTCGTTGGATTCGAGTCGTTATTGTGAGGATTAGAATCATTCACCATAAGACCCGGGTTCAGCTCAGCTGTGAGTGTAACCGTCCCCGTTCTCCATTGGGAGGGAAGTAAAAAAAGAAAATTCGGACTAACCTGACTTCGAGTGAGGGGCGCCCCGGTACGATCCCCTAATGAAATGGGCCGAGCTATAGGGTGTAAGGGCGAACCCGGTAAATCAGCCTCACCGGGATCCTGCACACTATTTCCATTGGAATCTTCAAAGCCGTGAAGAATGGCGAAAATATGATTCCTGACAACTCGAGTTTCCCCCGCGCCCAGAGTGGGAAAAGCTCGAACATAGGTACGTTTACCATCGACTAAAGTCACCGAATTATTCAGATCCTGAATCGCCTGAGTCACTTCTAACCGGGGATCTAACCATTGTAAATCAGGCGGTGTAATCCCGGTTTTCTCGTAACGCACCGTAGTCATGTTTGTACCACGGTAGTAAATATGAGTTTCGGTAAGACCTAATTTAAAATTGGCTTGAAAATTTAATCCCGTTGCAACCACAGCTGCCGGAGCAGCAAGTAATTCTCCAGCTTCTTTAAGTCTGATATTGACCTGTTGAGGAGTTGCCGTACGGCGCTCAAGCCAGTAAACGCCATCGGCATCGGCTTTGAGATCATGAATAAGAAAATTAGGATCCAGTACATGAACCCGTTCCTTCACCGCCGCAGGGACCATCCGTTTTTTCCAAATCGTTTCTCGATTTGTTGCCGAACGCTCAACCCAATAGACAAATTCTCCATCAGCATCGACATAAGCTTTAATTGGAGTCTCCACCAAAGATGCATCGAGAACGGTGTAAGTATCAGTAGATAAATCTAAAAGACCTAATGCGGTCCCCGTCAAAAGGACAATCTGCCCACTCGTTGAACCGCTTTGAGCGGCGATCGATAACGCGCCTGTACCGTAAGAAGTATCCATCCAAGGACCGGAGGTTCCATCTTGATGAACTTTTCCGATTTCAACATTGGTTTTCCAATAAACAAAGTCATCGTCTACGGCGAGATCGATATCTAAATCCTCTTCCCCGTAAGTCACATCCGCTAAGCGTTCCGGTTCCACGGGAAGGATGGAGTTGCGCATCCAGATTCGATAAAGCCCATCCTCAATAAGGAAATAAAGATAACCATGACGGGCAACCATTCTAATGACTCCAGCCTCACACTCATCGCCGGTATACACCGAACGAAGATGAGTAGTACCGGAATCGACACGACCCAGTTCGTATTGAGCATCACCGCAACTTTCTCCCGGAGGTGAAGCCCAGTAGATCGAATTAGTATCGATAGCGAAATAGTCGTGAACTCTTGGAGTCGTGACAACGATCTCCTGCGTTGAACCCAGGTTAATTCCTAGATAACCCTTCATTAAAAGAACTAAGAAGAACAAGTATCTCTTCTTCTCTAACATCGCTGTGAACATCACAATACCTCCTGAATCATTCTTAATAGTTAGCTCTCTTTAAACTTGAAGAAGTTTTCTTCTGGAAGCTAACTGTTGAAAATGAGGGAGGTGGGACAGCTGAATTATAATAATTCAAGGGCGCAAAAACCCTTAAGACATGACATAACTAACACTTAAGACCGACCTCAGAAATTACACATAAAAAACTAAAGCCAAACTCGCCAAAATTAGGGTGGATGCACCTAAATTCTGGCGAGTTTGGCAACTGTGTCTTTTAAATCATTCTAGGGCTCACAGATTTCTTGATTGTAACTACACTCAAACTCATCTGGAGTCGGATCTAATCCACAGTGATCCGGACCCGGTGCCGGAATCGTGACCGTACCGAGGAAGAGATAAGATAAGAGGGTAATCGGATCCGTGATATCTAACAGATGGTCATCGTTGGCATTGGCTGCTCCGAAACAGGGGGATGCCGGTCCACCGATAAACAAGTGATCCAAGATAGAAATGGGATCCGTAATATCGACTCTTCCGTCGACATTGGCATCCCCACGTCGAAATTCATCCTTGAGATTTTCAACGGTGATTTCAAAGCTGCACTCATCTGTATTCCCAGCTTCATCCTCCACCGTACAGATGACGGTGTGGGTTCCCACTTCAAACGCCGTACCGGGCTCAGGTTCATAAGTGATAGTGACGTCACCACAAGCATCACTTCCAATAGCTTCCCAGAAAACGATCGCAGTACCCGTTTCGGGATCCGGAGCAACAACCATATCTTCAGGACATTGAATCGTGGGCGCTTCCAAATCCTCAGTGATCATCATATGACTACAACCGAAGGTAGGATTTTCACTTTGGGGTAAGCCGTTGGGGCCAGGAACCGTATACACAACTTTTACGGGAGGAGTCCCGATATCTTCGATGATACAAACTTCAAACTCTTCAATCTGTTGAAGGTTAGCATCTTCTCGAGCACGGAAGCGAGCTTCTAAAGCCCTGACAGGATGATCTTCGTCGATAAAGACTCCAGAATTTAAAACGAGAGCCACCACCGCTTCACCCGTTCCCTGGGGAGTGACGATGATCGAAAGAACGTCGCTTGCCGAGATATCCGGCCCTGCTACGATTTCAACCAATTCAAGGTTTTCTCCGTCCCAACTCAAACCGGATGAGAAACCGGCAACGGGATTGGGAGACTGAACGACATAATACATGCTTTCGGTAAGACCGCATTCTGTATGCGCTTCTTCCAATCCTAAGTGACTGGGTTCCACGTGTAATTCGTACGGACCTAAATCGACGATAGGAGCACCACCCACTCCCGTATCAGAAACACTGGGATCTTCTCCGAAGCGCGAGTGCCCACTCGCATCTTCAAAGATATTTAATGCTGAGGAAGTATAGTTGTTTCCTGCATCGTGGGTCGGCGATCCTGCTTGGGTTCTCAAACTGTCGTCTAAAGTACCCGCTAATCCATCCGGCCCATCCTCATTTTCAAAGATGGGGGCTTCACTGATATTTCCCACACCGACATAGCCATCTTGGATAGAGCTGTAGTTAACATTGAGATTCGCATCTTCATCGATATCAAAGTGTCCAATCCCGGAATCACCGATATTATCGAAGAGGAACGAATTATAAATGTAAACGTCTGCACCCACACCCAGGTGGACCGCAGCCCCTGAGGTCGCGAAGGTGTTATTGTGGACAAAAGCACAATGAGTAGCGTTCACTCTGGTATTGACGGCATGGATACACCCTCCCGATTCATTCTCGTTATAGCTAAACGAAGTATTGAAAAGGCTAAGAATGGATCCTTCTATCAGAATAGTTCCTCCATCCGTAGGTTGAGAAGAACGATTGTTCAAGAATCGAGTGGAGTAAGTTGTAATTCTTGAACCCGTAAGAGCCCAAATGGCCGAGCCTTGATCACTCTCATTTCGAAAAAAATCACACTCGTGCATCTCCAAATAAACTCCACCCGAGACGAAGACTGCTGATCCATTTACACCTGTACTGGTTGCTCCTTCGATGCGTAAACCCACAAGTTCAACCTTCCCCGAATCCTCATTAGGATTAATATGAAGAATGTTGAAGGCGTTATCCGTTGAAGTTGAAGGATCTGATGGATCATCGTTGAGATCTAAATCAGCGGAGAGAACGGCAGGTGCTCCCACCGGATCTCGATCTTCGGCGTGATGCTCGTGTCCGTGAAAGCCACCTACAATCTTGATCCCAGGGCGCACTTTGAACGAAGCCGCTCGAGGCTCGGGATCATCTTCATGGACATAAGGAGTGTAGACTCCTTCAGCAACCCAAATCTCAACGGTTTCGTTTCCAGCGTTCAATTGTAAGTCAGCTTGATCGAGTGCTTCTTGCAAGGTAACAAAGGCCGTCTCCCAAGAGAGTCCATCTCCACTGAGGGGTGAATCCTGACGCACAAAGTAATGGCTAATGTCACACTCATCTCCTAAGCCATCTTCATCGGAGTCTCCCTGGAAGGGATTGGCATTTAATGGACAGTTATCACAGACATCTCCCAGTCCATCGTTGTCGGTATCTTCCTGACCTGGATTAGGAATACCCAGGCAATTATCATCGTCATTGAGGATGCCATCTCCATCGTTATCCGGAATGGGGTAGCCACGGTCACGAACGTTAATTTCAAAGTTCCAAGCGGCCGAAGCTCGCCCGTCAGAATCTCGAACAAGGAGTTCTACTTGGTGAGTTCCCGGTTGTACTCCTTCAGGAAGAGTCAGCTCTCGACCCACTTGGGTCACTAAGCCATCGAAAGTCCAAGAGAAGGCGTTGAAGGGAATATCATTTCCATCTTCAGGATCCCAACCTCGAGCATCGAAGTGTATCGCTTCTCTCAAACCAAATTCTTGTCCATCGTAAGGTCCCATCAAGAAAACCATGGGACGACGATTTCTAACGATAAACGGATTCGAGATTCGAGTACCAATTCTAAATCCATCTGAGGAAGTCACCCGAATACGAGAACTTCCCGGGGCAGTTTCGTCGACACTTCCAGGGAGGAGTTGAGGATCGTCAAGAATGTAGAAGGTCTCCGTCAATCCTGAAGCCAGCAACATCCAAGTCTCACCATCGTCCGACGAATAATGAAGAGTGTGTTCTAAGACATCACCATCTGTATCTGAACTCGTCCAATTGACGATGAGGTTATCGACCACTCCGCCTGAAGGTGAAGAAATGGAATTCACGACTGGAGCAGAGGCACTTTGAACTCTCGAAACGAGAACCTCATCGTGGTCGTTGAGAATTTCTACTGAAGTAGAACTAGCATCCGTGAGAATCGCTGAGAAACTAGCGATCCCCCCTTGATCTTGGTGATGGTGGTCATCGTGTTGAGTAGCTGGAATGCGAATAGACTGAGTCAGATGCCCCGCGCCATCTCGACTATTAATCTGCAATTCAGCATGAGGGTCGATGATCTCATTTTGTCTTTGAATGGCGGATTCAATCGAGTCCACGTGGAGGTAACCCGGCGGAACTTTCATGACTCTAGACAAGCTTACATTTCCAGTAGCTTGCTCTACGAGACCCTCAATTAGGATGTAACCGTCATCGGCCAAGCCTGCAGCTCCCCCGATGGCTCCTCCGCCCCCACTACCCGCAGGACCTACGCGATCGATGAGGCCCTGCCAATTGTAATCTGAAATCCATGCAGGGCGGCAATAAGACATAAAACTACTAGCTTGATTGGGAGCGATGGCCGTACGACTCAACCAATCGAAACCAAACAATCCCCGCGGATCGATGGTTCCATCTGGAAGACTAGGCCCGATTTGCATCGTAGGATAGGGATAAGCGGCATGAATGTTTTCGGGAGAACCACAATCGACATGCTTCCATCGATCCCCCGAGATGCCGTTATAATTATGAGCCACTTCTTGCATCATGGTGGCTCCACCCGGATAACTCCCCACCATGGGAACGGGGCCACCTTGCTGCCCATCCATACGCACCCAGCTGGCGTGACGATAGGTACTAGCGTAACCCGAAGCTCCCGTTGTCCCGGAAGGAGTCAGACCAATATAGTGACGCACGGTCTCTTCGGCATGCGGTCGACATTCAGGTCGATCCAAAGGCTCATCGTGAATCAAGTGATTTAATATATGATCTTGATCTTCAGGAATGCGGTACGTTGATCCACCACCGATGAAGGGCGCCGCAATCCAAGCTCGTTTACGAAGGAATCCCGGACGAAACCCTAATCGAATGCGATCCACCGGATACATGCTTTCAAATCGATTGATGATATTAGAGAACTCTTCCTGATCATCTTCGTTATTGAATTGAAAAGTCCCTTCACCTGAATTTGTTTGAACGGAACGATACTCGATACAAACAGGGGTAATTCTGTCGAAGGTAACTGTCGATTCTGCGAAGTTATTACTTGAGTCCGCATCTCGAATCATATCCCCCGCATTGATTTCTGCACGCAAGGTAATTGTTCCCGTCCTCCAAGATGGAGGGATTACAAAAAGAAAATTACGATTAACTACCGAACGAGAAAAAGGATCACTCGTTCGATCTTCAAGACTCGTGGGACGAACTGTAGGAGTGATCGGTGAATCTGGTAAGTCAGCTTCACTCGGATCTTGAATCCCGTTTCCATTAGGATCCTCGAATCCATGGAGAACGGCAAAGATATGTTCCGTGATGACATCGGTGTCCCCTGCTGCCAATGTGGGGAATGCGCGTACGATCGTACGTTTCCCGTCGACAAGAGTGACCGAGTTGTCTAAATCTTGAATGGCTTGAGTGACTTCTAAGCGTGGATCCAACCACTGTAAGTCAGGGGGTGCGATTCCTGTTTTCGGGTAACGCACAGTTGTTTGGTTATTACTGCGATAGTAAATATGAGTTTCTGAGAGACCTAATCTAAATGTGGAGGTATAGCTTAAACCCGAATCGACCTCAAGTCCTGGATTAGCAACCGACATACCAGGGGTTTTTAGACTAATTCTTACGTCTGCGGCCGGGGAAGACCTACGCTCGAGCCAATACACCCCCTCACTATCAGCCTTGAGATCTAAAAGTAGAAATCCTGAATCTAAGACATGAACCAACTCTTTGGTGGCAGATGGAAGCATCCGCTTTTTCCAAATTCGATCTTGATTGGATGCGGAACGCTCGACCCAATAAACATACTCCCCTTCGTTATCTGTGAAAGCCTTGATAGGAGTCTCTGGGAGTGTGGATTCAAGTACGGTATATGTGTCCGTAGTTAAATCTAAGAGCCCAAGAGCATCTCCAGTGAGTAATACAATTTGACCTGTCGAAGATCCCCCAGCCGCATCGATGGAAAGAGCACTTGTACCATAAGAACTGTCCACCACTGCTCCACTTCCATCACGGCCGATTTTTCCGATTTCAACCTTAGTCCTCCAATAAACAAAATTATCATCGACGGCAAGGTCTAAATTGAAATCATCCACCCCAAAGTTTACTGACGTAAGTAACTCTGGTTCAGCAGACAGAATGGTATTTCGCATCCACAACCGGAAAATCCCATTTTCAGTCATGTAATAAGAATAACCACCTCGTGCCACCAGCCTTAATACGGAAGGCTCACAGTCCGTACCGAAATACACTGTATGAGGATCGATGACATGAGTATCTTTACGCCCAATCGCAATTTCATGTCCCGCACAAAGATCACTGAGAGGAGAAGCCCAGTAGATCGATCCATCATCTAATGCGAAGTGGTCGTGGGTTATAGGGGTAAAGAGTACTGCCTCTTGAGAGTGAAGAAGGCCGAACTTCGTAAATAACGTAAGGCATAAGAAAAGTATCGCTTTTATAAAGACTGACCCAAGTTTCAACATGGGGATTCCTCCTAAGTGATAGACAAAACCATAAATCCAATTTAATGAAGGCCTTCCTTCAATGGGCTAACTGTCTAAAACGGAAGGAGAAGAGCAGATTAATTATTTAATTTGCATTTTTTAAAAATTCATAAGCATCAAAAATTCAACTGCTTACGATTCTAAGATTTAAAAATGCATCGATGGAGGGAACGCGTAACTTAAAGTTATAAAGCACCTTTATGAGACTTAAGGAAAAGAATCACGCCCCATATTGTTCAGAGCCTATCAGTTGAGATAGAATGGAAGGAGAGTGACCTTCCTCGGATTTACTGTCACTCATGCTGAACGAATTAACCAAGTTTTGCCAACGTGGCACTCATTGAAGAGTAAAACTAAAACCTGGGATCAAGCCAGGCACTACATAGATAATCACCACTTACTGCGAAATAGTTCACATGCAACGAACGATCGCAACAAGTCGGTCACCTAAGTTTGCACTTCAAACAAACTGTGAAATGTTTCTCATCAAAGAAACTGAGACCCGAAATTATTAACATCCATGGGAACATTTTCGTTTCTATGGCATCAGTGCCTAGGCTCTTCGATAGTTTTTAGGCAGTGATGCACTCGCTTTTTTGAATCTAAAACTGAAACTTTCTCTTTAACTGACAAATTTAAAAAGACTTGGCGATGCTCGCTTCATTTGAGCAAGTATGGTTGCTCGTTTGCATCGTTGTTGCTAATGGTTGAGTCCATTACCGTTCCACCAAGTCATACTCCTTGCCCCTTACCGTTGGGGTTTCTAGGACGATCTTGATTGTGAATAAGTAGCTGCCGTTGGTGTGGAAATACCCACTTACGCGTAGTTGGCAACTTTTTGTATCTTCACCTAACCAAGTTTGGAGGTTCGCCCTCGATGTTTTTTCAGCCTCGATATCCTGGAACTCGTATCACTACCAATGGAAATCAACTCGTCTCCTACTACACCGAGGCTCGAATCACCGAAGGGGGAATTTTCTACCCCATCACTCCGTCAACGGAGATGGGAGAGATGTATCAACAAGCTTATGCCGAGGGAAAGCTCAACGTCTTTGGCCGACCCAAGGTAGCTGTAGAATGTGAAGGCGAGCACGCCGCTCAAGGCGGGGCCATCGCTTTTTCGATTCAAGGTCGACGGACGGTCAACTTCACTTCGGGTCAGGGCATCGTCTATGGGATAGAGCAGTATTACCACGCACCGGGAAAACTCTCGACCATGGTGCTTGAAGTGGCAGCGCGCGCGCTCACCAAACACGCGCTCAATGTTCACTGCGGACACGATGATGTCTACGCCGCATTAGATACGGGCTGGCTCATGCTCTTCGGAAAGGATGCTCAGCAAGCCGCAGATCAAGCCCTCATCATTCGCAAAGTTTGTGAACAGGCACTCACCCCGGGAATGAATATTCAAGATGGATTCTTAACCAGCCATCTCGAGCGAACCTTCCTCATGCACGAATCCGAATTGATTCGTGAATTTTTGGGAGATGTCGATGACATCATCGACTGCCCCACCGAAGCCCAACGCGTTCTCTTCGGCCCCCAAAGACGACGCGTTCCTCGCTCGATCGATTTACGAAACCCTGCGCTCATCGGTCCCGTTCAAAATCAAGAGCATTACATGAACGGAGTGATCGCCAGGAGAAACAACTTCATCGAACCCATCCTCGGCTTCCTCGATCAGGCCTACCAAGAGTTTGGCCATCTCACGGGTCGTCACTACGGCTTCCTGAGTGAGTACCGCACCGAAGATGCCGATACTGTTTATGTATCATTAGGCTCTGCTGCAGAGAATGCTGAAGCTGCTGTCGATTATCTGCGTGAAACGAGAAATGCGAAGGTGGGGTCGATCCATATCAATGTCATTCGCCCCTTCCCTGAACGAGCTATCGTCGAAGCATTAGCCGGCAAGAAAAATGTGATTATCTTAGAGCGAACGGATGAACCTTTAGCGGGCGACAATCCGATTGGAAGAGATATTCGAACGGCTTTAAGTAAAGCTTTAGCTAATCACCAAGAACCTTCTTACGGAGATCTTCCAACCCTCTCTCCCAAAGAGATGCCTCACTTGTTCTCAGGCTCCTACGGATTAGGATCGAGAGATTTCCGTCCTGAGCACCTCATCGGCGCTTATGAATACGCCCAGGGAGAAACGAATCGCCAAGATGGGAAAAGCGCCAAAGATGGTGAATCCTACTTCGTCTTAGGCATCAACCATCCCTACAACGTTCAATCCGATGAGACTCCCTCCCTTCTTCCTGAAGACTCTATCGCCGTTCGCCTTCACTCGATTGGCGGCTGGGGAATGATTACAACCGGAAAGAACATGGGAGAAGTTATCGGTGAACTGGGCAACTATGTTGCTGAACGTGATGGCGTTACCGATGAGTACGGACGCCCCGGTGAGGTTATCCATGTCAGCGCGAATCCCAAATACGGCTCCGAGAAAAAAGGAGCCCCCACGGCTTACTTCCTCGTGGTGGCGCCGGAACGCGTTCGCGTCAATTGCGATTTGAATCATGTGGATGTGGTACTTTGTTGTGATCCCAAAGCCTTCACTCACATCAATCCATTAAATGGTCTCGTCGACGGCGGAGCCTTCGTGTGGGAATCCAACGAAAGTCCCGAGATGGCTTGGGAACGTATCCCTCCCCATTACCGACAAGAGATCATCGACAGAAATCTTCGAGTCTATATTCTTCCCGGATTTGAAATTGCTCGGGAAGCGACGGACCGCCCGGAACTTCAACTGAGAATGCAAGGGAATGCGTTCTTGGGGGCCTTCTTCAAAGTCTCTCCATTCTTAAATAAATTCCAAATCGATGAGGATCACTTCCGAGAAGTAATTCACGCTCAATACGTGAAAAAGTTTGGACGCTTTGGTGAAGCCGTGGTCGAATCCAACATGAAAGTCATGATTCAGGGAGGAGCCCGACTTCAAGAAGTCCCCCACGGCTCTATCGATGCCAAGGATCGTTCGAGCATGAGAGGGGAACTCCTTCTTCCTATTCTCAACAACTCGGAAGAACCTTCTTCAGGCTGCGGCGGTCAATGCAGTTCAGATGGCGCCCCTCGAGCTCCTCTCTTCCAAAGAGAAACCTTTGACAAAGAATTCAGGGCTGGTCTCGGCTACCACCAACCCGCATCTCCATTATCTTCCGTTGGTGTCATGGCTGCAGCAACGGGAGAATCAGCCTCCAAATACGGAGCGAGAAGAGAAACTCCTCTCTACATCGCCGAAAACTGTACTCAATGTATGTCTTGTATTACGGCATGTCCCGATACGGCTTTGCCCAACACGGTGCAAGATTTAGATCAAATTTTAGAAACAGCCGTTAACAACTATTTAGAAGACTCTCAACAAAAGGAAGTGATCTTAGAAAATATTCCTTCGATCGATCAATCCGTTCGAGCCATCATGCTCGAACATTGTAGAAGCGAAAACCCACCGGCCATCAAGGACCTGGTCGTCGAAGAACTCGATAAAATTGAGGGAGTCAAACCTGAAACCACCGACAAGATTTACAGTATCCTGAATAAACTTCCTCTGTCCTATGCCAAGGTCAATGCCATCTTCAGATCGCGCGAAAAGAAAGAAGAAGGCTCGGGAGGTATCTTCAGTATCTTCGTTTCGGACCTGTGTAAAGGTTGTGGAGAATGCGTGATAGAATGTGGCGACCACGAAGCCCTCGTGATGGTCACTGATACTGAAGAATATAATGCTGATCTTTTAAGCGCTCAAAAGTTTTTGGATCTTTTACCCGAAACGGCGAATAAATATCTTGGGAAGTACAATAACGAAGCTCCTCAAGAATCTCGAGCTGCAACTTTAAGAAACCTCTTGATGGTCAAGCGTAACTACGACGCTCTCCCCTCGGGAGATGGTGCTTGTGCGGGCTGCGGAGAAAAATCGGTTCTCCACGCGGTGGCTTCGGTAACAGAAGCGTATATGCGACCTCTCTATCATGAAAAAGCCAATCGCTTAGATCACAAAGCCGACCAACTCCAGGCTAATGGAGAAGAAATCTTAGAAGATTGGCGGAGCCGAGATCCTGACGGCTACACTCAATTTAAACGTACTTGCGCTCAGATCATCTTGGGATTAGGTGGAGAAACGGAAGCGGATACCGACTTGAGATTGAGTCAACGCGATCCTCTTAAGGATTCTGAGATTTTAGAAGCTCTGATCGCTAAGTTGCGAACTGAAGCCTTCAATCATCGTGATTTAGTCGCGGTGGATGGCCGACTCGACAATGGGATGGCGGTCATGGCGATGGGAGCTCATACCGGTTGTAATACCGTCTACGGTTCCACGCCTCCAAACAATCCCCATCCTTATCCTTGGATGAATTCACTGTTTCAAGACGGAGCCACAATTTCTTGGTTGATGGGTGAAAGTTTCCAAATGGAGATTGCTCAAAGCTCAATTCTCCCGGAACGATTAGTCGACCATCTCCTGACAGATTTACCTCCCACGAATGAAGATCACTTCAACTATACTCACTTCTCTGACGCCCTTATGACTCAAGAGGAAATCCGTGAGTTACCCAAAGTTTGGACCATCGGTGGAGATGGCGGTATGGGAGACATCGGCTTCCAAAACGTTTCAAAGGTCGTCCTCCAAAATCGCCCCAACGTGAAGCTGCTCCTTTTAGACACCCAAGTTTATTCGAACACGGGTGGCCAGAACTCGGATGCCTCCCCCATGACGGGTGGCTTCGATATGAATCAATTGGGAGCTGCGACCCAAGGAAAACTGAGTGAGATGAAGAACCCTGCCGAGGCATTCCTGGGTGGGCATGGCTCTCCATTCTTAGCCCAAGTTTCGATGGCCGATGAAGCCAAGTTCTATCGTTCACTCATCGAAGGCTTAGAATATCGCGGAACCGCCTTTTTCCACTGCTTCACCACCTGCCAACCAGAACACGGAGTTGCAGATGACATGGCTTCTGAACAAGCCAGAAGGGTTCGTGACAGTAGAGGATTACCTGAATTTGTTTTCAATCCCGATTTAGGAGAAGCCTATTACGAAGCTCTCAGTCTTCACGGGAATCGAAATGACAACCGCGACTGGATTCAAGCTAAATACACCGAAGACAAACAAAAGTATAACTATACCGTTGCCCACTGGTGTGCCACTGAAGCTCGTTTCCGTCGTCACCTCAAACGCATCAAAGAAGCGGATACTGCGGGAATGATCCCCATCGACAACATGCTTTTGAGGCTCACCCAGAAGGATGTCGTGAACCGATTGTATCTCAACAAGGAACACCGATCCCATATTCCCGATTTCGGGGTTTACATGCTCTGTGAAGATAACAATGGGAAGCAACACTACATGGCCCTCTCACGCCAGATGGTCCTCTTCTGTGTTGAACGAAGGAAAGCTTGGCGATTGTTACAAAGTCGAGCCGGAATTCAAAATGTGGATTACCAAGCTCAGAAGGTCCTTATCGAAAGAGTCGACAAGGGCGAAGTTTCTATTCAAGAACTCTCGGATCATGGAGAGGAACTGATGGATGGGATTCGCGAGGAGTTGAAGAAGTAAGCACTTTCTATCAGTACAACAGAAACTGATTGAAGGAGTTCACATCACAACATTCAGTTCAAACCTTAGACAGTAAAACGCCAAGGGCTGAAAGCCCGTCATAGCCGAGCCCAGGGCAGAGCGAAGCGTCGCCCTGGGTCAATAATGTCCTTCCAAAAAAGCCCTGTAAGGGCGTAATATTTACATGAGTTTTTATTACGCCCTTACAGGGCTTACTTCTACCCAGGGAGGTTGAGAATTTTTAGATTCCTATGAAATCAAAATTCATAACAAAGAATTAAGCACCAATATTAATAAGCCCGGAGCGTAAGCGACGGGACAATGCAAAAATATTTGGTGGGTGGGAATTAAATGCCTGAGTTATCCC
>JANQLS010000145.1 GCA_028280485.1 Planctomycetota bacterium
AAGAGCTCGCCCCCGCTAAAGAGTTAGCGATCCCTGGCCCAGAACACTTCAATCATTTATTGATCTTAGTTGAAGCCCAGGGAGAGGAAGCTGCCTGGGTGGAACTCAATAACCGTTTAGCGCCCTACGGAAAACTGCCGTATTACTTACAGCTGGGAACGGCTCTCGTCCTTAAACCCGGCGGACCCACGTTTCGAACTCTTCCAGGATCCGACCCCGAAGAGTCGGCTGAAGAACTGATCACCAAACTCGCTCTGGGTAAGGTTAAGGAAGATCCATTGGCTGCCAAAGTTCAAACGACCTTGATCTCCAAACCTCAAGCCAGTTATATCAATAAGATTCGCCTAAAAGATATCGATGCCTTTAGACGAGGCTTGATCCTTCAGCAAGTTGGAAACCAATTCTTCCCCGGTGCCAAAGTCGAAAAGGGAACCTTTACGGAGATCGAAGTTCCCGGAAAACCGTTTAGGGTCGACATTCAATTGATGGCACCCCGGTTTTTGATTCCGGCTAAGGATACGCTTTTACTCAAGCCTGTTCTTCAACCGATGAGTATGGTTCGAAGTTTTATCCGTAGCCCTCAAAGGAAACACCCCTACCATTTCACGGCCCAAGTGGTTCGGCGCGATCGATTAGAAGTGGATTTGGGTGGTGGCTACGAAGAGGTGCGACTACCCAAGAATGCCGTTTTAACTTCTGCCTTAGGTTCCTTCTCTTTGAGTTTTGAACGTAAGGGTGAAACTCTGATCATCGAACGGGAAGCTCACCTACGTCCCACTCGCTTGCCGGCGGATGAATTTCAAGATCTCTTGCAATTCTGTAAATCCATCGACCGACTGGAGTCCCAAAGGATCGTCCTCAAGCCGAGAGCCAAGTAGATCTCAACTCCATGTCTCGATCCCGAAGTCCCCTACCGATCGATGACGTTCTTCCCGAATGCGTTGAGCGATTGCGAACTCATAGTAATTTGATCGTGATCGCTCCGCCGGGAACGGGGAAGACGACTCGGCTCCCTCCTTATCTTCTGGCGAATCTTCTCTCAGCGGATGAGAAGCTCATCCTTTTACAACCTCGTCGCATCGCCGCCCGGAGAGTGGCTGAGAGGATGGCCGAGGAACAGGGCTGGGTTCTCGGTCAGGAGGTCGGTTATCAGGTTCGGTTCGAACGAAAGATCTCACGCTCAACTCGCCTCCAAGTTCTGACGGAAGGTTTACTCACTCGCCGAATTCAGGACGATCCCTTCTTAGAGGGCTTCAAGGCTGTCATTCTCGATGAATTTCATGAAAGAAGTCTTCATGCTGATTTTGCCTTAACTCTTCTTAGACAAATTCAGAATGATTGTCGACCCGATCTCCTCATCATCATACTCTCGGCGACGTTAAATCCCGAGCCGGTGAGTGAGTTCCTTAACGAGGCGCCGGTCATTCACACGCAAGCGCCCTTATTCCCTCTCGAAATTGAATACGAGACTCACCATCCCAAAGGTACTATCGGGGAATCGGTCGCCGAAAAAATTATTTCGACTTGGGAACCCACCCCCAATCACATCTTAGCCTTCCTCCCCGGTTTTAAGGAGATTCGTCAGGCACAATCTCATTTAGAGAATTTCTCTGCTCGACAACAAATTGAAGTTCTCCCTCTTCATGGGAGTCTCAGCTGGGAAGAACAGAACCGAGTCTTTGAGCCATCTCAAAAGTCCAAGATCATCCTCAGTACGAATATTGCGGAGACATCAGTCACGATCGATGGAGTCGACACGGTGGTCGACAGTGGTTGGGCTCGTACCTTAAGACAAGACTTAGCTAATGGGCTCAATCGATTGGAGCTCGAGCGCATCAGTAAATTTTCAGCCGAGCAACGAGGAGGTCGAGCGGCTCGCCAGGGGGCTGGCCGTAATTATCGACTTTGGACTCAACGGGAACACCGTGATTTACAGGAAGCTCAGAGCCCCGAGATCTTGCGCGTGGATCTTTCGTCCTTAGTCTTAGAACTCAAAGCATGGGGAATTCAAAATCTCCATGAAATCAGCTGGCTCACCTCCCCTCAACCGAGCTCCTTGAAGCAAGCAGAAACTTTCTTAGAGCTCATCGGAGGTCTCGATGCTCAGGGGGGGATGACGGAGCTCGGAAGAGAATTGATGAAGATCTCCACTCATCCCCGATGGGCACGAATCATCGTCGAAGGTCGATATTTAGGTGCTCCTCAACTAGCGTGTTTTTTGGTCGCTCTTTTAGAGGAAGGGAATTTGCGGTCTTTACTGAGTACTTCAGGGCCTCAACTGGAACGCTCTGATTTGTTGCTGGCTTACGATGTTTTTAAAACTTCTAGGGCCAGGAAAAAAGTGGAACGAATGGCGAAGCAGTATTTAAGACAACTTGATTCTCAGCGGAGTTCCACCTCTAGGGACAAAGATCTAACTGAGGATGAAGAGCTTCGAATGCTTCTACCGGCATTTCCTGATCGCATCGTTAGGAGAAGGGAAGGAGATCCTGGGCAGGGACGGATGGTCGGTGGGAAGGGAGTTCAGTTGAGTTCTTCTTCTCATGTCAGAGAAGGAGAATTTTATTTAGCACTCGATTTACAATACTCTACCGGGCATCAAGCCTCGGATCCCCTGGTCCACTTAGCGAGTGCGATCGAGAGAATTTGGATCGAAGAATCTTTTCCTCATTTAGTCACGGATAATGAAGAGATTGAACTCGATGATAAAACGGGCAAAGTCCTTCGTCGAGTGACTCGAACGTTTTTAGACCTTCCCCTTGAGGCTCCTCGCCTCAAACCCGTTTCTCCAGATGATGTTCAAGCGGTTCTCAGCCAGTGGATAAATTCCAACCCCGAAACCATCCTTTCTCAACACGAAGAGGTTCAAGATTGGCTCATACGTTATCATTGGCTTAAAGATAAGATCCCCGGATGGGATTGGCCCTTGTTCGATACCCATGAATTGGGTTCCGTTTTAGCTTCCTTAACTCCAGGAAAAAAAACTCTTACTGATTTTTCGGCCCAGGAAATTGTTTTAACTTTAGAGGGAATGCTCTCTCGTGAGTTGAAATTGATTTTAGATCGAGAAGCGCCCCTGTCTCTCACTCTTCCCAAAGGAAGAAAAGCTAAAATTAGATATAAGGAGCATGCAGAGCCGATCGTTGAAGCTCGGATTCAAGAATTGTTCGGATTGCATGAAAGTCCCCTGCTGGCTCAGGGGCAGTTAAGACTACGCTTCGAAATTTTAGGACCGAATTATCGCCCAGTTCAAAGAACCGATGATTTGAAGAGCTTTTGGGAAAATACCTACCAACAGGTTCGTAAAGACTTGCGGGGTCGCTACCCCAAACACCATTGGCCCGAGGATCCGAAATAACATCCCATTTCAAGCCCGAAGCGTAAGCGAGGGTTGGACGTCTAATTACCTTTAATATGTGATGGCGCATTAGACGTAGCGTCAGCGAAAAAAACGTGAAGGGAAGTTATTCCCAAAGGCTTAAACGTTTTGGGATTTCTCATCAATCAAAACACTCGCTGACGCTTCGCGCTTGGAATGAAATGAGAAATGAACTTGAGATAGAGATAGAAACGTATTGTGCCTACAAACCTGGCTCACGGGGTGAGCCGACTACTTTAAAACTATGTAACTTCGATAAAAACCGGGCAGTGGTCACTTCCCATGATTTCGGGGCGATGCCCGATAGATTGAACGCGATCGGAGAGGGAGGGAGAGACGGTGGAATAGTCGAGTCTCCAGCCGACGTTACGACTTCGGGCTCCACTTCTGAAACTCCACCAAGTGTAGGCTCCTTCGAGATTAGGGTTTTGTTCTCTGAATAGATCTCGGAAGTCGAGTTTCTTGAGGTACTTTTCCATCCACTGGCGTTCTTCAGGGAGGTAGCCAGGATTTTTTTCGTTCTGCTTAGGCCGAGCTAGATCGATGGGCTGATGGGCGATGTTGTAGTCCCCCATCAAGATCGTTTGTCGCCCCTCTTCTAACTGAGATTTTAAAAAGCGTTCCATCGCTCGGCAAAATCCAAGCTTGTAATCGAGGCGTGCGCCTAATTCCTGGCTATTGGGAAAGTAGGCGCTGATGACCACCAATTCGCCGAATCGAACGGCGATAACCCGGCCTTCAGCATCGTACTTTTTGACTCCGAGGCCTTCGATGATTTCGTCGGGTTTCTCTTTGGAAAATATTGCAGTTCCGCTGTATCCCTTTTTCTCTGCCGAACACCACGAGGCGTGATAGCCCTTCGGTTCAGCGAGTTCGGGTGGGAGTTGACCAGGGTAGGCTTTGGTCTCTTGAAGGCAGATCACATCGGCTTCGGGCATCATGTCCCAGGGAAGAAGCTCTTTTCGAGCTACCGCTCGAATACCGTTGACATTCCAACTGCCGAAATACATAAATACAGCCGACTTTCTTACTCGTTCTCTTCTTCTGGAATTGCTTTGGGGAGGGCTTCAATTTTTTGAGCTCGGCGATGAAGCTGGGATAAGTTTTTCCCTCCTGCGCCTCTCAAGCCGACCGCTTGTTCGTAGCCAAAGCGGATTTGGCGGGCACTGATCAAGGGATCCAGTTCACCCTTCTGACAAGCCATCGATGGGATAGTGATCGATTTGATTTTCTTATCAGGGTTTTGATCATTATATTTTTTGGCGGCTCTCAATGCCCCTCGACTGGCGAGATAAACAGGAAGTCCCGCTTCAGCTAGGCTTTTAGTACGAACCACGGGAGTGTAGATGACCGCAGGACGGTCAGCGGTTGCTTCGATCACGATAGCTTGGCCGACGAGAAGTTCACCAAAGTAAGATTCTTTCAGCTCGTTACGGGTGAGGTCTTGCAAATCCCAGCCCCACTTTTCTAAAACCTCTAGTGCTAATCCAGCATCAAAAAAGCCGAAGCTGTTGCCGGGAAGCAAAAGGGCATCACCAGGTTGATCGAAAATTGAACCCTGAACGATTTTTACCTCGGGACGTTTTTCACCGAAGAATCTATTCCAGCTGCTGATGACTTCTTCTCGGGGATCACAAAGGGTAACTTCGATATCCCATTCCAGTTCACTGATTTCTTTTGCCATCTCAGAATACTCCCTCAGAATTTCACCCTGAAGCTATCGATATTGGATTTTGGAAAGGCCTGACTTTATTTAAAATTCAACTTTCAATCAAGGCAGCTTTACAAGGAATCAGGTCTAACGTAAAAATAATGCTTCAAAAAGGGATTTATCCCCTACCATTTCTTCTCAGACTGGATGAATGATTTTTATGAGTGACTACGAAAGTCTTCAAAATGAAATTCGCGAGTTCGATTTGCCCGAAATCGAATGTATCGAAAATGTCTATTCCGATCGTGATTACCAAGTACGGCTCGATATCCCCGAATTCAACTCGATTTGCCCTAAAACGGGCCTTCCCGATTTTGGCACCATTATCATCGATTACGTTCCGGACCAACTCCTGAGTGAAATGAAGTCCTTAAAGCTTTATATGACGGCGTTTAGAAATTTAGGCATCTTTCAAGAAAACGCGGTAAATCGGATTTGTGACGACTTTGTTAAATATGTCTCCCCTCGCTCCGTCAAGGTGACCGGGGAATTCAATGCTCGCGGGGGAATGGGAACTTATGTCGAAGTCTCCTGGCCCGGTGATTTTGAAGACTGAGATTTTGAAGACTAAGTTTTTTAGGACTGAGCCCTGACTCAAGTCCTTTTTATAGTATTCCTTTTTTTGGGAGTGACCCTACCAGCCTGCACGGCCCTCCACTCTCTTTACGCTACCTTAATATATTCTTTAACAACGGTTTACGGTGAATTCAGAGCTGGAGTATGGAGTTTTTATTTAAAGCTGTTATATTATCCGATTCTATTTAGGTCGACACGAGCCTAAACAGCAGCTCTTTACCCTTCTCCAATCGAGAAACAGGACAGAGATTTCACTGTCGGATGAGCTGACCCAAAGAAGCAAATTTAAAAGGTTTAGAAGACAGCAGGCGCTCAACCGACGAGGGCCCAGAAAGGAGTACCTATGGGTATTAAAGTTGCCATCAATGGTTTTGGAAGAATCGGACGTAACGTCTTCCGTATTATCGAAAACAATCCCAACGTTGAAATCGTTGCCATCAACGATCTCTGCGATTCAAAAACACTCGCTCACTTACTGAAATACGACTCCGTCATGGGTCCCTTCGACGGTGATGTCACTGCCGGTGAGGGTTCGATCACGGTTAATGGTAGAGAAATCCCCATTCACGCGATCCGAAATCCCGCTGAACTTCCTTGGGGTGACTACGGTGTCGATGTCGCAATCGAATCCACTGGCGTATTCCGTGCACGCGAACAAGTAGAAAGCCACCTCAAAGCTGGCGCCAAGAAAGCTATCTTGACTGTTCCTCCTAAAGACGCTCTCGACGCAACGATCGTCCTCGGGGTCAATGAAGATGCTCTCAGTGACGAGCATAAAATCGTTTCAAACGCATCTTGCACCACGAACTGCCTCGCTCCCATGGCAAAAGTTCTCGAAGATGCTTTCGGTATCGAGCACGGTCTCATGACGACTGTTCACGCTTATACCAACGATCAAAGCATCTCGGACCTCCCCCACGGAGACTTGCGCCGAGCTCGCGCCGCCGCTCAAAACATTATCCCCACT
The DNA here is from genome assembly GCA_028280485.1 of Planctomycetota bacterium. Taxonomy (GTDB): domain Bacteria; phylum Planctomycetota; class UBA8108; order UBA8108; family JACQVS01; genus JANQLS01. The sequence goes on from JANQLS010000145.1 coordinate 6,634, forward strand.
TCAACCGGTGCAGCTAAAGCTGTCGGTGAAGTGCTTCCTCACCTCAACGGTAAACTCGACGGAATGGCGATGCGCGTTCCTGTGATCGACGGTTCTGTCGTCGACCTCGTCGTGAAACTTAAAAAGCCCGCTACCGTTGAAGAAGTCAATGCTGCATTGAAAGCCGCCGCTGAAGGACCTCTCAAGGGAGTGTTACAGTACACCGAAGATCCAATCGTTTCGAGCGATATCATCGGTAACCCCCACTCTTCCATCATCGACGGTCTCTCCACCATGCGTGTGGGTGAAGATCTGATCAAAGTTGTATCTTGGTACGATAATGAATGGGGATATTCAAACCGCGTTGTCGACCTGATCGGCAAAATAGCTGGTTGATTCAAGGTTATTACCAACGATTCATTTGAGCATTTAAGCGGCTCAAGATTAAAATGCCTCGTAAGAGTAGAAACTCTTATGAGGCATTTTTTATAGGCCTTATAAACTTAAAACCCTTTTAATCGGAAATGATTTTGTCGCACCACCAATTTTTAAGCAACAGATTTAACCAGCCCGAAGCGCTAGCGAGGGGCCAGCATAATTTGGAGTGGACACCTCGCTAGCGCTTCGGGCTAGTTAATGGATCTCTTTAAAAATTCACCTCCCCTTACGGGTGACCTTGCCTTACTAATCATGAACACTCAAAAACAACCCACCCTCATCGGACTCGATCTGGGGGGAACTCAATTAAAAAGCTTTATTCGATCCTTTGAAGGAACTGAGGACACCGCAGAAATTTCGTGGCCGAATAAAAACAAATCGACCATCCTTAACCAATTAGTACAAGTCATCGAGCCCCATCTTGATTCTGATTCCACGCCCTGTATCGGAATTGCCGTTCCCGGGTTCCTCTCGGCCGACCGACTGAAGGTGATTCGACTTTCCAACTTACCTCAGTTAAATGGAGTTGAATTGATCGAAGAATTGAAGTCTTCTCTCGATGCTTCAAGAGAGGTTCATTGGATTTTAGACACCGATACCAACGCGGGTTTATGGGCGGAATCGCAATTGGGTCCGGGAGAGAGTTACGATAGAGTTTTCTACGTAAGCCTAGGCACTGGCTTAGGAGGGGCGATGGTGATCGATGGTCAAATCGTTCGCAATGCGAATCACACCGTGGGACAAATCGCTCACATTCCCATCGGGAAGAATCGACTTGGAGCGGAGAGTTTACTTTCAGCTAAGGGGCTCTTATCTCGGGTCTCAGAAGGAATACCTCCGCCCATATCGACTCCCTTGGAGTTATTTCATTTAGCAAATGAAGATTCTGAACAAGGGCAACACGCGCAAAAGATTTTTGACGATTTCGGAAGGGATTTGGGAGAACTCCTTGGCATTCTGGGGAATTTATTTTCACCGGAGATCTTTATTTTAGGAGGGGGCTTGTCGAGGGCTTTCGAACATTTTCAATCGACTTGTCAAAATGAATGTAATTCTTTTCTTCGCTCCGATCTCGAAGAGAAGATAGAGATCGTACGTAGCCGTTATGACGGTTTCTCGGGAGCGAGGGGTGCGGCTCTATTGAGTTCTCATTAAGACTAATTGTCGATTGCTCCTTGATCGATCCAACTTTGGATTCTCCAAAGTTCTTCATCGCTCATAAAGGGTGGGCCATCCAGTGGCATTCTCGAACCGCTTCCCAGAACTCCTTCACTTCGATGCGTCCCGACAAGTTTGTGATAGAGATAGCTTCTATCAGATTCGAAGGGCCATATTTGAAAAGGTGCCTTAGAGCCGATATCCGGTTCGGCAGCGAAGATGTAAACCATGTTCGAACGAATTTCAGAAGGTGTAGCTGAAAGGTCGACGACTTCCAGCCCTCTCCGGGCTCCGGCTCCCTCGTGGCAACCACTACAATCGCGATTGAATAGAGGTTGAACTTCATCGGCGTAAGAAACTTCGACCTCTAAAAGTCTTCTTAAAGAAATCGCCCCTAATTGGGAGTGGTTGACAGAGAGGTTCAAATAGTAATTTCCGGATTGCTCCCAGGGTATCCAAGTCTCGTCTATACGGAGGCTATATCGCAGGTGTTCCCCTTCGATGAGTTCTTCAAGTTGCCAGTGTTGTGAATAATCGGTTGAGGGTTCGGCACCTGCTAACCAGGCTAAATCGGTGGTGACTGCCAATTGGTAGAGTTCCGGAGCCAATGGGTTCCTTCCGTCCGCACCCCAAAGAGGATTCGGAAGGAGATCGAGTACGATTCGCCCCGCTTCGGAGCTTTTTCTCTTCATGCCGCCAGATCCGACATTCACAGCAAGAGATGGTTCCTCATCATCGGCTAACCAATAAACTTCGGCAACCGGGAGAAGGCTCTCAACAACGTTCAATCGAACCGTCTGAACAAGAGAGGGGCCACAGTCACCATCAAAGGATTGAAGAGTGAACTCATAAAGCCCAGGGGGCAATGAGATCGAGTTTTCACCATTGAGAGTTAAAGCCACGCGTTGGATCAAAAGATTAGGATCTTCAAATAATTCTATCTCTCGACTGAGATGGCGGCTTAAATCAGTATGTTTAGGAAGAACTTCATCGTCTATCGTTTTGAGATCTTGGTCGCAGATCAGCGAAAAGCGCGCTTTCCCCAAATGGCCATCCGGTGTGACCCCAAAAAGAGGCGCAGGGATCAAGCTGTCGAATGAGGGAGTGGATTCGATAACGACATGAACAGGAATTCCCGTAGACGTTGAGTACGCTCCGAAGAGGTCTTCTTCTTGGGGAAGGATTTCTCGGGTACGAATTCCTAATTGAGAGGGATTTGCTGATTCAAACCAAACCTTCAATGAGGGAGGGAATTCTGTTCCCACTCCCCCGCTCAGGCAATCTAGATCATCGGAGGTGAGATCGACACCTCGGCAGCCCGAGAGATGGGGCGGAGGGAGCTGGGGACCGTTTAAAAACAGATGAGTAAGAATCAGTATGCCATCGGTCAGAGTGATTTGGCCATCGTCATCGGCATCGGCCTGATCCTCACATTCAAAAGGTTCTTCCCCTCGAAACAACTGGATGAACAACTGAACGGGATCGCCAAGATTGAGATTCCCATCCCGCTGGATGTCCCCGCGGTGAAACGTTTGTGCGATGGTCACATCAGGAGTTAAAAATCCCATCCCCAGCCCAATGATTCCAAGCAAGCACGGGCGAAAAAGGGACAAAAATTGAATGTTCATGACACTTTATATTTGGGAACAGTGATTTGTTGGAATCGGGTTGGGTAGTCAAGGCATATCCCGTAGCCTGCACTCCGAGGCTGTGAATTTATTCGAAATACGTTAGTAAACCCGGAGCGTCAGCGACGGGATACGTCATCGCGATGAATTTCCAACGGTACATTCTAAGGGATAATTCAGGCATTTATTTCCCACCCATGAAATACCTTAGCATTGTCCCGTCGCTGACGCTCCGGGCTTATTAATATTGGTGCTTAAATCTTTGTTATGAATTCGTGAAAATTCACAGCCGGAGTGTGGAACAAAGAAATCCCAGCTCGAGCTTTACTATCACCCCAAGTTTTCCTCTCTCTATTATAAACTTGAGTTAGAAATTTAGGTCCGAAAGAAATTTCTTAGCTTCGAATGGGAGGCCCTGATTTATCATGTGATTATGGATAAAGTAGGGATTTATGGCTTGAGCTCTTAGATCCGTACTTAGAATCCCGTCCCGATGGGTTGAATCTCATTTCTCACCTGAAGCAAGATCCCCATTCAATGAGGAATAAGGTCTCAGGTCTAAATGAATGCATGAGTTATAAAATCGTCATGAAACTCTTTAAAAAGAGCCTCATCCTGCTTTTCGTGCTGCTGGGTTTATCGATCTCAAGCTTGTCCTCAAGAACCCTTCTTTGGGCTCAACGAGCCGTGATCGCTCCAGGTGACCAAGAAGCCATCGCCCTCCCGGATCGAGATAAGATCCTCGTAGCCGCTCCCGTTCCTGCACCTGTTCCTGGGCACCACCCTCGCTTGACTTTTCGAAAACCCCAATTTGTTCGTGGGGATATCAATGTCGATGGGAGAATCGATATTTCAGATGCGCTCAAAGCCCTGTTTTTCCTCTTTCAGGGAGAGACCACTCTCAATTGCCGGGCTGCGGCCGATCTCAACGATGATCTCAAGGTGGACCTCACCGATCCGATCTATCTTTTAGAATTCATGTTCAATGGAAAAGATCGACCTCCAGCTCCGGGACATGTATCGTGCGGAGTTGATCCTGACGATCGTTGGTTGGATTGTCTTTCCTTCGATCTCTGCGGAGATGACCTCCCCTTAATTTCGCATGTTTTAAATCGAATGACGTTTGGGCCTACGGAAGAACTCCTGACTCGAATTCAAACTCGAGAAGATTTAATCACCTACATCGAGGAGCAATTGAATCCTCCTAGTAATTTTGACCAAGCCCAGGAGGAACCAGAAGTCGCCGAACAAATTGCGGAGCTTCAAATCGGTTACCAACCTTACGCTTCGGTCGGTGGTCAATATATTCGTCTCAACGGGGTTCCCCTTCTCGACGGGATCGAATCTCAGTGGCAGTTACTCCAAAAGCTGACTTACTTTTGGAATAACCATTTCCACACTCAAGTCGACACCCTTCGCATGAACTTTTTTGGTCGAAATCGAAGGGGCGGCGGAGCTGCGAGAGCCACTCCTCAGCTTTTTGATCTCATCGATACCAGTAACGATGACCAAATCACGGAAGTGGAATGGAACACCTTCAGGTTCCTCCAACCCGGGATGATCCCTTGGACTTTTTTCGCTAACTCAGCTCGAAGTGACGGCTTCATCGACGAAGAAGAATTCTTGGCTCGATTTACGGTCGCCTACTGGAAATACGGTAGAGGAGTCGATCAACAGGCGATCTCGAGTGAAATCGAGATGCGAGAGTACAACAGTTTTCGACGTCTCGCGTTCAGTCGGTTTAGAGATCTTTTAGAAGTCTCGGCGAAAAGTGTGGCGATGATCATTTATTTAAATACCTATGAAAATACGGTGGTCGCCCCGAATGAGAATTACGGAAGAGAGTTTTTCGAACTCTCAAGCTTGGGGGCTGATCGAGTCTACACCCAGAAAGATATCGAAGAAGTTTCGAAGATTTTTACGGGTTGGACCGCTGGCTGGTTCAAGCGCTCTGATTTTTCTGAAGGTGATTTCAACTTCCAGAATAGCCCGGGAGCGATTCCCCTTCCCATCACCAATATCAACGACTTGCGTTTACCTACCGCTGAAAATTGGAACGATGAACTCTACACCTGGGGATTTCAATTCGGTCACCGTAACAACCCCCGATTACCCGATGGAGGCCATGATTGGGGAAGAAAAGACATCTTCTTAAGGCGCTACGGGGGAACCGATTCATTAGGAAACACCCTGACCGTTGCAAATCAACTTATCATCCCTGAAAACAACAACGAACGCACCGTGGATCGAGCGATGACAGAATTCGACCTCGTTCTCGATCGAGTGGTGAACTTCAGAGATTGCGCGAAGTTCATTTCCACTAAGCTGATTCAGTTCTTCGTCGTGGATGATCTGAATCAATTAGCTAAAGACAACGAACTCTCAGCCGAGCACCGCGCTAACTTTGATGGGATCGACAACAATTCTGACGAAAGCATCAGCCATTCCGAGTGGAAAACCCCCATTCCCTTTCTCTTGCCGAATGGAAGACCCGATCAAACCTTTGAAGAACTCGACCTCAATAAAGACGGCGAGATTAGCTTAACGGAGTACCAAGAGCCTGATTTACTCGTCGCTGCGATTGATGCTTGGGAAAAATCGAGTGGAAATATCCAAGAAGTCATGAGAGCGATTCTCCTTTCGGATGAGTTCCTCAGCCTCAAATTTTCCCGGGCCAAGGTCAAAGATCCTTTGGAGTTAACAACGAGTGCCGTGCGGGCGTTAGACGGTTCCTTCCGTTCGTATAGAGAGTTTTCAAACACGGTCAATTCGATTCAATTATCGGGGATGAACCTCTTTCTCTTCGGTGATCCCACCGGGGAATCCGAACTTGGGTTCGATTGGATGCACACCGTCGGTCTATTAGAGCGACTTAAATTTGTTCAACGAGGAGCCAACCCCGATGCGAATAATCGTCGAACTTTCAGTTGGAATTCCTCAGCGCTTAGAACTCGCTTCCAATTGATCGAAGCCGAACGAACTGTAGATTTTTTAAACTTGTTGATTCTCAATGGTGACCTCCTCTCGGCTCATCGAGACTTAGCTATCGAGCAATACCAACAAGCCAACGCGGGCGCTCAGGTTCAAGCGGTCACTTCATTTCTCTTGAGCCTCCCCCAATTTCAAAAGCAATAATCCCGCAGTTTTTCTGCAATAAGATGAATACAGCCATAATTCCAAAAGGGTCTTAGGCACGATGAAAAAGTCAAAATCCAGTCGACGTCATTTCATGAAACAAAGCGCATTCGCCTTGTCGGCCCTCGGCCTCGGTGGTTTGAGCTTTCGTTTGCGACCGGCTACCGCTGGCCTTGCAGGAAACCCTAAGAAATTGCTCTTTATCTTCCTTCGAGGGGGAATTGATGCCGTTCAAGCGCTGATCCCGCATGGCGATGCCGGTATTCCGGGTCAGGGTATAAAATCGTACGCAGAAGCGCGCCCGACTCTAGCCGTAGCTCCTCAAGATTCCTTTGATCTGAATGGCTTTGGGGGTCTCAATCCCAATTTTCATTCCCCTACGGATCTCGCGGGTCCTAAGCTTTACGACATCTTCCAGGGGACGGTCGATGAACGAGGTCAAGATTTAGCCTTGATTCACCGGGTCGGCTACGACAACCAAAACCGTTCTCACTTCTTGAGCCAACAGTTCTGGGAAAATGGAATTCCGGGAAATGTAGCTCTTGAGGAAGGAGTCTTAAATCGCTACTTAACCGCTTATCGAAATACGGAGACTCCGCTTCAGGGGATTACTCTCAATGGGAATCAGTTGGTGCTTATGAAGGGACCCACGACTCTTCCGGTGATTCGATCGATCGGTGATTTTGCCCTGCCAGCCAATGTGGGATTGGGGAGACGTCCCAATGCTCCCGGTGACCTCCTCGGTTCCGGCTTGATGGGGGCCTACAATCAGGCAGGCTTTCCCATTCGATCCTACGAAGAATTAACCTATTCGACGGGAAGCACGCTTCTCGACACCTTGGAGTTCTTTGAAGAGACGGTGAGCCAAGTCCCCTACCAGCCCGAAGCATCGGCTGCGCCCTTCTACGCTCAGATTTCAAATCGAACCTTCGCCAGTTACGTTCAGGACTGTGCGAGGCTTCTCAAGCAGGTTGACGGCCTACAGATCGCTGGCTGTAACCAAGATGGCTACGATACCCATGGTAGTCAGCAGCTTCGTCTCCCGCCCCTTCTGAGGGATTTGGGATTAGCTCTCACTGCTCTCTACCACGATCTGAAGCCGATTTGGGAAGACACGATCGTTTTCACCGTTAGTGAGTTTGGGCGGACTTCTCAAGAAAATGGTAACCGGGGTACAGATCACGGCGAATCCACTTGTATGGCCCTCATGGGAGGACCGATTCAGGGCGGGCTCTTCAACTGTGACGCCTCGACTTGGGATCACGGAGACCTTTTCTCGACGGCTAACGGGCGTTACGTCGCTCACCGAACCGATTACCGCGCGATCTATCAAGCTCTTTTAACTCAACACCTGGGCGATCCTGAGAGCAAGATCGAAGAGATTATTCCGGGGTACACTCAAGCCTCGGCAAATGACCCGAATGGGTATTTCACATTGCCTGGGTTTATGGCCTAGCATTTCAAGCCCGAAGTGTCAACGAGGGTTAGGCGTTTTACTCGCCCAAAAGCGTCACAGCACTTCAGGCGTAGTGTTAGCATTCATATCGCCTCGATTCCAAATAAACCCAACAAACTAAAACGTTATTCACCTTCAAACCATCTCAACACTCGCTAACGCTTCGCGCTTGGAATAAGCCCATTTCAAGCCCGAAGTGTCAACGAGGGTTAGGCGTTTTACTCGCCCAAAAGCGCCAAAGCACTTCAGGCGTAGCGTTAGCATTCATATCGCATCGACTCCAAATAAACCCTACAAACTAAAACGTTACTCTTCCTCAAATCATCTCAACTCTCGCTGACGTTTCGCGCTTGGAATAAAGCCCATTTCAAGCCCGAAGTGTTAACGAGGGTTAGGCGGTTCGCTCGCCTAATAGCGCCACAGCACTTCAGGCGTAGCGTCAGCATTCATATCTCATCGATTCTTAATAAATCCTACAAACTAAAACGTTACTCATCTTCAAATCATCCCAACACTCGCTGACGCTTCGCGCTTGGAATAAACCCATTTCAAGCCCGAAGTGTCAACGAGGGTTAGGCGTTGCACTCGCCCAAAAGCGCCACAGCACTTCAGGCGTAGCGTTAGCGATTCATTTCGCCTCGATTCCAAATAAACCCTACAAACTAAAACGTTATTCACCATCAAATCATCCCAACACTCGCTGACGCTTCGCGCTTGGAATAAGCCCCATTTCAAGCCCGAAGTGTCAACGAGGGTTAGGCGTTGTACTCGCCCAAAATCGTCACAGCACTTCAGGCGTAGCGTTAGCATTCATATCGCATCAATTCAAAATAAACCCAACAAGCTAAAACGTTACTCATCTTCAAATCATCTCAACACTCGCTAACGCTTCGCGCTTGGAATAAACCCCATTTCAAGCCCGAAGTGTCAATGAGGGTTAGGCGATTTACTCGCCCAAAAGCGTCTCAGCACTTGAGGCGTAGCGTTAGCATTCATATCGCATCGATTCCAAATAAACCCAACAAACTAAAACGCTACTCACTATCAAATCATCTCAACACTCGCTAACGCTTCGCAGTTGGAATAAGCCCCATTTCAAGCCCGAAGTGTCAACGAGGGTTAGGCGTTGCACTCGCCCAAAAGCGTCACAGCACTTCAGGCGTAGCGTTAGCATTCATATCGCCTCGATTCCAAATAAACCCAACAAACTAAAACGTAACTCATCTTCAAATCATCTCAACACTCGCTGACGCTTCGCGCTTGGAATAATCCCCATTTCAAGCCCGAAGTGTCAACGAGGGTTAGGCGGTTCGCTCGCCCAAAAGCACCAAAGCACTTCAGGCGTAGCGTCAGCATTCATATCGCCTCGATTCCAAATAAACCCAACAAACTAAAACGTTACTCACCATCAAATCATCTCAACACTCGCTGACGCTTCGCGCTTGGAATAAACCCCATTTCAAGCCCGAAGTGTCAACGAGGGTTAGGCGGTTCACTCGCCCAAAAGCGTCTCAGCACTTCAGGCGTAGCGTCAGCATTCATATCGCCTCGATTCCAAATAAACCCAACAAACTAAAACGTTATTCACCTTCAAACCATCTCAACACTCGCTGACGCTTCGCGCTTGAAATGCGTTATGTTTGGATGGGGTTGCGGTTCAGTTCCGGCTTATGGGTGAGCCGACGACTACAAAAAAAGCCGCACTGAAAACTTTCGTTTTCAGTGCGGCTTACTCCAGGTGGAGTGCTTCTCAATTGGATTTAAAGTAATTCTTAGTTAAGTAACCTTAAATTACTTTTGTTCCAACGATTAAGCCTCGGCACAAGCAGCTTCGTTTTCACAACCTAAGTCGCCACCTTCGACGGCATCTTCTGTTGGGTCAACTCCACAAGTATCCTTTCCAGGAGGTGCAGGAGGAGCTGTTCCGAGGAATTGGTGAGATAAGTTACCGATTGGATCGGTAATCTCAATCTTACCATTATCATCGTAATCAGCAGCATCCATACATGGAGGGATGAATGTACCCAAGAATTGGAACGCGAGGTTGTTGATGGGGTCGGTGATTTCTAATGCACCGTTACCATCGGTGTCGCCCCGACGGAACTTCTTACCTGGGACTACGATGTCGCCTGCTTCGTAAGTCGTAACCGAGAGGTTGTCGATATCAGCATCGACCGTCGCACCACCGGTACCACCGGAGATAATGACGCGACCGTTAGAGATGACTCCAGCACCGTCGCAACCTGTGACATCACCGACGAAGGCTCCAAGGATTTGTTCATCCTCGAAGGTGACTCCAGAGACGAGGTCTTCGTAGGTTAAGTAAACTTCAACGTTACCGTTGGAGTAAAGAATTCGGAAGCTCATTTCGTTTCCAATTCCGAGACCGTCGACAACGCCGGTCAAGGAACCTTCAACAAAATCAGGATTGAATTCGTTCATGGTTTGAATGTGGTCGACGAGAGGATTCGTTCCACTCAACAATGCGATATGAGGACCTGAACCTTGGTTTTCACCTGAAGGTTCGCCACCATTATCCCAGAGGTCGATTTCGACAGCAAAACCGTTGAGGCCATGGAAACCCATAGCACCACCAGCGCCACCGAGAGCGTTGGAATCGTGGATATCGCCATCGATGATTCCGATAGCGAAACCGTCAGCGATGGTTCCACCAGCGACTTGTGAGAAGTAACAGTCGACGTTGATTTCGAGACTGTTTGAAGTCAGATCGAAAGTTTCTTCAGTAACGATAGCAGCTGCAGTACCACCAACAGAATCTTTGGTGATGTTCAAGCGGCCTTCACGACCGAGGAATTCAACCCCGTCAGCAGTAGCACCAGGAATGAGGTTGTTACCATGACAGTTCCAACCTTCGGGGCAAGCGCCTTCATCGAGGTCTTCGAAATCGCTTTCGAATGCAATTTCGGCATCGCCTAAATCGAACGCAGGACTGTAGGTACAAGATTCAGGAGGAGCATCGCCATCGTGTGAGATCACACAGACGACGTTGGCGCCTTGAGGAAGGTCTCCACTGGCAACGGTGAAAGAAGTATCGGTTCCGGCTACGCGGCCGACTTCTTCGCCGTTGATTTGGATGATCGTGTCGAGAGCAGTGTTCGCGACAGGATCGTTTTCCCAAGAGACATCCAAGCCACCGTTTCCATCATCTTCACAGATGAGGTTACGGACGGGAGGAGTACAACCAGGAGATGATACGGTGTCGCCACCATAAACAATTTCCCAGTCCTTATAAGTAGGTTGGTTGAAAGTACAGTTGGTGGTGTGAGAGGTCACAGCCAAACCGACTTGAACTTCTTCGGGTACTGAATCCCAAGTGGTGGTTCCGATTTCGAACCATTCACAGGGGGTTCCACCGAGAACACCGTCTTGATCCCAGACGTAGTGAACAAAGTTGTCACCGACGCGATCGAGACGAAGTGAGAAAGCGTGGAAACCAGCAACTGGAGGAGGAACCTCTGCGTTGTTGTTTCCACCATGAGTTGCACGGTGAGCCATACGCATAGCGTCTTGAGGATCGAGTCCATTCTCGTGGGTGAATGAATAAGCGGATCTCATGCTACAGTCTTGACGAGCCATGATTCCGTGCTTACCCCAACGGGAGCCAGGAGCATAGTCGTTAGATTGGATCGTAACTCTCGCTGAGAAGTCACCTTCGACTGTTTGGTAGGCGAATGTGAAAGTGTCACCGCCGGTCCAAATGTCAGCACCGGAACCTACGAGTTGAATCGTTTCAGCGTCTTGATCGACAACAACGATTTCATCGGCAGCCAAGGCGTCCAAAGTAGGACAGCGAGGACCGATCGTGTGAGCATTTTCGAAATCGATAATGCCATCGTTATTGAAGTCGATGTCGGCTAAGCCACCAGCGCCAGAAGGAAGAACAGTCACAGAACCATCACCGATGACGGGTCCTACAGTAGATTCACCAGAGACACTGATGTTAGCACCTTCGACATCGAGGGTGTAGTTGATGTCGTCAGCAGCTAAAGCACCTTTAGTGGTTTCGTAAGTGAGGATCGTTCCGTTAGGAGCAGGATCAACACAGTCGTTACCATCGGGATCGAAACAAGTTCGCATACCGATGCCGTTACCGTTAGCATCTTGGAAGCGGAAGCGGAAACCGTGTCCTCCACCACCTTCAAAGACCTTAACCATAACTTTGTGCATACCTTCGTCGAGGTCGCCAATCGAGACAACATCTTGGGTTTGGCCAGCGCCACCCCATCCACGAGGTACATTGATCAGCCAGACTTCGACTCCGTCGATGAGGACTTGAATCGAGTCATCGCTACCGATTCCCATGAAGACGTCGGTTAAACCGCCGGCGGGAACATCGATATAAGTAACACCGTAGACCATGTTGTTGTTGAGGTCGGCGTTGTAGAAATCAGGGGTGTTGAAGTTGATACCGACATTGGGATCGAGATCTTCGTGTCGATACCAAGTGGGAAGCCCATCGGCATTCAGTTTGACATCGTATCCAGGGGTCAAACCCGTACCCATGGCGAGTTCGAAATCCGTTTCGACGATCATGTCGGCGACGGGTTCGATATCGAGTTCTGTGATATCACCATCGGTGAGATAGTCACCACGGATAATGGCATCACCAGGAGCTGCTCCTCCACCTTCAGGTTGGGTGTAAGGACCTAAGAGCAACCAGTTACCGATCCAACCATCAAACAAACCCACTTTTGAGGCAGCGCCGTCAGCGATCACATCATCGGGAGCAACGCCGTTGATGATTTCGGTGATGACCAATGCATCGTCACCGTTTTCACCTTCTAAGAGGGTGTAAGAGAGAGCACCAGTTGCGGGTCCGCCGGTTTCAGGAGGACAAGCATCAGGATTACTGGGGCTGTCGAGGTCACGGTTAACGAAGTTACAGAGAGGAGGTTCATATCCACCGGGATCTTGACCGAGAATTTGAACGTTCTCGTCAGCGATTGTGATAGGAGCATCGGTGAGACCGTCGCGAAGAGAAAGGCGACCGTTGAATCCTCCACCACGTTCGTAGACGGCCATCACGAAAAAGTGAGTACCGACATCGAGTTCGATTCCATTGATGCGGTCTTGGCAGAAACCTGAACCACGGCAAGCGTTGTTGCTGTGGATTCTGTTTCCGTCGATCCAAACTTGGACCCCGTCATCAGAACCGATACAAAGGTTGAAGAGTTGAGGATCATTGAGAACCTCAACGTAGAAACCGGCGTAGCTCATGACATCGTCATTTCCACCGGTATTGGCGCCATCAGCATTAAAGTCGATGTTTCCATCGATAGCTCCATCACTGAAATCACGCCAGATGGGATTGTTGTCGCCATCCATGGGACCTTGGTATCCCGTTGAAGCTGCTTCAATAACGTCGTACTCGACCGGCTCATCGATTTCGGCGAAGGCTTCACAAATCGACGAAGGAGCGATGAAGTTTTGGTCGATACAAGCGTTGTCTTGACAACCACAACCATTGTTAAAAGGTCCTAAAACTAGGACTTGGTCATCCATGATATGACCATCAGCGTCCAGTTGCGCCTTAACATTTGAAGTGAATAGCATTCCTATTCCCAACACTGCTAAGAGCATCAGACGGGTGTTCCGTACCCGATTTAACATAACGTCCTCCCTACCTAAGGAATGGAGTTTTTTGAATGAGCATCCTTCCTGGGGACCCAAAAGAAATGCTCGCCATTTTACGAGAACTAAGAGAAGGGATTCCGAAGGAATCCCTTCTTAGTCAAATCAACACGATTAACAAGCAGGTTCGGTTTCACAACCCAAATCAGCATCTGGCAGATTGGGGTCATCATCCGTAGGATCTTCGCCGCAAGTATCCTTACCAGGAGGAGCGGGAGGAGCCGTACCTAAGAATTGGTGTGACAAGTTGGCGATAGGATCGGTAATTTCGACCTTACCGTTGTCGTCATAGTCAGCAGCATCCATACATGGAGGAATGAATGTACCTAAGAATTGGAAGGCGAGGTTGTTGATGGGGTCGGTGATTTCTAATGCACCGTTTCCATCAGTATCACCTCTGCGGAATCGAGGACCTTCTGAAACCACATCACAAGTGAGACACTTCAGAGCGATTCCCTTGATTGAAGCGTTTTCAGGAGGATTACCTGCTCCCAAGTCTTGAATAAGAACGCGAACGGTATCGGTATCTTCCACAACTACAGGAGCGGTCACGAAAGCCTTGCCGTAGAAGTCGGTATTCGTATCCGTGGGATTGTCGATAACAGGTTCGGCTCTCATAATTTCGACCACTTGAGAGAATTGATCGAAAGCAGGTTCGTCGATAAAGGGATCGAATCCTTCAGGGTTGTCATCGATAAAGATATCGAAAACGCGACAGCCACCGATCGAGAAGAATGGATCGGGAATGTCTTCACACTGATCGGAACAACAAGCCTCCAAGAAGAGGAGTTGCACTTGCCAGTCGCCAGGAGGAACGGGGAAGACGTACTCGACGGGACCGTCTAACCATCTTTCCGTTGAGAAGAGTTCACCGGCAGGGCCGTCGACGAAGTCAGGTTCGGTGAGTTGAGTATCCGCACGATCTTCACCGTTAAATTGGGTGAGATCAAAATTAGCATTTCTCAAGTTTTCGCTGACGAGGAAGGGACTTGGGTTAGCTAGGGTATCTTCTAACCAAATTCTTCCGTCACCGATACCGGTCCCCAAATCTTCATTGAGTTCGGGTCCACCCGCATTGATGTAGAGTTCAGTTCCAGTAAAGATTCCACAGCAAACGGTGGCACCTGTTCCAGCATTGGTTGTGGCACAGATAGTGTTGTTGCCATCGATAAGGGCGTCAGCAGAAACAGAATAAGAAGTTTCGTTTCCAGCTACACTCGCGACCTCTTCACCGTTGACGGAGATAGCGATATCTTCGCCGGTGGCGTTGGGATCATTGTTCCAGGTCAGCGAAACAGATCCGTCTGATTCCAACGTACAAGCAAAATCTTGTACTGGAGCGGCGCAGTTTTCGGGAACGTCAACTTGATCGCCTCCAGTGACGAGTTGCCAATCGGTGAAAGTGGGTCGATTAAAGGTACAGTTCGTGGTGTGAGAAGTGACGGCTAAGCCGACTTGAACTTCAGCAGGGACAGGATCCGCCCAGGTTTCCCGGTGAAGTTCGAACCATGAACAAGGAACGCCACTGAGTGAGCCATCTTCATCTAAGACGTACGAAATGAAGGTGTTGCCTTCACGGTCTAAACGAAGGGTGTTGACGTGCATTCCGGCGATCGGTAAACGAAGTTCGAAGTTATCGTTTCCGCCGTGAGTACGACGACCGGCTGCGGTAGTCGCATCTTGAGGGTCTTCACCGTTTTCATGAGTGAAGGAATAACGAGATCGTTGGCTACAGTCTTGACGAGCCATGATCCCATTTTTACCCCAACGAGAGCCAGGGGCATAATCCGTAGCTGCGTAAGTGACTCGAGCCGAGAAATCACCTTCAACAGTGTTATAAGCGAAGCTGAAGGTGTCTCCGTTGGTCCAAATATCAGCACCGGAACCAGAGATTTGGATAGTTCCTGCATCTTGATCCACGTTGAAGATCTCTTCGGGAGTCATCGCGGCGAGATCGGGACAACGAGGTCCGATGGTGTGGGCGTTTTCGAAGTCGACGCTTCCATCTCCATCGATATCGATACCGGTCAGGCCAGCACCTTCTTCAGGAAGGACGACGACTGAACCATCACCGATGACGGGACCGACGTTTGTTTCACCAGAAGTGCTGATCGTCGCATCATCGACATTGAGGGTGTAGGTTACGCCGTCGCCACCTAGGTCACCCTTGGTGGTTTCGTAGGTGAGAATCGTTCCGTTAGGAGCGGCTTCTACACAGTCGTTTGCATCGGGATCGAAGCAAACGGGTACACCAATTCCATTTCCATTTTCATCTTGAAGGCGGAAGCGGAAACCGTGGCCTCCACCACCCTCGAAGACTTTGATCATGATCTTGTTGATACCGGCCTCTAAATCGCCAATCAAGAACGCGTTTTGAACTTGGCCAGCGCCACCCCAGCCACGGCCGACATTGACGATGAATTTTTCTTCGCCATTGACGAGGACTTGAGCGGAGTCATCACTACCGATTCCACCCCAAACATTGGTAAGGCCACCGTCGGGAACATCCACATAGGTGACTGCGTAAACCATGTTTTGGTTGAGGTCGGCATTGTAGAAATCTGCCGTATTGAAGTTGATTCCTACATTAGGATCAGCATCGTCGTGAGCGTACCAAGTGGGCAAGCCATCGGGATTCAATTTAACATCGTAGCCAGGAGTGAGGCCTACGGATTGAGCTGTTCCATTGAAATCGATTTCGATGATTTCATCGGGAACGGGTTCGATCTCAATATCATTGATGTCACCGTCGGTGAGGTAGTCAGCGCGAATGAGTTCTTCACCGGGAGCGTGACCGGTTCCGTCTGTTCCTTGATCTAAGGGACCGAGGAGCAACCAACGACCAATCCAACCATCGAAGAGACCCGTTTTAGAAGCGCCAGGTGCATCGACATCGTCAGGAGCGACGCCATTGACGATTTCAGTGATGATGATTTCGTCGGTTCCCGCTTCACCATCTAAAAGTTCATAAGAGAGAGTACCCGTTGCAGGGCCACCAACTTCTGGAGGACAAGCATTTGGATTACTGGGGCTAAAGAGGTCACGGTTAACGAAGTTACAGATAGGAGGTTCATATCCACCGGGATCTTGCCCTAAGAGCTGAACATTCGGGTGGTCGATCGTAATTGGAGAATCGTCGTTCCCATCTCGAAGTGAAATTCTTCCGTTGAATCCTCCACCTCGTTCGAAGACGGCCATCACGATGAAGTGAGTTCCTACATCGAGTTCAATTCCGTCGATTCGATCTTGACAGAATCCTGACCCACGACAAGCGTTGTTGCTCCAGATACGAGTTCCATCCACAAAGATTTGGTTTCCGTCATCGGAACCCACACAAAAGTTGAAGAGTTGAGGGTCATTGAGAACTTCAATGTAGAAACCAGCCATACTCATTACATCGTCATTACCACCGGTGTTGGCACCATCAGCATTGAAATCGATGTTGCCATCGATGGCTCCATCGCTAAATTCTCTCCAAATGGGATTTCCGTCACCATCGGTAGGACCTTGGTACCCGGTCGAGGCAGCTTCATCTGAGTTGTAATCGATAGGTTCGTCCAGTTCAGCAAAAGCTTCACAGATTGAAGAAGGAGCGATGAAGTTCTGATCGATACACGCGTTGTCGGAACAACCACAACCGTTATTGAATGGACCCAATACTAATACCTGGTCATCTAAAACATGACCGTCAGCATCGAACTGAGCGTAAACACTATCAACAGACAGAACGGCCGATAATGCAGCCATTAGGCCGAAAGCTGACAGCTTCGTGAAGTAACTCTTCATTTTGCGAAAACCCTTTTATATAGAAGTAAAAGTGATGGAACTTAATTCCTAAACTGAAGAAGGCAGTGATAACAACCCGCAAATCGTTGAGTTAATAAAGAGCTGAAAGCAAACTGAATTGAAGAATTAATAATGATACCAATTCCGCTTTTATTTCAGACCTAAAGGGCTCAATTCATTTTGGGATGCGAAGAAGCAAAATGAATCATCGAGAGATTGAAAAGAATTTGACCCGTTAAGCTGATTTGAATTCTTTTCTTAAATGACCCAGTAATGATTTCCTCTGGCCTACCCAGTTCAAGGTGATGAAGATTTTCCTATCCTCGATTTCTCCAACAGGAAGATTCCATTTTGGGGACTCACCCAATAGCCGCGATGGCGTCGGAGAATGAGGAACTGAAGACAATCAAAGCAAGACCCAACTCTAGCTTTGATATGGAATTCTTACTTCAGACGAAAATAAATAGCTCTCAGAGAGGTTTTAACTATTTATTGAAGGTCAGCGAAGGGAAGAATCCTCATCTATTTACCCTAATTTTATGGCAATGATAGAAGCAGATCGGGCTCGCTGCAAGTCAGAAGCCTAAATAAGTTCTTATTTTGCGGTAAAACCTGTGGTTATAATTCGTTGGAATCTCCAACATTTTTTAGTTAAAGATGAAGTGGAAGTGGAGTTGGGTAATTTTACCTATCTACAATTTATAAGTGATAGAATGTTGATATATCTAAGCTTAAGAATTTTTGAAAAGTCTTTATTAATATGAAATTAGAGCAACTCACCTGGCCGGACATCAAATCCTTAGACCAGAAAGAAATGGCCGTCGTCTTACCAGTGGCCGCGGTGGAACAACATGGCCACCATCTTCCCTTGGGGACGGACAGCTATATCACCACTGGGATATCAGAAAGCCTGGATGGGGCTGCATCCGATCGAATTTTGCTCTTACCGACCCAAAAAGTCGGCTCATCCCCCCACCACTTGGTCTTTCCGGGAACTTTGACCCTGAGTAGTCGGACATTCTTAGATGTGATCTGTGAAACCGTTGAAAGCTTGGAAGAGGCAGGTTTCACCAAATTCATTCTTTTGAATGGCCACGGTGGTAATCAAGCACTGTTAAATGTTGCCGTTCAGGAAATCCGACTGAAGAATCCTCACGTTCAAGCTCTCCATGCTACTTACTGGCCCTTAGCCGCGAAGGAGTTTGCTGAAATTCGTGATTCAGAAGCGGGTGGAATGGGTCATGCCGGCGAGATGGAAACTTCCGTGATGCTGAAGTTGCATCCCGACCTCGTTAAAAAGCATTTATACGTTAAGGATGGCGAGTCTTGCCCGAGTGAGTTTGATCACAAAGATATGCTCCAACCCGGAAAGGTCGGAGTTTTTAGGTTTTGGGATGAGTGGTCGGAAACGGGGGTTTTAGGTGATCCCACCAAAGCTACCGCCGAAAAGGGAGAACGCTTTATCGAGGCGGCGACTCGAGCCTTGGTGAAACTCGTCGACGATCTTTTAGCGGGGAAATTCATGGAGAATCGGGAGAAGGACTAGCCCTCAATGCTAAGACTTAGGGCGTTAGACATCTTTAAAGTCACTTAGTAAGCCCGGAGCGTAAGCGACGGGATCGATCCCCTCGCTTACGCTCCGGGCTTACTAAATGATTT